>CAVUYK010000006.1:0-74200 GCA_963745655.1 Terriglobales bacterium | reverse complement strand
GCAGGCGCGGCACCCCAGGCACAGGCCGATGTGCGAGACGTAGGCAGCCCCAGCGGCATGGCACCGCTCGCTACCTGGACCATCTGGTAGACGCGCCCGCGCGGCGAGTCCATCTCGACGCCCAGCTCGCGGTACGTGGGACAGGCATACAGGCACAGCCCGCAATGAATGCAGCGGTCCAGATCGATGCGCGCCGGCGCGGGCGTGGCGTGCTCGTTACAGGCGGCCATACAGCCTCCCCGGATCGAGCGAGTTGCCGGGGTCGGAAGGTATTTCACGCCACGCATCAGCTCGAAGTCGTTGCCCGGTGCAGGCCACAATGTGAGCGACGTTTTGGCCTTCACGGAAGTGGCTTCGACGACGGTCTTCCAGCCGCGCGCGGCCGCCGTGTCGAGCCAAGCCGCGGCGTCGCTGGGAGTAGCGAAGCACGCGTAGACGATTCCGCTGGCGGCGCGTGCCAGCGCGCTGACACTCAAGGAAGCCAGAACGTCGCCGAGCTTCGGGATCGTCGTCGACACGCGAACCACCGTGGCGTGGGCGCTTTCGGACAAAACGTCAGGCACGAATTCCTCGACCTTGCGCCACAAAGCGGCGCCGGCATCGTCATCCAGAACGGTGGCGCCCGGAAGTTCCGCGCGATTCCGCGCCATCACGGCCCGGCAGCCTTCGGCGCGCAATAAGAGAAGCGAACCATCAAATCCTAAACGCCGCGCCGCGGATTCGTTCGCCAGATCCAGGGCCACCGGCTGGAGGGGGCTGGCTAGGATACGGTCGCGCTCGGCGACGGCATCGGCGAGCGTCGCGAACTGGAGCACGAAGGTCGCGCGGAAGGGCTGCGCTGGAGCCAGCTTGAAGTTCACCACGCTGAGGGCGGCGAGCGTGCCGAACGAACCGATCATGAGCTTAGCCATGTCCAGGCCCGCGACGTTCTTCACCACCATGCCGCCGGATTGGGCCAGCTTACCGTCGAGGGTCGCGAACTTCATGCCGATCACCATGTCGCGCGCGGTGCCGTAAAGGCGGCGTCGAGGCCCGCTGAGATTGGCCGCCACCACGCCGCCGACGGTGGAATCGGAAGCGAACGGAGGGTCAAGGGGAAGTTCGACCTGGTGGCCGGCGAGGAGCGAGCGGAGTTCGGCGAAGCGCACACCTGCCTGCACGCTGATGGTGAGATCACGCGGTTCGAATTTCAGTACGCGATTGAGAGCCGCGGTGGATACGGTAACGGCCGCCACGGCCACCGGCCCGCCCAGGCGCGTCTTTGAGAAGAGTCCGCCAAGATGAATGGTCGCGCCGGCCGCGGCCGCGTCACGCAAGGCGCCGGCTAACTCCAATTCCGTTTGTGGTTTGACAAGCTCCATGCACGCTCGAAAGGACTACTCTATCATGTGAACAATATGCACCGGCGCGAAGTCCTCTCACTGTTAGGCGCGGCCAGCGCCTCCGCTTCCGTTTCGCTGCCATCCGCCCAGGATGGGGCGGGTTGGCCTTTCGTTCATTCCGCGCCGCGGAATGGCTGGGCGGAGTTCCATGCAGGCGGTTTTCGCCAGCGTGTGTACGGCTGTGTGTTCGACGGCGATTGGCTGCAGTCCGGCGTGCCGTTGGGCGGCCTCGGTACGGGCTACATGAGCCTGGAGGGATCGGGCAAGTTGGGGTACCATTCGATCTACAACGATCTGGTGCCGCCGAAGAAGTACTTCGCCGACTGGTTAACCCTCGAGTGCGGAACCCGGCACGTGCCGCTCTCAGCCGCCCACATCGCCTACTGGGGACACCACCCGGTGGCGGATCTGGCCGCCGATTTCAACGAGCTTCCGCTTCACCTTGGGTTGCGCGCGTTCTCGCCGCTGATTCCAGGGGACCGCGCGGCGTCGAACATCCCGGCGGCCTTATTCGAAATCGAGTTGCGTAACACATCGAGCGAAGCTCTGCGGTTGAAGCTGCACTTTCGGTTTCCGCCGCCAACGCCGAAAGGTTCCATCGCCGTGCGAGGCGATGGAGCGGTGGCGCGGGAAGGGCAACCGAACGAGGCTACGGTCGCGGTGGATGTGCCCGCCGGCGGCGCGGTGCGCAAGCGTATCGCCGTGGCCTGGTACGCTCCCGTCTGGCGCGACAGTTCGAGCGAGCCGCATCAGAACCGCTACACGCAGCGTTTCAAGGATGCGGGCGAGGCCGCCGATGCGGGCCTGAAGAACTTCGATGCGTGGCTGGGACGCGTGCTGGGGTGGCAGGCGGTGATTTACGCGTCGAACCTGCCGGACTGGTTGCGCGACTGGCTGGTGCAGAGCTTCTACAGCCTGACGAAGAACTCGGTGTGGATCGCGCACACGCGCAAGTCCGACGAATGGTGGGGCGACGATGGCTGGTTCACCCACAGCGAAAGCCACACGGGCTGCCCCATCGTCGAGACCATGGTCTGCCGCATGCACGGGCACTTCCCGTTGTTGCTCTTTTACCCGGAACTGGAAGCGACCACCCTCGACGCGTTCCGCCATTTTCAGATTTCCGACGGCGAAATCCCCTTCTCCTTCGGCATGCCGACCAGCATGCGCGACCCGCGCTACCATTGCCAGCATCCGCTGAACTCCGGCCAGTACGTGCAGATGATTTACCGCCTGTACTTGCGCACGGGCGACAAGCGACCAGTCTCCCGCATTATTCGAGTCGGCGAAGCGCGCCATCCGCTACCAGTATTCGCTGGACGACGATGGCTGCGGGCTGGTGCACGACCAACCGCACGTGCTCACCGGGCGAGGCGTGGCCCGCCAACCAGTTCTACGACGTGTGGCCGTGGGAAGGCGTCTCCTGCTATGTAGCCGGAACCTGGCTGGCTACGCTGGCCGCGGCCAAGGCGCTGGGCGCAGGCGGCCGGCGACGGCGCCTTCTCGAACGAATGCGCGGCGCGGCTGGGCCAGGCGCAGCGGACCTATGAAGAGCGCTTGTGGAACGGCCAATACTACCGGCTGTGGAACAACGCGCGGGCCGGAACCACCAACGAGGTCGTGCTGGCGAATCAGCTCATGGCCGAGTGGTGCGTGAAGGTTGGGCTTGGCAGTGTGCTTCCGGACGCCCACGTGAAGGTCGGCGCTGGCAAGCGTCGAACGGCTCAACATCTCCGCCACATCCTACGGCCTCATCAACGGCGTCACGCCGGAGGGCGTCCCCTACGACACGAAGGTGCATCCGGGGGGCGACCACGCCACGCACATCTTCATCGGCGAGAATCTCTGCGCGGCGGGCACGTTTCTCTATCATGGACATCGCGACGTTGGGTTGGAGGTCGCGCGCCGGTTGTGGGAAGCATTGGCCATGAAGACGCGCGCGCCGTGGAATCAGCGCTGCCTCATTAACGGGCAGACCGGCTTGCCGCAATGGGGCGACGACTACTATTCGAATCTTGCCATCTGGACGCTGCCGATGGCGGTGGAAGGGCAGTCCATCGCGGAATTCACGCGGTCGGGTCTGGTGGCGAAGATGATCGCAGCCGCCGGCTAAAAATCGCGGCGCGTTCGAAAGCGTCGCTGGTGCGCTCGGAGTGGAGCGAGGCGCGCAGCGTCTCGAGTTCGGCGATGTAGGCGGCCAGCGCCTGGTCGACCTCCCGCGCGTTGGTGGCAAGAATATCGGCCCACACGTCGTAGGAACTGGCGGCCAGGCGGGTCATATCCGCCAGGCCCGGCCCGGAGACCAACGCGTCGCGCCCGGAGGTGAGCTTGCGCGCGAGCAGCGTGGCCAGGGCCGTGGAGGCGAGTTGCGGCAGATGCGACGTGAAGCCTACGATGCGGTCGTGCTCGGCCGGGGTGAGCGCGAGCGTGAGCGCACCCATCGACTTGAGCCACTCAAGAAACTCTCGAGCCATGGGAGTCTCCAGTTCCTGCGTCTCCGAGGGAGTCAGGACGTAGGTGCGGCCGCGAAACAGATCCGCGTCGGCGGAAGAGGCCCCGCGCGTTTCCTTACCGGCGAGCGGATGTCCGCCCAGAAACTTCGCGCGACGAATGGCGCCGCTCGCGCAGGCGACAATCTCGACCTTCGTGCTGCCGGCGTCGGTCACCAAGGCGCCGGGCTTGAGCCACTCGTCCAGCGTGCCGATGGTAGCAACGATGCGCCGGATGGTTTGGGAAAGATAAACCAGGTCGGCTGGCGGGACCGCGCTCTGCAGCGGCAGACCTTCGTCGATGGCGCCCACGGCGAGCGCATCGCGAATGGCACCGGGCGAGCTGACGCCCAAAATGCGTCCGCGAAAACCGGCCTTGCGGAGCGCCAATCCGAACGACGCGCCGATCAGTCCCACACCGACGATGGTGACCGTACGCATGGCTACATCTCGCGGCCCACGGCCTGGGCGATGATGCGCAACTGCTGCATCAGTTCCTCGAATTCGTTCGGGCGCAGCGATTGCGCGCCGTCGCTCAGCGCGTGATCGGGATCGTGGTGTACTTCGATGAGCAAGCCGTCGGCGCCCGCGGCCACCGCCGCGCGGGCCATGGGAACCACTTTGTCCCGGCGGCCGGTGCCATGCGACGGATCGGCAATCATCGGCAGATGCGAGAGCTTCTTCACCACCGGGATGGCGGAGATGTCCATGGTGTTGCGCGTATAGCTCTCGAACGTGCGAATGCCGCGCTCGCAGAGAATCACGTTCTGGTTGCCACCCGCCAGAATGTACTCGGCCGAAAGCAGCAGTTCCTCGATGGTGGCCGCGATGCCGCGCTTGAGCAGTACGGGCTTCTCGACGTTGCCGAGCTCCTTGAGTAGAGTGTAGTTTTGCATGTTGCGCGCGCCGACCTGCAGGATGTCGGTGTACGGGAGCATGGTCTGGATCTGCGATTGATCCATGACCTCGCTCACCGTGAGCAGACCGTAACGGTCCGCCGCCTCGCGCAACATTTTCAGACCCTCTTCGCCGAGTCCTTGAAAACTATAAGGAGAGCTGCGCGGCTTGAATGCGCCGCCACGCAGGATGCGTGCGCCGGAGCGGGCCACGGCGGCCGCGGCGGCATCGATCTGCGCTGGATTCTCGATGCTGCAAGGGCCTGCCATGACCACCACCTTCGGGCCGCCGATGTCCACGTCTCGTATCTTGATCACGGTGCCGCCGGGCCGGAAGTGCCGGCTGGCGAGCTTGTACGGCGACATGATGCGATGGCACTCTTTGACGCCGTCCATCACCTCGAAGTCGGCCAGGTCGATGTTTTCGACTGGGCCTACGCCGCCGAGCACCGTGTGCACCACGCCCGTGGAGCGGTGCACGGTGAAACCCAACTCCACCAGGCGGTCGATTACGGTTTGTACCTGCGCCTCGCTGGCGCCCGCTTGCATGACTACAAACATCGCTCTGTCCTCTTCCTACTTGGTCTGATCCGGTTCTTGTTCAAACATGCGCAGCTTCTGAACGTTGCGCATTTCGTCGATGATGCGCTCGAAGACGCGTTTGGCGGCCTCCGGCGGCAAGGGACCCGTGTTGTTTTCGGTCACATTGCGAAAAACCTCGTCCTCGCGTTTCGGCTCGTAGATGGGCCAGGCGAGTTCGCGCTTGATGCGGCCGATCTTCTCGACGACACGCGTGCGTTCGTTCAGCAGCCCGAGAATGCGTAGATCCACTTCGTCGATCTTGCGCCGGCACTCGCCGAGAGCTTGAAGCGCTTCTTCACGGTTCATATTGGTTTAGGTCGGATGCCGCGCCGCAGTTCGCGCGTCGCCGTTTCGAGATTTGCTTCCAGCGACGCGCCTCCGGCGCATTGTTCAATAATCCTGACGAAGGCGCTACCGACGACCACTCCGTCGGCCAATTGCGCGACAGCCTCCACCTGTTCCGGTGTCGAGATGCCGAACCCGACGGCCAGCGGCAGACTCGTCACTTTCCGCATGGAGGCAACCAGAGGCGCCGCGGAAGACGACAAAGATTCGCGTTCTCCCGTGACGCCGGTGCGAGATACCAGGTAAGCGAACCCGGAGGAGTATCGGGCCACCAACTCCAAACGGCGCGGTGTGCTGGTGGGTGCGGCCAGAAACACCGTGTCCAGATCCTTGCTCCGCATCACCGCGACCAGGGTTGCGGCTTCCTCCACGCTCAGGTCCGTCAGAAGGCAACCGTCGATACCGGCAGCCTGGGCATCCAGGGCCAACTTCTCGACGCCGTAACGCAGCACGGGATTGAGATACGTGAACAGCAGTAACGGAATCTCCGACCGTTTGCGGATCCGATGCGCGATGTCGAGGACTTTGGCCAGAGTGGTGCCGGCGTCTAAGGCGCGCATGGCGGCGCGTTGAATGACAGGACCGTCGGCGATGGGATCGGAGAAGGGCACGCCCAGTTCGATTAGGTCCGCGCCGCCGCGCTCCATGGCTTCGACCAGCGCCGGCGTGCGCTCCGGGGTGGGATCGCCCGCCGTAAGGTAAGCGATAAACGCGGCGCGGCGCTCCCCGCGGGTGCGCTCGAACAGGCGTGCGATGCGCGTCTGGCTCATTCCGCCTCCAGATCGCGCATGTTTTCGCGAAAGATGTCGATGTCCTTGTCGCCACGGCCGGAGACGTTCACCAGGAAGACTTTTCCTTCCGCGTTGGGCGCGCGCTGGATGGCTTCCGAGATGGCGTGCGCGGATTCCAGCGCCGGGATGATGCCTTCGATGCGCGAGAGCATGCGCGCGGCCTCCAGCGCCTCGGTGTCGGAGACGGAGAGGTATTCGGCGCGGCCATTGTCGTGCAGCCAGGCGTGTTCGGGACCGACGGAGGCGTAGTCGAGACCGGCGGAAACCGAATGCGTCTGCGCGATCTGGCCGTCGCCGTCCTGCAGCACGTAGCTGTAAGCGCCCTGGAGAACGCCCGGCGCGCCGCCCTGAAAACGCGCGGCGTGTTCGCCAAGCCTGTCCCCGCGGCCGCCCGCCTCCACGCCGATCAGACGCACGCCGGGGTCGTTCAGGAAAGGATGGAAGATGCCGATGGAGTTCGATCCTCCGCCGACGCAAGCGAACACAGCGTCGGGAAGCCGGCCCGTGTGGTCGAGTATCTGGGCGCGCGCCTCTGTGCCGATAACGCTCTGAAAATCACGCACCATCTGCGGGTACGGATGCGCGCCGAGCGCGGAGCCTAGTAAGTAGTAAGTGCCGGCGACGTTGGTGACCCAATCGCGCATGGCTTCACTGATGGCGTCCTTCAACGTGCGGCTGCCGGAGGTGACGGCGGACACCTGGGCGCCGAGCAGACGCATGCGGAAGACGTTCAACCGCTGGCGGCGCATGTCTTCTTCACCCATGTAGACCACGCACTCCAGGCCGAAAAGCGCACAGACAGTGGCCGTGGCCACGCCGTGCTGGCCGGCGCCGGTTTCGGCGATGACGCGGCGCTTGCCCATGCGGCGGGCCAGCAGGATCTGCCCGAGGCAGTTGTTGATCTTGTGAGCGCCTGTGTGCAGCAGATCTTCGCGCTTCAAGTAGATGCGCGCGCCGCCGAGAGTTTCCGACAAACGCCGTGCGAAGTAGAGCGGCGTGGGCCGCCCGGCGTAGTCCGCGAGTAATTGGTCGAGTTCGGCCTGGAAAGCCGGATCGCGGCGCGCCTCGTGGTAGGCCAGCTCCAATTCCTCGAGCGGCGCCATCAGCACTTCAGGCACATAGCGGCCGCCATAGGGACCGAAGTGGCCGCCGGCGTCCGGCAATGGCGTGATCATCTCTCCTCCGCGAGCGCGGCTTCGACGAATGCTCTCATCTTTGCACGATCCTTCTTTCCTGGGGAACTCTCGATGCGCGAACACGCGTCCACGCCCCAAGGGCGCGCCTCGCGAATGGCTTCGCGCACATTGGTGGCGTCGAGTCCGCCGGCCAGAATAATGCGCTGGTTCACGCCCGCCGCCAGCGTCCAATCCCAAGTGTGGCCGGTACCGCCCCAGGCCTCGCCGGAAAAAGCGTCGATCAGGAAGGCTTCCGCGTCCAGCGCATCGAGGGAGGCGAAGTCGAAGCCCGGCCGCATCCGCACGGCGCGCCAGAAGCGCACGCCGGAGGGCGCGAACGAGGCGCCATGCAGTTGTACCACGTCCAGGCCCACCGCGAGTACGATGTTCTTCACGCTGCCGGCCGGCGCGTTCACGAAGACGCCGGTTTTCAAAACGCCCGGCGCGAGGCGCGCGGCGATGCCGGCGGCGGTTTCAGGATCGATATAACGCGGGCTCTCCGGATAGAAATTGAAGCCGAGCGCGGATGCGCCGGCGTCGATGGCGGCCGTGGCGTCCTCGAGATTCGTAATGCCACAGACCTTAACCATCATGCGAGTAGTTCCTCGACCGCTCGGGCGGGATCAGTCGCGCGCATGAGCCGCTCTCCGACCAGGAATGCGTGAAAGCCGGCACCGGCGAGTCGCGCCATATCTTCGCGCGTGTGGATGCCGCTCTCGGCCACCTTTACGGTGTGCGCGGGCATGCCGCCGGCAAGTCGCAGGGAAGTATCCAGAGTAACTTCGAACGTTCGCAAGTTACGATTGTTGACGCCGATGATACCGGCTCCGGAATCGATCGCGGCGGAGAGTTCGGTTTCATCGTGAACTTCGACCAGCGCGGCCATGCCGAGTTGTTCGGCCAATTCGCGATAGCGCCGCAGTTCGTCCACCGTGAGGAGGGCCGCAATTAACAGGATGGCATCCGCGCCGTGCGCGGCGGCCTCGACGACCTGCGCCGGGTGGATGGTGAAGTCTTTGCGCAGGACGGGGAGAGCGACGGCGGCGCGCGCGGCTACCAGATTCGCGAGAGAGCCCTGGAAGAACGGCTCGTCGGTGAGTACCGAGATCGCCGCGGCGCCTCCCCGCGCGTAAGCTTGCGCCAAACGGACCGGATCGAAATCCGCCGAAAGCACTCCCTTGCTCGGCGAGGCCTTCTTAATCTCGGCGATGATAGCGGGGCGGCCGCGTGTGAGCGCCGCACGGAAATCGCGGCGCAGCGGGAGCGCCTCCGTGGCGCGACGTTCCAGTTCCCGCAAGCGCAACTGGACAGCCTCGAGCTCGACCCTCTTGCGAGCGACAATTCGAGACAATATGTCCGGCAGCTTTTGGACCATCTTGGGAGAATTCCATCGTAACATCCCAACGCGCGGCGGCGGTGCGCTTTGTATATGCTGGAGCGATGATCAACCGCCGATCGTTCGCGAAACTTGTGGGCGGCGCCGCTTGCAACGTGGCGCAAGCGGCCGGCCATCCCGCCGGGATCGCCAGCGAACGCTACCGCTCGCCCAGCCCCTTCGACGTCGGAACGAGAACGCAGTTGCTTATAGATCGCGTCCTGGTGCGAGAGAGCCACGAGGTGGCTTTCACGCTCCACCCGGCCGAGAAACATCCTGCGAACCCGCTCATGGTGGCGGACAAGCCGTGGGAAGGCTGGCGGCTGGAACTGTTCGGTAGCGCCATCTACGACGCCGAAGAGAAGCTGTTCAAGATGTGGTACGTCGCTGAGCCGGTGGGCTTGTTCGGGCCGCCGGAAACCCGAGCGTCCAGCGACAACTCGACCTGCTATGCGACCAGTGCCGACGGCATCCGTTGGGAGAAGCCGCTGGTCGGAACGCTCACGGCGCGGGACCACTCGCGCCACAACGCCATCCTTTACGCAACGCATCTACCGAGCGTGACCAAGGACCGCAATGAGGCGGATCCCGCGCGCCGCTACAAGATGATCTGTTACGTCCACTACCCGAAGGAGTCGCGCGGCTATCAAACCATGGTGTCTGGGGACGGGATCCACTGGACGCGATTGAGCCAGACGCCTTTTTGTCCCGGCGGCGACGTGGTGACGGGGTACTGGGACGAGTATCGCGGCTGCTGGGTGGCGCTCGCCAAGATCGGCACGGACATTCGCGGCCACGGGCGCCGCGTTTTCTACTCGACCGTCAGCCGCGATTTTGAAACGTGGACCAAGCCGGAACTGGCCATCTATCCGGATCTGGAGGACGATGCAGGGTCGCTCGCGCGTATCGAGGAGGTGCGGCCAATTCTGGATGTACCGGACGACCCATCCGAAATGCGCACGGAGTTCTACGGCGTTGGTTTTCATCCGGCGCAGTCGGTGGCGATCGGCTTCTCCTGGGTGTTCACCATCAACAATCGCGCGCGCTACGGAAATCAGGAAGGGCCTTTCGAGCTGCAACTGGCGGTTTCGCGCGATCTCAAGCAGTGGCAGCGCCCCTTCCGCACGCCTTGCGTGCCGCGTGGCAAACTCGGCGAGTGGGACTGCGGATTGCAACTCACCGCCGCGCGCACCATCGAAGTAGGCGACGAAGTGTGGCTCTACTACTGCGGCGCCAACTACACGCACGGCACGCCGGTTCTCTATAAGCCGAATCATCCCGATCGCAAAACCAAGTTCACCAGCAGCATCGGTTTGGCGAAGTGGAAGCGGGATCGCTTCGTTTCAGCCGATGGATTCACCGCGGGCGCGCAATTGACTACCGTGCCGGTGGTCTTCTCTGGCGACACATTGAAGCTCAACGCGTGCGTTCGCAAAGGCGGCGTCGTGCGCGTGGAACTTCTGGATGCGGCGGGAAGAGCACTGCCGGGATGCAAGCCGTCCGCGCCGGTCCAGGGCGACTCGCTCTCGCACACGGTGCGCTGGGCCGCGGGCGCATCCTCCCCCGGCGCGTGGGCCGGCAGACCCGTAAGTTTACGATTTCATCTCAAGGGCGCCGAACTGTTCTCGTTCGGGTTCGAGCGCGGGACGCACTCGTGATCGACTACATCGAGAGTTACATCGTCTACGAGAATCCGAAGCCCCACGTGCATAGCCGGCACGGTTACTTCCCCGGACTTTGCGCGCTCGCCTCCGGCGAACTGCTCGCGATGTTCATGCTGGCGGAAGCCTTCGAAGCGCCCAACGGCACGACATACATTACGCGATCGACGGACGAAGGCAGAAGTTGGCGGTTGCAAGGCCCGGTTTACGACAAACGGGTTGTGCGAGTATGAAACCACCGATGTGATGAAACCCACGCTGCTTCGCGACGGACGCCTCATAGCCATCGGTTACCGTTTCGACCGGCACGATCCGGAACAGGGAATCGGCATCGAAGAAACGGGCGGTCTTCTGCCCGGCGACGATATCGTGTGCTTCTCCGCCGACGAAGGCAGGACGTGGAGCGTGCCTCAAATCATTCCGAGGAGCCGTCCGGAACTCATGGAGATCTCGGGGCCGTGTATCGAGTTGCGGTCGGGCGATCTGGTCGCGGCGGGCGCGCTGCTGAAGATGGCCGATGGGTCCAACCCTTCCGGCCAGCAAGGCGTTCTGGTGCGCAGCCGCGACGGCGGGCGAACGTGGGACGATGGCACGGTGTTCTTTCAGGCGCCCGCGGGCAACCTTACACCGTACGAATCGCGCCTGGCCGAGATGCCCGACGCCCGGCTGGTTGCTTTGGTGTGGGCCTACGATACCAGTTGCGACCAGCATCACGCCAACATGGCGGCGGTCTCATGCGACGGCGGCTATACGTGGTCCGCGCCGATCGACACCGGCGTGATGGCGCAGGCTTCCAACCTGCTTCCATGGCGGGGCGACCTGCTCCTCACCATCCACGCGCACCGCGGAGACCATCCGGCCATTTGCGTCCGCGTGGTGGATTTCGCCGGCCGACCGCTGGCGCGTGATCGAAGAGAAATCCATTTGGGGAGCCGGCGCGGGCGCGCAGACCCACGCGGGGCAGAGCATGGCCGCCATGTTCACGTCACTGAAGTTCGGTCAGCCTTCGCTGGTGCGTCTTTCGAAGGACGAGTACCTGGCCGCGCATTGGAGCGTGGAAGACGGTCAGGGCAAGATCCGCGCGCACCGCATACGCGTGAGGTGAGATGCGATGAAAAGTTTCTCCGCGGCCGACTACGCCGTGGTGATCGGCTACCTGGTGGCGATCGCTGGGATCGGCAGTTCCTTCTACCGCCGCAAGACCACCGCGAAGGAGTACTTCCTGGGTGGACGCGCCATGTGGTGGCTGCCGGTGGGCATCTCGCTGGTGGCCGCGGACCTGAGCGCCATCAGCGTCATGGGCAGTCCGGCGTGGAGCTATAAGAACAACATGCAACTGCTGTGGCTCAGCGCGGGCTATCCGTTGATGGCTCCGGTAGCCATCATTGTCTTCGTCCCGTTCTACGCGCGCCTGAACCTTTACACCGCGTACGAGTATCTCGAAAAACGTTTCAACGTGACCGTGCGCGCCATCACCAGCATCTTGTTTCAACTGCTCCGCGCGGCGCACGTGGCGCTGGTTATTTACGCGCCTTCGCTGGTGATCAACCTGGTGACGGGCATGCCGGTGTGGCAGTGCGTGCTGCTGATGGGCGCCTTCACGACGTTTTACACGACGTTGGGTGGCATGAAAGCGGTGATCTGGACCGACGTGATTCAGTTTTGCACGGTATCGCTCGGCATCGTGCTGATCTTTGCGACGGCCGTGGGACGCATCGACGGAGGAATCGCCGCGGCGTACCGGACGGCGCTGGACGGAGGGCGGCTGGACTTCTTCAATCTCTCGACCGATCCGAAAGAGCTTACTTCGCTGTGGGCGTGTCTCATTGGTGGCGCGGTGTTGTGTCTTTCGCCGCTGACCACCGATCAAGCCGTCCTGCAACGGCTGTTCACGACGAAATCCGAACGGGACTGCCGGCGCTCGATTATTCTGCAGTGCCTCCTGGTCATCCCCATCGGCGCCCTGCTGTACCTGACCGGCGTGGCGCTCTACGCATTCTACCAGCGCAATCCGGCGCGTCTGGCGGGTCTCACGGTGGTGGACGCCGTGATGCCGCTTTTCGCCGTGCGGGAACTGCCGGTGGGAGTTTCCGGATTGATCGTCGCGTCCATCTTCGCGGCTTCGATGGCCGTGATGTCGGCGGGCATCAACTCGCTGACCACGGCCACCATCGTGGATTTCTACCAGCGCCTGCTGCGCCCCGGCCGCTCTCCGGAGCACTACGCCGCGGCGGGGCGCGTGGGCACGGCGTGTTGGGGGGCGGCGGCCACGCTGCTGGCGCTCTACGCGGGAAGATTGGGAGAACTCGCGCTGGCTTATAACAAGGTGAGCAGCTTCCTGTCGGGCCCGCTGCTCGGCATATTCCTGCTGGCCGCGCTCACGCGGCGGACCACCTCGGCGGGCGTGCTCATGGGCGCCGCGGCCGGCGCGGTCTCGGTGGCCTACGTCAGCATGACGACGCCATGGAGTTTCTTCTGGTATGGGCCCATCGGCGTGGTGGTTACATTTGCCGCGGGATATCTCGCGAGTCTCCCCATGCAGGCTCCGCCCGCGTCGAGCATCGAAGGCTACGTGATCGGATCGCAACCGGCGCGGCGCCGTGAAGACGGCGAGTCGAATTGATAGAGTAGTACGCTATGCGCGCGTTCCTGCTTCTTCTATCCGCCGGGTTGTCCATGGCCGGCCTGGAGCACTCGATCGATCCCATCACACGTTATGTGCAAGTGAGCTACCCGGTCCCGGGTAGCGCGCCGGAGCGGGTGAGTGTGCGCGCGGAAGTGCGCGCGGAAGGGGCCACCGGGTGGTCGCCGGCCAGCGTGTGGCCGCATGTGAGCGACACCGCCATCCAACTGATGCCGCCGGCGGACTGGAACGCTGGCCTGCGGGAGGGCCGTCTCACGGAGCGGCGCGCCGCCGGGATTGCGGCGCACGCTGGTGTGGAATCCGGCGAAGCTCGGCGCACGCAAGTTGACCGTAGAGTTTCGGGTGACGATCTCCGATAATCAGACCAAACTTGTCCCAAGAGCAAACGCGCATTGCTCTCGACAATTCCGACGTGATCCTGCTGAACGACTGGTCGAAGGTAGTCCAGCAGAGCGCCGTCAGCGAGAATCCAGCGCCGGGTGCGCCAGCGTGGTGGCTGCACCGGACCAGCGAGGGAACCACGCTCGAAGTGAAGGAGAAAGGCGTCGAGCTGCCGGCGCTCACCTATCCGCTGGATCTTCGCGGATGGTACGCGATGTACGTTTCGACTCCCGCGAAGCTCGGCGCCATCGAACTGCGCCTGAGCGGCGACGAACGTTCGGAGAACTTCTCCATCGCCCAGGGCGGCCGCGAAGTGTTCTGGCGCTGGTCCGATCTGACGCGGCAACATCTTGTAGTCCGGCAGCCCTACAGCACGGTATACGAATACGAAGACAACTATCGAGCGCATCTCGATACCGTGCGCCTGGTGCCACTCACGCGCGCGCAGGTCGAGGCACTCAACCAGCGGTGGGCGCTACGCGGCGACCGGCGCCTGCTCTTCGGTTACTACGAACCGTACAGTTGGGCGTTCTATCAGAAGATCGAATCCAACCAACGGCACTGGGAGCCGCTACAGGCATTTGCCGAGGCGCGTCTGGACTATCTCGACATACAAATCGGCCGCGGTGGATCGCGCATGGTCTTCGAAGGGCGCGCGGGCAGCCAACTGCTGACCGACACGTACGGCGATCCCATTCGCGGGCATGTTGCCGCGCACCTCGAACGTGGGCCGCATGCAGCAGTACACCAACACGCTGGCTACCGAGTTGCGCTACGCACGAATGCTCGGCTTGAAAACGCGCGCCAATATCGGAGCGACGAACTGCTATCCCGGCACTCCGCTCGAAAGCGAGTTCTCGCGCCGGCATCCGGAATGGCGCAAGGGCAGCCATCTTCGATATGAGGTACCGGAAGTCCGCGCGTATGTGCTGAGCCTGTTCGAGGAGGCCTTGGAAATCGGGGCCGAATCGATTTCGCTGGACTGGTGCCGTTATCCGAACGCAGTGACCAACAAGGAAACCGTGACCGGCTTCTTCCGCGAGTTGCGCGCCCTGGCCGACCGCTACGGCCAGAAGCGCGGCAAGCGCATTGACATTCTCACGCGCTTTCCCGCGCGCGGTGTGCTGGGCTGGCAGCATATGGATTACGCGACGTGGGCGCGCGAAGGGTTGGTGGACTATCTGGCGCCGTCCAACATTCAGGGACGGCATCTGAATTTCGATATTGGCGAGTACATTTCCGGAGTGAAGGGGACGCGGGCCAAGCTGCTGCCTTGCGTCGATGCGCTCGATTGGGGACTATCCAGACCCGGCATGTTCCTGGAACGCATCCTGAAAGCCTACGAGATGGGTGTGCCCGGCATTTACATTTACCAGAGCGACGGTCCGGCGCTGGAAGGCGCTGAGCCGCGGCGCTACCTTTCGCTCGCCGCCTCAGCCGATTCGCTGCGGATGTGGGAGGAGCGCGAGCGCGCCGAACAGCCCCACTACAGCAAGGATGTCTACCTCAATCAGCCGGCACACGAACCGCAATTTCATTCCTGGGAACGCCTGCGTATCTGGACCGAAGGGTTTGTCCCGGGTAAAGGTCGAGCTATTTCTGGATGGAAAGCTGGTGAATTCGTACGACCGTCCACCCTATCTGCTGACGAGCGAGGACCGCGCATCAGATGCCGCGATCGCGCCCGGATCGCACCTGCTCAAAGTCCGCGCGTTCGATGGCGCGGGCTGGGTGGAGCGCGAATTCAACTTCGACTACGCGAGGTAGAGATGAAGATTCCCAAGCTGCGTTGGATCATCGCGCTCATGCTGTGCGCCGCGACGATGATCAACTACGCGGACCGCCTCACGCTGTCCATCGTATCGGTGGAACTGCGCAAGACGTTCGCCATGAGCGAGCAGGACTACTCACACGTCATTGTGCTGTTCCTGATCGCTTACGCCATCATGTACGCCGGCTCGGGTTACATCGTCGACCGGTTGGGAACCCGGCGCGGCTTCGCGGTCTTCATCTTCACGTGGTCTATATCACAAATGCTGCACGGCCTCGCGGTCGGCAAGTGGTCGCTGGGCGCGTGCCGGTTTCTCCTGGGCTTAAGCGAACCGGGCAACTGGCCGGCGGCGGCGAAAGCCGTCTCGGAGTGGTTCCCGGCTTCGCAGCGCGCTCTGGGAGTGGGCATCTTCAATGCCGGCTCGTCGCTGGGCTCGGCGCTGGCGCCGCCGGTAGTGGCCTGGCTCACGCTGCGGTATGGCTGGCGCGCGGCGTTCGTGTTCACGGGCACGCTGGGACTGGTGTGGCTGCTGCTATGGTTGATCCTCTATCAACCACCGCACCGGAACCGTTGGCTGCGAGCCAGCGAGTACGACGAAATCAAGGACCATGTGCGTCCGCCGTCGGAAACCGTCGCGGTGAAGCGCGGCGATCTGCGCTGGGGCGCCGTGGTTACCACGCGCGCCTCGATCACACTGGCTCTGGCGCGCTTTTTGACCGATCCCGTCATCTACTTCATCATCTTCTGGCTGCCGGAATATTTGCGGCGCGAGCGAGGATTCGATCTCGCCATGGTGGGTAAGTACGCGTGGATGCCGTTCTTGTTCGGCGATGCGGGTTATGTGCTGGGCGGATGGTTGTCGGGACGGCTGGTGCGCGCCGGATGGAGCGTGGGGCGGGCCAGACGATTTGTGATGCTCATGGGCGCCGCGCTCCTGCCGTCGGCCATCTTCGCCCCGTTGGTGCCGGCGGCTTGGATGGCCATCGCGGCGACATGCCTGGTGGTCTTCGGACACGCGCTCTACGTCGCGAACCTGCAAACGCTGCCCATTGACCTTTATCCCGCCAACGAAGTCGGCACGGTGACGGGCTTTTCCGGCATGGGCGGAGCGGTGGGCGGAATTCTCGCCACCCTGGGAACGGGTTATGTGGTAATGCACTTCTCCTACACGCCGATTTTTCTGATTGCCGGATTGATGCACCCGCTGTCGATGTTGCTCATCTACCGGATGCTTCCCGACCGCCATTTCCATGCGCCGGCGGCGCACTCCTGAGGAGAGCCTCGATATAATGGATACAACTTGGTCATTCCTCTGATTCTGCTCTCGCTCGGACATTTCTTCATAGACCTGTATTCCGGCGCACTCGGGGCGCTGCTACCCATGTTGGTCGCGCGGCATGGGATGACGCTCACCCAGGCCGGCCTGCTGGGTGGAGTGCTGGTGTTCTCCTCTTCGGTGATGCAGCCGGTGTACGGCTTTCTGTCGGACCGTTTCCGCACGAAGCTGTTCGCGGCGTTGTCGCCCGCCGTGGCGGGCGTGTTCATTTCCGCGCTCGGCATCGCGCCCAGCTTTAACTGGTTGCTCGTGATGGTGCTCGCCGGCGGCGCGGGCATTGCCGCGTTTCACCCGCAGGCAACTTCCCGCGTGACCCGTGGCGTGGTGGAAAACCGTGGCGCGTGGATGGCGTCCTTTATCAGCGCGGGGACGCTGGGCATGGCGCTGGGGCCGACGTACTTCTCCACCATCGCTACCCGGTTCGGCCTCGCTCTCACCTGGGTGGGCGCGCTGCCGGGAGTGCTGGTGAGCGTGTTCCTGTTCGCGATGCTGCCCAACGCCGCGAGCGATGTGACACACCGTGTGCGCTTCGACTGGAAGCCGCTGCGAGCCGTCGCGCGCCCGCTAATCATCCTGTACATGCTCGTATTCCTACGGTCCATCGTGCAAATCAGTTTCGCTCAGTTTCTGCCGCTCTATCTGAACCTGGAGCGCGGATACACGCCGGCGCACGCCAGCTACATCCTCACCGCCTACCTGGCGGCGGGCGCTTTGGGCGGTTTTCTGGGCGGCCACATGGCGGACCGTTTCGGCGGCCGCCATGTGATTCTGATCTCGATGATCGCGTCGGTGCCGTTTCTCGCGCTCTTCTTCCTCACGCGCGGCGTGCTCTCCATTGTGGGGCTCTGTCTGGGTGGACTGATCCTGCTGTTCACCATTCCGGTGAACGTGGTGATGGCGCAGGAACTGGTGCCTTCGCAATCCGGCACCGTCTCCGCGCTCATGATGGGCTTTGCGTGGGGCATGGCCGGGATGGTGTTCATCCCGTTGATCGGGGTGCTCGCGGATACTTTCACGCTGCACCGTGTGCTCGCGTCGCTTATCGTTTTTCCGGTGATAGGATTTCTGTTGACGCTGAAGTTGGAGAAATCATGAAGCGCGCCGTTTGCCTGCTGAGTGGAGGCCTGGATTCGTCCACGTGCCTGGCCTACGCGATTCGCGAGGGCTTTGCGTGTTACGCTTTGTCGTTCGACTACGGCCAGCGGCATCGCGTGGAACTGGAGGCGGCGGCGCGCGTGGCCGCTTCGCTGGGCGCCCAACGTCACTTGGTGGCTACCATCGATACGCGCATGTTTCAAGGTTCGGCGCTCACCGATTCGATCGACGTGCCCAAGCAGCGCAGCGACGCCGAAATGGGCAGCGGCATTCCAGTCACCTACGTCCCGGCCCGCAACACCGTGTTTCTGTCGTTCGCCCTGGCCTGGGCGGAAGTGCTGGGCGCGGCCGACATTTTCATCGGCGTGAACGCCATCGACTATTCCGGTTACCCCGACTGCCGGCCCGAGTACATCGCCGCGTTTGAACGGATGGCGAATCTGGCGACCAAGGCCGCCACCGAAGGCGGCGTCGCGCTGCGCATCCACGCGCCGCTCGCGCGATTGAACAAGGCCGGCATTGTCGAGCTTGCCGCCGGGCTTGGCCTGGACTTCGGCCTGACGCACAGTTGTTACGATCCGGACCCGCAGGGCCGCTCGTGCGGCGAATGCGACTCCTGCCTGCTCCGCAAGAAGGGATTTCGCGAGGCGGGTCTCACCGACCCGCTCGTCTACGTGCGCTAATGCGTATCTCGGAGATCTTCTACTCGCTGCAAGGCGAGGGCGTGCTGGTGGGGACGCCTTCGGTGTTCGTGCGTTCCAGCGGCTGCAATCTCCGTTGCGTCTGGTGCGACACGCCCTACACTTCCTGGGCGCCGGAGGGAGATGCTTTGAGCGTCGATGAAATCCTCTCTCGCGTGCTTGCCCACCATGCCAGGCACGTCGTGGTGACGGGGGGCGAGCCCATGATGGCGCCGGACATCGTACCGCTCACCGAAGCGCTGCGCCAGGCGGGGTTGCACATCACCATCGAGACGGCCGGCACGGTGTGGGCGAGCGTGGCTTGCGACCTGATGAGCCTGAGTCCGAAGCTCGCCAACTCCACTCCCCGCACGCGGGACGGCGGCCGCTGGGCCGCCACGCACGAACGCCTGCGTTACCAGCCGGAGCTTCTGCGCAGGCTGATGGAGGCCTACGACTATCAGATGAAGTTCGTTGTCGAGCGCGCGGAGGATCTTGCGGAGATTAAGATGGTGGTGGCTGAAACCGGCGCCGAGAGCGAGCGCGTCGTCCTGATGAGCGAAGGTACCGACGTGGAAACGCTGCGCGCGCGCGGCCTTTGGATCGCGGAGATCTGCAAGCAGGAAGGCTACCGCTACACGCCGAGACTGCACGTGGAGTTGTGGGGCGCGCGCCGCGGCGTCTAGCGAGTGATTCCCGGGCGCCCGGGCACACTCGCTGCTTCGGTTACTTGCCTTCTTCCGGTTGCGCGGAGCGGCGGAAATGGAGTGGGTCCCTCAGGTTTTGCAGCTCCCGGTAGTAATAAATGGGCGCAGGCCGCCGGTCCTTGAACCGCAGCCTCTTCAGAAATTCGATTTCGTCGCCGGTGGCATCGCCGCTGAGTGAAGCATCCCTGAGAAATTCCTGCAGGCCCGGCTCCAGTTGAAAAGGCTGTTCCGGTTCGCACTCGACAAACTCAAATTTCTTCAGGTGGTCCGGAACCAGTCTGCGGTTCAAACGAATTTCCACGCCAAAAGTCGCGATGTCGACGTCCCAGGACTCGATAAGCGGGTCCAGGAAAGCCACGCAGTTTTCCACCGACACGTTGAAGAAGTCCGTATCCAGGAACGCGAGTATCGCCACCCGCATCTGCTCACTGCCGCGGCCGCCGAGTTGGGCCATCACGCGCAGCCAGTCTTCCCTTTCCAACGCTTGCCGCGCGATTCTCTTGACCACGTCCAGAAGCTTCTGTGTGATCAGACGTTCCAGTTCGCCGAAAGGCTCCTTCTCGAAAATCCTGCGTATTTCTTTTCGGCTGGTGGAATCGCATTTGCGGAGAATCAGACTTCGAAACTCCTTGAACAGGGGTCCGGGCGGTTCCGCCACTCTCTTCTTTAAGTCCTCCCGGCGCTGAAGATCGGCCAGTTTCGCGAGCTCGCCGCCCGGCAGCTTCAGGAACTCTCCCATCTTGTCGTAGATGTCCGTGCGGCTCGGCGCGGGAGGAGCCTTCTTGCGCGACAGCAACTGCGAGACGTAGGATTCGGTGACGTGAGCGGCGGCCGCCAAATCCTTCTGCTCTAGGCCTAGCTCCTTCATGCGACGCCGGATTACGAGAGGGAGGTCCATACAGACTCCACTGCGCCTAAATTAACCCTTGACGGTAAAGAAACTGGACTCAGTATGCCATAACAACCCTTGAAAAGTAAACCCTCTTAACTTATAATAGTTAATAGGCGGGCGCTTCCGCCCAACCCGAGGAGGGTGCTGTGTTCGATTCCCAACGGAAGTCTACCGGCCGCGACTACACCGCAACGGTTTCCCTGTTTGCGCTAGCCTTCATTTTCAGTCCGGCGTTGCTGATCCTCTCAAGACCGGTGGGTTCTTTGTCGATTTCGCTGGCAATCGTATGCAGCGCGGCGTGCGCGGCGCTGGCCTTCATCAGTTGGAAGCGGACCTCTGAGCTTTTCATTCCTTCTATTGCGAATCCGGGCACGGAGTCGCAATGACCCGCGCCCGCGCTCTCCCCATGGTTTGAGCCGCGAGATCCAACGCGCGAGTGAGTGAAAGTATATATTGGTAAGGAGTGTCAAGATGCAATTTGTCCTTGTAGGGTTCAGCCATGACTTGGGATTCCGCGTATTCTCATTCGAGGGCATCGCGCCGGATCGAACGAGGACGAGGTTCGCGGTTCGGACGGATCTTGCGCTCATTCGCGACTATGGCATCCGCGTACAGGAACTCCCCATCTTATGCCGGGGACTGCTGGAGCGGCGCGACGAAAGTCGGCGGGAACGCACCTTAACCTTCAGCGCGGAGGAAATGCGCCTGCACGCGGTCAACTGCGCGGCGCAGAAGGATGCGGCCCAAAGAAAAAAGGCAGCACGCAGGGCCGGGTAGCGTCAGCTCTCCTCCATGACCTTGAACCCGGTGAGGCGCGACAGGCGCTGAATCTCCTTAGTGTGGTCGCCATAGAACACCACGCGGTGCAGCAGGTCGCGCGTGCCCGGCATGCCGGGTCCCGTGTTGACGGCGGCCGACCAACCTTCCAAGTACTTGCGCGCGTCCCGGACGCGGGTGCGAATCTTCGTCCGGCAGCCGCGCTCGTTGTCCACGTTGCCGAGAGCTTCGCCCGTCGAGATCATTAGTTTTCCCGGATTGGTGAAGCGCGCCACGGTGACTGCGTCGCCCGCTGGCGCGAGCACTTGCATGGACGCGCCCTGGTGGTCTTCCAGATGCGATCGAACGATGTAGGGAGACGGCTCGCCATGGATGCCCCTCAACTTCGTCGCCGAAACGCAGTGCGCGTGGATGATCTCGTTGCGGCTGGTGTCGAAGACCGGATCGGAAACGAAGCCGGGCTTGCCGGAGAACGACGTCACCAGCAGTTGCGTCATGGTGGATTCGAGGTCGCACTCGCAAACTCCGTACATCCCCGCGTCGTTGAGCTTGGAGAAGGAGATGCACGGGTAGGCGGGCAGCTCTTTTCGTCCAAAGCCGCCCAGGCAATCGATGGCAATGGCGTTGGCTTTCTCCTGTTCGAGCAGGCTTTGAATGCCCAGATGCAGTCTCATGGAACGGACGATTTCATCCTCCGTGGGTTCCACCACCTTGGCTGCGTTGCGGATGAACTCCGTCGCCATCCTGCGAGCTTTGTCCGGATCGGCCGCTTCGTAGGCCGTCTTGATGTCGGTGTAAAGCGGATAGGCGAAAGTGGTTCCGAATTGTTCGGTATAACCGCCCGCTTGCGGTCGCGCGTTGGGCTGCGCCACCAGAAGCACCTTGCTGTGCCGCAAGTGATGAATGGTGTTGAACAGCGGAACGTATGGATCCAGATCCGCGAAGTCGCTGGAGGCGATCAAATCCAGCTTCTTGCCCATCTGCCCGAGCGCGATTGCGTGGGTCCAGTTGTGCCCCGCGTAGGGCATCGAGAATAAGACCGCTGGTTTGCCGGAATCCGCGATGCGGGCCAGCATCCTGTTGGTGTTGGTGACGAGGTTGAACGCCAGGATCACGTCTGCGTCGCCCGAGCGTTCCAGCCAGGCGGCAGTCTCGGCTTGGTTTGCAACCATTTCACCGCCAGTGAAGCGGATCTGGCCGGGATTGCGGCGCTCCAATTCGCCCAGGCGGGCCTCGATCTCCGCCACGTCCTGCTTGAGATCCACATCCGGTCGCGGCCAGCTAGGAGGGCCACCCAAGAAGATCTTCTTGACCACCGCTGGTCCGGACCAAGCGGCTATTGCCGCGGATGGCGCCGCGAAGGACAACCGCGAAAGCGCTCCGGCGCCGGCCCATGCGAACTGGCGCCGGGAAAGATAGAAACGTTCATTCATGAGTGCGTCCTTGCCCAGGGCCGGTCTCGAACAACCCAAGCGGGCCGGCACGATGGGTGTGTCCATTATGCCGCAAGAATAGTAATCTTACACGAGGTGCTCTATGCGACGACGTGACTTGGTGAGCGGGTATTCGTTGATGGTTCTGGCGGGCGGCGCAACGGGCGCTCCGGCGCGGGCGACGTCGATTTCCAGTGCGCGTGAACGGCGACGTCCACATGGCAATGGTCGAGCTGGATGCGGACATCGTGGTGGCCGGTGGCGGCGTGGCGGGAGTTTGCGCGGCCATCGCGGCGGCGCGCCACGGCGCCCGCGTGGTCCTGGTGCAGGACCGTTCGCGGCTGGGCGGCAATTCATCCAGCGAGGTGCGGATGCACGTTTGCGGCGCGGACGCGAGCGGTGGGCGGCCGGGCTGGCGCGAGAGCGGCCTGATCGAAGAACTGCGTCTGGAGGACGCCGTGCGCAATCCGCAATGCTGTTTCGAACTTTGGGATCTGCTGCTCTACGACAAAGTGCGCTGCGAGCCGCGCATCCAACTCCTGCTGGACACGGCCGTGTGCGGCGCCGAGGTTGCCGATGGCCGCATCGAGCGCGTCTTGGCGCGCTCGGACCGCACCGAACACGCCTACCGCATTCGGGCGCGCTACTTCATCGATGCGACCGGCGATAGCCGGCTCGCGCTGGAGGCCGGCGCCCAGATGCGCAAGGGCAGGGAAGCGCGCGGCGAGTTCCACGAATCGCTGGCGCCGGAACAAGCCGAGCCGCACACGCAAGGCAGCAGCATCCTCTTCACTTCCAGGCTTCACGACAAGCCCATGCCGTTCACGCCGCCCTCCTGGGCGCGCAAGATCACCCGCGAGCAGTTGCGCATGCGGCGTCCGAAGTCCTGGGAGTACGGCTACTGGTGGATCGAGTGGGGCGGCATGCTCGACACCATTCGCGACGATGCCACCATCCGCCACGAACTGCTCTCCATCGTGATGGGTGTGTGGGACTACATCAAGAACAGCGGCAACCATCCGGAGAGCGCCAACTGGGCTCTCAATTGGGTAGGCATGATTCCGGGCAAGCGCGACAGCCGGCGCGTGGTGGGCGACCACATCCTGACCGAGGGCGATATTCTGCGCGGCGACCTGGACGACGCCGTGGCCATCGGCGGCTGGAGCATGGACGATCATCCTTCCGGCGGCTTCGACGATCCATCGCTCAAACCCGCGCAACAGATCATGCCTCCGGACGTTTACAGCATTCCGCTGCGTTCGCTCTATTCGATCAACATCGCGAATCTCTTCATGGCCGGGCGTAACATCAGCGCGAGCCACGTAGCCTTTTCCTCGGCTCGCGTCATGGCGACTTGCGCGACCATCGGCCAAGCGGCAGGCACGGCGGCCGCGTTGTGCGCCGCCTGGCGGCTCACGCCGCGCGAACTCTACGTGCAACGCCTGCGGGACCTGCAACAGGTTCTCCTGGGAGACGATCAGACCATCAAGAACCGGACGAACCAAGACCCGCTGGATGTGGCGCGCCAGGCCCGCGTCTCGGTTTCGAGCGAACAAGCCGGTGCGCCCGGCGCCGCCGTCATCGACGGTTATTCCCGCGACGTTCCGGGCCAGGCGGTCCACCATTGGGAAGGGAAGATGACGGCCGATGGCGCCTGGATCGAACTTTCCTGGCCCAGCGCGCAACGCATCGGCCGGGTTCAACTCACCTTTGATACCGGGTTCCATCGCATCCTCACTCTGAGCGGGGAGTCCTCGGTGATGAAGCGTGTGATCCGAGGGCCACAACCCGAGACCGTGCGCGACTACACGGTTTCGATTCGCGCGGCGGGGTCGGACGAGTGGCGCGAGGTGGCGCGCGTCGCAGGCAATTATCAAAGGCTGCGGCGTCACGCCTTCACGCCAACTGAGGCGAGCGCCGTGCGCGTGCGCATCACGGCCACCAATGGCGACGCGGCGGCGCGCCTGTTTGAGATCCGCTGCTACGCGTGATCTCGCGTGAGGCGCTCGATCTCGTCCAGAAACGCGCGCGCGACGCGCGGAGCGTCGAAGCGCTCCACGACCTCGCGCCCCTGGGCGGCCAGCGATGCGCGCAACTCAGGCTGGCGGTACAACTCCGCAAGCGCATCCGCAATGGCGGCGGCGCTCTCCGGCTCGACCAATAAGCCCTGCGGAACCACCTCGGGCACGGCGGCCGCGCGCGCGGCGACAATCGGCTTGCCTGCGGCCATGGCCTCCAGAAAGACGATGCCGAATCCTTCCTGCACGCTGGGGAGACAGAATACGTCGCAACGGTTGTACTCGGCGGCCAGCGCGGCTTGCGAAAGATCGCCGAGCCAGGTGACAGTGTCCTCCAAACGCTTCTCGCGCCAGATGCGTGCGAGACGCGCTTGTTCCGGGCCACCGCCGACAATGCGAATCTCGATTCCGCGCACGCGCTCGCGCAGAGCTGCCGCCGCTTCGAGCAGCAGATCGAGCCGCTTGCGCGGATAGAATCGGCACACGCTGAGTACGGTGAACCGCTCGGGGGCAGTTGACGCCGCGTGGACTTCGAACAGCGCACGCCAACCGGCCAGGTCGATCAACTCCGGAACGATGGCAATGCGCGCTTCGATTCCGTACAACTCACGGAGCCGCGTGGCGGCGTAACGGCTCGTGGTCATCACCATTGCGGCACGCCGCACGTGTTTCGCTTCGCAGGCCGCCTGCACCGCCATACTCCAGCGCGTGGGGCCGCGCTCGAAACGCATCTCGTCGGCGATGATTCCTTTAATGGACGCCACGTGGGGGACGCCGCCACGGCTTTCCATGCGGTAGCCGTCCATGTCGAAGCCGACCATGGCGTCATAGTCGAGCGCGCGTCGCCGCCGCAGCCCTTCGTTGAACCACAACCTGCGCAACGTGAAGTTTCCGATGCGCGCGCCGGGCGTGGCGAAATCCACCGTCACACCCAATTGCTCGAGCGCGCGCGCCAGGACGTGTATGCCGGCGAAGGTGCCGCTTCCTTCGACGATGTTGAGCGGTGTCGCCGTGATGAACAGGAGCTTCAAGATGCGCGCGCCTCGGTGGCCGTTCCCCTCTTCAGCTTATAATGGCTGATCTCGTAGGACGCTTCACTATGAAACGAATGGCTCGGGTTCTCTCGCTGATGGCGCTCGGCGGTCTTGTGCTTTTGTGGGGTGCGCCGAATACCGACGCGCGTCTCGCGAAGGCGCTGCGAAGGCCGCCAAACAATGGCTGGATTTTCGTGCACTTGGAGGGCGGCCCGGCCACCATCGGATTTCAGCACGGATATCTTCTGGCGCCCGAAATCCGGGAGGCGCACAAGCGCGTCCGTCTCAGCATGACTCACGATAGCGGCAAGTCCTACGGCTTCATTCGCAAGGCCGCCGAAGAGGTTTTCTGGCCGCGCGTCGAACAGGAATACCGTGAAGAGATGCAAGGCATCGCGGACGGCCTCAAGGCGCGCCGGGTGAATCTGGATCTGTGGGACGTCGTCGCCATGAACGCCATGATGGAGATATCGGGCTATTATCTTCCGTGGCTCGATCGGCCAGCGGGGCGCGGCACGGCGCCCGACCGCTGCAGCGCTTTTGTCGCAACCGGCTCCTACACCACGGATGGGCGTCCCGTAATCGCCCACAACAACTGGAGCGGTTACCTCGATGGCAGCTTCTGGAACATCATTTTCGACATAGTTCCCGCGCGTGGCCATCGCATCCTGATGGACGGCTACCCGGGCCTCATCCACAGCGGCGACGACTTCGGCATGAACTCCGCCGGCCTGATGATCGCCGAGACCACCATCACACAATTCCACGGCTTCGATCCGAAGGGGATTCCGGAGTTTGTGCGCGCGCGCAAGGCCATGCAGTACGCCTCTTCCATCGACGCGTTCGCCCGCATTATGCGGGAAGGCAACAATGGCGGTTACGCCAACAATTGGCTCATCGCCGACCGCAACACCAACGAAATCGCCAGCCTCGAACTGGGATTGAAGAACGTGAACCTGTGGCGGAAGAAGGACGGCTATTTCGCCGGGGCGAACTTCCCCGTGGACCCCCAACTGACCAGGGAAGAGACCACCTTCACCGGCGATCCGAGCCAGAGTGCCGGCGCGCGGCGCCTGCGTTGGGAGCGTCTCATGGCCGAGCATAAGGGCCGCATCGACATTGCCGCCGGCAAGAGATTTCTTGCCGACCACTACGACACGTTCACAGGCAAGATCGATCCCAACGAGCGCACGCTCTGCGGGCACATCGATCTGTCTCCGCGCGGCAGCAAGCCGTGGCAGGAGCCGAATACGGTCCGGCGGGCGTCGTGCAGGCGAAGATCGCCGACAGTCGGATGGCCGCCCGGATGTCCTTCGCCGCCGCCGTGGGGCATCCCTGCGGCATCCACTTCAAAGCGGCGGAATTCCTTCGCCGGCACCCCGCCTACAAGTGGCAGAGGGGGCTGCTCCGCGACCTCAACTCGGGCGCGTGGACGGAGTTTCAAGCGCGCCAGTAGAGGCTTCGAGCGCGCCGGCCTCATAGTAGCGCGCCCGCGTCCAACCGGCGGCGCGCATCTTCGAGGCGTTTGTGGTGAAGACTACCTGGAAACTGTTCTCGTCGTCCGGCGGCGGTATTTTGCGGTCCGATGGCTCCACCAGCGCCAGGTACTTCAGGATGTCGTAGACGTCGCACTCTTGGGGAAGATAGCGATCGAAGTCCTGCGTGCGGAATCGCAGACGCGCGCCACGCTCCATGGCCCACCAGGCGATGTAAGCGCAACGCTCGACGGTTTGCTCGAACCACGCCGCCTTGTCGCGAGGCACCTCGAGATCGAAGAAGACTTCCAGCAGGTTATCCTGTTCGCGCTCGAATTCGCGCACTTGGAGTTCGCCGGTGTGGGCGGAAGCCTTCCAATCAACGTGGCGCGCGCTCTCGAAGGGTTCGTAGGGCCGTATGCGGTAAAAATCGTTGCCACGGCCGCGATAGTGCGCCTCGATCTCGCCCCGGATCTCGCGCAGAGTCTGGTCGAAATCCGGACGGGCGGCCAGGCACGGATAAACCAGCACGTCACGCCGCAAGATGACTTGCGCGCGACGCTCGGTGAATCCAAACGGGAAGCGCGTCGAGAAGACGAAGCTGTCCTCGCGATAGATTCCACGCCGCTCAAACGTCACTTCGACGGTCTCTTCGAGCGTAGCGCCACTGGGGATCGCCGGAAAGTAGACGTTGGAAGAAAAACTGCTTCCGGGCATCCCCTCCAACAGGATCGAGAACGATGGCGCCCAGCGCTTGTGGTTGCGCAGGCCAATGCGCCCCGCGACTGGTTGCCGCGCCGAAATGTGGTCGGGTAGCGACAGATCCAATTCGAGCCCCGCCAGCGATAAACGGCTGATGAAGCCCGATACCAGCAAGGCCGACAGCATCGCCGCGACGATCAGAAACAGCAGGTTGTTGGCCGTGCCCACCGCCACCACACCGAGCACTGTCACCGTCAGCGTATACGCCCAGCCCGCCTTCGTCACGCGCTGCCGGACTCCGCCCTCGATCGCCGCCCTAAGCTTCTGCCAGACCCGTCTCATCCGCCCGACCGCATCATGGCACAATTGGATGACTATGTCGAGTGAGTCTCGGAGTAACTCCTCCGGCGGCCCGCGTTTACAGCGTGCGCTGACGCTTTGGGATCTGGTGTTCTACGGGATTATTCTGATCCAGCCCACCGCGCCCATGCCGCTATTCGGCGTGGTGTATCAGGAAGCGCGCGGGCACGTCGTGACCACCATCCTGATTGCGATGATCGCCATGCTATTCACCGCCATCAGCTACGGACGTATGGCGCGCGCCTACCCGAGCGCGGGTTCGGCCTTCACTTACGTGGGCCGCGAGCTGCATCCTTCGCTGGGTTACGTCACCGGCTGGAGCATGGCGATGGACTACATGCTCAACCCGGTGATCTGCACCATCTGGTGCTCCAAAGCGGCGGGTAACATCGTTCCCGAGATTCCGTACGCCGTCTGGATTGTCTTCTTTGTGTTGCTGTTCACGGGGCTGAACCTGCGCGGCATCCGCTCCACGGCGCGCACCAACGAGGTGCTGGCGGCCGGCATGGGTGTGGTGATCTTGTGGATGTTCGCCGCCACCGTGCGGTACCTGATGGCGCAACCGCACCTCGGCTACGGCTACTTTCTCAAGCCGCTCTACGACCCAGCCACCTTCTCTCTACCGCTGGTGTTCACCGGCACCTCCATCGCCGTGCTCACTTACATCGGATTCGACGGGATTTCCACGCTGTCGGAGGAGGTTCAGAATCCGCGCCGCAACATCTTGCTGGCGACGGTCATCACCTGCCTGGTGACCGGCATTCTGGCGAGCCTCGAAGTCTACGCCGCGCAATTGATCTGGCCCTCCGGACAGGCCTTCCCCGACGTTGACACCGCCTATGTGCACGTGGCTGGACGCGCCGGAGGATGGATTCTATTCCAGGTAGTGAACATGACGCTGTTGGTGGCTACCATCGGTTCGGGCAGCGGTTCGCAGTTGGCCGCGGCGCGCCTGCTCTACGGAATGGGACGCGACAACGCGCTGCCGAAATCGTTTTTCGGAGTCATCGATCCGAAGCGCCACATCCCGCGCAACAACGTGCTGTTCACCGGGGCGGTGGCGCTGGTGGGTGGCTTCCTGCTCAGCTACCAACTGGGGGCGGAGATGCTCAACTTCGGAGCGTTCATTGCCTTCATGGGCGTGAATCTGGCGGCGTTCATGCGCTGCTTCGTGCGAGACCGCAAGCATACGCTCGGCAATTTCCTGCCGCCGCTCGCGGGCTTCCTGATCTGCTTCTATATCTGGATCAACCTGCGCACCACCGCTAAACTGGTCGGCGCGGCGTGGGTTCTGGTGGGAATCCTCTACGGGGCCTGGAAAACTAAAGGATTCCAGGCCAGCCTGGTGAAGTTCGAGATGCCGGAAGAGTAATTCCCACCGTGCGGCCTACGCGCGATACGCGCGTACTTTCTCCATGGCGCGATTGGCGCTGGATGCGTCGGGAGCGTCCTTTACTTTGTAGAAGACGCCGCCCACCAGCTCGTGGCGTTCCAGTTTCTCGAGGAAGGATGGGTACTGAATGTGCGTAACCAGCGGCAGCGTGCCCGCGCGCGGGCGCAACTGGGGCAGCACGTCGGCGGCCAGCGGATAGCCGCGATCGTCGCCCAGCAGCAGAGTCTTCAGTTTCGGGATGCTCGACACGGCTTCCAGCAGGTGCCGCCCGTTGCCGTGCAGGTGCACCACGCCGCCGTCGAAATTCGCGAACATGCGGTCCACCGGTTCGCGGCCCCATTGTTCGAAGTAGCGCACGCTGGTCATGTGAAACGGGTCCACGCTCTCGCTCACGATGCGGCCCGGAATCCACTGCGCCATGTTGCTCACGGTGCCACCGCCCAGCAACGGAACATGCTCGAAAAACATGCGCTGCACCATCAGGTTCAGATCGTAAGCGAAGTCCACGGCGCGGTGCACCTTGTCGGGCACATCGATCAAGGCCGTGTAGGTGGCGGTAGCCCCAACCAGTTCATAAACGAAGTTGAGGCTGTCGATCATGATGAAGTGACTGATCCCGTATCGCCCGCGCGCCCCCTCCACAAACAGCTTCATCTGATGCCGGTAGCGGTCCAGCCACGGGCTCGCGCGCGGCTCGGGTAGAGAGTCGAATTCCGGCCAGTCCTTGAGCAGTGGCGGCACCATCGACGAAACCCAACCGTTCTCCGGGTGCGCGACGAACCGCACGTCGCCGCCGACCAGGCCGCCGTAGAGCCCTTGATCGAACTCGCTCAAGTAGGCGCAGGGCACCGAATCGTCTTCGAGCGAGGCGTGCACGGCGAGCGCATCCTGCCAGAAGGTCACGCGCTCTTGCGGGTCCGGATAATCGCAGAAGGGCGTCGGGTACTTCGCGGCGAAACGCTCCAGTGCGGCGTTCGGAATTTCGAAAGACGCGAAGACCTGGTCCTGCGCCTGGCGCGCGTAAAGCCGGCCGGAGCCGTTCCACGACTGCGTCGATATTCGGTTTATAAGAGAGCGTCACCATGATGCGAATCCCTCAGACTAGTGTAGTGCCGGAGAATTGCCGTCCGGTATCGGCACTGCGTGCAAAATGGGGACTGGCTCGAATTTCGCTGCTTTTGCGAAACTTCGTGCCTGTACCCGATTTTGCCCACGGGACATCTTACACCTCAGAATCTGCGCCGCACTACTCGATCGCGTAACCTTGCGCCGCGATGCTGGTGGATAGAATATCGGCGTCGTGACCGTTCAGTTTGAAAATCTGCCGGACCAGGTCCGCCACCTGCTCGTAACCGCGTTCGTAGAAAACCAATACGGAAGGGCCGGCGCCGCTGAGCACGCAGCCCAGCAGTCCCGGCGCGCGAAGCCGTATGGCCTCGGCGAGTCCCGGCACCAGCGGACAACGGTACGGCTGGTGGAAGCGATCTTCCAGCGCGACCGGAAATGCGCTGGTGGTCCCAGTGGCCATGGCCGCGATGAGCAGCGAGGCTCGCTGCACGTTGAACACAGCGTCCTCGCGCGAGTAAGTCGCCGGCAGCACGGCGCGCGCTTCGCTGGTGGGGAGAATGAAATCCGGCACCACCACGGCCAGGCCGAAATGCTCGGGCAATTCCAAACGAATCGACCGCGCGACGCCCCCCGAATCGATGGCGCTGGCCACGATGGATCCCAGCACGCACGCCGCGACGTTGTCCGGATGGCCTTCGATCTTGGCCGCTTCGTCAAGAATACGCGGCCGTTTCCAGTGCAGTTCGAGCAGGTGGTCGGCGATCACCACGCCCGCGGTAAGGGCCGCCGCGCTCGATCCCAGCCCTTTGCCGATGGGGATGTCATTACGGATTTCGATTTCGACCGGCGGCAATTCCGCGCCGACATCGCGTGCCACGGCCAGAGCCGTCTGCCAGATCAGGTTGTCCTCGCCGGACGGAATCAACTCCGCGTCGCGGCCGCTCACGGAGATGGTGAGCCGGCCGGCGGCGCGGAAGCGGCATTCAAGGTAGATGCCCAGCGCCAGGCCGAGCGAGTCGAAACCCGGCCCGAGATTGGCGCTGGATGCGGGAACCCGCAGAGTTTTCCAGGACATCGGTCGCGGCGGCCTACCCTCCAAGAACCACCTTCTGTCCTTCGCGGCAAGAGCGGTACACGCTGGTCACCAATTCGATAGCGCGATAGCCTTCTTCGCCCGATACCAGTGGCTGGCGCCCGGTGCGAATGGCTTCGCCCAAGTCGGTAAACTGCCGCTCGAAGGGCGTGAGCGAGATGGCCATCGGATCGGAGGCGCCGGAAGCCACGTTGGTGGACACGGGAGCCGGATCGCCCGAATCGTTCTCCACGTCCCACGCCGTCAGGCGGTCGCCGGAGACAATGGCGCTGCCCTTGGTGCCGTGGATTTCCATGCGTTCGGTGTAGCCGGGCCAGAACGCCGTCGAAGCTTGGATAACGCCCGTGGCGCCGTTCGCGTACTTCATCACCGCGCAGACCACGTCCTCGGATTCGATCTTGTGCAGCGCGGCGAGTTGCCAGTAGGCGTACAACTCTCTTCACGGCGCCGATCAAATACAACAGCACGTCCGCCTGGTGAATTCCCTGGTTCATCAGCGCGCCGCCGCCTTCGGTCGCCCAGCTCCCCTTGATGGGACGCGAATAATACTCCGGCGAACGGTACCACTTCACGTACGCGTCGGCTTGCAGGATCTTGCCCAGCCGGCCCGCGGTGATGGCCTTCTTCAGAAACTGGATCGAGTCGTCGAAGCGATGCTGGCTGACCACGCCCAGCGTGATCCGCGCTTTGCGCGCGATGTCGAGCATCTGCCGCGCCGTTTCGAGATTGGTCGACATGGGCTTCTGCACCTGCACGTGCTTCTTGGTCTGGGCGCAGATTTCGATAGGCTGCAGGCGGAAGTCCGGGAACGTGCAGACGTCCACCAGATCCACCTTCGGGTGGCGGCAGAGTTCCTCGTAGGTCCTCACGAACTCGCAGCCGAACTCGGCGGCGAATTTCTCGCCGGCCTTCTCGCTGATGTCGTTGCAGACCGTGACTTCCCAGCCAATATTCTTATATGCTTGCGCGTGTTTGTAAGAAATTGCACCTGTACCGATGAGTCCTACTCGCACTCTGGTATCCTCCTTGGCTCAGCCAAAAAGGGGACAGACGCATTTTCCGCTCCGGGCCTCGACTCAATCGCCGTAACTATCTCATGGCGGAAAATGCGTCTGTCCCCTTTTTGCGTCGCACGTTTCAACTAAAGTCCGTGGTTGGTTCCGCAGATGGAGACTTCCACTCCGAGTTCGCGGAACATGGCGGCCTTGACGGCCAGCGCCAGGTTGGCGCCCTCGGCATTCGGCGCGTAAGCCACCTGAATGTGGTTCGACTTGTGACGCGCCATGAACTGGTTTCGCGTGACGCCGTAAGTGATGGCTTGCATCATGGGCCACTGCGAAGTGGTAATGCTCCACCGGCGCTCGTTTTCTTCCTTGGGAAGTTCGACGGCCTGGCCGCGGCCGATGTCCACCTTCAGCTTTCCGTCGTCGACGAACACGCGGCTCCAGACGATCTCGCCAGGTTTCGAGATGCCCTTAATCGAACCGCCTCCCATGCGGAAGTACATGGGGGGCTGGCGTTCGCTGGTCGATCCGGCGTAGCCACCGATGAGGTGCTCGGGAGGCACGGCGCCGGAAATCTCGAACACCCAAACGAACTCCTTCTTGCCGTTGAGCTTGAAATCCTCGCCGTAGCGCACATCGTGCAGAGTCGTTTCGGGAGCGAATCCCAGCTTGGTCCAAATGCGGTTGGTGACCAGTGCGTCGACGCCCGCGCATTCGTCCACTTCGTTGAAGTGCGGAATGGCCTGGCCATCGAACAGCACGCGGCCTTGCGCGTCCTTGACCGGCGGGCGGTCGACGTTGTTGAGCAAACCTTCCACCAGGTCCGAGGCCGGCGACAGGTCCTTCAACCCCTGCTGATACTGGATGCCGATCGTCGCGCAACCGAACTCGTCGGCGATGCGTACCGCGGAGATGTACATCTTGCACTGCTCGAGAATCTGCGCGTCGGTCAGGTCCGTTTCCGGATTCGGTCCGGTGACGAACTTCATGCCCTTGGCGTCCAGCCAGTTCCGCACCTCCTGCGCTTCGGCGTCCGGCACCGTGCGCATGGCGGCGTACAAGGCGGACTGGCTCAACCGTTCCTTGTAGAGGCCGATATTGAAGAGCAGTTCATCCTGAATGATGCCGTTGTACATGCCCATGCAGCCTTCATCGAAGATGCCCATGATGGCTTTGTTCGTGAGCAGGTCCTGGCCCAGTTCGGCGCCAATCTGCTGGGCCGCGGCGGGCAGCGTGTAGGAACTGAGCTTCACGGCGTGGCTGGTGTCGTGGCGCACCGGTTTGCCCTTGAGCCAGTTGCGCAGGCGGCTGAGGAAGTACTCGTCGGTGAAGTCTTTGCTCCACAGCGTGGCGTACTTCACGCCGGCCTTGGTCAGGCTGGCGTTGAGATTCAACATGCCCACCAGGCCGGGCCACTCGCCGCTCCAGTTGGCCACCGTCAGGATGGGGCCCTTGTGCGTCAACAGACCCGGAAGGACGTGATGGCTGTACTGCCACACGGCCTCGGCCACCACCACCGGCGCATCCTTGGGGATCTTGCGGAACACCTCGATGCCCTGCTTCTGGCTACCGATGAAACCGTGGCCCGCCACCGGATCGTACTCGTGACCACGCACGACCTCGCACCCTTCGTTGCGAATGGCTGCCATGACGGCTTCTTCCATCCGCTGCTGCGCGGGCCAGCACTGCTGGTTGGCGGACTGGCGCAGATCTCCGCTCGCGACAAGGATCACTGGTTGAGACATGCCTCCATTCTGCCATTGTTCGAGCCGCCGGGGGAAGCGCCCGCAAGCCGGCGCGCGGCGGCCGCCGACTGCCCCATCGCACCGGTTCCGGCGATGCGTTTCCTACCCGGAAACTCCTCCGGCCGCAGGCGGGCGATGGTCCGATCACGCCCCGGTGCTTTACCCTTTTGCCTTTGACGGCGATTCCAAAATGGCTTCCAGCGCTTTGTAGGTCGCGAATCTCGTCGACGCGGAAGCGCAGGCGCCCATTTTCGACAGAGCCCTGGACGGTACTTTCGGGAGTGTCGTCCGGTTCGAACAGGCGCAACTTCTCCAGGCGCCACGCGCCCGCCGGTAGTGGCACCGACATCGCCAGATCGCGCACAGGGGCAGCGTTGGTCAATTCGGTGACCTCGTAGTTGACCAGGTGAATCACCATCCTGACCCGCCCCGATTCCCGCTTCCAGTAGGCCGTGGCGCGCAAGCCGGGAATGTCGCGCCGGTCGGTGACCGCCAGCTCGGCCGGCGGCGCGGTGCCGGGGTCGCTGCCCTTAGGCTGAATGACATGCGCGAAGTTGGTTAGCGGCGGCTGGTCGGGACGGTCGCCGTCCAGCACATGAAACAGAAAATGTCCGTTTCCCAGGCGCCTGGTCCACTCGAGGGTCCGCTCGAAGTGCGCGTGGTCGCCCATGTGAATGGCCGCGAAGCTCAAGACCAGGGCCACCTGGGCATACGGCTCCAAGCCGGCAAACAGTTCGGGGTGCCGCTCGAAAAAAGCGCGGTAGCGCCGCCGGATCTCGGGAAAGTTGTAGTGCACCTGCACGTAAGCGCCACCGCCGCCGGAGGCGGCTTCCGCGTGCGCCAGTTCGATGAGCGAGGCGCTGTCTTTGCCGTAGGCCAGGATAACGGGGCTGATGCCGTTCGAGAGCGCGTAGCGGTATTCGAGAAGCCTGTCCTTGTACGTTCCTGGCGAGATGCAGCCCGAGGCGACGTCCTCCTCAAACATCAGACACTTGCAGCCGCGGCTCCACTCGGTGACGTTCTTGCCATCCACGCTGCGCCCCACCGCGCCGGAAACCGTCCCCAGTTCGCCCCAGTTGGGCAGCACCAGAAAGTCCGGGCAGTGCTTGCGCGCGGCCTTTTCCAGCCGCTGGAGATTCTCCGCGATGCTCCAGGCCCAGAATCGTTGGGTCTCCATCCACAACAACCGGTCCACGGGCGTCTCCAGGCCCATGTGGAGCAGGTCCTCCATCCCGAAACGCCGGCGCCGTTCCGCGGCCGGATATTTGTCCTGAAGATAGCTCACAAAGCGCACGCCGCGTCCGTACAGAAAGCCGTTGCCGAGCCGGTTCCATTCCTGGACGCTGCCGATGTCCCTTACTCCGAACTCCCGATAGAGTTGGTCGGGAGGCAATTCGGCCAGGATGTAGTCGCGAAACTCCGCTTGATTGCGGGCGAACCAGGATTTGTCCGCCCGCCAGTTTAACTCCAGCTTCTCCACGCTGGAAGTTCCGAAACTCCGGCGCAGTGCGGCCGGCGTGTAGCGCCATCCCAGGTAGCGGCGGAACGCTTTGCGGCAATACTGGCAATAGCAGTGCAAAATGTTGTTGTCTACGAAGACGCCGTTGTAGCCGCACTTGGCGACATCTTCCGCCACGAAGCGCAGGTAGAGATCCCAGTGCTCGTTGTTGGGGCAGGGAGCATAGCGGAAGAGCGGTGTGAAGGCCTTGTGAGCCAGCCGGTAGTTGTAGTTCGGGTTGCCCTCGGGATCCTGCTGAAGCCACTGTATAGGATCGGCGGCGGGGCGGGGCGGCAGGCCGAAGCTGAGGTAATCGTCCCAATGATCGTAGAATTCCCAGAATCCCAGGCGTTTGTCCGCGTCGCCGGACATAGTCTGGTTGCAGATGTAGGGGATGACCACGTCCACACCCACCCGCTTTAACTCCCCGACCATCCGCGTGATGCTCCCGGTCTTCTTACGCGTCTCTTGCGGATCGATCCGCTCGGCCCGCTCCGGGCCGCCAGGGTTCGGCAGTTGCCGCACCGGACCGCGGCGTCCCCAAAATGGCGTGTCCAGTCCCAGGTGCAGCAGGTTGGGCGGCGCGGCGCCCACTTTGCGAATGTAGGAGGGATTGTCCAGGTGGTCGATGCCGTAGTCGATCACGTAAGTGAAGGGTAAGGCGGTAGTCCCCATGCGCCGTGGGAAGAACCGCGCGGCTGCGAGCAGTTGAAGAAGTTCCCGGCGGGTCATAGGGAACGGTCTATCACGCGAGCGGGAGAGCGTGCAACTCGCGGTTCTAAGGTTTGCGGCCCGAGGAAGCGGCCGGCGCGTAAGCTCCGCCCAGATCATAGGAGAGCGCCTCCACCCCGCTCCATTCCATGTAGGAGCCGCGGGCCGGCTGCCGCCAATCGATGATGAGCGCGGCCGGCTGCGCCGCCAGCAACTCAGCATCGCGGTAGATCTGGACGGCGGTGTCCTCACGCACCGCCAGCCGGTACGTGTGCGACGCCCCAGTGCCCCCACGAGCGGTGGCCACCTTGCGGAAGGCTCCGTCGAACCAATACTCCACCGCGTCCGTAGTTACGCGCAGCGAGTAGCGGTTAGCGATGAGCGCGCCCGAACGCGCGTACGCGTCGAGCGTGGCGGCCTGGCCCGGTGGCAAGCGCATCTCGACGCTGAAGCCCTTAACCGCATCCAGCGAGTCAAACGTACCGTCGCGCTCGTTGGACCCCCGCGGCGCCACCCGCTCCCATCCTTGCGCCAGCCGGGGCCGCACGGCGAGAGGCTTCTCACGCGGCATGCGCGGCGCCCGAGGCTGGCCCTGCTTGAGCCAGGCCAGGTTGAACGCGTAATGGCTGATACTGCTCAGCAGGTGAACCACGCCGTCGCGCGACTGGCACACCGACAGGTAACCTTGCGGCTCGGACCAGTTTGCGCTCATGCGGATCCTGTCCGCGGTCGATGGTCTCCGCGCCACGCTCTTGGATGCCCGGGCTGATCACGCGCCGTACCGGCCAGGTCTTGCCGTCATCGAAGGACACCGCCCCGAACAAGCTGGACACGTGCCTCCGCCCATCCTCACGGTAGCTCGGCTGGAAGTTGTTGGCGTCCTCGGCGAAGGAAGCCAAAAACAAAGGTCCTTCCTTGAGCCGCAGCAGTACGGCGCGCTGTCCGCCGCTGATGGGCGGGAGGACGCTGGGCTGCGAGATCCAGGTCTTGCCCAGATCGCTCGAATAACTCACGCTCATGCGGCCGTCGATTTCCTCGCCTCGCCCGTAGGCCATCAGGCGGCCGTCCCGGCCCTCGGCGATGGCGGCGTGGATCCCGCGGATGTGGCCGCCCGCGTCCGCCCACGTCTGGCCTTTGTCGTGGCTCACATACACGGTGGATCCACGGCCGGCGTCGGCGCCAAAGACCATGGATCCGTCCTTGGTGCGAAACACCGGCCAGCCGACCATCTGCCGGAAGCCGAACTCCGGGACGATCATGCGCGCCTTCGACCATGTGTAGCCGCTGTCGCGAGACGTGCGCAGGACGATGGCGAGCGGCGACCACTTCCCCGCCACGCCCAATCCATTGATGTGGTACAGCGTGTCCTGGCCGTCGATACCACAGCGCCGGGCAGTGGTCATTGCGGTCCGGAGTATCCCAAAAAGCATGCGCGGGCTCCCACTCTTCGGCGCCGCGGCGCAGGCGGCTGGCGCCCACCGCCAATTCGCGCCCGCGTTCCTGTTCGCAGGTGTACCAGATGGCCAGCACGTCGCCGTTGGGGCACTCGGCAACCGCCGTGTCGTGGTTGTGATGAAAGTACAACGGCCCGTGCGCATCCGGGGCAATTTTGACGTAGCGGCGGGGACCTTTGAAATACGGCTTGGCAAGATCGACTGACGCCACCCGCTCCGCGCTCCGCGGCGGCGGGGCGGCTTCCGGCGCGACGGCCGCCAGCGGCGGCGTCGCCGGAGGTTCACCCAACATCACGCGGAATCCGAGAATCCAATGGCGTGTTTCGGGAAGCGAACCCATGCGGTTCGCCGAGCGCAGATAGTACGGATCGCTGCCGTGGCTGCCTCCCCGGACCACCCGGAAATCGCCATCCGCGCGGCCCGCCGGGTCGGTCTGCCCGGACGCCGTATAGGGGCCGTACCAATCCTGGCACCATTCCTCGACGTTGCCGAGTGTGTCGTAGAGTCCCCAAGGATTCGGCGGCGTCTGGCCTACCGTCATCGCTACTTTGTCCTGTGGACTGCGGAAGTCCGTGCTGCGGGCGTTCTTGAGAAATGCGGCGGGCAGCGCGTCTCCGGTCCAGAACAGCTTGGTGGTGCCGGCGCGCGCGGCGTACTCCCATTCGGCCTCCGTCGGCAGACGGTACGGCAAGCCTTCCTTTTTCGACAGCCAGTCGCAGAACGCTTTCGCGTCGTTCCAACTCACGAACACGACGGCTTCGTGGTCCTGTTTCGAAAAACCGTTCTTGCCGCGCAGCGCGCGATGAGACGGATCGAACTGCTCATACTGCGCGTTGGTTACCTCGAACACGCCCGCGTAAAATGCGTGGCCGATGCGCACCCGGTGCACGGGTTTCTCGTCGTAGTCGCCGTGACGGAACCCTTCCGTGGGGATATGAAACCTGCGCGGGTCTCCCTTGGGAAATCGTCTTACCAGTTCCGTCCGCGTCGGGTAGGTGAGCGGAGCGATCAGGTCGTCCGGAATGGTGTTGCTCTCGCCCATGAGAAAGCTGCCCGGTTCCACCCGCACGAACTTCATGCCGAGGGAGTTGGTGAATTCGCCGCCTTCGGGAGCCGGGGCGGCGGCGAGCGCCGTGAAAGCCAGCACCGCAGTGCACACGAAATACTCTTACCCGCATGGATTGGAGTATCGCGCACTCCGCTACGCCTGGTCCAGGTCTTCCAGATGGCACGGTGGACGTCTGACCTTGCCAGGGAGTAACGTACTCCAATAGGCCAGGTGACCATATGAGCAAAGTAAGTCGCATTTTGATGGGGGCGGCGCTGGGGTTGACTTCCCTTTTGGCAGCCGCGCCGAAAAGCGCGCCGGAAGCGTTTCTGGCGCGGAACGCTCAGCCGGAAGCGGTGATCGTTGCCGGCAGCGGGGAATTCAACGGCTTCGTGGCCAGAGAACTCCAGAAGCATCTGGAGGCGCTCTCGGGAGCGCGCCTGGAGATTGTCACAACGGCGCCGAAAGGGAAACCGCTCGTGCTGGTGGGCGGCCCGGCGACCAATCCGATGGTGCCGCAAACGGCCGGTTTTACGAATCTCAAAGAGGGCGGCTACATTCTGAAACGGATCACACTCGACGGCCGGCCCGCGCTGTTGGTGGGCGGCCACGACGATGCCGGCACCATGTACGCCGCGTACGACCTGCTGGAGCGCTTGGGCTATGTCTTTCTGTTGACCAAGGACATCGTGCCGTCCCGGCAGTCCGATGTGCGTCTGCCGCGCTTTGGACGAACGCGTGGAACCGGCCTACCGGCGCCGCGGTGTTCATGTCGACTTCTGCTATCCCAATCAGACCACCTGGTCGCTCGAATACTGGAAGAACTTCATCGACCGCATGGCCAAGATGCGCATGAACTACCTGCAGGTCTTCTGGTTTCCCTATGCCCCGTTTCTGACTTACGACTACAAGGGCGAGAAGAACTTCATGGGGGACGTCTCGACCAAGGAGAGCGGATACCTGCTGTGGGCCACCGGCTTCGGGTCGCACCTGTCCAGCGACATGGTGGTGGGCCGGGAGCACTTCACCTCGCCGCGCCTGGCGCCGCCCGAATTTCAGAATGTCGAGACGCCGGAGCAAGCCTTCGCGGTGGCGCAGAATATGTTGCGGCAGGTGATCTCCTACGCCAAGACCAGGAAGATCAAGACCTGGCTGGCCATCGATCCGGTGAGCCTGCCGGCCAACCTGGCACGGCATGCGCGCGCGCGCACGGGCGACCTGCCCTTCCACCCCATCATGGGCGGCGTGTACATGTGCCCGGTGGACCCGGTCGTCGACCAGATCAATGAAAACCGGTTGCAGAGCCTGGTGAAGACCTATCCGGAAGCGGAAGGTTATTTTCTGTGGTTCCCGGAACTCTATCCGGTGTGTGAAGACGAGAAAAGCAAGGAGTATCAGCTACAGGCGCGTCCCCAGGATTATGTCGAGGAACTCCGGCACTGGAAGCACTACACCGGCTATGCGCGCGCCGCGGACCGCGTCGTGGACAGCAACAACGCGGCCATCTACATGATGAAGAAAGTGCTGGAGGCGCGCGACCGCATGGACCCCAAACCGAAGGTGGGGATCGGCGCATTCGGACGAAGCTTTGTCTATCCCATCATCGACCGCGTCTTCCCCAAAGACGTACCGTTCACCGATATGGTCAGCAGCGCCATTTGGACGCCCATGGGCGTGCCGCTCTACCAGTTCGGCAACATGGGCGATCGGGAGCGCACGCTCATCTCGCGCTCAGACGACGATAGCGGCATGCTCGGCATGCAGTTCAACGTGAACATGTACTACAAGGACCGCCTGTACGAGGGGGCCCTGGAGTACGGCGTCGCGGGCCACGCCATGCAGGTGAACCGCGCGCGCGGCCAAGAGCACAACGAGAAGTTCCTGGCCGACGCGGCATGGAAACCCAAGATGACGCCGGAAGAGTTTTACCGGGACTATGTGAAGCGCATCTTCGGGGACCGGGCGGCGCCCGATCTCTTGCGGGCCTATCAGATCCTCGAGCAGAACGAGGCGGAGTTGGGCGGGACGCAGCAGAGCAACTTCGGCTGCTGCGGTCCGATTAGCGAGATCAGCATCCTCAAGAGCTACGCCGACCAGGGCAATCCTTACGATGGCCCCACGTTTCAAGGGTGGCCCGGATTCTTAGAGAGCAGCCGCGCCAAGAAGCTGTACTACGGAAGAAGCGTGGAACTGCTGCGCCAGGCTGCGGGTATCTTCGCCCAGGCGCAGGGCGTGGTGTCGGAGAGCGGCCGGGCGGAACTGGCCTACCTGCGCAACAAGACCGAAGCCTACGCCATGCACCTGGAGGCGCTGATGGCGATTCGCCAGGCCTACACGGAATTCGACGCGGCTTTCCGCGCGCGCAACGCAGGCCGCCGGGAAGAGTTCATGGAGCGTCTGGACCGCAGTCTGGAAATGTTCCGCAAAGCCCACCAAATGGCGCTTGCCATGGGCGCGAAGTTCGCCCAGATCGTGGACGATCCTTCGGATCTCGGCGTGCTCTACCGCATCAACATCTTCATGGTGCACGGATTCGATATCGTGGAGCAGTTCATGCAGAACATCGTGAACTTCCACCACGGAAAGCCTTATTTGAATCCGGTTCCCTTTGAGAAGGTCTTCTCACCGCTGCCGAAAATTCAGGTTGGCAGGGTGTGGTGAGCGGGCCATTCAGAAGCCGGATCGTGCAGCAAATCAACAGCCCTTCGCTGGGCTCGCGGATGTACCAGTTCAATTTGCCAGCGCAGCCGGTACCATTCCAAGATCTCGGCAGCCGTTGCCGTGGCCTGAGTGGTAAACACGATCACGTACTTGGCGTACTCCAGCGTTTCCGGCTTGGTCTTGGTTTGCTTCTTGCTGGCCTTGCGTTCCAACCGGCGTTGAGCTTGCTGGATCGCGTGCTCGCTTTTGCGAATGGCGCAGATGCGTCCGGCCACGCGGGACTCTTGCCCCTGCAATACGAACACCCATTCTCCGATCTGACCCGGTTGGGACAAAGTTCGCACTCTGCTTAACAACCCCACGCGCCGCCCCGCGGGCGAAAACCCAACGAAGGTCTGCGGGTTTACTCGTACCAAGACATCGGCCCCGTGCTGGTGGACGAACTCGATGCCCGCCGTCGACCAATAACCGGCATCGCCGAGGATCAGGTCCCGCGGCCGCACCGGCAGACGCCGGAACGATTCCCCCGTTCCGGGCCCCTCAGTGGGACTCATCTCGAAAAAGTGGGGCGTAACCACCAGCGCTCATAGGCGCAAGAAGAGCAGTGTTGGCAGGAAGACGCTGCTGAAATGCTGGCGCGATGCGTTTCGGACCAGCGTTGCCGCCGCTTCCGGTCGCCTCGCCGCACCAAGATCCCCACCTTGCTCCCCACGGCTTGCCCAATCGCTTGGAGGCGTAATAATACTTGACACAAAAGTAAAGTTACCTCAGAATTGATATGGCTGGGTTAGAGGCGCCTGACGTTCACCGCCTTGTGAGCATCTTCCGCCGGAAGTTTTGTTTATGGGTGCGCTTGGTTCAAGACGGAATCTTTAACTAAGGGGGGTTCACAATGAAACTGAACACTACATTGCTGCCGGCGGTTGCGGGCCTGTTGGCCACGCTGACTCTGCCGCTATGCGCACAGAACATCCATCTCAAAGGGGACATCCCATTTGAGTTCAGCGTGCGCGGCCAGGTGATGCCGGCGGGAACCTACACCATCGAAGAGCGGGGTTCCGGCTCCAGCCAGCCCTGTATGATGGCTGTTCTCGACCAGGCCCGTAAGCAGAAGGCGCTGTTCCTGGTCCAGCCCGTGACCGCGAACCAGCTTCCGGACCAGCCCAAGCTGGTGTTCACCCGCGTTCGGGATCGGTACTTCCTGTCGCAGGTTTGGACGACGGACAGCACCCAGGGCCATCAGTTAATCAAGTCCCGCGAAGAACGGGAACTGATCGCCAGGGTCCCCGCCGTGGAACAGCAGGGTGTGACCATTCTGGCCAAAAGATAGTGGTGTGAGGTACACTCCCTCTGTACCGAATGAGGGACTTCCCAATCACTCTGCTTCTGCTTGCTGTCGCCACGGAGGGCGTGTGCGGCACCCGGAGTCTGCCTCTTGGCGACGCGCAGCGCGGGGGCGCGCTGGTTCGCAGTTTGAACTGCTTGGTCTGCCACAACGTCCGGGGGAAGGGTGGAACGGGAGCGCCTGACCTTGGCACCCGGGTGGACCGTGCGTATAGTCCCGCGGATCTGGCCAGCGTGTTATGGAACCATGGACCCGCCATGTGGGCCGCTTTCGGACGTCGCGGCCTCGCCCTGCCGGAAGTGAACGAGCAGCAAGTCGCGGATCTGTTCGCCTACTTCTTCTCCACCGGATATTTTGATGCCCCGGGCGATGCCAGACGCGGACGGGAGTTGTTCCGGGTCAAACGCTGCGGGGACTGCCACGGTATCAACTCCCCTCTTCACCCATTGGCTAAGCCGGTGGCGGCCTGGCCCTCTCTCGATGATCCGGTCGCGCTTGCGCAGAGCATGTGGAACCATTCGCGCGAGATGGCTTCGGCTCTGGGCGCCCGTAGGATTCCCAATCCCTCTCTGACATCTCGAGATCTCTCGGACATCCTGGCCTACTCGCAGTCGTTGCCGGGACGTCGCGGCCGGCAGGCGCCCCTCACCGTGACCTCCTCGGAAACCGGGCAGGCGCTCTATCGCGCCAAGGGTTGCGCTGGATGTCACACTGGCGAGCTGGCCCTGGAAGAGCGGCCCACCCGTTACGGCTTCACCGAGTTCGCCGCGGCGATGTGGAACCATCCGTGGAAGACGCCCAATATTCTCCAGCCGCTGAGTTATGACGAGATGAGCGGCCTAGTCGGGTACCTGGTCTCGCGGCAGTTTTTCGAAGAGCGCGGGGACATCGAGCGGGGCCGTCAGGTATACGCGAAGAAGAAGTGCGGCGCCTGCCACGACAAAGCTTCGAGCGGCGCGCCGCGGTTGTCCCGGATGAAGGGCAGGATGACCTCCTACGGCATGGTGGCGGCCCTCTGGCGGCACGGCCCGCGCATGGAGGCGCGCCTGCAAGAACTCCATATGGCCTGGCCCCATTTCGATCGCCAGCAGATGGCGGATCTCACCGCCTACCTGCACGGACCCGAGTTCAAACGCCGCCTCCCGGCGCCACCGCCTCCGGGAAGCCGGCCACCAGCTCTGATGTCCCCGGGCACAGCCAAGCCACCATTCTCGAGCACCCAAAAGGACCGCTGGCAGTTTACGTCCCGTATACACCGATGACCACGGGAATCCTCAAGAAGCTGGCCGCATGACATGACGAGTGCCATGGGCGCGAAGTTCGCCCAGATCGCTGGACGATCCCTCAGATCCCGGCGTGCTCTACCGGTTTCGATATCTCCGAACGGCGGCGTCCGGTACCTGCCCTCGCGCCTCAATGGTTGCGTGTGCTGGTTCAGCCTGAAATGGAGGCGCGTTCTCCGAAGGTGAGTAGATCGCCCTTCAGGCAGGGATTTTCAAGGCTAATGCTTGATCACGAACTCGGGGGCGGGTTGGTCGGCGATCCGTCCGATGAAATACCCGGCCAGCAGTCCGGTAACGGCGATTGCCACCCCGGCCATCGGCGCGATGATTTGCTCCGGCCCTGAGGGGCCGGAGATTCCGTAACCTACGGCCGCGCCAATCGCCGCACCGCCGCCGATGCCCGTCAGAGCTCCGATCAGACGTCCCCGGCTACCCATCCGGCCGGCAAATCGCACGGAACGCACCTGGTCCCGTGGGATTCGTGCCCTCTTGTTTCCAGTGTTCCAATTCCTCGTGGCGCGCGTGGAACGGACTTCGAGTGCCACGTCGTCGATGGAAAGAATCGTGGTCCCCACACGCTCACCGCTGGTGAGAACGACTCGCGCCGGGCGGCCCATCAGTCTGCGGGTTTCGACCTGTTCCCTGAAAACGCCCCAGTCCGCACGCATCACCTCACGTCCGGAGGCGGCCGACTCAACAAGCAACATGCCCACGAGCGCGCACGCCAGTTGCCTGGTCACGTTTGGTTTCCTTTCAACTTGCCGGCTCCCGGTTAGTATACATCCGGCAGCCTTCCTTCGATCCTCCGCGTTGCCGTTCTTGCGCCTCGCAGTTCTTCCCTTCGGGAGCAGCGGTCAAGGCTGCGCCGCCAGGCGCGCCGGGTAGCGACATGGCCTTGATGGGAGATGGGGAATCACTTGGAGGGTAGTGACCTGCCTTTTGAGACTCAGCTACAGACCGCCTGGGTCAGTTTTGGAAAGCAGACGCGGGCCACTCCCTGCAAGCGCTGAAGAGTGTTCGACACCTCCAGCCCACGGAAGTGAGGTCACACCCGTCCTACTGCGACTGCGAATCCCACAGCTTGACGGTCACCGGGAACATCGAAACGCGGAACTTGGTGCAGCCGTAGGGAATCAGCGTGATGCTCTCGGCCGTCTCCCGTTTCGCGATCGGTTCGGCCGGCAGACGGGCGCTTTCGAGCGCGGGTGTCCAGTCGATGGCCACGGCGTTGGCCCGCAGTTTCAGCGGGGATGCCAGCGGCCAGTCCCATTTGGCGGGCATCGCCTGACGCTCCACGCTGATGTCGGCTCCCAACTTCTCGCCTTGCACGTCCAGCGCATAGTTCCACTTGGCGGCCGGGTCGGGCGTGTTCGGGCCTTGGGTGTCCGGAATCGGCAGGGCGAACAGCAGCGGGCCGTAAGAGACCGAGGCGTAGGGCGCGCCCTGCGCGTTGTTGTCGCGGCCCGTCTTCACGCTCACCGACATCGGAAACCGCAGGCGTACGGCGTCGCCCGGCTTCCAGAGCCGCTCGACGCGCACGAACCCCTTGGCGTCGGGCGCGGCCTTGACGCCGGACCCGTTCACGCTCAACTCGGGATTCTTGCACCAGCCGGGAATGCGGAACGAGAGCGGGAACGTCGCCTCGCGGGCCGGATTCACGCTCATCTCGATGATCTCGTTGAAGGGGTAGTCGGTCCGGCATACGATCTCGACCGGCACGCGATCGGCCGCCAGGGCCGACACCTTGCAGGGGCCGTAGTGCGTGGCCGCCAGTCCGTTGTCGTAGGTGGCCATCCACATGTGCATCACGTAGTTGGGCAGGATGCGATTCAGGGCGGCCGTGCAGCACAGCGGGAAGTGCGTCGGCTTGTACGAATTCCCCGAGGCGCGAGGCCCGTGGGGATAGGGCGGGGAGTTGTCGACGATGCGGTTGGGGGTCTGGAAATAGACGTGGGTCTTGAAATCGCGCGAGACGGTGGCCGGGCCGGCGTTGAAGAACGCCCGTTCCGCCCGGTCCGCCATGCGTCCCTTGGCCGCTGACGGTCAGCAGGACGATCTGGCTCCACAGGTAGCCGGCCACGTCGCAGGTCTCGGTTCCCCGGAACGCGCCGGTCGGCCCGTAGAACTCGTCGGCGACGGGCACGCCGGAGGGCTGCATGGCGTCGCGTTCGAGGAGGTCGTGCCACGCGAGGGTCGCGTCGAGGAACTCGCGGTTGCCCGTCCACAGGTAGCCCAGCGCCCAAGGCGTCGTGCTTTCGAGGAAATGCACGACGTGATCGTTGGTCTCGGCCCCCGGCTTCGTGTTGGGCATCCGGCGGTACCGGTTCCAGGACCCCTCGGGCGCGTTCTTGCCGCCGCCGTCTTTGGAGAACAGCGTTGTCAGCGCCGCGGCGATCTCCTTGTTCCCCGTCCAGGTGTAGGTCTGAAACGCCGGCCAGGGGTTCGACATGCCCCATCCCAGCCGCAGCCAATCGCGGTCGCCGCTGTAGGCCGTTTCCAGCGTCTGCAGGACGCGCTGGTCTCCGGAACCGGCGTAGTAGGCAGCCAGGGCGCGGCCCAGCAGCCCGCTGGCCCAGATCGGCCAGCCCCAGTCGCACGTGATCGCCTTCGCATCGTCGGGATTGTTCTTGTTGAGCCACCACAGGAACAGGATGCTGTTGGGGTTCATGTGGTTGACGACGACGTCGAGACGCCTCTTCGCCTGTTGGATGAGCGCGTCGTCGTGCAGGACGTAGCCCAGACGGACCAGGCCGTCGAACCAGTATCCGCCGCCTTCATAGGGCCATGCCCCTTTGGGCCAGTTGAGGCGGTCGCCGGTCATCTTGTGATCGACGGCCCAGGCTCGCTTGAACTCCTGATCGTACCTCGTCCATGTGCCCGGTGTATCCGTCCTTCGCCGTCAGGCACCAGTCGCGGAGCCAGCCGGCGGGCTCGACCGCGCCGGGCGGCAACGGAATGAACGCCGGGCGCGTGGGCGGCTCGAAAGGCCGTCCGTAGTTCACCGTGTTCTTGGGCTCGGCCGCGCTCGGCACGGTGGCCGCGATTGCGAATAGAGCCAAGATACCTTTAAGGAACGGATGTCGCTTGTCCATTGTCATGGTCTACTAATGGGGGTAACGCGCCCTGCCTGTGGTCCGAGATCGAAAAGCAGCTTTCCTTTGTGGAACCAGGCTTCTTCAAACGCCGGCTCCAACTGACCCGACCGATATTTTGTACCAGTCCGATAGAGAGTATAACTCCGTGCGCAGGATGGGCGGGTGAGCTGATAGTGCCCGGCAGTTCTTTGTAGCCGCTGCGGCGCTCACAAGTTTCCGCGGTTCGGTCACATAGGCCAAGGCGAGGTAGATTAGGACCGGGACACACCCTTATCACCAGCCACGAGGTTCCAATGGCCTTCTGGAAACGATTCGCGCGTTGAAGGAGGTGCTTCGTTCCCGCGAGATCCGCTCGGAAGCCTTACCTTGAGGCCTGTGTCGGAAGTCTTCCCTCCTGGCCCCCCTTGCGGCTTGACGCGGACCTTGCCATGCGATAGACCTGAGTACTGCGAAGGAGACTCCCATGCACACCCTCACCCGCCGCCAGGTGTTGACCGGCGCGGCCGCCGCGCCGCTGATTGTGCCGGCGCGCGCGCTGGGCCGCGGTGCTACGCCGCCCAGCGACCGCATTACGTTGGCCCTCATCGGTTCGGGCGGCCGCGGTGTCGGCGAAGGCCGCCACTACACCCGTTCCAGCGCATGCGAGTTTGTGGCCATGTGCGATCCGCGCGAAGACCGCCGGCTTCCGGCCAAGGCGCTTTTCGAGAAGATCTACGGGGAGCAGAAACGCAGCGGCGTCTACCGGGGCATTCAAGCCTACGCCGATTTCCGCGATGTGCTGCGCCGGAAAGACATTGATGCCGTGCACATCGCCACGCCGGACCACTGGCACGTGCCCATCACCATCGCGGCGGCCAAGGCGGGCAAGGACATGCACACCGAAAAGCCGCTGGGCATCAGCATGGAACAGGACCTGGCCGCCCGCAAGGCCGTACGAAGCCACCACCGCATCTTCCAGTACGGCGCGGAGCGGCGCTCCACTCCCGACGCGCGCCACGCCGTCGAACTGGTGCTGAACGGGCGCATCGGCGAGGTTCAGAAGATCTGGGTGGTGGCGCCGTGCTCGGAAATCGGCGGCTCGGCCACGCCCGTGCTGCCCGTGCCCCAGGGTTTCGACTATGACCTGTGGCTGGGCCCCGCGCCCCAGGCGCCTTTCTGCCACGACCGCTGCCTGGTAAGCGGCCAGCGCAACGGCATCTTCCACATTCGCGATTACTGCCTGGGCTTCATTGCCGGTTGGGCCGCGCATCCGCTCGACCAGGTACAGTGGTGGGCGGACAACGCCGGGCTGACCATGCCGGTCAAATACGAAGGCACGGGAAAGCTCCCCGCAAGCGGCCTGTTCAACTGCGTCTATGAGTGGGACGTGCGCTGCACCTACTCGAACGGACTGGTGCTGCACATGGTCGATAACGAGACCTACCGCAAGTACACCGACGCTCCGCACCCGGACCTGGCCCGGCCCGGGGTCAGCTTCGTGCACAACGCCGCCATCTTCATGGGGTCGAAAGGCTGGGTTGCCATCGCGTACGAAAAGGTGGCCACGGATCCCGCCTCACTCGCGACTTCCGAAATCGGACCGAACGAAAAACACCTGGTGCGGAGCGACTCCCACCAGTTGGGCTGGATCGAAAGCGTCCGGACGCGAACCGATCCCGTGGGCCTGGTGGAGAGCGCCGTGCGCAGCGACCTGGTCAGCCACCTGTGCGACATCACGGTGCGCACGGGCCGCACCATTCACTGGGACACGGTGAAGGAAACCATCACGGGCGACGAAGAGGCCCGCAAGATGATGCAGCGTCCCATGCGCAAACCCTGGCGCCTGTCCTGAGGCCAAGCCCGCGCTCAGCGCGGTTTCCAGCGCGGCAGTGACACGTTGGTCCGGTAGTTGGATTCGTTGTAGTGGGGGTTCCGGATGGGATCGTAGATGCGCTTGCCGGTGAACGGCCGGTCTTGCGTGTAGATCCAGACCTCCCGGGTGTCCCAGAGAACCACCTCGTCGCGCTGGTCGCCGGTCAAATCCGCCACGTAGGCAGTCAGGTCCGGATGACCGTCATCGGGAAACATCACCACGCGGCGCAGGCGGCCGTCCATCATGCCGCCCTCGCGCGCATTGCCGGACAGCAGGATGAACTCTTCGCCGTCGCCGCGCCAGTTGACCGGGAGCATGACGCTGCCGGAGTGGATGGGCTCGTCCTGGTCGAGCACGTTTCCCTCCCAGTCGAAGAGCGTCACAATGCCGGGGTTGTGCCAGAAATTGATGGTGGCCACCTGCAATCCCGCGAGGTCCGGGCGGAACTTTCCTATGGCGGGACTCTGGCCGTGCCCGATGTGGACCTGCTTGAGCAATTTGCCGTGCGCGTCGATCACCAGAAAGCCCTCATCACTCGCGCCGGCGTAATAGCGCGGTTCGGCGTGGGGATCGGGGCTGAGGTTTTCCAGGGCCATGCCGTCGGCGTGATCCCGAAATTGCTTGTCGAGGGACCAGAGCAGGCGTCCGTCGTGATCCCACAACGCGTATCCGATGACGATCTCATCGCGCCCGTCGCCGTCAATGTCCTTCGGGTAGGGATAATGGCCGAGCTGACCTTCGCCCTTCCAAAGTAATCGGAGCTGGTTGTCGTAAATCCAGAACCACTTGTAGCGGTCCTTGAGCAGAATCTCGTGACGCCGCGGGTCGCCCAGGACATTCACGAAGGCGATGGAGTCGCCATAGACATCCTCGTAAATCTGATCGCGCATGCTGGCGGGAGGCGCCTTTGGCGTGGGAACTTCGCGCAGCAGTTTGCCGGTGCGGCCGTCCAGCACTTGCAGTTTGAAATCCTTGGCCAGCACCACTTCGCTGCGTCCGTCGCCATCGATATCGTGGATCTGGAAAGGCGTGTCGTAAGTGAGGAGTCCGTTGCGCGGATCGGGCTTGCCCTTCTGCCAGAGGACTTTCCCGTCCAAGGTCACGGCCGTGAGACAGCTCAGGTGCGCGACGTCGTAGGGAAACCGCTGGACATTCTGCCCGATCAGCATATCCAACTCTCCGTCGCCGTCCAGATCCCCGAAGCGGACATTGCGTCCGGCGCCGAAGCCGGGCGTGGAGAACTTCTTCCAGAGCCGGGGTCGCGGGTTCGCCGCGCGCAGTCCGGCCAGCCCTCTTGCGCGCGCGGCGATGCGGGCTTCCATGGCCTTCCGGGCGGCGTTCGAAACGGAGACCCGGAAGTCCATGAAGCGAGCCGGAACGTGGGCCGCCAAACCCGTTTTACCCCGGAGCAGTTCGCCGTCTTCCGCCTGGATGACCAGCCGGCCGTCCACATAGGCGCGCATCCGCGGCCCATCGTTCTCCACGCGCAGCGCGTGATAACGGCTGGTGTCGTAAGTGAATCCGGTGCGGCCCAGCTCCCGCCACTCCGCTACCCGCAGCATCTTGCCCGTGGGCTGATGCACCGCCAGACGCGCGGTGTCGCCCCCGGTCAGGGAGAAGAAGTAGAAATGCCGGTTGGTGTGATACCGGAAGACCACGCCGGCGTCTCCCGCGCGCAAGAGCGGCTTCACCTTCGCCTCGACGGTGTAGTCCGTCCACTCCGCATCCCCAGTGACGAAGCTCGAGGTGGTCTGTCTGGGGAGCTTGGACAGAAGCGTGTGCTCCAGGTAGGCCGCGCCATCCTCCTCACCCACCACCCAGCCGTCCACGTGGCACACCGTGTTTTCCCAAGGCCCTAGCGGCACGCCCCGGTCAGCCAGGTAGTGATACTCCTGGATGGCCGCGTTCAGGCGGCCCAGAGGCGCCGTCAACCATCCGTTCGGGAATCTGGAAAAATCGTCGCGGAAGAGATCTTCCGCTGCCAGAGGAAGGGTCAGTAGAAGAGCCAGCAGGAAGCCAGAGCCAGTGCGCCTCATCTATGCGCTCCTATTCGGCTGCGTCCAATACACGCGCGCCTCGAGCGTGTCGCCGCGGAATTGCCTGGCGGGCAGCGTCTCTCCGACGGTTACCAGGGAGAACTCTCGCGTCACCATGTTGGTGTGGAAGTTGCCCAGGTGCGCCACATCAGCGGGCGTGTTCACGCCGTCCGCTGAGATGGGAAACACAATGCCTTCTGTCGCTCGGATTAGCCGCAGTCGCTTCCTATCCACCTGCGCCACGAACAAAGGTGCGCGCCAGCGCGCCACGTTGAGGTTGGACGGGTCCTTGCGCGTGTAGACCAGCCACAGCCCGTCGCTGTGCGCGAGCCAGCGCTGCTGCGTGCTGGAGAGGGTGAGCGGTTCGCCGTTGTCCCACGCCCAGGGCCGTATGGGCTCCCATTGAAGACCATCACCCGACACGGTTACGTAGCCGCGATTGTCTTCGGCGCGAATGGTCATGTAGTAGCGTCCCGCGCAAGTGGCGAGCGTCGGTTCGAGCAATCCGCGTTTCACCGCCAGGCGGTGCTCGTTTCCGGTTTTACGGATGGTGAGCGTGCGGCCGTCGAACGAGCACAGCGCGGTGCACACGGCGCGGTCCGCGCGGCCCAGCGGAGCGTAGCTCAGCGATAACAGGATGTCGCCGCCCGGGAGCGTCACGCGCTGCGAACAGCCGCTGGTGTACATGGCGCTGGCCTCGGGATTGTCCCAGGCAAGCTTGCGTAACTTGGACCACTGCCCGGCGCGGTCGCGCACGATATACACTGGCCAGCGCTGTTCGCTGGGGCGCGTCAGTTTGCCGTCCTTGTAGTAGACGTTGTGCGCCATGGCGAGTACCGTGCGCTGTGGGTGCGTGGTACTCCGGAACCGTGTCGCAGGAGCCTTCCTCGACGCCATCCGGGTTGGTCACGCGCCCCATGCCGGGAATCGGCCGCGGATCGCTCCAACTTCGGCCCAGATCGTGCGACTCGGACCAATGCACCGGGCCGAAGTAGTCCGACCCGCTGATGGACTGCACCGTCATCAAGAGCGCGGGGCGCGGGTCCGGGACGGTACAGGCGCGTGGATGAAACCAGGTGGTGCCGCCGTCGCGGCCGTGCCAGATGATCTGGCGCTCGATGCGGCCGATGGAACAGGGCGGGGCCGCCCCGGCCAGCGTCGCACACGAGGCGCACAGGAACTCACGGCGTGTTGCCATGCTAAGGCTCCTTCGTCATACGCGCAGGCCCGCCTCGCCCAGCAGGCCTTTCAGCGTGTTCAGGTCGCGTTGCATGATTGCAAGAAAGCGCTCGTTCGGCAGCGTGGAAGTCTTCTTGCCCGACGCCGCGCTGCCCAGTTCGTCGTATTCCATGTGTAGCTGAACGGGCCCCTGGAAGCCGCCGGTTTTGAGCATCGTGAAGAAACGCTTGAAGTCCACCATGCCCCGGCCCAATGCGCACCAGCCGGGACGCCATTCGCCGCGCGCGTTTTGCTTCCAGAGGAAATCCTTGACGGCCACGCCGCGCATGTACGGCAGCAGCAGGCGCGTCGAGTTGATCCAGCCGCCGTAACCGCCCTCAACCACGGCGTGTCCCACGTCGTAGTTCACCGCCACCGCCTCAGGCGTGAAGTCCTTGAGCAGCAGGTAGAGGTCCCACATGGAGGCGCCCACTTGATCGAAGCCCGAATGCGTGTGATACATCGCCGTCACGCCGTAGTGGCGATTCATGGCGGCCAGATCCTTCACGCGCGGCTTCATTTCGGCCAACTGGGCCGGGATCTCGCGCTGGGGGTCGTAGCGCAAGCCGCCCCAGCGGTACAGACGGATGCCCACGGCCTGGAGAGTTTTCAGGACACGCTCGGCGTGCGGCGTTTTGATGTCGACGATGCCGCTGGTCACCATGGGAATCCGGAGTCCCGCTTTGCGGATGAGATCGACGGCTTTGGGCAGATCCTCTTCCACGCGCTCCGGCTCCACGTGGCCGCCTTCGCGCAGGGTCAGATCGATCCCATCGTAGCCGAGCGCGGCGCACATGGCGGCGGTCTCCTCCACCGAGGTCCAGTGGAAATGCTTCGAGAAGGCGCAGATGGGCATCTTCGATACCTCCTTGGCCTGGGCCGTGGCGGCCATGGCGGCGAGTGTCGTCAGGCACTCACGGCGGCTAAAGGATCGCGCAAAATGGGGACTGGCTCGAATTTCCCCGCTTTTGGGAAACTTCGTGCCTGTACCCGATTTTGCCCACAAAAACTTTCTGCGCACTCGACTAGTGTAGCTTGCGGTAGACGAGTAACGCCGAGGCCGGACGAGCATCGAGCGCCAGTTCGAGACCGGAGGTCGATAGCTCGGCGCCGGTCATTGTGCGGCGTTTGCCCGTATCCAGGTCCGTCACCTCGTAGCCGGTTGGCGCGAGCGCCCGCAAGGGGAACGCGCCACGGGTGAGGTGGCTCGACGGACGCTTCAGCGCTACCACCAGGCCTTCCCCCTGCTCCGGAAGATCGAGCTGATAGACCATCCAGGCATCCTCGGCCTGCGAATACCCGGTGAGTGGATAGTAGTCGCCCGTAAAGTATTTCTTGATCTGTTTATATGTTTCCAGGCTCTTGCGCACGTCCTGCCAGGCGACGCGCGTCAAATCGTAGGGCTCTCGGGAGGGCTGGCTGAATAGTTCGAACACCAGGCCGCTCGACATACTGCTGCGCAGCCCGTAGTCCGCGTCGCGGCCCAGCAGCCCAGCGCCCGTGGCACTCACCGGCACCCAAAAGTTCAGGCCATAGGTGTGGCACTGCTTGGCGGTGTTCTCGCCCGGGTAGTCCGTGCGCCACAGCGGCAGGCTGCGGCGGAGCGATTCGATGTCGATGCGCCGGCCGCCGCTGGCGCAGTTGTCGATGGCCAGCCCGGGATGCCGCCGCAATAATTCGTCCCAGAATTCGTAGAGCCCTTCCACCCAGCGGATTTCGGTGATGCCTTGGCGATCCGGCGCGTCGGCCGCGCGCCAGAATTCGAGCGGCGCGATGTTGGCGTCGTGACGGTACCAGTCGATGCCAAACTCCTTGATGCGCGCGGAGATGAAATCGGTGAGGAAGCGGCGCGCGGCCGGATCGGCCAGGTTGAAAAGGCGGTCGTTTTCGACAATCTGGTTGCGGTAGCTTTCGTTGACCACCCACAGGGGGTCGGCCTGCGACGTGCCCCAGTTGTAGACGCGCCTGGCTTTGGGCACTTCGAGCAGCCACTGGGGATGTTCGCGATACCAGGGCGTCCCTTCCGAAACGCGCTCGGGCTCGAACCACAACAGGAACTTCATGCCGGCCTCGTGCAAACGGTCGCTGATGGGCTTGAAACCTTGCGGATAGATGTCGCGTTTCACCGCCCAGTTGCCGGGATTTACGTACCACCGGCCTTGGCCGAACCATTCGGCGTCGATCCAATAGACGTCCATGGGCAAGTGATGCTCGATGATTTTACGGATGTTCTCCAGATGCACCGGCGCGGGCGTCGCGCCCCAATTGCCGTTGGCCACGGGCATCTCGACGGGAGCGCCATTCGCGCGTGGACGCGCATGCGCCATGATGAATCGGCGCAGCAGATTGTGGCCCCGCATGCGGTCTCCCTGCCAGGACAGCATCACGATGCGCGGCGTGCGGATCTCCTCGCCGGCGCGCAGACGCAAGTGCGTCAACGCCATGCCGGCCGTGGCGCGAAACTCCGCGCCGCGCTCGCGCGAAAACTTCGCCGCCCACTCGCCGGTCCAGCCAATGCCGAGCACTACGCCCGCGCCGCGCTCAAACTCGATATTGAAGAAGGGAAGAGAGTCGCTGGACGAGCGTCCTCCGCCGGCGTGCAACTGGAGCATTCCGGTCTTGTTGAGCGCGCGCCGCAGCGGCATGAAATCGTCCCGCGAGCACGTGGCTCCCTTGGCGTAGTGGATGATGGGATCGCCCGCGGGAGCGGTGAACCGCGCATCCAGGGGAAACACCTGTTCGAGAATCGGCGAGTCTTGGGTGCCCGCGTTGCGGAAACGCAAGAGCCACTCGACGGCGGGGAAATCTTTGTAGCGCGTCACCTCGACGCGCACTTCGAGTTTCGTCGCCGGGTCCTGGTAGATAATCTGGTCCGCGCCAACTACCTTCGAGCGCCACGCGGGCAAGAGATCAGCGGACTTATTACCGCCGTAGACAAACGAGAACGGCGGCGGGAAAGTCTCCTGTGCGCTCGCCGCGACGCTCGCGGCCCGCGCAAAGCCATCAGGAACAGCGCTGTGCGGAGCATAGTCTACCGACGTGAGAGTAGCACGCCCGTCCCGATCACTACCAGACACCCGATGACGTTGTACCAGAGGAAGGAAATGTTGGTGAACAAGTGCGCCGCGAAGATGGCCGCTTCGCCCGCCAGCACGCCGTAAAAGGCGCCTCGGGCGTGGACGCGCGGAAAGTAGAAAGCCAGAACGAACACGCCCAGCATGCCGCCGTAGAACAGCGATCCGAGCATGTTCACCGCTTCGATCAGCGAGCCGAGTTTGCGCCCGTACTCCGCCGTGAGGATCGCGTAGACGCCCCAGAACCCCGTGGCCCAGCGCGACGCGTTCAAGTAGTGGCGGTCGGATGCGTGCGTGCGTATGTGCCGCCGGTAGATGTCCACCACGCTCACCGTCGCAAGCGAGTTGATCTCGGCCGAAATGGTGGACATGGCCGCGGCGAAGATGGCCGCCATCACCAGTCCCACCAACCCCGCCGGCATGTAGCGCGTGACGAAGGTGAGAAAGATGTAGTTGGTGTCGTTGGGTGCGGCGCCGCCGGTCTTTTCGACCAACGCCGAAGCTTGCTTGCGCGCGCCATCCACCGCCCGCTGCGATTCCTTGTATTGCGCCAGGCTCTTTTCGACGCGAGCGTGGTCGCCCGCGTGGCGCGCCTGGACCAGTTCCGTGGCCGCCTGGCGCCGCGCCTCGAACGCCGCGCCGTAGCGCGCATCGAGCGCTCCGTATTCTCGCGGAGCCGTGCGTTCGAGCCGCTGCAATTCCACTGGCTGGAACAGCACCGGCGGCTTTTCGAAATGGAAGAACACGAACACCATCGCGCCGGTGAACAGGATGAAGAACTGCATGGGAAGCTTGGCCACCGCGTTGAACAACAGGCTGAGGCGGCTTTGCGCGATGGACTTGCCCGTCAGATAGCGCTGCACCTGGCTTTGATCGCAGCCGAAATAGGCCAGCGCCAGAAAGGTCCCGCCAATCAATCCGCTCCACAGATTGTAGCGGTCGTCCCAATTCATCGTGGTTGTGACGGCGTTGAGCTTACCAGCGGCGCCCGCCAGATACATGGCATCGAAGAGCGACATGTGGCCCGGCAAGAGCAGAATGGCAGTGACGAGCGCCACGGCGAGTCCCGCCATCATGATGATCATCTGCTGGAAGTCGGTCCAGGTCACCGCTTTGATGCCGCCCACGACGGTGTAGGTGATCACGAGCGCGCCCATGGCGATGGTGGTCAGGCGGTCCGGCCAGCCGAGGATCACCGTCAGCACGATGGCCGGCGCATAGAGCGCCATGCCCACGGCAAGGCCTCGTTGGATGAGAAAGATGAAACTCACCAGCGCGCGCGTGCGAGAGTCGAAGCGTTGTTCGAGGTATTCGTAGGCCGTGTAGACGCCGGCGCGGTGGAAGATCGGCACGGCCGTCGCGGCCAGGATCACCATGGCGATGGGCAGTCCGAAATAGAACTGCAGGAAGCGCATGCCATCGACGTAGGATTGGCCGGTGGTGGAGATGAACGTGATGGCGCTGGCTTGCGTGGCCATAATGGACAGCGCCATGGCGTACCACGGCATGGTCTTGCCCGCCAGCAGGTACTTGTTGACGGTGTTGCTGCCGCGCCCGCGCCACAACCCGTAGCCCACGATGAAGACCAGCGAGAAGGCCAGAACCAGCCAATCCAGCGGTCTCATCGCGTGAAGGCCTTCGTGAAAAGGTAGAACAGCAAGATCAGCGCCGCCAGATAGAGAAGCACCGCGGCATAGACCCTTGACCATTTGCCGAGAAACGGAGGCGGTTCGTCCGATACCGCGCGGCGCTTCTGGTCTGGAGTCACCGGAGCGTCCTCCCGGCGCTGATCAGGTTGGCAAAAATGCGAAACGCACCCGGCACGCCGGCGGGTAGTTGCCGGAAGAAGGAGTAGCCCGTGAAGATATACGCGCCTTTGCCGTAGCGCGTGACCAGGGTTCCGCCCAAGCGAGGCGGTTCGCCTGGGTCGTGCGATTCAAACAGCGGCTGGTAGTGCGGGTCCCACTCGGAGGCGAAGTACAGGCCGCGCTCCTGCACCCAACCGTCGAAATCGCTTGCCACAATGCGATTGGGCGCGGACAGCAGTGGATGATCGGGCCTGCGGCAGCGTGACCGGCGCTTGTTCCACCGACACGCGATCCCGGCTGATGCGGATGGGATACGGTCCGATGTGATCGACGGCCCTCGGGTTGCCGGCTAGAAAACCGCCTTCCAGGACGTTGTACTGGACCACCAGCGTGCCTCCGCCCTCGACGTAATCGAGCAGACGTTGCTGGTTGGCGCGCAAGTCCGCGCGGACGTTGTAAGCGCGAATCCCGGTGACGATGGCGTCAAAGCCGCGCAACTCGCCGCTCGCGAGATCGTCCGGCGTGAGCAGGGTCACGCGGCATCCTAACTGTTCCAGAGCCTTCGGCACCTCGTCCCCCGCGCCCATCACATAACCGATGTTCTTGGCCAGAACGCGCACGTCGGCGCGAACCAGATTCGCCATCGCCGGAGGGAACAGCGTCTGCGGCGGAATGTGATTGTATTGGATGGTCTCGTCACCCACGCCGATTTCGCGCCCATCCACCACGGCCACGGCGCGCACCTGCCCGCGCGAGGAAGCCAGCGGGGGTTGAATGTCGAACGCCACGGTGGCTTGCTCACCCGCCGCCCCCAGGTCGAACTTTTGAGACGCGGGGGTCGCCTTCCATCCTTCCGGCACACTCAAACGGATTTCCCCGGCCGCGCCCGACGAGCGAACGGCTTTCACCCTCACTTCCGCCTTGCGCGAATTTGCGTTGGGGAACAGCATGGCCGTCTCGCCCAGTTGAATGGCTGCCGGCGGCGCCACCACCAGCGAACGCGTCAACTCGCCGCGAACGCGATCCACCCAACGGTAGACTACCGGGCGCGTGTACTCGATTTCTTCTGAATCCACGCGCAGCTTGAAGCGCGCGCGGAGCGCCGCGGGGCTTTCCGGGCGACCCACCAGCTCCTGATCTCTTACCGTGTACGCGCCCTCGCGGGCCGGTTCCACCAGCCAGTACGGCTGCGAGTAGGGCCGCTCGGCAGGCACTTTCCAGACGGCGCCGCGCACCACCGGCCGGTTGTAAGCGAGATCGGAGGGCGGCGGTGGCGCGGCTGTCTGGGGAACTCCTTCGTAACTCACTTCGAGGAGGCTCATGGGGACGCGCGAGCGGTTCAAGGCCGTGGCGGTGAGTTTCAATTCCGCGCCCGGCGTCACCGATTCGCGCTCGGCCGTCGAGTCGAGCCACAGGCCCGCGGCCAACGCGATCACATGGTCAATTTCTTCGAGTTTCCGCGCGGTCCACACGTCGTCAATGCGCTTCAGGGCACGACGCGCCTCGATGAGCCGCGGGATGATTCGTTCCGGAGCTTCCGCGGCAAACGTGCGCTCCGCTTGGGAGAGAAGTTCTCCCACCGCGGCGCCGCCCCTCACGCGATTCCAACTTAGATCAATGCCATCGAAGACATCCTTCGTCGCCGCTTCTCCCGCGACGTGCACCAGGTAGTTTTGCGCGGCGCCCTTGCGCTCGGGCGCGCCGAATCCTTGCGTGCGATGCATGCTGCGGGCCATGCCGCCGATCTCGGTGTAAGAAAATCCCAGCACAGGATTGTATTCACCGATTTCCACCGTGAGACGCGCCGCGTCGCCAGAGGATGCGAACGCGTTCCATAGAAGGCGTTTGGCCTGCCAAACCGGCGCGTATTTCAACTGCTCGGGGAAACGGCTCGGGTCGGCGGCGGCGGTGAAGGCTTCCCGCGCGAGCATGGCCGAGGCCTGATGATGACCGTGACCGTCGCGGCTGGTGCCGGAGAATCGCAGCACCATCACGTCGGGCTGGAAGCGCCGGATGGTCCACACCATGTCGGCGAGCACGCTATCGTGGCCCCAGATGCGGAGAGTTTCCTGGGCAGTCTTCGAGTATCCGAAATCGATGGCGCGCGAGAAGAACTGTTGGGCGCCGTCAATGCGGCGCGCGGCCAGCAGTTCTTCGGTGCGGATCAGGCCCAGGCGCTCGCCCAACTCCGGGCCGATCAGGTTCTGCCCGCCCTCGCCGCGAGTGAGTGAAAGATACGCCGTGCGCACCAAACGGCCGCGGGCGAAGTAGGCCATCAGCGCGGTGTTTTCGTCGTCCGGATGCGCTCCGATATACAGAACGGTGCCGAGCACTTGAAGCTTGTCGAGAGCGGTTCTAAGTTCCGCCGTCCCCGCCAGGTTGCGCTGCGCCACCGCGGCCATCGCGGTGAGCAGCAGATACGCCAAAAGCGCCGTCTTGCGCCGCATGTCGATTGGATGTGAGCCCGCGCGCCTAGTCTTCGTGCATCTGCTGAGCCAGGTAATTCTCCACGCCCATTTCCTGGATCATGTGCAGTTGCGCTTCCAGCCAGTCCACGTGGCCCTCCTCGTCGGTGAGGAGCTTCTCGAACAAGTCGCGGGAGCCGTTGTCGCCGGCCTCTACCGCCGTCTTGATGGCTTTGTTGAGCCGCGCCACCGCGGCGACCTCCAAAACCAGGTCGTTCTCGATCTGCTCTTTCACCGTCGCGCCGATCTTAAGCGGGAAAAGCTCGTGCATGGTGGGCGTGCCCTCGAGCAGCAGGATCCGCTCGATCATCGCCTCGGCATGCTTCATCTCGTCGATGGATTCTTTCCTGGTGTAGTCGCCGAGCCGCTTGTAACCCCACTTTTCGCACATCTCGGCGTGCAGGAAGTACTGATTTATGGCGGTTAACTCCGCCTTCAGCACTTCGTTCAAGTAAGCCAGAACCTTTTCGTTTCCGCGCATGCGGGAGCCTCCTCCAGATTAGATCTCTATTCTATCAACTTGGATGCTCCGCGCCGCTGCCGGAGCCGGAGGACCGTGCGGTCAACTTTTGGCGGTCGAGGGGGAGGGGGCGCGGTTCAGCGTCTTGCTAAACTCGCTGAGCCGCAGGTCGGTTTCCAGTTGCTTCTCTACCGGACCGGCGTCGGAGCACAGCATGGCTTCGGTCAAACGAAGACGCGCTTCGGAATTCGATTGCCGTAAGGCGTCCTTGCGGATCAGGAACATGGCCAGCAAGAAGAGCACGCTCACCAGGCATTCGGCAATGTCGGTGAGCAGGCTGGGAATCACGAGCTTCCAGCCGAGCTTCTCCTTGACCAGAAACATGACTTGGGCCAGAGGCACCAGTCCCACCATGAGGTACAGCACGCCGGCCCGCCAGTGAGCGCGGCGCGCAACGGCGATGCAGATGGTCAGCGTCGCCATGCAAACCAGCAACGTGACGATAGTCAATGCGCTCATCGAAATCCTAACCCGCCAGCGGCTTTCCAGACCTCCAACAGCCTTCGCCGCGGCGGTGCCTCCGGGCACCCGGATGGTTGGAATGTATGCTTCGAGCATGTTTTCGTCGGAACCCGGGCCGGAAGATATAGTGGAACGACTCTAGATTGGTGCCGGTGTTCCACCTAGATCGGGGAAAACGGCAGAATGGCACCGGGCTGCGCGTTTGGCATGCGCCGTGCTCCTGACAGGGTGTGAGGTCGATGTTGCGAGGTACACGGAACATGATTCGGCTGAGTATTCCATTGGATCCATCCCGAACCGGCAGAGAGGCGGAAAGCCTCGAAACTGGTCTGCGCCGCCGCATCGTCGGCCAGGACGAGGCTATCCAGCAGATCGTCAACATCTATCAGATGCAATTGACGGGCATGAACGCTCCCGGGCGGCCCGTTGGCAATTTTCTTTTCCTCGGGCCGACCGGATCGGGAAAGACGCGCACGGTGGAGGCGCTCGCCGAGAGCCTTTTGGGCACCCCGCGCGCCGTAATAAAGATCGACTGCGCCGAGTTCCAGCACAGCCACGAGATCGCCAAGCTGATCGGCTCGCCGCCGGGCTATCTGGGCCACCGCGAGACGCATCCTCTTCTCAGTCAGGAAGTTCTCAATCAGTATCACACCGAGAAAATGCGCTTGAGTTTCGTGCTGTTCGACGAAATCGAGAAGGCCAGCGACGCTCTGTGGAACCTCCTGCTGGGCATTCTCGACAAAGCCACGCTCACGCTGGGCGACAACCGCCGCGTGGATTTCTCCCGGGCCATGATCTTCATGACCTGCAACCTCGGCGCGCAGGAGATGAGTTCCATTTTGAGCCCACGCATGGGATTCGCCTTTACCGATATGGCACAGAACGGCCCGTTCGAGGCCGACGACGAGAAGCTCAACGGCAAGCTGGCACGGAGCGGAATGGAGGCCGCCCGCAAGAAATTCACTCCGGAATTCATGAACCGGCTGGACAAAGTGGTGGTATTCCGTCCTTTAGGCGAAAACGAACTAAGGCGAATCCTCGATATCGAACTCAACCAGGTTCAACAGCGCATCTTCGACGCCTCCGGCGTGAACTCCTTTGTCTTCTCGCTCACGGAAATGGCCAAGCAGCATCTGCTGGATGAGGGCACCGACATCAAGTACGGCGCCCGGCACTTGAAGCGCGCCATCGAGAAACTGCTCATCCAGCCGCTGTCGAACCTGATTGCCACCGAGCAAGTCCACGGTGGGGATTGGGTCCGCGTGGACTACTCGAACGAATTGAGCCAGCCCCATTTCGTCAAGGAAGCCGAAGGGCTTCCGGCTCGCGCCATGGCGGAGATGGTGGACGAATCGGTCACCTTGCCGGTCTGCACCATGTTGAGCGCGACTGCACCGGAACCCGTGAAGATTCAGTCGGCGAAATCGAATAAGCGCGGGTAAGGGCCGAATGTATCCGGCCCTTACGCCAGTTCCTGTTCGAAATCGACTGTGCCGCGAGCGACGTCCTTGATGGCGTTGAGGATGGCATGCGTATGCTCGGCGGGGCAATCGTAGGCCACCACGCCGCAGCCCAATAGGAACCCGGGGTGGTCATGGAAGCTCGAGAGAATTTCCATGGACTGCTTGCGGATGGCCGCAACCGGGCCGCTATGAATCAGGCGGGCGTCCACATTGGCCCGAACTGGAACCCGTGCCGCCAAGCCCTTCTGACACCACTGGGCGAGATTCGCCGGCCGGTCGCTTAGGAACTGCGTGGCACCCGTGGCGATAAGATCGTCGATGATGCTGGTGGTGTTGCCGCCGATGATCAAAGGCAGATAGCGCCCGCCGGCCGCCTTCAATTCCGGGATGACCAGGTCGCGATAGAGCGGCTTCAGGAATTGGCGGAAGATGCGCGGCGAGGCGATCTGCGGCGTAGCCTGCGAATCGAAGATGATGGGCTCGACGCCGCGGGCCAGGAACGCCTTTCCGAACAGCAGGGTTACCTGCGCGCAAAAGCCCAGAAGTTTCTCGACGAACTCGGTCTCCTCCACCGACGCCATCAGGAGCTTTTCGAGTCCCATTAGCGAAGTCGCCAAAGAAAACGGTCCCGTTACGGCACCGCGGAGGATCATCTCGGGACCCAACTCGCGTCCCAGCCGCGCGGCCACGTCCAGGTACACGGGCATGCGTCCGTCCCGGGATGGGTCGGGCAAGCCCAGGCGGCCCAAGTCGGCCGGACCGCTAATCAGCGGTTCGACGATCGCCGGCACGTCGTTCGAATTCTCGAAGTACTCGACTTTGCAGCCCAGCGCCTCGGCTTCCACGTTGTACACGTCGATTCCGATCACCAGCATGTCGGCGTCGTACAGTTCCGCCTCCCGCTTTAGGCCCGCGTACAAAAAGTCGGCGTTGCGGCAAATCTCGGACGGCGATTTGCCGACGAGCGCTCCCTTGTGTTCGTAAATGGCCGGCACAAAAGGAATGCGGTCCGCCTTCTCCAGGCGGTATACGGCCTCGACTCGTTCGCGTTTGGTCATGTCAGAGACGATTCTACTCGATTGCGATGGAATACGGCGGCATGCGAACCACCTTGCCGCCGCCGAAGCGTACCACGGCGGGCCGGTCGTCGAAGTTGAGCAGCGCGATCGATCCATCGGTCAGCGCAGTCCAATACACCTCGTTCGAGCTTTGGATGCGCAATCCGCGCTGGATGGCCGGATGCAGATTCGACAAGCCGCGCAGCGTATCGCCGACGAACGCGATGTAGTGCTTGATGGGTTCGGAGTAGCCCGAGAAGAAGACCACACGCCCCTTGCCGGTCGAGCCTTCCTTCCAGGCCTGGGCGAGCGACGGAATCGCCTTCGATGGTGCCCAGCAAGGCCTTTTTCCACTGCTGCTGCTCGGGGTAGATGATGACCCCACCGGCGCGCACCCAACGGTCGATCTTCTCGATGACGCCCTTTTCGGCGACGCTTCCCCACAAAAACACCAGCACCTTGTAGCGATCGAGAGCTCCATCAAGGATCATTTGCTCGCTGGCGTAATCGAAGTCGGTCACGGCGCGAAGCGCCTGCACGCGATCGAAGAAGACCGAAGACAGCCGGTACCGCAGCACCTCGTCGCTCAACTTGTTCGCGGTATCGGGATAGAAAACGGCGATCTCGGCGGCGGGCTTGGCGCGCTTGTCCAGGAGCGGCGCGTATTGCGTCCACAACCGGGAGGCCTGATCGTTGCCCGTGATATTTCCGCCATAGTAGAAAAGATGGTCGGCGCCATTGGCGAGCGTGTTGTACAGGCGTGCCATGACGCCGCGCGCACTCCCGTAACCAGCGGGCTCGTAGCCCAACTTGGCGCCATAGAAACGGGCCGCCGAAGAGGCCATGCGCGTAGTGGCGAAATTGTTCAGATAGCCGTCAATCTCGTTGGTGAGGCGGATACCGCCCTTGAGCTTAGCCATGCTCTTGGCTTGCGCCGTGTAGTCGGTGCCGATGGGCACGGCGCCCCACCCGCCGCTCGATTGATAGATGGACGTTTCCGGCAGCGCTTCCCGCGCCCACACGGCCCACTTCTCGCACCAGTCGCTCATGGCATCCATGTACCAGGTGCTGAAGTCGACTCTCATGCGGGGACTCTGTGCCGTTCCGGCAAGAAGGTCTTCACTTCGTCGAAAGAAGCGAAGCGGGTTTGCCAGGCTTCGTTGAGCGCTGCGACATTGGAATACCGCGAGCGCACCCAATTGCGAAACACGACGCTGGCCCACGGATCGCCGGCCCAATAGCCGATGTGCGTGTGAATCTGCCCCCAGCGGTAGCCCCAGGCGCCGGTGGCCGGATACTGCGCCTCGCCGTAGTTGGCGCTGGGGCCCAGGCGCACGCCGAGCAACGCCTTGCGCTTGGAGTAGTGCTTGCCGAATTCGCTCAGGAACCGGCGGACGTACTTCACCTGCTTGTCGTTGAAGATAGTGGGAATGTCGATCTTGATGCCGTGTTCCAGGCAGACGTAGCCATCCAGTTCGCCCGAAGAGTGTATCCACTCCGGCAGGGCGTAAGCCGAACCGACAATCAGCAACGGGAACCAACGCAGGCCGTGCCGCTCCATTTCGTCCACGACGGCGTCGTAGAAGCTCCAGTCGAACACTCCCGGCGAACGTTCCACGAAGGCCCACTTTACATAGCTCTCGACGCCGTTGAACCCGAGCGCGCGCACCAGCGGAAGCTGCTCGCGCAGCTCGGCCAAAGCCTGCGGCAATCCATCCAGCTTGCGCGCGTCAGCGCCCGCGCTCATCACCAGATCGAGCGGCTGTTGGAGCGTGAAGGCCGGCCGGACCTCAGGGATCGGCTCCAGCGCCGGCTCCGTTTCCGTCAACTCCACTCCCCGCAGATACTCCACCCCCTGCAACCGGATCTCGGCTCCCGCATTCTCCAAGGCGAAAACAGCCGTCCGGATTCGGCCCGTGTTGAGCCTGGCGCTCCCGTGCCGCGCGCGCACCTTCCCGCCATCCGCCGAGATGAACCCGTAGCCCTGGTCCAGGTACCTCACCAGTAGCCAGACCGGCCCCGTCGCGGGCCGGTCCACGCGCACTATCAAGGACGCGCGCTTGTAGTAATCCTTCACGGGAACCACAGCCGCGAATTGCTCTTTGCCCACCGTCTGGATGCGAAAATCCGCATCCGCTCCACGGACCAGCGACAGTCCTTCGGCCCGGGGCGGGGTTCCCGCCGTCCAGCGTTGCGGCGCCGCCACGGCGCCCAGGCACAACAACAAAATCAACCAGATTCTATACATGGGATTCGATTGTATCGCGGGTCTGCCGCCCCTTACCGCGGCAGACCCGCGGAGGTTCTTACTACCAGATCAACCGCAAAGCCATTTGCATGGTCCGGTTGCCGGATGCGCCGCCTACCCGGCCGAAGGAGGCGCTCGAAAGATCCAAAGTCGGGTACTGACCAGATCTTGTTGTTGAACAGGTCGTAGGCCTCCCAGCGGAATTCTGCCTTCACGCTTTTCCTTAACGGTGAAGCCGCGCATCACCGTGCTGTTGACACGAATAATCGCGCGCCGACCTGGAAGCGCCGTTCAGACGGGGGGCGTTGCCGAACGGGTTTACAGCAGGATTGGTCCGTCGGCTGAACCGCGAAGAATCCACCCACAGGTCCCCGATCGGATCGAAAGAGCCGGTTCCCGCGACGGATGTCCGCCAGTTGTTGCTCACCACGTCCGGGCGCGGCGTGCCCGCGAACAGGTAATTGCTGTAAGCGTTGTCGACGACGCCCAGAGGGAAGCCGCTCTGGGCCAGTTGCATAGGACGAAACCGTCCACTCGCCCAAAATGTAACGCAACGGGCCGGACTGGAAGTAGCTCCTGCCCTTTCCGAACGGAAGGTCATAGCTGAACGCGAGTCTTGATACTGGTGCGGCACGTCCAGCGCGCTGTAGGACCTCTCCAGCCGCCGGTTCAGGTTGTTTTGCGCCACGCCGAAGCCGACACCCGCGCCAATCGCAACACTCGCCAGTTCCATGTCGGCGTCGGTCAAGCGTCTTGGACCAGTTGTAGCTCGTCAGCATGCTCAAACCGTGAGAGAGCCGCTTCGTGACTTTGACGATCAGCGCAGTTATAGCTGGAGTTGCCGTCGTACTCCGACCAGTCGCGCCCACCCAGGAGGTGTACTGGGGGAACAGCCGTAAGGACTGGTTCAGCGTGGCGTAGCCTCCCATCAGCGAAACAAAATTCGGGAAGGGCGACTTGAAACCGAGCGCCACCACCGCCGGGTCGGTGATGCAGCTTATTCAGCGTCGTGCCCAGGTAGGCGTACTTCGGATCCACCTGCATGTAGTTGATGCGGTTGCTGGCCAGGTGCGTTCCCTTTGTCCCGGTGTAGGTCAGATCCAGAACGAGCGAGCCGGGCAGCGAGCGGGAAAGCGCGAAGTTCCAGGTCGTCGAGCTGGGCAGTATGCCGCTGATCTGATCGATGTAATACCAGAGAGGGAAGCCGGATCCCGCGGCATAGTCGGCATTGATGTACGGAGGTTGCTGGTAGGAGGGCCAGCCGCTATCCCAATAGAAGGCCGGCGTCACACCCGTGTTCGGCGAACTCCAGGCTCGGGGCGGCCTCTTTGCCGTTGTTGCCGCCCATCTGCTTGTAGTTGGAGTGGAAGATGCCGAAGCCGGCGCGGATCACCGTGTCCTTGGCGAACTGCCAAGCCAGGCCGGCGCGCGGTCCGATACCATGCTGGGTATCGTAATAGCTCATCTTGCCCGTGTAGCCCGTACCGACGCCGGTGAATCTCACTGCGCCGGGGTAACCGTCGGCGGCCGGGTTCGCCAGAGTAGGATCAAAATAGCTCAGCCCGCCATACTTGTCGTAGTACGGCGGGTTGATCTCCACGCGGACGCCTATGTTGGCGGTCAACTTCGGCGTGATCTTCCAGTCATCCTGCGCGAAGAATGAGTGGCTCGGATACCGCAACCCCTGGCTGTAGCCGGTCTCCAGAGACGCGCCATCCACCGCGCCCAACAGGAAGCTGGCGAAAGAACTGCCGGAATTTCCGCTGTTGATCGGTCGGGACTGCGGTCTCCAGCCGGCTGAAACTCACGCTGCCAGCCTTGTTGTTGGCGTAGTGCCGGTTGGTCTGAATCATCTGGTAGCCGTAGCCGAACTTGAAACTGTGCGCTCCCTTGATCCAGGACAGGTTGTCCCCGGCATTGTAGACATTGTGGAACTCGTCGTAATCCTTGGTCGCATCCCAGCCGTAGAAGCTGTCGGTGCTGAAGCTGACGCTGAGCATGGCATTGCCGCAGCCGGGATTGTTGCTCAAGGCGCCCACCAGGTCTGCACCAGTTCGTTCGAGCCCTTGTCGTAAGCCGTCACGTCGTGCTCCTGATGGTAGAGCCTGTGGTAACCGAACGTAAAGGTGTTAATCAAGGTAGGAGTGATGAGGTGGGTGTCGTTCATGCGGAAAACGTCCCCGAAGTACGTCGAGCCGTGATGGTAGGTCCTGCCGGTCGAGCGGGAACGGCAACCTGGGGCCCCAGTTGCTCCAGTTCGACGTGTCCTTATCGTAGGCGCTGTTGCTGTAGCTGGCGTTCCTCGTGAACGTGAAGGAGAGCCGGTTCTTCACGCCGAAGTTCTGATCCAGCTTGAGCGTTTCCGCGTTGTTGATTGCCTTGCTCGGCGCGGTGCCCGAGGTTTGCAGGTTACTCACCATGGCGCCGTACTGGGCGAGGACCGATGCCGTCGACTTGATTCGGATCCACCATGTACTTCATGATGTTCTTGGCAGTCGTGCGTGATCCGAGATGGCGGGGATCAGGTTGCCTGAAAACACCTGCCGGGTGTACCCACCCGAGGGGTTGGCTTGCGTGGTGGACGGATCGTAGATCGGGATGAGCGTGCCGTTGGCTTTCTTCCAGTCGGAGAAGTCGCCCTGCTTCATCGCCGCCGTCGCGACGGTCAGCAGGCCCGGTGCCGACGTGCTGGGCTGCCGCGCGAACCTTCGTACGCGAAGAAGAAAAAGGTGCTGTTCTTCCCGTTGTAAAGTTTTGGGATGAAGATCGGCCCTCCGGCGCTGGCGCCGAACTCGTTCCTGTGGTAGATGGCCTTCTTGCCGCCGATCCGGTTGTTCCCCCACGAGTTCGCGTCCAGCACCTGCGACATGTAGAAGTCAAACAGGGAACCGTGGAACTCATTGGTGCCGGACTTGGTGGTCAGCACCATGTTGCCGCCGCTGGCGTGCGATTCCTCGGCCTTGAAAGCGGCCGTGTCGATGCGGATCTCCTCGACGGCATCGAGCGTCGGTACGAGACGGTTGAAAATGCCGAGTGAGTTGCGGAAACCCGTCTCGATCGAGGCGCCGTCCACGCTGACCTGCCAGGCGAAGCCTTGGCCGCCGCCTACCATGAAGTCGTCCCCGGCGTTCTCGCCGTCGTTGCTCCTTACCTGCGGCATCATGAGCATCACGCTGAACACGCTGCGCATGCCCCAAGAGCCACTGCTGGTCACCGGCATGTCGCCGACCAACTTGCGTTCCATGGTGGAACTGACCTCGGTGGTCTCGGTCTTGAGCAGCGGGAGCCGCGCCCCGATACCGTGACCTGCTCGGTCACTTGGCCGACTTCGAGGCTGACGTCCACGCGGACACTGTCTCCCGCCGACAGCAGGATGCCGGAGCGGGACCAGCTCTTGAATCCCGCGGTTGAAACGCTCACCTCGTACGTCCCGACCTGCAGGTTCGGAATCACGTAGTTTCCGGTGCTGGAACTGACGGTCTCCGCCTGAACGCCCGTGGCGGCGTTCTTGGCGAGTACCTTGACGCCGGGCACAACGGCCCCCGTGGCATCAGTAACCAGACCGGTGATAGTACCTTGCGTTACCTGCGCGGCTGCGAACTGGCACACCAATACCAGCAGCAGCGAGACGCAGGCAAATAGGAAACTCACTCTTCGCCTCATAGCATCCTCCTGGATGTGTTAATGGTTCGCTGTATTTACCACCAAGGCAAGACTAGTTCAAGTCTGATATACACCCAGCCTACGGGCGCGTCAAGGAAAATCTACAATGAGTTGTTCTCTTTGTGAAGGTGTTAACGCGAATGCAGCCACATCGTCCAATCACGCCGAACCATTGGAGCCTTGCTCCTTTGTGTCGGCGCTCTTCGCGGGGGCCGCTGTACCCTCCGCGACCTTCCGATCCGACCGCGTTCCGCTCAACGGAACATGGAAGTTCCAGTTGCGCCGCGATAACCAACTCTGCCAGCCGGGTCCGGTACGGTTCGGTCCCGTCTCGGCCTCCTCGCAGGCGCTGTTTCTCGAGCCCTGGAAGGGCCAATCTCAACAGGGTCGTTGGCGAACCGCGACACCCTGGCCTCTTTCAGCCACCCTGACCTCCTCGAGTCGCGCGAGCTACGTGCCGCTCGACAGGGAGATCTGGCGTCCCCACCAGGACCAGCGGGGCGCGACGTGGTGGCAGGCGGACCTGGGCCAGTTGCAGACCATCGCCGCCGTCGAGCTGCAGTGGGCACGTCCAACCACCGTCACCGCCACCGCGTTCACATCCGTTGATGGCGCACGCTGGGAGCGCTGGGCGGCCATCCAAGCCACCTCGTCGTCGCCGCGCAGCCTAATTGAGGCGCCGCCCAGGCGCGGCCGTTATGTGAAGATCGAATTCGCGCCGGCGCAGTTCCCAGGAACCGGGAGAATCGACATCTACTTCCAAACGAGCGACGGCTCGCGCATCGCCTGGCAGCCGGTAATTGAGAGCGCCTGGTTCGACGAGTTGCGCCGCTACACACCGCGCGATGGATTCGAGCGAGAATCCTTCGACGACCAGGCCTGGCGCGAGATCCAGGTTCCGGGCTATTGGGAAGTGCAGAGATTTTCAGATCCAACCTGGTGGCACCCGGACGATACCGTGGGCTACTATCGCCGCAAGTTCACCGTGCCGGATAGCTGGGGCGGGCGCGGCATCCGTCTGCGTTTCGAAGGCGCGAACAATTCCGCGCAAGTGTGGGTCAACGGCGCCGAAGTGGGATACCACGAGAGCGGCTTCACGGCCTTCGAGTACGACGTCGCGCCGCACGTGCGCTTCGGCGCGGAGAACACCATTACCGTGCGCGTGGCGAAGTGGTCGCTCACCGACGACTACGACACCGACGACATGTGGTTTCTCGGCGGCCTCTGGCGCGATGTCTATCTCTATTCGCTGCCCTCTACGCGCATCGACGACTACACGTTGGAGACCCGCTTCGACCGCCTCTACCGCGACGCCACGCTCTCAGCGGATCTGAAACTCCACGCCGACTCTCCCGGCCGGGTCGAACTCTCCGGCGAACTGCGCGACGCCGCGGGCGCGAGCGTCCCCATGGAAGGATTCCGCGCCGCCATGGATCTCGCCGGAGGCGAACAGCGCGTCGTGCTCTCGGGCCGGGTTCGCGCACCCCGGCAGTGGAATGCGGAGACGCCCTACCTCTACACGCTGACCGTGCGTTTGTCGCAAAGCGGGCGAACAGTGCACGAATTCTCCCAGCGCATCGGCTTCCGCCAGATCGAGGTGCGTGGGAGCGATTTGTTGCTCAACGGCAAGCCCATCAGGATCCACGGTGCCGTGACCACACGCGCCAATCCGAACGATTCGGGGGAGGCGCCTTCCGTCGTGTTCGAGCGTGAGATTCGTCTGCTCAAGCAGGCCAACATCAACACCATCCGCAGCCACACGACGCCGCTCGAAGAAGAGTTTCTGGACCTGTGCGACCGCTACGGCATTTACATCATGCCGGACGTGCCGTATGTCTGGGTGCGCGAAGAAGACTTTCGCTATCTCACCGACGGCGCCGTCGAACGCGCCCGGGACATCTACGAGCAACACAAGAATCGCACGTCCGTGATCCTCTGGCACATCGGCAACGAGAACGGCGCCACTTCCTCGACGCTCGGCATGGGCCGCGCCTCGCGCTGGCTGCATGCCGCCGACCCCACGCGTCCGGTGATGAATTGCAGCAACCACGCGGACCTTGCGGAATTCGGCACCACCATTCACGACGACCACTACAGTCCGCTCACCCGGAAGATATTCCAGTCCCCAACCCAAGCGCCGGTGATCTTTGGCGAGTTCCACGCGCTGCCGGAGATTGTCGCGCGGCTCAACGATCACGGGCTGGTGGAGACCTGGGGCCGCAGCCTGGATCTCGAATGGGCGGAATTCGAAAAGCGAGCCTGGGTTGTTGGTGGCTTGATTTGTTGTTGGGACGATGGCTCGGTGAACGGTAACATCGGCCCGCGCCAGTGGGGCATTCTCAATAGCAAGCGGCAGCCCAAGGGAGTCCACCCGCATATCGCCCGCGTGTTCTCGCCGTTGAAGGTCTCCGTCCAGCAGCCGCGCTGGCGGGATGGCAAGTTCGAGGCGAACGTGGAACTCGTGAATGGGAACTCATTTACCGATTTAGCCGGCTTCCGCTTCCACTGGCAGCTCCGCGCGGGTGCCACTGCGGTGGGGGCCAGCGAAACCCATCACACGGTCGCACCCGGCGCGCAATCGTCGGTTCCGATCCAATTCATCGCGACGGCGCCGCCCGACCGCCTGGTTTTGGCCGTTTACGACGCCCAAGGGTTCGACGTGGTGCATCAGGAATTCCGCATCCCCCTGGCCGGTGCGACGTCCGTGAAAGAACTGCTTGCCAGTGCCGCCCCGGCCAAGCGGCGGGCGCCGAAGCTGCGCATGCGTGCCGGGCAGCCCGGCGAGATTGTGGTCTCCGACGGCAAAGGACGCGAGCTGCTTGCGGTGCATGGGCTGGTGTTGTCGCACGGCAGCGGCTGGAACCCGAACCTGCCGTTTACGGATGTGGCCTACGACGCCGCGCACGCCAGCACGCAGTCGGTCGATATCCCCGTGCGAATTCCGTCGGCCGGGCTGTCGGGCTCGCTGCGCGCGCAACTCGAGGGCGATGGTGTGCGTTTCTCTTATGTTCTGCGCACAGAGAAGCCGGTCCAGATTCGCGAGGCCGGCATCGCGGTGAGGATTCCCGGCGATGCGCGCCTGACCTGGAACCGCGACGCGCTGCCACCTGAAGCGACCCTCGCCGGTGCGCCCGTCGCTGACCTGGCACGCGTGGGAAGCCTTCGCAACGTGTTCTGGTTTACGGCCGCGCGCGACCTGTTCTTCCAGCCGCACGGACGCGTCACGAACCTGCGAGCGCTGGCCGCTCCCGGCGAAATCGCCGTCAGCGATTTCCTCGGCGGCGACGATTTTCTGGGACGGTTTCCAGCCATCGAAGTGGAGCGGCGGATCGAGCCCGGCAAAACTCTCGAAGGCGGCTTCACGCTCCGCCTGGTTGATCTCGCGCGCATGAGCGAACCGGAGAAGGACTTGACCTGGCCGCGAAAGTGAGCGGCAGTACACTGACTGGGATTCAAGAAACTTCCTGTACATGTTCTACGGCTTCACGGTGGCGTGGCTGGTGCTGTTTGCTTACGTGGTGGCGCTTGCGAGGCGCGAAGGCAAGCTCAAGAAAGAGATGGACAGCCTGAGGCGCATGATCGAGGAGCGGGAGCGCAAGTAAGTGCGAAGGCGCTCCATGTTGCACCTGGCGGCGGGCGGCGCGCTGGCCAGGCTGGCGGAACCGGCGCAAGCCGCCGAGTCCGCCTTGCGTGGCTTGCCGTCGCCCAAGATCCGCGACGTGCGCGTCATCGCCACCGCGCCCGCGGGGCTGCGCCTGGCAGTCGTGAAGATTTTGACCGACCAGGACGGGCTCCATGGTTACGGTTGCGCCACGTTTACGCAGCGTGCCGATCTGGTGGTGGCGGCGGTCGAGCGCTACCTGAAACCGTTTCTCGAAGGCAAGCCGGCGGACCGCATCGACGACATCTGGCAGGCCTGCTACAACTCTTCTTACTGGCGCAACGGGCCCGTGCTCAATAATGCATTGAGCGGCGTGGATATGGCGCTGTGGGACATCAAGGGGCGGCAGGCGGGCATGCCCGTGTATCAACTGCTGGGCGGCAAGTGCCGTGAAGCGGCGGACTGCTACGCCCACGCCGGCGGCGCGGAAATTTCCGAAGTCGTCGATAGCGCCCGGCGCTTCATGGAACAAGGCTTCCGGCACGTCCGCGTGCAGATTGGAGTCCCGGGCATGTCGGGATATGGCGCCGGCGGCCGCGGCGCCCGATCCGCGGCGCTGCATCAGGCGCCGGTGTATGAACCGGCCGTTTATCTGCGCCGGGCGCGCAAGATGCTCGAAGAGTGCCGCAAGCAGTTGGGCGAAGAAGTGGAACTGCTTCACGACGTGCACGAACGCGTGTCACCTTCGCAAGCCATCCAATTCGCCAAGGACGTCGAGCCCTTCCGCTTGTTCTTTCTCGAAGATCCGCTCTCGCCCGAAGACATTGCTTACTTCCGATTGATGCGGCAGCAGACCTCCACGCCCATCGCCATGGGCGAGTTGTTCAACAGCCCGCACGAGTGGACCCCGCTGGTGGCCGAGCGGCTCATCGATTTCATTCGTATGCACGTGTCGCAGATGGGTGGACTGACGCCCGCGCGCAAGGTGGCCGCCTTCGCCGAACTATTCGGCGTGCGCACCGCCTGGCACGGCCCGGGAGATGTTTCGCCCGTGGGGCACGCGGCCAACGTGGCGCTGGACGTGGCTTGCTATAACTTCGGCGTGCAGGAATACTCGCCCTTCAACGAGCGCGTGCGGGAAGTGTTCTCCGGCTGCCCCGAGATGCGCGACGGCTACTTGTGGCCCAGCGAGAAGCCCGGTTGGGGAATCGAAGTCGACGAGAAAGCCGCGGCGAAATATCCTTTCGGCAGCTTCGAACAAGGCGAGCACAAGCGGCTCAACGGCGGATGGGGTGAAGTGCGCCGCCGCGACGGCACCATCATCAAACAGTAG
>CAVUYK010000005.1:0-57773 GCA_963745655.1 Terriglobales bacterium | reverse complement strand
AGATGCCCACGTGGATCAGGGGACAATGCCGACAGGCGCGTCAACCAGCGTCACTCGAGTCTCTGGTCTCGACGAGTGAGTCACCTACTTCAACGAAGAATCCGGCTTCTGGGTGCCGCGAGGGAAGGCTGACGGCCACCGGGACCCTGTCACCGTTGGTATGCCCTTAAATACTTTCGGCCCAAGCGCCACGGTCTCACACCAACGACGTCCCTTCCCACTGGTGGCTGGGGTCCGGGTAGAACGCGAGGCCCGTTCCGGAAGCCGCGGCGATTAGCCATCCTCCGGGCACCTTGGCACGCAGCAGCGGCAGCTGGCTCGATAATACCGCCGTCCATTCCAGCCTGGGTCCGGCAGGCGTAGGGTTCGTTCGGGCCGGACGACGCTGGGGATTCGGCCGCGGGGCTCTGCTGCGCGTTCCAGGCCTGTGGATCGGTAGCCGAAGCCAGCAGCGTGTGGGGGCACCAGTACAGCTCGCCCAGATACGTGAACCGCTCCATGTCGCGATCCGGCTCGACGTTCTTTACCATGGCGCCGTAGGGAATGACCACTTCGGGGCCGGTGGTGGGCGAACCTGTTCGCTTGTTAAGCCTTTTGGCTTCGATCGACTTGTTCAATTCCAGGTTAATCAACGTGGCCTCCGCCGTCACTTAGGACGGCCTTCTTATCCTCTCCATAGAGCGACAGCAGCGGGTGCTTCACGACGGCACGATATCGTACAACTCGCCTGCTTCCAGACCTTTCACGGTAGCGGCGAATGACCCGCGCAAAGCGCGGCGCGCAAACGGTGTAGCAATGAGGCAGGGTCCTTTCATTGGCATCCTGTCCTTTGAGCGAACGGTATTCAAAGGCGACTTCCAGGGACGTGGCTCCGGCCATGTCCGCCAACTCGCCTTCGAGCGTCACCGCCCCGGTCGCGGGGTCCCACTTGAACTCACCCGTGACAACTTTCGGTGGAGTGAGCGCGGGCTGCACATTGGTGATTTTCCGAGCGGCCGGGTTGGGCCAGAAACCTCTGGTGTACGACCGCTGCGCACGCCAGGCGCGGATGTGCAACCCATCCGCTTCCTGCTTCCAGGTAGTCTTGGCACTATCCTGGGGACGGTATTCGATCAATTGATCGTTTTGCCCAACACACTGACTTGGGTGGCCGCCGTGGCGCGCACCGACGCCACGCGGAGATTCTTCCATTCGGTGTACTTCCAAGGTTCCCGGACCGACACGTACACCGTGCTTGTATCCTTCTTCCTGGTGAACCAGAGATTGCCCTCGTTCGTCACCACCCAAGGCCGCACACCGTAGATGGCTTCGCCATTGATGAAGGTCCACAACGCCATCTCGCGCAGACGGTCCTCCTGTTCCATGGGGATTTCACCGTCCGGAGTCGGACCCACGTTGAGGAGCAGGTTGCCGCCCCTGGCGCGCGTCTCAATCAACATGCCGATCATCTGAGTGCCCGTCTTTGTAATGCTCGTTGGTCGGGCGGTCGGTCCATTCCTGGCCCATTAGTGAAACAGGCTTCGAACGGGTCGGGTGAAGGAGTGCGGCAATATGCTGTTCAGTGACCTTCATGCCTCCGGAGGTGATGACCATGTCCGGCGCGAGTTTCCAAACGTAGTCGGTCAGTCCCTTTGACTGACCGTCGAAGAACATCAGATCCACGCGGCCATCATTGCATTATCAGTAGCTCGCTTAACTGGACTTGGGCATAGGTCATCAGTCCCGGCTGGAAGTGCGCAGGACGTCTAGACTTCGGCGCGCCGATCGATCATCTTGCCGTTCTTACGCGAGCCAGGAGAAATCATAGGCGGAAAAGTACAATCCAATGGCGATCCCCTCCTCGCGAAAGGCCTTTCACGACTTCCGCAACGATGTCCCGCTTGAAGGGCGTGTGCATCACGCTGAAGTTGGTGGTGGCGGTATCGAACATGCAGAAGCCGGAGTGATGCTTCGTCCCAAACATCACATACTTCATGCCCGCCACCTTGGCCAGCCTGGCCCAGGCTCTCGGATTGAACTTCTCGGGATAGAAGGTCCGAGGTAGTTCTTCCATGTACCGCTTCAGATAATCGTCCGAGGCTCCGGCCATCGAGTGGCTGATGATGACACCCAGTCCCCGTCCATGCTCCAGTGGATGAACATGCCGAAGCCCTGATCCTGGAACCACTCCAGACGGTCCGGCCGATTCGCCGGAGCCGGCTGTGCCACAGAGTTCCGGCAAAGAAAATCAGATAAAAACAGATGCCACATTTTGTTTTCACCGTTGTGCTCCTTCTGGTGACTGCCGTCCCATCATTGTACGGGTCGCCGCGGCGCTTTGCGCAATGACGCGAGCCGCTTCCGGCTTTCAAGAAGCTGTCCCCAAGCGCCGCTTGCCCAGATCATTACCGTGCGTTCATGATGGTACGCGTACTATCGTGCGCTTACGAATGACCATGAAGTCTCTCCCGGCGATGCTCGCATTGGCTATGCTGCCCGCACTCGTCTGTCCTTCGATGGCGCAGAACCATGCGGGGCCCGATCTGCCAGGCTTCACTCGTGACCAGATTCAGACTGAGGAAGGGGTTGTTTCGTTCCTCTTCCGCGAGCGCAAGGGTCCGGCCCTGATCCTCATTCCAGGCAGTTTCACCGATAGCCGGCAGTGGGAGCCGGTGCTCGCCTGGCTGGATGCCGATCTCACCCTCGTACTGGTGGAATTGCGGGGGCACGGAAAGAGTTGGCCTCCTCCCGCCTCTGGCTCCATCGAGCAGTTCGCTTCCGATGTGTTGCGAATCGCGAATCGGCGGAAACTCCGGCACTTCTATGCCGGTGGCCACAGTATCGGCGGCATGATCGCCCTGGAAATGGGTCGCCGGTGGCCCAAGCGAATCCGCGGAATCATATCGATAGAGGGCTGGACCAATTATCATGCCATGTACGACTCCTTCAGAGCCGCGAAGAGCGCACCGCCCGTCTCGGGATCGCAGGCCAGGTATCAGGCGGAGCGAAAGCGCGCCACTGGCGGGTGGACCGACGCCCAGCGCAAGGCTTTCGGGAAAATCTGGAGGAATTGGGACGGATCGGAGTTCCTCCGCACCACTACGCTTCCGATTTTGGAGATCTACGGTGACCGAGGGCCGCCCCGGCCGGCCCTCGATCTATTGCGCATTCCGAACCGCGTCAATATCGAGGTCCACTGGATCGCGGGCGCCTCCCATCTTGTGCCTTTCGAGAAGCCTCACGAGCTTGCCAACGTCATGACGGAATTCATCCGGCGCACCCAGACTCAGCGGCGTTGAATTGCTACGATCACTGTCGATCCAGCTTCTTCCACATCATGAGCAAGGCCTCGCCTCGCGTGACGGGGCGCGCCTCCGCTTTCGTGGAGGATTGCGTTGGGTCGGGAAGCATCGCAGCGAACTCCTGGGCCGAAACCGTGCCGGCGTCCGGCTCACTAATCTGAGCCAGAGTGGCGGCCAGCGCTCGTGGAACCAGCGTTCCTTGGGCCAGTTGTTTGAACCCGGCTGCCCAGTGCCTGGCGGCCTGGGGAGTCAGCCGAGCATGGGCCTGGAGGTGGTAGTCCGGGAAGAAACCCTTGGTGCCAAAATATTCCGCGGCGGGAATCCACGGATCGCCGCCCGCCACATCCACATCGGCGAAAAATGTAAGCATCACACGCTTCGCGGCGAGCGTCCGAAGCAGGAGTTCGGGATCCAGAGAGGCCGGGGACTGGCGAGTTCGGATGGCCAGCGTCGCCGCTATCGCCGCAGACTCCGCGATGTGCATCCAGGTCGCCTCCAATCGAATCGCCAACCACGCCACGTGGGTTGCGGAAACACACACAGGGACAAGTAAGTTGTCCACGTGGGGAGCGAGCAGCGCGCGATACGGAATCTGGCCGGGGAAGGACTCGTCGTAGAGCTGCATCTTGCCGTTGGGATAACTGCCCTCCACTTTCTCGCTCAGGATGGGCAGAGAGTCCATGTACCACTCGGTGATGGCGACACTGTCGCCGTGAATCGGCGCACGCAAATAAAGCCGCGCCGTCATGACATCGTGTTGCGTGACCACGTAGCGCCCCACAAGCCGCCGCGCCTCGCGCACATAGATCTCATAGGGCCGGTTCCCGTGGCCGGCGAATTCATCCCGCGCCAGACCGTAATGGCGCCAATGCTCGCGGCGCCCGGCCGGCACCGAGGCATCGTTCTGAACGAAGTAGAGCAACGCCAGCACGGTCTTCCAGTGCTCGTCCATGACGCGCTGGCGCGCCGGCCAGTCGCCTTCCACGTAGGCCAAATTCCGCCCCGCAAGCTGCGGGCGGTTCCACGATCCTTTGGAATTCGGCAGCGGCTCAATGACCGAATCGAACTCCAGGCCGCGCAGCGTTTCGGGATCGTAATCCGGCGGCTTCGAGACGCTCACGCGGTTCTTCGGATCCGTGGTGAGAATCGTCCGGTAATTGAACGCCTGCACATGGCCGTCGCCTTCGCCCGTGCTGGGGCCGGGGACGATTTCCTGGAAACCCTCGAACCGGCGCAGATTCAGGCGCTCGTGAGCCGCGGCCAACCGCGCGCGCTCGGGGGTGGGCGGCTTGGCGAGTTGGCGGAGAAAGACCTTGCCGGCGTGCGGCTCATTGAATTCGCCGCGCGCTTCGCGGCCGACGCGAAACGGCGCGCCCGCCGCGGCCAGCAGATCGCCTTCGTAGGTGCAGTCGGCAAATACCGCGCCCCAGACGCGCACGGTCCGGTCGCCGCGCCATTCGCGAAAGGTGGCGGAGCGCAGCCGCCGGCCTTGCCGCTCGGTTGCGCGGATCACGAACCCCTTTAGAACAACGATTTTCTTCTCCCGTGCAACCAGCTCGGTGAGAATTCTTCGGCCACGGACGGCTCGAACCGGCCGTTGGCGTGCCCCACCGGCGCCGGAAGCGATGCCCGGTATTGCGGAGAGTCTTCACCGTAAGTCTCCCGGTAGTAACGGAAGATGGCACTCCGCACTTCGTCGTAAATCGGTGACCGGTGGCCTTCGTAAAGCGTATCCCACACGCCTAGTCCGCTCGACAGCATGCCGCCCAAATGCTGCGTGCGATTCACCAGCAAGACGCTCAGCCCTTCCCTGGCCGCGCGCACCGCCATGGTGATGCCCGCGGGTGTGGCTTCCGCGACGACCAGGTCGAAATACTTTCCGTCCACGCTGGTGGGCGATGCGGAGGCCCCGGCGGCGGGCGCGGCCGACAGAAGACAAGCCAGCAACACACTCATGCCCCGGCAAGCGCGGGAACTCACATCAGCCATCGGCATGTTCACTCTATGCGCGCCGGAAGCGCTCCAACTCGGCAAGCGAAACCTTAATGACTTCGATGGTGGTCATGTTACGCGAATACACGACGTAGAGAGAACCGTCGCGCTCGATCACGTGTGGATACTGAAAGCCGCATGCGTGGCGCGCGCCTTCGCGTGGGAGGTAGTCCTCCGGCGACGTCGGCACGGGCAATCGAGCCATTCTCGTAAACGTCACGCCATCTTCGGAAACAGAAAGACAAAGTGGAACGCGCTGCAGCGGCGCCGGATTCGCGTTGGACACCAGCACATAGAAGCCGCGGGAGGTGCGCAGGGGAAAAAACTTCGATGTCGCATCGGGAAAATTGGTCTTTTCGGGTCGCGACCAGGTGCGGCCTTCGTCCGTGGACACGGCGCGAAAAATCCGCTTAGAACGTGCGCCGTCGCGGAAGAGGCAGACCAGACGATTGTCCGGCAGAGTCAGCGGCACGGGTTCGGTGGGGAGGTAGCCCGGGATGGCCGTGTACGCCTGCAAGGGCTGCGGCGTCCATTCGAGCGGAGATTTCCTTCCACCCCTCAGGAGAAAGAGATTCAACTTATGATCGCGGCAGACCATGATCCATTCGCCACTGGGAAGCGGGTGCGGTGGAAAGTTGTTGATCGCATCCTTGAAGACCACGCCCAACTCGTCCCACCGTTTGGTAGCCGGATTCCATGCGAACGCGAGCAGTTCCAGGCTTGGCCCGAACAGTTTCTTCTTGCCCGATGCGTCGTAAGACTCGTCGTGGCTCGCCAGGGCAAGCAACCGGCCATCGTGGACCCAGAACCCGCGGGCAATGTAACGGAAATCCTTACGCTTCGAAGGGCCCACGATGGGCTTTGACTCGTTCCAGAGAAGGCCGTCCAAACTCGTCGAATACTCGACGTGCTGCTCGGGATAATCTTCCTGCCTGCGGCCATGACTCCACATGCACCAGAACCGGCCGTCGAAGTAAGCGAGGTAGCTGTGATTGCGGAAGGGCCACGGCGCGTTGCCATGCGAGACGATGGTCTGCTCGCCCCGCAGGATCGGCATGGTCAGGAAATCGATCCGTTCCGGATCCTTTCCCGTGCCGGGTAGGTCGAGCATCGGCGGCAGATCCGCGGAGCCTGCCGCCAGGCCGGGACCCTTCGAGGCAGCCGCCATCAAACAGATTTTGAGAAAACGCCGTCGCTCTTCCATATCCGCCGCCAATACTCCTTCTTCCAGGTAATCCACACTCTACCACTGCCGGCCGTCCCGGCCGCACGGCTCGCTTTCCCCCAGCGAAGTTTTATGCGGCGCTCTTCAACCGGGGCCCTATTAACCAAAGGAACTCGACCGCAACGCCCGCTGGAATACTCCTGCACTCGTTCGCCGTGCGCGGCGCGGTGATGGTCTATCTTCGCTCGCATGATATTTCGCCCGAATTCGATCACTGCAGCTTCGGTTTTGAGACGGGACGGGTCGCGCGGTCGCTGACGCTCAGACAAGGGATGCGTGCTCCGCTGCTGGAGGCGAGCGCCCCCAAAGGTCTTCTTCCTCTCGGCTATCCCTTGCGGCTGGCTGGAATCTTCAAGGTGTTTGGGATCTACACGGCGTCCTCGGTTGTGGCGGCGTACCCCGCGGTGCGACCACTAGCCGGCCTGGGTTTATTGATGGGGTTCATGGCGTGGGTCAACCCAGCGCCGGTGCTCTTTTTCGCCATGATTGCATTGAGGTTGGGCAACTGCGAAGGCACTTGGAACCTGGGAACGAGGAGGAGCCGACTTCACCATCTACCCTACAATCCCTCGGATATCGATGCGGTAGATCTGGCGGTAGGGGTTCTGATTGCGGTTCTTGTCGGGGTAGTGCGATTGCCCGTTCCACCGGAGCTTCAAGCCGCGCTTGACGTGCTGCCTGAGCCGCGGGGCGCCGATGGGGAGTCCCGATACTTTTTCTGGAGCGGTCACGGCTCCGTGCGCGCGGTTGTGCGGGACGTGGCGCGCACGCGCACCGTTTCCGGCATACCCTGGCCACGGAAATATTCGAAGTGGGCGGCAGCATCGAAGACGCGGCGGAGGTGTTGGGGAACTCCCCGAACATTATCCGCAAGCACTACGCGAAGTGGACGGTGCGCCGGCAAGAGCGCATCACGGGCCTGCTACAGGACCTTTTCGGGGTACAAAACGGGGACACGGATAATTCGGCGCCGCTAAGTGGAATAGAATCAATATGGGCGGATGGTGGACGGCGTGGGACTCGAACCCACGACCCCGGCGTTGCGAACGCCGTGCTCTCCCAACTGAGCTAGCCGCCCACTTGAACCTCTCCAATATAGCACGCGAGCCCAAAGCGGTAAAATGAACCAGATGCAGGAAATAACCATCCAACAGCAGTTGGCAAAAATGCGCGAGGATTGGGACGCGCGCGCCCGCGAGAACGCCCGGCACTACGTCGAAAATTCCCGTACGGATTGGTCCGACGAGGAGTTCTTTCAGTCCGGTCAGAGCACCGTTGCGGGCGAAATCCTCAACGACATGATCAACATTTGCCAGGGTTTGCATCCCCGGCAGATGAAGGTTCTCGAAATCGGTTGCGGCGCCGGCCGCGTCACCCGCGCGCTCGCTGCTCTATTCGGCGAAGTGCACGCCGTCGATGTCAGCCCGGAGATGATCGATCAGGCTCGACGCAACCTGGCCGCGGTTCCGAACGCGCATCTGTACCTCAATAACGGCATGGATTTGAGTCCGCTGCCGCGCATCGAGTTCGACTTTGCCTTTTCCAGCATCGTCTTTCAGCACATCCCCAGCTACGAGGTCATCGAAAGCTATGTGCGTGAAGTGCACCGGTTGCTGCGGCCCGGCGCGCTGTTCAAGTTTCAGGTACAGGGGGGCTTGTCCGAGGAAGCGCTTCCCGACGACACCTGGGTCGGCGTTTCATTCACCGACGAGCAGGCCGTGGCCATGGCCGAGCGCTGCGGTTTTGAACCTCGCTACCGTGTGGGCGCCGGAGAACAGTACTTCTGGCTGTGGTTCTTCAAGCGAATGTAGGATTCCAGCGCGGCGCACGAACGCGCGCAGATACGCGTGGAGTTGGTGAGAAGAGACTTATCGCATCAATCCAGTTATGCTGACTACCTTTGAGAAGATGCCGCTGACTGCGGGCATCACTTGGGGAGGAAGAAAACCAGCTACCACGACGGCCACCGTCCCGGCCATCAAGGCGTATTCAATCATGTCTTGACCCTGGCAATTCCGGGCTAACCCGGCAGCCAGAACCATGAAAAATTTCACTGACCGCGCCATAGGCTAGAACCTCCTTCACGAATCCCGGCTCTTCCATCCTGACCCATCACCAGCGCCAGGACAAGCGGTCGATTGGCGTAGGAAGGCGCGGCAAAATCGCTTAGTACCGCTTACTCGGCAAGCGCTAGCCGAGCCGGGTACCGCGTCACCGTGTAGCCCTGGAGCGTCACGCTCTCGGTGGTCTGGCTGGCCATGCGGCCCAGGAAGCCGACGGTCAGGTCCGCATCGATCGCGTCCGCGGCGCTGCCGGCGCCGGCCAGCCATCCCAGCACGGATCCCCAACTTTGTATCGACCACACGGCACCTCCGGTGTAGATGGCCGCTTCTCCCTTCGCGGTGGCCACACGCTCGGACGCGGATGCCGCTCGCGACGTGAGAGTCGTAGTTCCCCATTTCACTTCGAAGCTGAACCCGACACCCGTGCCAATGTGCGCGTAGTCCGCCCGAATTTCGATCCGGTCTCCGGGCTGCAGCGTGCCCGCCGGGATGGTGCACGCCGCCAGGGCGGTGGCTACAGTGGCGCTGGTCTGAGCTCCCGCGCCTCCACAGAGCACCTGCGCCGGCTGCGCCAAACTCGCCAGATACCCGAGCGCGGCCGCTCCGCCCACCCGGTACGAAGCCAGCAGTGTGTCGCCGATCTGAGGCGTCGCCGCCGAAGTGAACGTGATGGCGGTTCCGCTGATCGTGTAGTCGAGCGTAAGCTTTTGCAGGATGCCGTTGCGGAAGATCGTTAGACTGCCGGCCGGATCCGGAGCATTGCTGAGTGTAAAGGCGGCGTTGGTGCCGTTCACGGTACCCGCTGGAACTTCCCCATCGATGAAAGCGGGCGATGTGCTGCACGGGGCCGACGTCCCGTCCACGCGCACGCAATTGGCGGTGTCCCCGGATACCGATTCCACTTCGCCCAGCGAGTTGATGCGCACGGCGCGCGAACTCGTGAACTGCGGCGACTTGGTGGGCCGCGAGGCCAATTCCGCCATCAAGCCCACCACATCGCTCATCTGCACTTCGGTGCCCAACGCTCCCGGCACCGTTTCGTCGCCCATGGACTCGACCACGCGGACGTCGCGCAGCCGCAGCACGGTCGTGCTGGGCGGCACATGCCAGATCTCCTCGAATTGCACGCGCCCATCGCTGTTGTAACGCACACTGTAGTACGCCGAGCCCGCCGCGTTGGTGGTGGGCACCAGTTGCACTTTCAGATTTCCGTTGATGATCTGAACCGTCAGGCTCTGCGTCATGATCGGCGAGGAGTCCACAGCCTCGAAGCTTTTCCATTCGATGAAGGCCGTCCCGTTGAAACGCGTGCCGTCCGCTTTGTAGAGGACGTCCTGAATGGTCGTCAAGGGCGGCGCGCCGTAAAGACACCCGCAAAGCATGATCGTCAGAGCAGCGAACCGGGCCATTCGCCGCGGTCGAAATCCGTTCATAACCAGCCTCCCAAGAAAATGCCCGGCCGGAACCCTCATCCTAGCCGCCCCTAACTCCAGGGTCGCGGCGGCTCGCCCAGCGGACTGCTGCACGGCGTCCTCCTCCGTGGTCCTGCTGAAGCGGCCTTCCGATGCGTGATACCGGCCGGGCCAGCGCGCCTGGCGCACTGCTGCCTACAGTCTAGGCTCGCCGGGATCCGAATGAACCCCGCGCGCAGCGCCTCCGCACGTGCTAACACACGGATACACAAGCACTTGACGGTCGTCAAATTTCTTCTGCTGATGTGTGAACGCCGCTTGACGAGGGGTTACTTCAACTCGCCTTTGCTGATCCGGTCGGCGTTCAGATACGGTCTCAGGGCTTCTGGAACGACCACGCTGCCGTCGGCCTGCTGGTAGTTCTCGATCACCGCCACCCAGGTGCGGCCCACCGCCAACCCGCTGCCGTTCAACGTGTGCAGGAACTCCGCCTTGCCTTTACCCGGCTGCATGCGGATATTGGCGCGGCGCGCCTGAAACGCTTCGAAGTTCGAGCACGAGGAGATCTCTTTGTAGGCGTTCTGCCCCGGCAGCCACACTTCGATGTCGTAGGTCTTGGCCGACGCAAACCCCATGTCGCCGCTGCACAGGGCCATGGTGCGATACGGCAACCCAAGTTTTTGCAGGATGCTCTCGGCGTCCGCCGTCAGCGTTTCCAGTTCGTCGTAGCTCTGGTCCGGCCGCACGAACTTCACCAGTTCCACTTTCTGAAACTGGTGCTGGCGGATGATGCCGCGCACGTCGCGGCCATACGATCCGGCCTCGCTGCGGAAACACGGCGTGTACGCGCACAGCCGTATGGGCAGACGGCTGGCGTCCAGCGTCTCGGCGCGGAACAGGTTCGTCACCGGCACCTCGGCCGTCGGCGCCAGCCAGAAATCGAAGTTCTCGCACTTGAACAGATCTTCCTTGAACTTGGGCAGTTGGCCGGTCCCGAACAGACTCTCGGAGTTCACCAGAAACGGCGGCAGCACTTCCGTGTAGCCGTGCTCGCGCGTGTGCGTGTCCAGCATGAAGTTGGTTAACGCCCGCTCGAGCTTCGCGCCCAGGTCCCAATACACCGCGAACCGCGCCCCGGTGATCTTCGCCGCGCGCTCCAGATCCAGGATGCCCAGCGCCGCCCCCAGGTCCCAGTGCGCCTGCGGCTGGAAACCGAATGCCGGCGGCTGGCCCCATCGCCGCGCTTCCACGTTCTCCTCCGCACTGCGCCCCACCGGCACCGATTCGTGCGGCAGGTTGGGTATACAGGCTAAATGCAGGCGAAACTCTTCTTCCAGCGCTTTCACCTGTTCTTCCACCACCGAGATGCGGTCGCCTGTCTCGCGTACCTTCCGCTGCCGCTCGCTGGTGTCCTGGCCCTGCTGGCGCAGCTTGCTGATCTCCAGGCTCTCGCTCTTGCGCAGGGCGCGCAGTTGCTCAACCTCGGTCACGGCCGCCCGGCGGCGGCCGTCGAGCGCGCGGAAATCGTCCAGATCCAGCGTGAAACCGCGCGTGGCCAGCCGCGCCGCGAATTCGTCCAGATGGTTACGAAATGTCGACAGATCGTGCATGGGTCAGAGGAGGGTTCAGTAGTTAGGATAGCTCGCTTCTCGCATCTGGCGCACTGGGATACACTTTAATCGGGAGATTCGAGCAACATGGCCGTCGGCAGCACCACAGAGGTTCCCACGGGCCTGGAATCCCGCGCCCATGAGCTATCGCGGGAAGACCTGATCCGGGCGTTCCGCCTGATGTACACGTCGCGACGTCTGGACGATCGCGAAATCCTGCTCAAACGCCAGAACCGCATCTTCTTCCAGATCTCCGGCGCCGGCCACGAAGCCGTGCAGGTGGCCGCCGGTTACGCGTTGCGCTCCGGCCAGGACTGGTTCTACCCCTACTACCGCGACCGCGCTCTGTGCCTGGCGCTCGGCGTCACGCCCGAGGAGATGCTGCTGGCCGCCGTCGGCGCCGCCGCCGACCCTTCCTCCGGCGGCCGCCAGATGCCCTCGCACTGGGGACATCGCAAGTACCACATCGTTTCGTCTTCCTCTCCCACCGGCACGCAGTTTCTGCAGGCCGTCGGCTGCGCCCAGGCGGGCCGGTACCTCGATGCGAGCTCGACCGAAATTACGCTGGTAACCAGCGGCGACGGCGCCACCAGCGAAGGCGAGTTCTGGGAAGCCCTCAACGCGGCCTGCCTGGATCGGTTGCCGGATGATCTTTCTGGTCGAGGACAACGGCTACGCCATCTCCGTGCCCGTCGAGCGCCAAACCGCCGGCGGCAGCATTTCGCGGCTGCTGGCCGGTTTCCCCAGCCTCCTGATTCGCGAAGTGGACGGCACGGATTTTCTCGCCTCCTACCGCGCGCTCTGCCGAGGCCGTCGAATACGTGCCGCGCGGGCGACGGCCCGGCTCTGGTGCACGCGCACGTCATCCGGCCCTACTCGCATTCGCTTTCCGACGACGAGCGCCTCTACAAGACCGAAGCCGAGCGCGCCGCCGAAGCCGAACGCGACCCGATCGCGCGCTTTTCCGAGGACCTGCTCCGCACGGGCGTGCTCGACCGCGCCGCGCTGCAACGCGTCGCGCAGGAGATCGATGGGCAGATTCAAGCCGTCGCCGAAAAGGTGCTCGACGCGCCGCCCCCGCCGCGAGGTTCCGCGCTGCGGCATCTCTACTCCGGCAAGATCGATCCCACCTCCGACGCCTTTCACATCGCGCCCGACTTCAACGGCGAGCCGCGCACCATGGTCGACGAGATCAACCTCACCCTCGCGCGAGGAGATGCGCCGCAACCCGAACATCGTGGTCTTCGGCGAGGACGTGGCCGACTGCAGCCGCGAGGCAAACCTTGGACGACGTGAAGGGCAAGGGCGGCGTCTTCAAAGCCACGCACGGGTTGCAGCGCGAATTCGGCACGCGCCGCTGCTTCAACTCGCCGCTCGCCGAGGCCGCCATCGTGGGCCGCGCCATCGGCATGGCCACGCGCGGTCTCAAGCCGGTCGCCGAGATCCAGTTCTTCGACTACATCTGGCCCGCCATGATGCAGCTTCGCGACGAGCTGGCCACCTTGCGTTGGCGCTCGAACGACGCCTTCTCCGCACCCGTGGTCATCCGCGTGGCCATCGGCGGCTATCTCAACGGCGGAGCGATCTATCACAGCCAGTGCGGCGAAGTCGCCTTCACGCACATCCCCGGCCTCCGCGTGGTGTTCCCGTCCAACGCCGTGGACGCTTGCGGCCTCTTGCGCACAGCCATGCGCGCCGACGACCCCGTGCTGTTTCTCGAGCACAAGAAGCTCTATCGCGAGCCCTACAACCGCTCTCCGCACCCCGGCCCCGAATACACCATCCCCTTCGGCCGCGCCAAAATCGTGAAAAGCGGCCACCGCCTGACGCTGGTCACCTACGGCGCGCTGGTGCAGAAGTCGCTTCAGGCGGCCTATCAGTTGGAGCAGCGCAACCCGGATTGGACCGTCGAGGTGATCGACCTGCGCACGCTCGCCCCTTACGACTGGGACACCATCCGCGCTTCCGTCGAAAAGACCAGCCGCGTGCTCGTCGCGCACGAAGACTGCCTCTCCTGGGGCTACGGCGCGGAAATCGCCGCGCGCATCGCCGGCGAGTTGTTCCACCACTTGGACGCGCCCGTCGGCCGGGTGGCCGCGCTGGACACCTGGGTGGGCTACAATCCCCAGCTCGAACAGGAAACCCTGCCCCAGGTAGACGACCTGGTGCGGGAAGCCCAACGGCTGCTCGAATACTGATTCCGCGCGCTATCGCCCCAGCGTGAAGTTGGCTTCCAGCACTGCGCCGTCGCGCACCTGTATGTCCTGAGAGTCGTCCTTGTAGCCGGCCAGCGACACGGTGAGTTTGTAGCGCCCGGGCTCCAGCGGCACCATCGCCGGGGTCCTCTCCGGACGCGCCTGCCCGTTGATGTAGATGATCGCGCCAGACGGCGTGGTCTTCACCATGAGCGTTCCGCCGGAGCGCGCCAGGCTGAGGTAGAGCTGGCTCTGCTGGGGCAGTTCAAACACCCGCATGGTGGCGTGGTACCCCGGCAGCACGGCGTTCAGGGAATGACGCCCGTGCGGCAGCGTAATAGAGCACGGCGTGGTGCACGCCCAATCGGGCCGTTCGTCGACCATCACGCGCGCCCCCTGCGGCGTCGAACGAATCAGCACCACCTGCTGCGCCGGTCCGGCGGAATCTTCCTTGCGCACCATCGCCGGCGCGGTGGCGGGTTTGGTGGCGGGCGCTTCTCCGCGCGGCGCTTCCACGGCGCCGGCCGGCGACATTGGGGAAGGCTTCGGCGGCTGGCTTTCGGTGCTCGGTGCGGGTGCCGGCGCGCCCGGCGCGGGCACTGCGGCGCCGGCGCGGGCGGCTTGCTCTCGGCGCTCGGCCTCGCGGCTTCCACCGGCGGCGCCTGCGTCTTACTTTGCTCCAGGTACCTGGCCGTTCCGTAGAAAACGCCGCCGACAATTCCGGCGCCCAGCAAGAGCGCCGCCAACGTACCCAGCCAACCTGTGCGGCGAGGGCGCGCCGCTTCATCGCCGTAACGTGCCCTGTGATGCCGGGCCGGCGGCAACTGGGGCTCGACGATAACAGGCGGCGCGGGAGGAGGGAGTGGTGGTGGCGTGGGCGCCGGACCCGGCACCGGAACCTGCGGAGGAGGAAGCGTGTCCAGCATGGTCGGCAGCGTGGCGCTGGTGCCGCGCCGCAACGCGCGCCAGCCGGGCCTGGCGTCGCAGGCCTCGTCCACCGCTGCGATGAATTGCGTGCAGGAAGCGTAACGCGCGGCCGGGTCCTTCGCCATGGCCTTGCGCAGCACTACGTTCAATCGCGGATCCAGCAGTGGATTCAACAAGTGCGCCGGCACGGCCTCTTCGCGGACGAGCTTGTAGAGCAGCGCGGCCAGCGGTTCGGCCACGAACGGCTTTTCGCCTGTCAGCGCTTCGTAGACAATCACCGCCAGCGAAAACTGGTCCGCGCGCCCGTCCACCGCCGTGCCTTGTATCTGCTCCGGCGACATGTAATTCGGCGTGCCCATCATCACGCCGGTCTGCGTCATCTGCTGCGAAGCGATCTTGGCCACGCCGAAGTCGGTGATCTTGGCCCGGCCGTCTTCGTGGATCATGATGTTGGCGGGCTTGATGTCGCGGTGCACAATGCCACGCGCGTGCGCGTAGTCGAGCGCCGCGGCAGTCTGGCGGAAAACATTTTGGATCAGATCGTTCGGCGGAGGCGTGTCGGCCACCAGCAGGCTTTCAAACGTCGGCCCGTTGACGCACTCCATGAAGATACAAGTGATTTCGCCCTCCTCGGCGATATCGTAGATGGTGACGATGCCCGGGTGCGAGAGCATCCCCGCCGATTGCGCTTCCCGGAATAATCGCTCGCGCAGGCGCTCGCGCTCGCCCGCCGCGGTGAATTCGGACAGGCGGATTACCTTGATGGCCACCGTGCGGCCGATGGCCGGGTCCGTGGCCCGGTAAACCACTCCCATCGCGCCCCGGCCCAACTCCCCCGTGATCTTATACCGGCCGATGCTCTCCATCCCGCGATGTCATTGTAGCGCAAAGCCCACACCGGACCGAAGGACTAGAATGGAGAGCGCCATGCCCGCACCCCGCCCTGCCCGCAAACTCGCCAAACTGGCCCAGGATATCGAGGCTTTTTGCGTCGAACATGCCTGCGCGGACAACGTGAAGAAGTATTCGCGCTATTTCAAGGAAGGCTTCCAAGCCTACGGTGTGAGCCACGAAGACATGCTCGCGCAAAAGCAGACGCTGCTGGACGCGCACCCTGCTCTGGGCCTTTCCGGATTCCTCAATCTCGGAGATTTGCTATTTCAGAACCCGAACTACGAGATGGGTTCGTTCGCCATCCTCCTCACCGCCGCCTTCCGCGAACAGATGGGCCCGAAGGAATTCGAGCGCGTGGGCCGCTGGCTGGACGCGGGCGTGCGCAATTGGGCCCACTGCGACGTGCTCGCGAGCGAACTTACCGGCTGGTGTCTGGCGCACGGCTCAGTGGGCATGCAAGCGCTCGAAGAGTGGCGCGGATCGCCGGCGCGCTTTAAGCGCCGCGCCGTGCCGGTGAGTTTGCTGCCGCTGTTGAAGACCGTAGAGGACTACGCGCCGCTTCTCGAATTCGTCCGGTCCATGATGCTCGACCAGGAACGCGTGGTGCATCAAGGCCTCGGCTGGTTCCTCCGGGAAGCCTGGAAGAAGCAGCCGAAGCGCGTGGAACCGTTCCTGGCCGAGTTCAAAGAAACCGCCGCGCGCCTTATCTTCCAGTACGCCACCGAGAAGATGACGGCGGAACAGAAGGCGCGCTATCGCCGCTCGCGCTAGAAACTCCGCTATTTGTAGGTCACCGGTTTCGCGATCATCCACACCGCTTGAATCCAGGCGTTGGCCACGCCTGTGACCGGGAACGAGGTAAGAGGCGTGGCGTTCGTGAGAACGATCATGCCCTCATTCGCCTGGCTCGCGGGCAGCTCCTGCAGTACCCAAGCGGGTACCGTGAACCGGCCCTCGTCGGCGCGCGCCAGGCAGGAGAACGTCGTGACGTACGGTGAGGTCTGGCTGGGCAGCACCGACGTACCGGCGATGGTGACTACGGAACCCGTCAACGCGCCCTGCCATGTCACGGTGGCTCCCTGCGCGCGGTCGATGGTGCCGAAGGTATTGAGATTGTGCACGGTGAGCGCGGCTCCCGGAGTCACTTTCGCCGAAAAGGCCCCCACCTCCTTTCCACCAGTGCCGGTCACCGTCATGGTGGTGGTTCCCGTGGTGGGATAGATCGGCTCCAAGGTTGTCTCACCGTAGAAGCCATCGCCGGTTCTTTCCATGTTCACCGGCCCAGTTCCGGGAATTGACAGGGTCAGTGAGGCGCCGGCGTCCAGCGCCGGTGGCCTTATCAACGCCGGCATGCCGCGCAGGTCCGCCTTGCTCGTGAACACCGTGCAGGAGCCGGGCGCGAGGTAGCTCAGGTAGGCCTGCCAGAACGCCCAAGACGCCATATCCAGTTTCGCGAAGCCGATGAATGTGTCATCGAACACGACCTGTGGACTGCTCAGTACAACGGTATGGCGAAGACCCACCAGGCCAAATCTCAGCGTGCCCGTGTTGATAAGACTCTGGAGATAATCGCCCGACAGCCCCGAACTTTCGTCCGTGCAGCTTCGCCCGGCCGCGGCCACCGGGATGGTCAGGGCGTTGCTGATCATGCTATTGATTTTGGCGAAAACATCCACGCCGCATCCGGTGACGCCGCTTGGAACATAGACGTTGATCTGGTCCAATCCCGGATACGCGGAGCGGCCCGCCCATTGCACCGTGGCCTTCTTGCCGCCCACATAGACTTCCAGCGGAACGTTGGGTAGCGCGATGGGCGCGCCAATGTTGGTTTCGTCGGCCGTGACCGCGCCCAACCCCGAGCCCCAAAACGTGATGATGTCGTTCGGGTTGGCGCTGTTCGAATAGTTCACCAGCCGTCCCTGCGGATTGTCGGTGGCCTGCGCGAGGCCCGTGGCACCGCCCGCCGTCAGGATTCCGGGAGCGTACGCCACTACTTTAATGGGCGCCGCCGCGCCGGTCTGTCCGTTGTAAGTGACCGTAACGGTTCCGTCACCCACCGGCGTATTCGACGGCAGAATCGCCGCGATCTGATTAGCGTAGACGTAGTATGGAATCGCTTGTGTCGTGACGCCGCCCACAGTCACGTTGATTTGCACGCCGGAGAAGGTTTTCTGGAGCGGGAACGACGGCTGCGAGGTTACGTTCGCCGGTCCCATGTTCCAGCCGTACATGACAAAGATGGATCCCTGCGCGATGCCGTAATTGGGCATGCCCGGAATGATGTAGCTGTAGTTGTTCTGCAGCGCGCTGACGATGGGCCGCGAGTCGATGAAGCCCGCAATCACCGGACCGCTGATCGCGAAATCGTTCCCGCTGCCGGAGTAGCTCGAGCTGGCCGATGTCGAAAGCCTCACGCGCTTGACGTTCAGGTCGGTGCTCAGGACGCCGAGAAAGGGCGGGGTGGCCGAAGAACTGGCCGTGCCGCCCGTCGACCAGGTTCCCAGCAGCACATCGTTCGCATCGTAGGCGGAGATAGTGGCCGTGAAGGTGCCGCCCCAGTTGTTGCCGATGCGCATTCCGATTCCGTAAACCGGGCGGCTCAGGATCAGATCCACCGGCGTGGGGATCTCCGTCGATCCCGCCCCGTTCCACAACATTTTGCTTCCGGCCGGGAAATAGTTGTTCCACTTGTTACCCGGATCCTGGCGGACGAACTCCCCATAGTTTTCGGGCATGGTGGCGGTAAGGCTGAGACCGGAAATGCCGGTGACCGCCACGGTTTGCGGCGGCCGAAGCCAGGTCATCGCCGGGCCCAGCGCGCTCCAATCGACGGTGCCGTTGCCGTTCAGCACGGAGGGACTCAGGACGACGTCGATGCCGGCGCTGGCGATACTTGATAGAAACAGGCCCATAACTACTATTACGAGCCGGGCGTATTTGCTGATCATGCAGCTCCTTTCCGGGGTCAGTAGCTCTCGGACCCCTTCATGTCCACCACGGCTTCCGTGATCTGGCCCAGGTACTTGCCGTCCGCCACCACGTCGGCGGCGATGGCGAAGCGCGTGTTGCGCGCGGTCCATTCCTTGGGCAGCGTTACGGTAACCGCATGGCTGGCCTTTGAATTCGCCGGCACTTCGAACTTGGCGACGTCCGGCGCAATCCGCCACTCGGGCGGCGCCACCAGCGCCACTTCCATCTTCATGGCCGACGGTTGGTAGTTCTGTACGTGAATGTGGACCTGCTTGGTCTCGCCCGGCGCGGCCAGAATCTGGTACGGGTACAGGCGCACCCAACTCGGGTCCATGGCGAAGTTCGACATGCCATCGGGCAGGATGTCGAAGAACAGTTGCTGCTGTTGGCGGAAATTGCTTCTCAGTCGCGCTCATCATCTCCGGCGTCACCGCGTACGGCTTGCCATGGCCGGGCGCGATGAGATTGGGCTGCCGCTCAATGAGGTTCAGGACCGACTTCAAGTGGCTGTCGTTTTCCACGTGGTTGCGGAAGATGATGTTGTGGCGCATCACGCCGTCCGTGCGCCCGGAGGCGAAGAACGCGTCGCCCGTGAAGGCTACTCTGCTGCCGTCGATACTAGCGAACAGCGCCATCTGGTATTCGGTGTGGCCGGGCGAGTGCGTGATTTCGAATTCAAACTCTTCCCACTTGAACTTCTCGCCGTGCTGGAACGAGCGCGACACTTTGAACGGTTCGGCGAGGATGCACCCCAGGTTCCAGCCGCGCGGATTTTCGAAAACGTCCACCATGTTTTCGTAACACCAGACCTTGGCGCCGTGACGCCGGACCAGGTGCGGGAATCCGTTCACGTGATCGTCGTGCATGTGCGCTGGGCATGACCACGTCCACGGACTTCACGCCGTAGTCGCGCTTGAGCGTGTCGATGGAGTGTTCGACGAAGCGGATGCGGTCGGTCACCGCCGTGGCGCGCTCGAAGGTGCCGAAGTGCACGCCGCTGGCCGAGCCGTAGTCGATAAACAGCGCCTTGCCGCTGTCGCTCACGATGGCGTAGAACGACGACGTGGTCTGATAGATGCGCCACCAGGTGCGGACTCACGGCGAAGGGTTGGTTCTCGGCGCTGGGCGCGTTGCCGGTCTGGAAGCGGTAGTAGCCGGTCAGCCGCTTCACGGTTTCATCGATGGCGCTCCGCGGGTCCGGCACCACTTCTCCGTGCGACGGGCACAGCATCTCCGGCTTTTGCTCCCGCAGCCGGCACAGCGAGAAGATTCCCAGGTCGATGCCTTCGCTGCCGCCGTAGTTCACCTGCGTGTCGTGAAGCGTTTGGATCTTGCCGGCCGCATACATCAAATCGCCCGAGAAGGCCATCGGCTTGCCGTCAATGGTAGCCAGCAAGGTGATGGATCCCAGCGTGTGCCCGGGCGTGGGCAGGACAAAGAAATCGGTCTTCTTCCATCGGAAGGTGCTGTAGTCGGCCAGGGTCTTGGCGACGCGCACGTTCTTGGTAAGGGTGTAGAAGTCGTTGCGCATGTAATAAAGGTGGAACACGCGCCGGTTGCGCCAGAAGTTCTCGGCGTCGGCGAACAGGTGCTTTTCGTGCGCCGGCACGGCAATGGGAATACCGCGCGCGACGGCTTTGCGATCGCCCTGGCACTGGTCGCGGTGATGATGCGTGTGCAGGATGTAGTCCACCTTCGAGATGCCCATGCCGCTGAGATGGTCCAGGATCTTTCCCGAGCCGAAGTCGATGAGCACGCAACTCGCCCCGTCCTTGATCACATAAACGTTGCAGGTGTCTTCGAACGCCCACACGTTTTCCGTGATCTTGTGCGGCGCTCCCGTGGGCGCGAAGGCCGGACGCACCACGGCTTTCGGAGTGTTCTGGGATGTTTGCGCGGCGGCCGGTGCGGCGCTCAGCGCGGCGGCCGATTCGAGAAAGTGACGGCGTGTGGGTCTTGCCATGAGGATATTCTACAAAAAATCGCTCAGCCTGAACTGCGCGATTTTTTCTGCAGCCGAATTCCAGAACTCAAGAAAATCGCGCAGTTCAGGCTGAGCGATTTTTTGCCACGCACCGGTTGGAACCGAGGGCGCGAGTCTAGTAGAGTGTGGGCATGTGCAAACCCGCCCTGACCTGCGGCCGATGGGCGCTCCTGGTCCTGCTATGTTGCCACCTGCGGGCGCAGAGCCTGAAACCACTCTGGTCCACCAGCGGCCGGCAGGTCTTCCGTGAAGCGCTCGACGACGGTTTGGGTTTTGCGTTTACCTGCGACGGGCTCCGCGCCGGTCCGGAGCTTCCGGCTGGCTGGAGTAGTTCAAGCGAAGGGGCCACGACCCGGTTCCGTCATCCTTCCGGCCTGGTGGTGGTCCGCGAATCCCGCGCGTGGCCGGAGTTCGACGCCATCGAGTATACCGTGCGTTTCCGTAATGAAGGGCGGGCGCCCTCACCCGTGGTGTCCGCGGTGAATGCCTTCGAGTTGAGTTTCGCGGGCGATGTTGTGTCCGGGGTCTCCGTGGTTTCGAGCGGCGGAGGGCTGGACGCATCCGTGTACCCGCCACCGAGCTTCGCCATTCGCAGACAGTATCTGGGCCCCATGACCCCGCTCGATGCGCGCGTGGGGCTGAGCACCACCGGGGGCCGCTCCTCCAACAAAGATCTACCGTTCTTCTTCGTCGACAATGAGCTCAAGCAGGCGGGAGTTTTTGTGGCCGTGGGATGGTCCGGGCAGTGGTCGGCCGGGGTGAGCGCAAATCACGGCCGCAGCCTGGTGCGCGTCACGGGAGGTATTCCCGGCTTGCAGATCAGCCTGAAGCCCGGCGAGGAAATCACCGGCCCGCGCATCCTGATAGGCGCTTACACGGGCCCGCTCGAAGCCGGCGCCAACCGCCTGCGCCATCTGATCCGCACGCACTACGCGCCGCGCCTGGCAGGGCGCGAGTTCCTGCCCGTCGCCACCTACGATCACTGGTGGAACATCGACGTCCGCTTTGATGAAAGCCTGCTGCGGCAGCTCGCCGACGGCGCTGCGGCCATCGGCCAGGAGTATTTTCTGCTCGACGCCGGCTGGTATGCCGGCACGGGCGGACCCGAGAACTTCAGCGCCGGCGTGGGCAACTGGGAAGAGATCGATCGCGCCAAGTTTCCGAGCGGCCTCGGCGCTTTCGCGAATTACGTGCGCGCCAAGGGCCTCAAGTTCGGGTTGTGGTTTGAACCGGAGCGCGTGGCCCAGGGCTCCCGGCTGGCCCGCGAGCACCCCGATTGGGTGATCTGGCTTCCCAATCAGAAATACGGCCTGCTCGACTATGGCCGCGCCGAAGTGCGGGAGTGGGTGCGCGCCCTATTTGATCGCTACATCCGCGAATTCGGCATTCGCTATATCCGGCACGACTCGAACATCGACCCGCTGCCTTACTGGGACTCCGCCGACGACGCCGGCCGCCGCGGCATCCACCAGATACGCCACATCGAGGGTCTTTACGGCGTCCTGGACTGGATCCGCGAGCATCACCCGGAAACCGTGCTGGAAGGTTGTTCCAGCGGGGGCCGCCGCATCGATCTGGAAGCCGCGCGCCGCTTCCATACGTTCTGGATCAGCGACCAGAGCGTCGATCCGCACATCATGCGTTTTCATCTGGCCGGGCTGAATCACTTTCTGCCGGGCAGTTACCAGTACGTCTGTTACACCCTCCCGCTCCCCGGACAGAAGGACTTCCACCCGCTGCCCATCGGTTTTCAGAGCCTCTTCGGCGGAGCTTTCGGCACGGGGGGGCGCGTCGACCAATGGCCCGCCGCCATGAAACAGCAGGCTGCGCAACACGTCGAAGTGTATAAGCGGATTCGCCGCTTCCTGATGGGAGACTACTATCCGCTCTCCGTGCAGTCTCGCGATCTGGACGCCTGGGAGGCCTGGCAGTTCCACGACGCGGCTAGCGACGAGGGATTTGTGCAGGCCTTCCGCCTCAACTCGCGAAACTCTTCGCGCAGCTTCGCGTTGAACGCCGTGGACCCGCGCAAGACCTACCGGCTCACGGAGCCTTACACCGGCCGCACGCGGAAGGTGGCCGGCTCGCGGCTGCTCATCGATGGCGTCCGCTTCGAACTTTCGCCGCTCCAGTCCCAGTTGTGGATTTATTCACCCGAATAATCGATCAGCCTGATCTGCGCGATTTTTCCTGCCGCCGCCGAATTCCATTGTTCCAATAAAACTACGCAGATCAGGCTGATCGATTATTTGACCCTTGACCCAAGGCGGGCCCGGTCCGCTAGAATACCCACATACGTCGCTGCGGTATCCCGCCTTTAGTGTATCCACCCGAGGAAGATTACATGACCCCAAAAGAAGTACTTGAATTCGCAAAGAAAAACGAGGCCCGCCAGCTCGATCTGCGCTTCACCGACCTGCCCGGTCTCTAGCATCACGTCTCCTATCCGATCAGCCAACTCCGAGGAGACGCTTCGAAGAAGGCTTCGGCATGGACGGCTCCAGCATTCGCGGCTGGGCGGCGATCAACGAGAGCGACATGCTCCTGATCCCCGATCCCAACCACCGCCTTCATGGATCCGTTCGCCGAGATCGCCACGCTGGTCATGATCGGCGACGTCATCGACCCGATCACCCACCAGCGCTATGACCGCGACCCGCGCTGGATCGCCAAGAAGGCCGAGCTGTACCTGACAGAACAGCGGCCTCGCCGACACCGCCTACTTCGGCGCCGAAGCCGAGTTCTTCATCTTCGACAACATCCGCTTCGACCAGAACCAGCACTCCGGCTTCTACTTCATCGACGCCGAGGAAGGCCGCTGGAACTCCGGCCGCAAGGAAAACAACCTGGGCTACCGGCCGCGCTACAAGGAAGGCTACTTCCCGGTTCCGCCCACCGATCACTACCAGGACCTGCGCACCGAGATGGTGGAGACCATGATCAAGTGCGGGCTCAACATCGAGTGCCACCACCACGAAGTCGCCACCGGCGGCCAGTGCGAGATCGACCAGCGCTTCGACACGCTGGTGAAGTCGGCCGACAACATGATGCTGTACAAGTACTGCATCCGCAACGTGGCCAACCAGTACGGCAAGACCGTCACCTTCATGCCCAAGCCGCTGTTCGGCGACAACGGCAGCGGCATGCACTGCACCAGAGCCTGTGGAAGGGCGGCAAGCCGCTGTTCGCCGGCGACGGCTACGCGGGTCTGAGCCAGATGGCGCTGTGGTACATCGGCGGCCTGCTGAAGCACGCGCGCGCGCTGTCCGCCATCATCGCCCCGACCACCAACAGCTACAAGCGGCTGGTGCCGGGCTACGAGGCGCCGGTCAACCTGGCCTACTCGCGCCGCAACCGTTCGGCCGCCGTCCGCATCCCGATGTACTCGGCCAGCCCGAAGGCCAAGCGCGTCGAGTTCCGCCCGCCGGATCCGTCCTGCAATCCCTACCTGGCGTTCGCCGCCATGCTGATGGCCGGCCTGGACGGCGTCCTCAACAAGATCGATCCCGGGCGAACCGCTCGACAAGGACATCTACGATCTCTCGCCGGAGGAGATGAAGAACGTGCCGTCGATGCCGGGATCGCTCGAAGAAGCGCTCGACTGCCTCGAGGACGATCACGCCTTCCTGCTGAAGGGCGACGTCTTCACCGAGGAGCTGCTCGAGACCTTCATCGACTACAAGCGCAAGAACGAAGCCGATGCCGTGCGCCTGCGCCCGCATCCCTACGAGTTCGCGCTGTACTACGACATCTAAACACGGCGCCATATTCGACCGGTAGGGGACGGATATATCCGGCCCCTACGACGGGGCCGCCTTCACCGGCGGCTCCGCTTTTTTTGCGCACCCTTCGGTGGAGGGCCATCGTCACGTTGTAGGGGCCGCATATATGCGGCCCCTACAGTGCGCCCTAGTTTCTTCGCCTTGTCTTCGCTTTTAGGGCCCTGAAAGCGCGCTTTTTACCATTCCTTTCGGAAATTTCGCTCGGAACTCCCATCTACACTGGATACCCTCCTCTGCTTTCGTCGTATACTATGCTAGTGCGGGTGTTTTTTCCAAAACCTCGCAATTTTGCTTTGGGAGGGATTATGCAGAAACTGTGCAGGCTCTTGTCTGCGCTTCTAGTTCTGACGTGCGTACCGCTTGCGTATTCGCAAGAGGTCCGCGCCAGCATCATGGGCGTCGTAACCGATTCAACCGGTGCGGCTATCGTGGGCGCGGTCGTTCAAGCGACCAACCTCAACACCAACCAGGCCACAACCGCCAATACCAACGATACGGGCAGCTATGTAACCCCGTTTCTGGCTCCTGGCAGGTACATACTAACCATCGAAGCCAAAGGCTTCAAGAAGTACGTGCGCGAGGACATCACCCTGCAAGCGCAGGACAAAGCTCGCGTGGACGTAAAATTAGACGTCGGCGAAGTGACCACCAGCGTCACGGTAAACGAAGCGGTTTCGCAGCTTCAGACCGATACGGCCACGCGGTCGCAAACCCTGGCGAACGAGATCGTCGCCAACGTGCCCACGCAGGGCCGCAACCCGTTCCAGATCGCATGGGCGGCCTCCGGCGTGGTCAAGAGCGGTTCGTTCCGTTATCTGCGTTCCTTCGACATCGGCGGCATGTCCGGCCTGTCGATCAACGGCGGACGCGAGAAGACCAACGAAATGCTGCTCGACGGCATCAGCGACGTCCAAGCCGATTACACGGTGATCAGCGCTCCGACCACCGAATCGGTGCAGGAATTCAAAGTGAATGCCAACACCTACGACGCCGCGTTCGGGCGCACCGGCGGCGGCGTCATCACCATGGTCACCAAGGGTGGCGGCAACGATTTCCACGGCACGGCGTTCGAGTATTTTCAGAACGAGAAGTTGAACGCCAACCAGAGCGAGCTCAACCGGCCCATCACGACTTCCGATGGAACCTTCTGGCCCAAAGGCCGCAAACCACCCAACCACATCAACCAGTTCGGCATCCAGGCTTCGGGCCCCATCGTAATTCCGAAGTTGGTCAACACCAAGAACCGGGTGTTCTGGATGTTGTCATGGGAAAGCATGCGGCAGCGCTCGGCCGACCCCAGCGTGGTGACGGTTCCCCAGATGGACATTCGCGGCGGCGACTTCACCAACCTTTCAACGGCGCTGGCAGCCGATGGTCACCATCTACGATCCGTATAGCACGCAGGCCAACGGTTCGCGCACGCCGATCGCGGGCAACAAGATCCCCCCCAGCCAGATCAATCCGGTGGCGGCCAAGGTGTTGTCCTACTATCCGGCGCCGACCGGTCCGGGCGTGGGCCCGTCGCAGACGAACAACTATCCGTTCGCCTCGATTTGGTGCGCCAGCTTCGATCAGTTCGTGGGCCGCACGGACGTGGTCGTGAACTCCAAGAATAACGTGTTCTTCCGTTACAACGAGAACCCGTTCCAGGAATTCCGCGCCATCGTGTTCGGCGCTGACCAATCCCGCCGAGCCGACCGGCAACGCGCCGCTGCTGCGCGACGGCCGCAACGTCATGTTGAACTGGACCTCGACGATTTCGCCCGAGCATGACCTTCGACTTGCGCATGGGCCTGAACCGTTGGGAAGAGGCGGGCGGCAGTTCCATCGGCGCGGGCTACAACCCGGCGCACGCTGGGCTTCTCCAGCGCGCTGACTTCGCAGATCAGCCAGCTATCAGTTCCCGCGCTTTGACTTCACCGGCACGACTACCAGTCGGTCGGTTCCGACGCCTTCGGCCCCGGCACGCGCGACACCTACAGCTTGCAGCCCAACTTCAACAAGGTGATGGGCCGCCACTTCCTGAAGTTCGGCGTGGAAGTGCGGCAGTACAACCTGCAACAATCCGGGCCGCGGCTATCCCTCCGGCTACTACAACTTCACCAAGGGCTGGACGCAGGCCAACGCCAACACTGCGGACGCGGTTAGCGGCGACGCCATCGCCAGCTTCCTGATGGGACTTGCCGGCCAGCGCGCAGGTGCAGAAGAACATCGACTCGGCGTACAAACACATGTATTACGCCGGATTCATCCAGGACGACTGGAAGGTCAACTCCCGGCTGAGCCTGAACCTCGGTCTGCGTTGGGACGCCGAAACCGGCAACGTGGAGCGCTTCAACCGCTCCGATCAACGGCCTGGACTTCAACGCGGCCAGCCCCATTGCCGCGGCCTCGGGCCTCCCGCTGAAAGGCGTTCCGCTGTTCGCCGGCGTCAACGGCGTGCCGCGCGCGATCGTCGGCACGGACAAGAACAACTGGCAGCCCCGCATCGGCGTGGCCTACAGGGTGACGTGAGAAGTGGTTGTTGCGCGGCGGCTACGGCATCTACTACGTCGGCTCGAACGAAACCGGCGGCACCGCGGCTTCAGCCGGACCACCAACGCCGTGCTTTCGGACCCCAACAACTCTCTGACTGCCCTACCCGGGCATGTCTCTGACCAACGCCTTCGTGGGCTACCCCAACAGCAAGCTGCTGGATCCCGTCGGCGCGTCCAGAGGCGCGTCCAGCTTCCTGGGTGAGGGCGTGGCGGCTTTCCTGCAGGATCGCGCCCTGCCTTACGTGCACCAGTACTCGTTCGACATCCAGCGTGAATTGCCGGGCGGAATTCTGGCCGAAGTCGGTTACGGTGGCAACACCGGGCGCAATGTCCCGCTGGGCTACGGGTTGAACTACATCCCGGCCAGCGAGATGGGCAAGGCCACCTTTACCTCGACCGGTGCGGTCGACGCTTCCTACTACACCACCCAGGTGCCCAACCCCATGAAGGGGCTCATCCCCAACAACCCGGGTATGAACGGGGCGACCATCTCGCGCCAGAGCCTGATGTATGCCTATCCGCAGTATGGGTGTGTCCCTCAATAGCATTCCGGTGGGCCGCCAACAGTTCCACGGCGCCAACTTCAAGCTGACCAAGCGCTTCTCGAAAGGCTTGAGCTTCCTGGCCGCCTACAGCATCGGCAAGAATCTCCGGCAGATTCGTTCGCTCAATGCCCAGGACTTCGGTGGCCTGACCAACTGGCAGAACACCACGCTGGTGAAGGAGTCCGACCAGAACATCGATACCCCGCAGAAGTTCGTCATCGCTGGGCATCTATGAACTGCCGTTCGGCAAAGGCAAGCCGATCGCCAACAGCGCGCCGGGAGTCGTGAACCAGATCATCGGCGGTTGGCAGGTGAACTACAACGTGGCCTTCCAGAAGGGCTGGGTGGTGGATTACCCGAACGCTCCGCAGACCTCACCGGGTAGCGCCAAGATCAGCGATCCGACCTACACGAAAGTGTTCGACACTTCCAAGTTCGCCGGCGCCAAGGTTCCCAACACCACCTACTTCTATCGCACATTCCCGTTCCTGTTCAGCGATGTTCGCCGTCCCGGTATGAAGAACTTGGATGCTTCGCTGTCCAAGTACTTCCCCATTCACGAGAGCCTGAAGCTGCAGTTCCGCTTCGAGGCGTGCAACATGTTCAACCATCCGTGGTTTGCGGACATGCAGTCGACGGACGTGACCAACGCTCTGTTCGGCCAGTTGAACCCGACGCAGCGCAACCTGCCACGGTTCATCAAATTGGCAATGCACCTGAACTGGTAGGGATCAAATATATTTGACCCCTACAACGGGGCCGCCTTCACCGGCGGCCCCGTTTTTTATTTGCACACCCGTGTGGTGGGGCGGACCCCCGGTCCGCAGCCGGCCCCCTGGCCGGCTTCTTTCTTTTGAGAACTTCCCGCCGTCTCCGCAACTATCATGCCGTGACGTTCTACCGCCGCCGCCTCCCGCACCTATGGGAGGCCGAGCACGCAGTCTTCCTCACCTGGCGTCTCCACGACAGTCTGCCGCCTAATCGACCCTTCGCAGCGGCCGCAGTCAGTTCCGGACGAGCATTTGCCGCATTGGACCGCCTGCTGGACGAAGGCGGCAGCGGTCCGTTCTACCTTCGCCAACCGGCCATTGCGGAAATGATCGTCGAAGCCATCCAGTACAACGCTCACACCCTGGAGCATTATGCCTTGCATGCCTTCGCTGTGATGCCCAACCACGTGCATGTGTTGGTTACTCCTGCCATGGCGCTGCCCAAACTCACGAAATCGTTGAAAGGCATCACCGCCAAGCGGGCCAATGCGATGTTGGCATTGACGGGGAGACCGTTTTGGCAGGAAGAGAGCTACGACCATTTGGTGCGCAACGAGCGGGAATTTGAGAGTATCCGGACCTATATCGAGAACAACCCGGTACGCGCGGGTTTGGTGAGGGAAGCGTGTGAATACCGGTGGTCGAGCGCGGGATGGGCGACCAGGGGGTCGCCCGCGGACCCGGGGGTCCGCCCCACCGCAACCGCCACGCTATAATTCGGTGTGGACTTTCGCGATCTCCCGCGCGCGCGCGCCAGTATCGACAAGCTCGCGCTCACCCTCCCCGACGAGATCCAAAAAAGACTTCGCTATCTGCTGGCCTCCACGCCCGACCCCGACCAGGCGCTGCTGTGCCTGGAACGCCTGCACGAAGCCCATCCGGAACCGTTCCGCCGCCTGTCGGCCAACTCCGCCGGGTTGCAGTACATGGTGGCGGTGTTCTCTTACAGCCGTTTCCTTTCCGAGGCCGTGCTGCAATCTCCCCACTGGCTGGAAGAACTGGTGGAAGCCCGGGACATCCAGCGGGTTTTTTCGCCGGAGGAATTCGAGGACCGTTTGGAAGCGGACCTGGCCGCGGCCGGCACATCCAGGCCGCTCTCTTTCGCACTGGCCGTTTTCCGGCGGCGCCAGTTGCTCAGAATCGTCCTGCGCGACGTCTTGGGGCTTGCCACGCTGCCCGAGATCACCGAGGAGATCTCCAATCTCGCCGACGCCATTCTGGAAGTGAGCTACCGGCGCCTGCGCGGCGAACTCGAACGCCGCCACGGCGTGCCGGAGTGGGTGGACGCGGACGGCGTGCGGCGCGCGTGCTCCTTCGCCGTCCTGGCGCTCGGCAAACTGGGCGGGCAGGAACTCAACTACAGCTCCGACATCGACCTGATGTTCCTGTATTCGGCCAACGGCGAAACCGGCGGCGAGCACGCCATCAGCAACAAGGAATTTTTTCAAAAACTCGCGCACCAGTATACGGAGCTGCTCTCCTCTTACACGCCCATGGGCGTCTGCTACCGCGTCGATCTGCGGTTGCGGCCGGACGGGCGGCTGGGCGAGATCTGCCTCTCGCACGAAGGCGCCATCCGCTATTACCAGACGCGCGGGCGCGACTGGGAATTGCAGATGCTGATCAAGGCGCGCACCGCCGCGGGCGATCGCGTCCTGGGAAGAACGCTGCTGGAGGCCCTCGAGTCGCGCATCTATTCCACCACGCTCGATTTCAGCGCCGTGGAAGGCGTCTCGGCCACGCGCGAGCGCATCCACGAACAAGCCGCGCGCCGCCGGGGCGCCTCCCAGGGTTTCGACGTCAAGCTGGCGCCCGGCGGCATCCGCGACATCGAGTTTCTGGTGCAGTGTCTGCAGCGGCTGCACGGCGGGCGCGAAATTTGGGTGCGGCACGGCGGCACGCTGCTGGCGCTGGTCCGTTTGCGCGACAAGGATTTCCTGGCCGATTCGGAATACTCGCGCCTGGCCTCCGCCTATCAGTTCCTGCGTACCCTGGAACACCGGCTGCAGTTCGCCGAGGACCGCCAGACCCACACGCTGCCATCGGACGCGGTGGAACTCGAGGCGCTCGCGCGGCGCATGCCGGCCGCCGAGATTGGCACGGCGGCGTCGGCGGAAACCCTGCTCGGGGAGTTGAACGCGCATCTGGAAGGGGTGCAGGAGATCTACGAACGCGTCATCCACGCGCAACGGCCCATCTACTACATGACTCCCGCGCCGGCCGAGGAGCAGCAGGCTCCCGCCGAAGTCGAAAGCCAGGCGCTGGGCGCTTTCGCCGAGCCCGCGTCCAGCAACCTGGTTCGCTTCCTGGACCGCAAGGCGCCGCACCTGGCCGCCATGATCTCGCGCGGCGATTTGCGGCGCGGCCTGGGATTGTTCGAGCACTATCTCGAGAAGATTCTCAAGGAGCCGGATTGGCTGGACTGGCTCGATCGCGACCCCATCCTGGCCGCCTATATTTTCGACATCTTCGATCACAGCCAGTATTTCTCCGAACAATTGATCCGCAACCCCGAACTGCTCATGGAGTTGCGGAGCATGCGAGAGGGAACTCCCCGGGATCTTCCTTACGCGGAGCTCGTCTCCGCATTGGTCGAATCCGCCAACTTACGCCGCTTCTTCCGCCGGGAGATGTTTCGCATACAGGCCGAGAGCATCTGCCTGCGCACGCCCATCTTCGACACGCTGGTGCGCACCAGCGAGCTGGCCGACGCCACCATCCTGGCCGCCTACCGCATGGCGGTGAACGAGGTGGCCGCGGCCCGCCCACCCGGCGCGGCCGGCTACCAACCCGCGGGACAACTCATGGTGATTGCGCTGGGCCGCCTGGGCATGCGCGAATTCGATCTGGCCAGCGACGCCGACCTGGTTTTTGTTCTGCCCGACGCCGACGCATCCGAGATGCCGTTCTGGACCCGCGTGGCCGAGACCATGATCAACCGCATTACCGCCTACACCGGCGAGGGCGTCATCTTCGTCGTCGACACGCGGCTGCGGCCCAACGGCCGCGAGGGCGCTCTGGTGCAATCGGAAGAGAGCTACCGCGAGTACTTCGCCAAACGCGCCGAGGCCTGGGAAGGCATCACCTACATGAAGTCGCGCGCGGTGGCCGGAGACATCGAACGCGGCACCGCTTTCCTGAACGACCTGCAGAAAGTGGATTGGCGGCGCTACGGGCAAAGCGGCCGCTCGCGCAAGGAACTGCTGCAGATGCGCCTGCGCCTGGAGAAGGAATTGAGCGCCGGCAATCCGCTCAAAGCCGGCCGCGGCAGCTATTACGATATCGATTTCGCGCTCATGTACCTGCGCCTGCGCGGCGCCGGCATCTTCTATACGGTCCTCAACACCCCCGCGCGCATTGACGTCATCGAACAAATGGGGCACCTGGAACGCGCCGACGCGGACTTCCTGCGCGACGCCTCCACTTTCTACCGCGCCGTCGATCATGGCATCCGCGTCTCCACTGGCCAGGCGTCCGGCGACCTGCCCCGCTCGCAGTCGCAACTGGAAGTGCTCGACGATTTGGTTAGCCGCTGGACGCCCGACTACCTGCACGACCAGCCGCTGGCCCTGGAACTGGCGCAAGTGCAGGAGCGCACCAGAGAGTTCTTCGTCCGGCTGTTCGGCTAACTGGTAGGGCATGGCGCGCAAAACGGGGACTGGCATCGAATTTCGCCGCTTTTGCGAAACTTCGTGCCTGTACCCGGTTTTGCCCCATTAGCGATCTGGAAGGGCCGACGAGGGCGTCGGGCGCGCGGTCCAGGGGGACCGCCCCACCGCGAGTTCTTCGTCCGGCTGTTCGGACAGGGCAACTGAGGTATACTAAACACTACCCCACTTTAGGAACACGGAAGGAGAACTATACACGTGACGGTATCATTCTATGGACACGTCCGGCAGTATCACAACATCAAGGCTGAAATCGACGCCAACATGAAGGCAGTGTTGGAAAGCGGCCAGTATGTGATGGGCCCGATGCTGAAGAAATTCGAGCAGGAACTGGCCGCCTATCATGGCACCAAGTACGCCATCGGCGTGGGCAACGGCACGGACGCCATCTGGCTGTCGCTGATGGCGCTGGGCATCGGTCCGGGCGATGAATGCATCACCACCACGAACACCTTCTTCGCCACCGCCGAGGCCATCTGGATCGCCGGCGCCACGGCCGTGTTCGTCGATTCCGACCCGGTGACCAACTGCATCGACCCGGCCAAGATTGAAGCGGCCATCACGCCCAAAACCAAGGCCATCATCCCGGTGCACCTTTACGGCCAGTGCGCCGACATGAAAGCCATCCGCAAGATCGCCGATAAGCACAAACTGTTCGTGATTGAAGACAACGCCCAGGCCATCGGCGCGGCGGGCGACGGCTTCAAGATCGCCGAGTTGAGCGACGCGGCCTGCACCAGCTTCATCATCCAGAAGAACCTCGGCACGTTCGGAGACGGCGGCGCGGTGGTCACCAACAATTCGGAAGTGGACCGCATCGTTCGCAAGCTGCGCAACCACGGCTCCGACAAGCGCTCCTGCCACAGCTATGGCTTCAATAGCCGCCTGGACGACCTGCACGCCGCGGTGCTCAGCGCCAAGCTGAAGCACATCGACGAATGGAACGACTTGCGGCGCAAGGTGGCCGCCCGCTACACGGCCGGCCTGAAGGGCGCCAAGAATTTCACGCTGCCCACCGAGCTCCCGGGCTACCGTCACATCTTCCATCTCTATGTGATCGAGACCAAGCAGGCCGCGCACCGCGACCAGTTGCTGGACTTCTTGAACCAGAGCGGCGTGGATGCCAAGTGCCACTACCCCATCGCCATCCATCAGCAGGAAGGCTATCCGTGGGGCAAGCAGGCCCGCATCGTGGGATCGGTGGCCAACTCCGAACGCAATGCCGCCTGCTGCGTCACGCTGCCCATCTTCCCCGAGCTGACCGCGGAAGAAGCGGACTACACCATCGAGAAGACTCTCGAGTGGGACAGCCGCCAGGGATAAGACGCCATGGATCGCAAGTATAAAGTCGTGGTGGTGGGCATGGGCAAACGTGGTATGCACCATGCCACCACCTTCCAGGCCAACAGCCGCTTCGAACTCGCCGGCATTTGCGATATCGATCAAGCCCGTCTGGATGCCGCCGCCGCCAAACTGGGCGTCACGCTGAAAGGCACCGGCGCCGCCCAGGTGGCCGCCGCGGCCAAGCCCGACGTTTTCTGCTTCTGCACGCTGCCGCACATTCGCACGGAGATGTTCCGCATCGCCATCGAAAGCGGCGCGAAGCTCATCGCCATGGAGAAGCCCATCGCGCTGACCAGCGCCGAGGGCTTCGTGATTCGCGACATGGTGAAGGCCAGCGGCGTGAAGGTGGTGGTGAGCCATCAGCACCGCTACGGCGCGCACTACCGGAAGGTAAAGGAAATCATTTCGAGCGGCGCGCTGGGCCGCATCCACACGGTGTACGGAACCTCCACCGGGTGGATGGCGCACATGCTCTCGCATCTGATCGACTACACGCGTTGGTACAACTCGGAAACCCCGGCCGAGTGGGTCATGGCGCAGGCGGCGGGTCGCGGCAAGCTCGCCGATTTACATCCTTCGCCGGACTACATCGCGGGCTTCATTCACTTCTCCAACGGCGTGCACGGCATTCTGGAGTGCGGCGCCGGCGCTCCGGACGTGCCCGAAGTGGACGCCTGGTGGCGCAAGTGCCGCATCGGCGCGCAAGGCACCGACGGTTTTGCCGAAACGCTCACCGGCGGCGGTTGGCGCTCGGTCACCAAGACGGGATCGGGTTCCGGCGAGGGGTCCATGAACTACGACCTCGATATGCCGCCCTACATTCAGGAGATGGCCGACTGGCTCGACGACGATGCCCGCGTGCACGCCTGCAACTTCTCAAGCGCCTACCAGGGCTTCGAGATCATGATGGCCTTCTGCCGCTCGGCCGCGCAAGGCGGCCAGGTGGCTCTGCCGCTTACTGAGCCGGCCAACGAACTCGAAATGCTCCGCGGCACCGTGAACGCCAACAAGGTGCTGCTCTCCATGCCGGCTAACGCCAAGGAATACTGGGGGTAAGGCGGCCATTCCTGGCCGGCAGCCGGCGTCCAGGCCGGCTGTGCCCGCTTGAAAGCGGGATGGCGTGCTGGAAAGCCCGCCCTACATCGAGCGACGCTCCGGCGCATCCTGCCCCGGTTTTTTGTATGCTAGGACGCTTCGTCGAATCAGGAGGCGATCATGTCCGAGCAATCTTTTAAACTATCCCGTCGTGAATTCGGTCTGGGCCTGGGCGCCGCGCCCATGCTGGTCCCCGCCGCGCGAGCCGCCGCGGGAGACGCCCCGTGGGCCGCGCCCGCCGTGGTGAAGAAAGTCTTCGTGGGCGTTCCCAAGCCCACCTGGCCGCGTCCCGATCTGAATTTCGAGCAGGAGATGGCCGAAATCAACGGCAAACTTGCCGAGCTGGAAGCCACTCACAAAGCGGAGGTCCGCTTCACCGGCGGCGAATGGCTCAAGAGCGCCGGGGATGTCGAGCCGTGGGCCAAGAGCCTGGCGGGCAGCCGACGCCGTGCTGGTTCTGGACCTGACCTCGGGCACCTCTCCGATCCTGCAAGCCCTGGGCCGGGTGGACATCGCCAAACTGCTCTTCACGCGGCCCATCACCGGCTGGTCCTTCATGGACGGCGCGCGCTGGATTCAAAGCGGTGCGAAAGCCGACATGGTGGCGTCGAGCAACTACGAAGACCTGGCGCCATTGTTTCCCATGCTGCGCGCCATCCATCACTTGAAGCACAGCAAAGTGCTGATCATCAAGGATGGAAGAAGCGGCGGGGCGGGAGCGGAATTCACCGCGCAGTTTGGCACGCAGATGGCCTATCCGGCATATGCGGATCTGAAAGCCTCTTTCGAATCGATTGACATTCGCAAGGCGGAAAAGGAAAGCGCCGAATTCGCCCGCCAGGCCCTCCGTGTGGTCGAGCCCTCGCCCCACGATATTCGCGATTCCTGGCGACTGTATCTGGGCGTGCGCGAGTTGCTCGCGAAAGAGAAAGCCAACGCCATCACCATCGACTGCCTGGGCGGCTTCCGGCGCGGCGATCTGCCGGCGTATCCTTGCGTGGCTTGGACCATGCTCAACGATCTGGGCATGTACGGCGTCTGCGAGGCGGACTTGCAGTCGACCATGACGCAGTTGCTGGTCACCTCCTATTCCGGCAAGCCCGGCTTCGTTTCCGATCCGACTTTCGACACCAGCCGCAACGAAGTGATCCACGCGCATTGCGTGGCGGCCACCTGCATGCGCGGCATCGGCGGCGCGCCCTCCCCGTTCATCCTGCGCTCGCACATGGAAGACAACAAGGGCGTATCGGTGGAGGTGGAAATGCCGGTGCACGAAACCATCACCTGCGCGCGCTTGCAGGACCCCCAGACGCTTCTGGCTTCCACCGGCGAAGTGACCGCCAACGTGGACAGCCCGCGCGGCTGCCGGACAAAGATCGTCACGCGTGTCGCCGACGCCCGTAAAATGGTGGAAGGTTGGACCGGTGGATTGCATCGCGTGATCTTCTACGGCGACCACCTGGAAGCCGCCTCCCGCATGGGGCGCCTGATGGGATTCCGCGTCAAGAAGGAGTGCTGATGACCAAGCGATTACTCTCATTCGCCGCCGCGGCATGCGCGCTGGCGCTCGCGCAGACCGAACCCGGCTCCGTCCAACCCATGCTGGAGGCGAACTGGCTGACGCCGGACGTAGTGTCCTGCCAGATCCGGAATTATTTGATTCCAAAGGCGCCCGCGTTGCCCAAGCCCGCCAGCGCCCCCGCGTGGACCGCCACGGCGAAACAGATCCGCGAGAAGTTCCTTCGCGAGGTGGTTTTTCATGGCTGGCCGGCCGAATGGGTCAACGCACCGCTCAAAGTGGAGGACCTCGGCACTATCCCTTCGGGTCCCGGCTACCGCATGCGCAAGTTGCGCTATGAGATCGTCCCGGGTTTCTATTCGGTGGGCATTCTCTACGAGCCCGAAAAGATGACGGGTAAAGTGCCGGCCATTCTCAACGTGAACGGGCACGTGGGAGCGCCCGGCAAGAGCGTCGAGTACAAGCAGAAGCGCTGCATCCACATGGCGCGTCATGGAATTCTGAATCTGAATCTCGAATGGATCGGTTTCGGCGAACTGACCAACAAGGAGAACCAGCATTGGTTCGGCGCGCACCTGGATTTAGCCGGCTCGAACAACATGGGTCTTTTCTACCTGGCCATGCGCAAGGGCCTGGACTATCTCTACCAGCACCCTAACACCGACCGCGCCCGCATCGGCGTCACCGGGCTCTCCGGAGGCGGCTGGCAGACCATCGTGCTCAGCTCGCTGGACGAGCGCGTCACGCTGGCCGTTCCGGTGGCCGGTTACTCGGCCATCACGTACCGGCTGGAGCGCATTCACGAGGTGGGCGACATCGAGCAGAACGCGCCCGACATGCAGCTCTACGCGGACTACACGCAGCTGACCGCGATGCGCGCGCCGCGGCCCACCCTGCTGGTCTACAACGCCGAGGACAGTTGTTGCTTCCGCGCTCCACTGGTGAAACCGGACGTCTACGACGCCGTGCGGCCGTTCTTCAAACTCTACGGCAAGCTGGAAAACTTCGGCTGGCACATGAACACCGACCCGTCGGATCACAACTACCAGCTCGACAATCGTTTGGCCGCCTACCGCTTCATCGGCCAGCATTTCGGCATCGCGGGGATGGACGTTGAAGAACAGTTGGGACCGGAGATCAAAAGCTACGACGAGCTGGTGGTCGGGATCCCCAAAGACAACCTGACCGTGCTGGGCCTGGCGCGCAAGCTCGCGCTGCGCATTTCCCGCCCCGCGATACCGCCGGCGGGCGCCGCGCGGGAAGCCTGGAGTGTGAAGGAGCGCGCGCGCCTGGCGCGGGTGCTGCGCTACAAAGCGGTCGCCATGACGCGGCCGTGGAAGCTCGCCAATACTTACAACAAGGGATTGGAGACGCTCTCCTACCGGCTGGATTTTTCGAACGGCTTGAGCGCCACGGCGGTGTGGTTCCAGGCGCTTCAAACGCAGAGCCCCGCCCCGGCCACCATGGTACTCGACGAGAAGGGCAAGAAGGCCTCCGCGAGCGTGGTGTCGGACCGCGTGAACCGCGGCGAACAAGTCTTGGCCGTGGACCCGATTTTCTTCGGGGATGCCGCTCCCTCCAAGCCGCGGCCCAATGTGTTCACGCAGGTGATCTCGGCACTGGGCGACCGGCCGCTGGCGCTGGAAGCCGCGCAGTTAATCGAGACGGCGCGCTGGTTCGCCAAACAGTCCGGCGCCAAGAGTGTGCGCCTGGAGGTTAACGGTTTTCGCGCGCAGGTTTCCGCCACCGCTGCCGCCGCGCTCGCGCCCGGCTTGTTTTCCGAAATCGTGATCCGCAACGGGAAGAGTTCGCTCGCCTACATTTACGATACGCCGGTGGAGTACGGCGCGGCCCCGGACCTGTTCTGCCTGGATCTCTACAAGGAATTCGACCTGGACCGGCTGGCGGCGCTGGCCGCGCCTGCGCGGATCGCGATGCCATAGCGGGAGCCCGCTCGCGCCGCTACAAAGCGTCATGGAACGAATGTGCCGCCAGGACCGCGGCCTGTTCCCGTCGCCTGCGGAGATCCAGCTTTCCTGCAGTTGCCCGGACTGGGCCGACATGTGCAAGCACGTCGCGGCGGTGCTATATGGCATCGGGGCCCGATTCGATCACCAACCCGAACTTCTCTTCCGCTTGCGCGAGGTGGACGAGGAGGAGTTGATCGCCAAGGCCGGCCAGGCGCTTCCCTTCGCCAAGCAGGCGCCGGCCGCGGGCAAAGTCCTGGGCGGCGAAAACCTCTCCGAGATTTTCGGCCTCGACATGGCGCCAAGCGCGAGCCCCGGCGCCGGGCCGGCCGGCCGCAAACCGGCCAAGCCGAAGCCCACCAAGAAAGCGCGCACTGCGAAGAAGAAGACGGCGGCGGTCGCGCCCGAGGGGAAGCGCAAGCCGCGCCAGCCGGCGGCTTCGACGCCGCCCCCGAAACGGAAGCCGGTAGCGCAAAAGCCGCGGGGATCCACTAAGAAATAGCGGAGCGGTGCGTCCGCCCGGTTGCCGCCCGCCCCACTGCCCTGGCGCGGGCCTGCGATACACTGGTACCCAGGATGGCCGAAAAGCCTTTTGTACACCTTCACTGCCACACCGATTACTCGCTCCTGGACGGAGCGTGTGAAATCGGTCAGATGATGGGGATTGTCGCGGAGCAACAGATGCCGGCCATCGCCATGACGGACCATGGCAACCTGTTCGGCGCGGTGGAGTTCTACACCAAGGCCAGAGACAAAGGCGTCAACCCCATCATCGGCTGCGAAGCCTATGTCGCCCAGGGCAACCACACCACGCGTACCGAAGGCCAGAAGTACAATCACCTGGTCCTGCTCGCCGAAAACCAGGAAGGCTATCGCAACCTCATCAAGCTGGTCTCGAAGAGCCACCTCGAAGGCTTCTACTACAAGCCTAGAATCGACAAGGAACTGCTCGCCCAGCACTCCAAAGGCCTGATCGCGTTGTCGGCCTGCCTGAAGGGTGATGTCGCCGAGACGCTGCTGCAAAAGACCTACGAAGACGGCAAGCGGTTGGCCTACCAGTATCAGGACTTGTTCGGAGCGGGCAACTTCTTCCTGGAAATCCAGGACCACGGATCGGACGACGACAAGCGTGTGAATCCGCTGATCGTACGATTGAGCCGCGAGAGCGGCATTCCGCTGGTCGCCACCAACGATTCGCATTACCTGCGCCGCGACGACGCCCGCGCGCACGAAGCGCAGCTCTGCATACGCACGGGCAAGACGCTCGACGACGTGCGGCGCATGCAGTTGAACGCTCCGGAGTACTACCTGAAGTCGCGCGCCGAGATGATGCAGTTGTTCAGCGAAATCGAGGACGCGCTGGATTGCACCTGGCGGATCGCCGAGCGTTGCGACGTGCGGCTGGACACCATCCAGGAGCCCTTCCCAAAGTTCGACGTTCCCGAAGGCCACACCACGGATACGTATTTCGAATTCGTCGCGCGAAACGGATTCGAGAAGCGCAAAGTGCGTCTGGAGGCTATGTACGCCTCCGGCCGCCTGAAGCACGACATGGTGGAGTACGAAGAGCGGCTGGATAGAGAAATTCGCATGATCCAGCAGATGAAGTTCTCCGGCTACTTTCTCATCGTCTGGGACTTCATCCGCTTCGCCAAGGGCCAGAACATCCCCGTGGGGCCGGGCCGCGGTTCGGCCGCCGGCAGCCTGGTCAGCTACGCCATGGGGATCACGGACCTGGATCCGCTGCAGTACGGGCTGCTGTTCGAGCGCTTCCTCAACCCCGAGCGCATCTCGATGCCGGATATCGACATCGACTTCTGCACGCACCGCCGCGGCGAGGTGATCCAGTACGTCACCGAAAAGTACGGCCGCGAGCAGGTGGCGCAAATTATTACCTTCGGCACCATGGCCGCCAAGGCCGCCATCAAGGACGTGGGCCGCGTGCTCGGCATGAACTTCGCCGAAGTGGACCGCATCACCAAGATGGTTCCCAATCAGCTCAACATCAAGCTGAAGGAGGCCATCAAGAAGGAACCGGCCATGGCCGAGGCCGGGCGTAAGGACCCGCGCGTGGCTGAATTGCTGGAGATCGCCGAGCGGCTGGAAGGCATGGCGCGCAACGCGTCGGTGCATGCCGCCGGCGTGGTCATTTCACCCGTACCGCTGCGTGATCTGGTGCCGCTCTACCGCACCAACCAGGACGAAATCGTTACCCAATACGACATGGGCGGCCTCGAGAAACTGGGCCTCCTGAAGATGGACTTCCTGGGGCTCAAGACGCTCACACTGATTCGCAACGCGCTGGATCTGATCGAGAAGCACCGCGGCGTCAAACTGGTAATCGAAGATCTGCCGCTGGAAGACCCCAAGACCTACGAACTGTTCTCGCGCGGCCTCACCAGCGGCGTCTTCCAGTTTGAATCCTCCGGCATGAAGGACCTGCTGCGCCGCGCCTCTCCCAACCGCATCGAGGACCTCACCGCGCTCAACGCGCTCTACCGCCCCGGCCCCATCGGCGGCGGCATGACCGACGACTTCATCGAGCGCAAGCACGGCCGCCGCCCGGTCACCTACGATCTGCCCGGACTCAAGGAAATCCTGGAGGAAACCTACGGCGTTATCGTCTACCAGGAACAGGTGATGCAGATCGCCAACCGCATCGCCGGCTACTCGCTGGGAGAAGCCGACCTGTTGCGCCGCGCCATGGGCAAGAAGAAGGCCGAAGTGATGGCCGCCGAGCGCGAACACTTTCTGGCCGGCGCCAAGGAAAAAGGATTCCACGCCAAGAAGGTCGAGAAGATCTTCGACCTGATGGCGGAATTCGCCGGCTACGGCTTCAATAAGTCGCACTCGGCCGCCTACGCCTACCTGGCCTTCGTGACGGGGTACTTGAAGGCCCACTACCCGTTGGACTTCATGGCGTCTCTACTAACGTCGGAGACGGGAAATACTACCAACGTAGTTAAATATATCAACGAATGCCGCGAGATGGGCATCAAGGTTCTGCCGCCGGATATCAATTCGAGCGATTGGAACTTCACGCCCGACGGCGACGGGATTCGTTTCGGTCTGGGCGCGGTAAAGAATGTCGGGCAGAACGCTGTGGAGGCTATTATCGCGGCCCGCAAGGAAGTCGGTAAGTTCAAGACAATATTCCAGTTATGCGAGACGGTGGACTTGAGCGTGCTGAACCGGCGGGTGCTTGAAAGCCTGGTGCGGGCGGGCGCCATGGAATTGTTGGAAGGCAGCCGTGCGCAGTTGTTCGCGGCGGTGGAAGGCGCCATGGAGGCGGGTCAGCGCGCCTGGAAGGACCGCCAGACGGGCCAGGCCGGTCTGTTCGGAGGTGATTTCGGCGAGGGGCAGGCCCAGGAGCAACCGCTGCCGCAAGTGCCCGAGTGGACGCAACAGGAAACCCTGGCGGGCGAAAAGGAAATGCTGGGCTTCTACGTTACCGGGCATCCGCTGGAGAGTTTTGCCGGCAAAGTCTCGGAACTGGCGACGCACGACAGCCAGACCATCGAAAAACTGGGACGGGGCGCGGAGGTGGCGTTGTGCGGCATCCTGACGGGCGTGCAGAAACGGCGCAACAAAGAGAACAAGCCGTGGGCCTCGGCGCGTCTGGAAGACCCGCAGGGCAGCATCGACCTGGTGATCTTCGCGACGCAGTACGAGCAGGTGTCGGACAGCGTGGTGGAGGATCTGCCGGTATTCTTGCGCGGCCTGGCGCTGCCGGAGGACAACGGGCCGCCGAAGATCTCGGTGCAAACCCTCTCGCCGCTCGAAGTGGCGCATGTGGAGGTGCCGTCGCTGGTTTCGATTCGGGTCTGGCTGAACCGGAGCGAAGAGGAGGATGCGCGCAAGGCCGTGGCGCTCGGAGAACTGTTCGCTCGCAAGCCCGGCGAGACCGAGGTCCGGCTGCGGCTTGAGAAACCGCGCGAGTTTTCGGTTACCTTGGATATTGGGGCGCGGGTGCGTCCGGACCGGGAATTTCGATCGGAACTGGAGAAGATCTGCGGACCGGAGTCGATGGAGATTCTCGCCGGATGAAGGGAAAGACGATGGACAGCGAAAAGGGCAAGGAACGGATCGCGAGGCTGGAAAAGGGCATCGCCGAACTGCGCGACGCCAAGGAGGTTACCGGTGACCGTCTCTCGCGCCTGGAAGAAGAGCTGCGCGCGGTGCGTGCCGAACCCGTCGCGGAGAAGGAACCGGCCTGGCTTCGCGTGCAACTGGCGCGGCACCCGAAGCGCCCGCACGCGCTCGACTACATCCAGCGCGTGATTGCGGACTTCAGCGAACTGCACGGGGACCGATTCTATGCCGACGACGCGGCCGTGGTGGGCGGCATGGGCACGCTCGACGGCAGGCCGGTGATGGTGCTGGGCCAGCAGAAAGGCCGCGACACCAAGCAGAAACTGATTCGGAACTTCGGCATGTCGAAGCCCGAAGGCTACCGGAAAGCCATGCGGCTGATGCGGATGGCGGAGAAGTTCGGCCGTCCCATCGTCACGTTGCTGGACACGCCGGGCGCGTATCCGGGCATCGACGCCGAGGAGCGCGGCGAAGCCGAGGCCATCGCCTATAATCTGCGCGAGATGGCCCGGCTGCGGGTGCCCATTGTGGTCACGGTGATCGGCGAGGGCGGCAGCGGTGGCGCGCTGGGGCTGGGCGTGGGCAATAAGGTGATGATGCTGGAGAATGCCGTTTACAGCGTGATCTCACCGGAAAGTTGCGCGGCCATCATCTATCGCGATTCGAGCAAAGCGGAACTGGCGGCCCGCGCGTTGCGGCTCACGGCTCCCGAACTGCTGCGGTTGGGCATGATCGACGAGATCGTCTCCGAGCCCGGCGAAGGCGCGCACACGGACCCGGACGCCGCCGCGCAATTCCTGCGCGCGGCCATCACCCGGGCGCTCGACGAGTTGGGCGGCATGTCGGCCGAGCAATTGGTCTCGCATCGCTACAACAAGTTCCGCAACATGGGGAACTTCTTCAGCGAAGGCTAGCACCGGCGCGAGGCAAGGGCGCGGCATGCCTCGCCCCTACAAAGGCGCGGCGTAGGGGCCGGGCAGGCCCGGCCCGCGGCGCTGAGGGACAAATCACGCGGTCAGGGACCCAGCACCGGACGGCAAAACTAAATTCGCGCGCGGGAGAACCACCACCCCCGCACCGGCGTCTATATATAATTGGAGTACGGTGTATTTCCTGCGTAGCGGTCCGATTTGTTGAACATTGGGGCCGCGCCCTTCGTCTGAAATAGACTGGAGCCAACGACGTGAAGAAGAAGTGGAAAATCATCTTGGGGATTGCCCTGATCCTTGTGATTAGTGGAGCTATCTTTGCCAGTATTCGATACAGCCAGCGCGGGATCGTGGTGGTGCAAACGGGCCGCGTGGGGCGCCAGGACCTGACCGCCTTGGTAACCGCATCGGGCGAGATCAAGCCGCGCAATTACATTAACATCGGCTGCAACGCCATGGGTGCGGCGCGGCTGACCGAAATTCTGGTGGTGGAAGGCCAGCGTGTCCACAAAGGACAGTTGCTCGCCAAGCTGGAATCCGTGCAGCCGGAAGCTCAGGTGGCCGCCCAACGCGCTTCGCTGAGTTCGGCGGAGGCCGAATCGGCCGCCGCGGAAGCCTCGTTGAAGGCGTCGGATGAGAACTCAATCACGGCGCAGGCAACCATTGACAAGGCCAAGGCGGAAGCAGAGCGCGCCCGGTTGTTTTTCAAACGCGCCGAAGAGTTGTTCAACGAAAAACTGATCGCGCGCCAGGATTACGATCAACGCAAAGCCGATTACGAGTCCATGCAGGCGGGTGTGCGCGAGGCTGTGGCGCGGCTGTCGCAGGCCAAGGCGCAACGTGCTCAGGCTTACGCGCAACTGGCCTCCGCGCAGAAGCGCATCGCCCTCAGCCAGGCCAACCTGAGACAGGCCTCCGATGTTTTGCAGCGCACCATGGCGGTGGCCCCGCTCGACGGGGTGGTCACCAATCTTCCGGTGCGCGTGGGCGAAACCGTGGTGCCGGGTATCCAGAACTCCTCGGCCAGCCTGATCATGACCATCGCCGACATGTCGCTGATCACGGCGGAGGTGAAGGTGGACGAGACCGACATCGTCAACGTGAAACTGGACCAAGTGGCCGACATCACCATCGACGCCATTCCCAACCGTACGTTCAAGGGCCACGTGATCGAAATCGGCAACACGGCCATCCTGCGCTCCACGGGGCTGGCCGCTTCGCAGAGCGCCATTTCGAGCCAGGAAGCCAAGGATTTTAAGGTGGTGATCGCACTCGATCAGCCGCCTGAGGAAATCCGCCCAGGTTTGAGTTGCACGGCGAAGGTGACCACGGCTACGAGGCAGAAGGCCCTGAGCCTGCCCATCCAGGCGCTCACCGTGCGGCAGAAAGGCGACCTCGAGCCCGCGCCCAAGAAGGGCGTGCAGGCGGCCGTGAAGACCGACCCGCAAGCCGAGAAAGCCAAGAAGGAAGAGATCCAGGGCGTCTTTGTCGTGAAGGGTGAGAAGGCGGTCTTTCAGAAGGTGGAAACCGGCATCACGGGGACTACCGAAATCGAAGTACTGAAAGGTCTCCAAGAGGGCGACGAAGTGATCACGGGCAGCTATAAGGTGATCCGGACGATCCGCAACGAAGCTAAAGTGAAAGTGGACAACAAGTCGCCGGTGAAACCGGAAACTACATAGGACGGTCTGAGAGACGAAAGCATGGCGAAAGCAGCCGAAGAAGCAATCGAACGCGGTGAACAGTTAAAGCGCGAAGGCGTCATCATCCGGACGTACGATCTGTGGAAGACGTACATCATGGGCGACCAGGAGATTCACGCCGTCTCCGGGGTGGATATAGAGATCCGGAAAGGCGAATACGTGGCCATCATGGGTCCCTCCGGATCGGGCAAGTCCACGCTGATGAACCTGATCGGGTGCCTGGACACGCCCTCGAAAGGCCAGTACTACATCAACGGCAGCCTGGTCAGCGACATGAACGATGACGAACTGGCGCGCATCCGCAACCAGGAAATCGGCTTCGTGTTCCAGACCTTCAACCTGCTGCCGCGCGCCACTGCGCTGCACAACGTCGAACTGCCGCTGATTTACGCCGGCATCAAGAGCGAGGTTCGCCTGGAGCGCGCCAAGCAGACGTTGCGGCATGTGGACCTGGAAGCGCGCATGTACCACAAACCCAGCGAACTCTCCGGCGGCCAGCGCCAGAGAGTGGCGGTGGCGCGCGCGCTGGTGAACAACCCGTCGATGCTGCTCGCCGACGAGCCCACCGGCAACCTCGACACCGCGACCGGCAACGAAATCATGGCGCTGTTCGAACGGCTGCACCAACTGGGCAACACCATCGTGTTGGTCACGCACGAACACGACATCGCCATGCACGCCCATCGCGTCATCCACGTCCGCGACGGCAAAGTCGAGCGCGACGAGAAGATCCGGTAGGCGCGCACTTTACGGAAGGCTCAATCGAAGAAGGAAACGTCCTTCATCGGGTAAGCCTCTGCGGTTTCGCGTCCATAGGTCCGCCTGGTTCGCCACGGCGCTCGCGGCGATCAACGCATCCGCGACCTCCACTCCGTGGCTTCGTCTGTACTGCCGCAAGTAGATGCCCGCCTGGTGGCCCACTGCCGCATCGATCGGGGCGCATGCCAGCGCGCGGAAGAGATTGTCCAGGGCGTTGTGCTCCTTCGGCCTGGCGCCGGCCCAGAGTTCGGCGACACTGACGGGCGAATACAGGACCGCGGCATCGGACTTGCTCAGGTCCAACCATTGGGAGACGATCTCCGCATTTCTGCCGCGAGAGACCTCAATGAGGATGTCGGAATCGACGAGCACGGTCATTTCTGGTGAAGCCGGTCCAGACGGCCGCCGCGACGAAGGCTTCGCACATACTCGACCGCATCGAGGGGTTCGGAACGTTCCTTGCGAATTCCGACGAATTCCTGCATGGCCTTCATCTGCTCGTCCCGCCGTCCCAGGTAACGCTCACGAACGGCTTCCCGCACAAGTTCCGAGACGGTAGTCTTCCGGCTTCGCGCGCGAGCATGCAGGGCCGTCCAGAGGTGATCGTCGAGATAGAGTTGCGTGCGCCTCACGATGTATATTATACATCGTCGCCAGTCCGCCCGGATGATGCGGCCGAAGGGCAGATGGCAAGGCGCCTTGTGGGTTCCTGATCTGATCATGGCCAGTGCTACGGATTCGCGACGTTTCGGCAATGTGGCCTGCTACCGGACCGCCGACCATCCGGACACAATAACGCGAGGCGGCGGGTGGTCGTTCCGAACGTGGTGCTATTCAGGGAAATCGCGCCTCATGATTCCGCACCAATCTGTCGCCCACTGCGTCAAAGACCCCGCGAGTGCAACGTCGGGACCCAATACGGCATCCGCCGGCTTTCTGCTCGCGGCGGCAATCCAAAGCATGGCCTTGACAAATTATCAAATTAGAAATAATCTAAATAATTGATGGACGCGGAGGCGATCAAACGGTCCTTGGAGGGCGGCGGGCTGCGGTGCACCCCGCAGCGCTACGCCGTGATGGCATTCCTGGTGAAACACGACGGGCATCCCACGGCCGCGGAGATCTTCGAGGGCGTGAATCGCGTGGATCCGCGCTCTTCCAGGGCAACGACTTATAACAATCTGCGGGACCTGGTGCAGGCGGGTCTGGTGCGTGAGGTGGCCGTCGAGGGCCGCGCCGCGCGATTCGATGCGAAAGGCATGCGGCATCACCACTTCATCTGCGACCGCTGCGGCAGTGTTGAGGACATGGAGTGGTACGACGTGCCCAAGCCTGCCTCTGGCTCCCTCGGCAAGCGGGTTCTTCGAGAGTGCGAACTCATTCTCCGGGGGCTCTGCACGAAGTGCGCTCCGCGGCGCGCTTCCCGTTAACGGTGAGTAGGCGTGGAGATGGGTTTGTAGTTCATCGCGGTCTTTTAGATTCGATTCCAGGAAGGAGTAGAACATGTCAACCGAAGCCAAGTGCCCGGTAACAGCGGCTCGCAGACACACGGCGGCTGGGGCCCCGACGAATGCGGGCTGGTGGCCGAATCAACTGAACCTGAAGATCCTGCACCAGAACTCTCCTCTGTCCGATCCGATGGGCAAGGAATTCAACTATGCCGAAGAATTCAAGAGCCTCGACCTGCATGCGGTGATCAAGGACCTCGCAGGTCTTGATGAAGACGTCGCAGTCCTGGTGGCCGGCCGACTATGGCCACTATGGGCCGCTTCTTCATTCGCATGGCGTGGCACAGCGCAGGCACGTACCGCATCGGCGACGGCCGCGGCGGGGCAGGCTCCGGCACACAGCGTTTTGCGCCCCTCAATAGCTGGCCGGACAATGCGAGCCTCGATAAGGCGCGCCGGTTGCTCTGGCCGATCAAGCAGAAGTATGGCCGGAAGATCTCCTGGGCCGACCTCATGATTCTGGCCGGCAACGTCGCCTTGGAGTCGATGGGATTCAAGACCTTCGGTTTTGGCGGCGGGCGCGAGGACGTCTGGGAGCCCGAAGAGGACATCTTCTGGGGGCCGGAGGGCAAGTGGCTGGGGGACGAGCGCTACACCGGCGATCGTCAGCTCGACAATCCTCTCGCCGCGGTGCAGATGGGCCTGATTTACGTGAATCCGGAAGGGCCCAATCGAAATCCGGATCCGGTCGCCGCGGCACGGGATATCCGGGAGACGTTCGCCCGCATGGCGATGAACGACGAGGAGACCGTAGCGCTGATCGCCGGCGGACACACGTTCGGAAAGACCCACGGCGCCGCCGATCCGAACAAGTATGTCGGCCCCGAACCCGAGGGCGCCCCGATCGAGGAGCAAGGCCTGGGCTGGAAGAACACCTTCGGCAGCGGCTGTGGCGCCGACACGATCACCAGCGGGCTGGAGGGCGCCTGGACCACCACCCCGACCAAGTGGAGCAACAACTTCTTCTGGAACCTGTTCGGCTACGAGTGGGAACTCACCAAGAGCCCGGCCGGTGCGCACCAGTGGCGGCCCAAGCACGGCGCTGGAGCAGGCACCGTTCCCGATGCCCACGATCCCGTCCAAGAAGCACGCCCCGTTCATGCTCACCACCGACCTCTCCCTGAGGATGGATCCGGCTTACGAGAAGATCTCACGGCGCTTCCTCGAGAATCCCGATGAGTTCGCAGACGCGTTCGCCAGGGCCTGGTTCAAGCTCACGCACCGCGACATGGGGCCGGTCTCGCGGTACCTGGGCCCGCTGGTCCCCGAAGGAGCCGCTGCTGTGGCAGGACCCTGTTCCCGCGGTGGATCATCCACTGATCGGGGAGCAGGACATTGCCGCTCTGAAGGCCAAGATCCTCGCATCCGGACTGTCGATCTCCCAACTGGTCACGACGGCCTGGGCGTCGGCGGCGACGTTCCGCGGCTCCGACAAGCGCGGTGGCGCGAACGGGGCGCGCATTCGCCTGGCGCCGCAAAAGGATTGGGAAGTCAACCAGCCGGCGCAACTGGCGAAGGTCCTCGAGAAGCTCGAGGCGATCCAGAAGGAGTTCAACTCCGCGCAGTCCGGCGGCAAGAAGGTCTCGCTCGCCGACCTGATCGTTCTGGGCGGCTGCGCGGCCGTCGAGGCGGCGGCGAAGAAGGCCGGACACGACGTGAAGGTTCCTTTCACGCCGGGCCGCACGGACGCTTCGCAAGAGCAGACCGATGCGCACTCCTTTGCCCCGCTCGAACCGGCCGCGGACGGGTTCCGGAACTATCTCCGGGCAGGGACAGACCCTATCGGCCGAGGAGCTGCTGCTGGATCGGGCGCAGTTGCTGACGCTGACTGCCCCCGAGATGACGGTTCTCGTCGGCGGCATGCGCGCCCTGAATGCCAACTGCGGGCAGTCCAAGCACGGCGTCTTCACCAACCGGCCCGAGACGCTGACGAACGATTTCTTCGTCAACCTGCTCGACATGAGGACGAAGTGGCAGGCCTCCTCTACCGAAGGCGTGTATGAAGGGCGCGATCGCGCGACGGGCGAACTCAAGTGGACCGGCACCCGTGTCGACCTTGTCTTCGGTTCGAACTCCCAGCTCCGGGCCATCGCGGAAGTCTATGCCTGTGACGACTCGACAGGAGACGTTTGTGAAGGACTTCGTGGCAGCGTGGAACAAGGTGATGAACCTGGATCGCTACGATCTTGCCTGAGCTCGGCGGAAAAGAGAGCTGACTACCCCCGTTCCTGTTGTTTGGATCGGCAAAACCGAAGTTCGTCGCTCTTCTTGGGGTGCGCGGGCCGGAGTCAGCTCGGCCGATTGGCTCGAAACGGGAACGGCTAGCTGCAATGACGCGATGGCACTTCCCAGTGGCATGGATCGCGCAACCGGCACCACGAGTCCGCCACCTCGTGATCTTCGGCGGACACCGCCCCACGACACGAGGCCTTACTTTACCTCCAGGCTCACCGGTCCCAGCAGAACCGGAAACCGCCCGAACCGCGGTAACGCGTCGGGATGGTCTGGTAGTGGTTGGCCAGCGTGTTATAGACCAGCACTTCCATGCGATCCGAGCCCGCGTGCACGAACTTCGAGACGTCCACTTTCCACGGTGGCGCGAGGCGCGTCGCGACGAGTTTTCCGTTCACGTGGACTTCCTGGTGGCCACCACACGGCCTAGATCCAGCACCACGGCGCGGCGGGTCTGGTCTGCGGTCAACTCAATGGTCTTGCGGAACCAGGCCCCGCCCGAATAGCTGGCCAGACCGTCGATAAGCGACCAGTCGCCCAACGCGATGGCGCCGGGCACACAGTCCTCCATCACCGGCTCCGGCAATGCGGCGCCGCCGTAGTAACCGCGCTCCTGTTCAACGCGAATCGCTATGTGAACCGGCATGGGCGAAACGCGGCGCGGCGTGGCTTGATATTCGAGCGCACCGGCGGCGCGCGGTGCACCCGCTGCAATCGCCATCGGCTCGCCTTCGGCCGAGGCTTGCACTTTGCGGCGCGCGGTGATGGTGAGCCCGCGTAGTCCGGGTGCCGATTTGAATCATTCATACCAGCCCGCCGGCCGCTCCATTGCGGGACGCGTATCGAAGGGCACCACGCCGGGCTTGTGGTACCAGCGACTGGAGAGCGGATAGGTCTGCTTCCAATCGACCGGCGAGGACGCACTCTCGAGGACGAACTGCCCGCGACCGGGTTTGTCGTAGCGCAGCAGAACCGCATTCGCACCGCCGTGCAAGGCCACAGTAGGCTTCGCGGCCGGGAGAGCCGCGCCGTTGATCCACACCGCCGTGGGCGCGCTGCCACCAGCGATCACGCGCGCTTCCATCTCGCGCGGCGCGGCGGCGGTGGTCCACAGATAATAGCGCGCACCGCCGGGTTCGGCCGTATAGTCTGTTGACGAGCCTACAACGGGCGGACGCCGACGTGACCAAGTCGTCCGACATTTCGCCTTTCAGGCCGTGATAGCCTTGATGACCCGCGTCGTTTTCCACACCCCATCGCGTCGAATACTCGTAGGGTGTCCACGGGTAGCGCCGCCCGGCGAATTCGACCGGCGCGCCGGCGTCGACGTTCGTCATTTTTGCAAGCGCACTCTCGACGGCGGACATGTCCGCTTCGGCGGGAAACGGTCCGAGCTTCCAGAAGCGCGGCCCGTAGGAAATGGTGACCACCGCGCCAGGCCGAATCGTCGAGCGAGGGATCTTGCCGCTTCACGTTGGATGCCGTTTCGTCCATGTAACGGAAACGGCGCGCCTCGGCGCCGATGAACGTGTTGGATGCCGGGAGAGGTTAATCGCCCCAGCGGTTGTCGAGCGTGGGCTTCAATTCAAACTCCCAGGCGCCATCGATGGCGACGCGCGTCGCGGCGGTTGTGGCCGCGTCTACTTCGATCTCCGCGCGGCCGGGGCTGAACACGATCACCTGCGCTTCGGTTTCCGTGAGCGGCATGCGCAGACGCGTGACTGCGGAAGTTTGCGAAACCGCGCGCAAGGCCCGCGTCTGGCCGGTCCAAGGGTCCCACAACTCCACGCGCCCCACCGCGCGGAACGCGCATTCGCAGTCTTGCGGCGCGCCGTAAACCATGTAGATATCGCGTTTGCCTACCTTGCGATGCAGTACGTATGGGCTGGGGGCCGCCTTATGGCACACGAAATCGCGAGGGAAAGTCGCGTTGACCCGCGCTTCGACTTCAGGGCTGCATTGCAGGTGCCGTGCGGCTGGGAAGATTTCGCGGACCATGGAGTTGACCTGGGGGTCGCCGCTCCCCACGCGGTCGCTGGCCTCCGGCAAGGCGCCCAGCGCCAACACCTGCCACCCGATCGATGGAATTCGAGCGCCTTCTCGAGCGTCGAGTGGCGCACGGCGCGCATCGCGGGGATCACCAGCGCGCGATATCTCTCGCCCGAGACGCGCAGTTCCCGGCCTGCGGCCTGGCGCGGGCCAGCGATTCGAAATCCATGAAGTCGAAGTCGATACCCGATTGTAGAGGTACCCGGCGAGATCGAAGGCCGTGTGCACCGACTCCTTGCCGTCCAGGCCGGCCTCCACCGCCGCCACCGGGTAGAGGATGGCGACGTCGCGCGGTGGTGGCCCTGGCTCAGGAGGTACGAGAGGCGCTCGGAAGCGCGCAGGAATTCGCCCATGTGCTGCCAATACGGCATGCGGAAGTGATTGCAGGGCGGCGCCCACTCCCACCATCCGCCGTGCGTCGAGTAGTAGAGGCCGTGCAGGGTGAGCAGGTTGTGGCCCATCACGAAGTTGCGCCATGTGGCGTCGACGACCTCGGCGGTCGACGTTCCCCAGCCGCTGCCGTAGTAGCCCTCCAGCCAGGTCCGCGGTCGCTGGTAGAGATGCGCGATGGAGCTGGCGACCTTGTTCTTGATGACGTCGGAGCTCAGGCCCGGTTGGTCGTTGCCGGGCCCGCTCATCCAGCGCTGCGTGCGGAAGTAATCGCCGAATTCGGTGACGTCGCGGCCGCGGCCGCCGTGGTCGCAGCCGTACATCATGCCGCGCGAGCGGTGCCACTCGAACACCGGCCGGAAGTAGTTCTCCTCCTCCAGCGCGACCATCACGTCGGAGTAATCGAGCCGCACCTTCGGCGTGCGCGGACCGATGTCGACGAACAGCGCCGGCAGCTCCGGGACGATGTCGTAGCCTTTTCGTTTGTGGAACTCGTCGGCGAAGCGACTGTTCCAGAGCCAGCCGCTAACGCCGAAACCGAGTTCGTCGGAGAAGAAGAAGTTCAGGCCCCGGCCGCTCTCGCCGGGATTGCGGTCCTCGAATCGCTGGAAGAACTTCGCGATCATCTGCGGCCGCTGGGGATGCATCGGGTCGATCGAGACGGCCTTGGGCACGGCGCACGGCCACCACCCGCCAGGCGCCCGCGGGCGGCGTCCAGCGTAACACACCGTCGTGAACGCGGTCGTCGTGATGCGAGCGGGCTCGCCGCCGTTCGCACGCACGGCCGTGACAGCGAGCTGGTGCGGCGTCGACACCGCCACACCCTTCGCGGCCGCCCGGGCAATCGCGCGCCGTGCGTTCAGCACCGAGCCGCGAATCTCCGGATGCTCTGCCAGAATCTCGTCCGCCTAGTATCCCAACCCTGGCCAACCGAGCGTGTAATCGCTCAAGCTGACGGCGGCGCCATCCGGCGCGCTTCTTCGATAAACCAGCCAACCAACTTCCACCACGCAGCGGAAAACAGTGGCGGATCGCTCGGATAGGTGAGTCCCCACGACTTGCCGCCGCGATCGGAGTGGGCGTAGTTGATCTGCAACGCCATGACGCGCTTACCCTGGAGTTGATCGAGTTCCCAGCTCAGGCGCTGCTTGGTGAGCGGGTCGCCGAGCCACCAGAAGAAACCCACCTCACCGTAACCGGGCGGCGGCTTTTGGAACCCGGGCAACGCGTCGAGATGCGCGTCGCGGCTAGGATAGCCGACAGCATTGCGCACGGCCGGCGGCTGATTGGCTGGATCGCTGAAGCGCAGATCCCCGGCGATGAGCGCGGCAGAGAGACCAACTAGAAGTGGCACGCTGAACAGGAAGGGCAAGCGGGCGACGTTGACCATTTTCCAATTGAGTATAGCGCGCATGATTTACCGTGCTGCGCCGCGCCGGGCATACGTTAGAATGGGGCGATGCCGACCAAGCGGGATGAGGCGCCCAAGCCGGCGCCCGGTTTCGAGGCCAGCCTCGACGATTTCGAGAAAGTGACCAAAGAGACTCGAGAGCGGCGAGCTGCCGCTGGAGCGCGCGCTGGAACTTTTCGAGCGCGGCATGAAGTTGAGCGACGCCTGCCGCAAGCAGCTGGAAGAGGCCGAGACGCGGGTCGAGATCCTGATGAAGCACCCGGCCAGGTCGATCCGGAGCCCCGCCGTTCGAACAAAGCATGACGCTCGCCGAATACATGGCGCGGCAAGCAGAAGGCTGTCGAGGCGGCGCTCGACCGCTGGGTGCCGGGCGAGGATGAGAATCCGGCGACCATTCACAGCGCGATGCGCTACAGCTTGTTTGCAGGCGGAAGCGGGTGCGTCCGCTGCTGGCCGAGAGCGCGCGCGCGCAGGCCGGTCGGATGCGCCGGGCGGGAACGACTCCGCTTGCGCGCTGGAGATGATCCACACCTATTCGCTGATCCACGACGATTTGCCGGCGCTGGATAACGACGATTTGCGGCGCGGGCGTCCCACTTGCCACAAAGTATTTGGGGACGCGATGGCGATCCTGGCGGGCGATGCGCTGTTGACGCTGGCGTTTGAAGTTCTGGCCAATTGCAGATGCTGGAGCGGAGCGTGCGCTGGTGGGCGAGCTGGCCGGCGTCGGGCACGGTCGGCGGGATGATTGGCGGGCAGGTGAACGATATCGAGGGCGAGAAGGAAGCACCCACGGCGCGGCTGCTGGAATCGATTCATCGTGCGAAGACGGGGGCGCTGCTGCGGGCTAGCGTGCGCATGGGGGCGATTTACGCGGGGGCGGACGCGGAGCAACTGGCGGCGCTGACGCGGTTCGGCGAGCACGTGGGGCTGGCGTTTCAGATCGTCGATGACATTCTGGACGTGGAGCAATCGTCGGAGGCTCTGGGCAAGACGGCGGGCAAAGACGCGGCGCAGAATAAGATTACGTTTCCGGCGGTGTATGGGATTGAGGTCGCGGGACGATGGCGGAAGAGGAGCGGCTGGCGCGCTCACCTGGCGCTGCAGCCGTTCGACGAACGGGCGCAGCGGCTGCGAGAGCTGGCGGATCTGGTGGTGCGGCGGCAGGCATGACGGCGCAGCGAAGTCCCGGTTGACCAGTTGCTGGTGGAGCGCGGGCTGGCGGAGTCGCGCGAGAAGGCGCAGGCGCTGATTATCGCGGGGCAGGTTTTGGTGAACGGGCAGAAGGCGGCAAGCCGGGCACAGCGTGGCGGCGAGTGCCGGGTCGAAGTGCTGGAGCGGATGCCTTACGTCAGCCGCGGCGGGTATAAGCTGGCGGGCGCGCTGGATCAGTTCGCTCGACGTGACGGGATGGAATGTCTGGACGTGGGGGCGTCGACGGGCGGCTTCACGGATTGCTTGTTGCAGCGGGGGGCGGCGAGGGTCTGGGCTATCGATGTGGGGCACGGGCAGATCGACTGGAAGCTGCGCAACGATCCGCGGGTGGTGGTGCGCGAGGGCGTCAACGCGCGGTATCTCACGCGCGGATTTCGGAGAAATTCGACCTGGCGGTTTGCGACGCCAGCTTTATTTCGCTGACGCTGCTGATTCCGGCCGATCGTGCCGTTGCTGGCGGCACCGGCGGGATGGTGTTGCTGGTGAAGCCGCAGTTTGAAGTGGAGCGCGGGCAGGTGGGCAAGGGCGGGATCGTGCGCGATGCGGCGCTGCATCAGGCGGCGTGCGACCGTGTACGGGGCGCTGTCGAGGCGCTGGGGTTCGGGGCTGATATCATCGAGAGTCCCATTCTGGGCGCTGAGGGGAACCGGGAGTTTTTGCTTTATGCAAGCCACCAAACACCGTCGGCATCATCTCGAAACCGCGAGCGACAGGCGGCGCGGGTGGCTCCGGCGTTGGTGGAGTGGCTGGCGCGCGGGGCGTGAGCGGCGTTGCTACGATCCGAGACGGCTGCTTACTGCCGCAGGGCGCGGGCATCTCGCGCGATGGTGTGCCGGAAGGCGCGCAATTGTTGATCGTGCTGGGCGGCGATGGCACGCTGCTGTCGGCGGCGCGGGCCTTGACGGGCGCGACATTCCGCTGTTCGCGGTGAACCTGGGCGAACTTGGGATTTCTGACGGCGATCACGGTGGAGGAGTTGTATCCGCAACTGGAGCGGGTGCTGGCGGGCGACTACCGCATCAGCCGCGGCGCATGCTGCACACGGAATTGTGGCGCGGCGGGCGCGTGCGGCGCGTACGAAGCGCTCAACGATATTTCGTTGGCGAAGGCGGATATCGCGCGCATCATCGATCTGGAAGTGCACGTGAACGATCATTTCATGTGCCTGTACAAGGCGGACGGGCTGATTGTTTCGACGCCGACGGGATCGACGGCTTATTCGCTTTCGGCGGGCGGTCCGATTATGGTTCCCGAGGTGGCGGCTCTGTGTATCACGCCGATTTGTCCGCACATGCTGACGAACCGGCCGGTGATTGTGCCGGAGAAGCGACGTATCCTGATTACGATCGCGGCGAGACAACCCACTTACTTGACGGTTGACGGGCAGGTGGGCGAGCAGTTGCACAAAGGGGATCGCGTGGTGTGCTGCTGTTCGGAACATACGGTGCAATTGATCCGGCCCGGCGGGATGCGGTTTTTCGACGTGCTGCGCGAGAAGCTGCAGTGGGGCGGGCGGTGAAACGGCCGTCGCTGACTACCTGGATTTTGATCGGGTTGGTGGCGGGGGTGGTGTTGGGACGGTGCGGCCGGGTCCGGCGAAACAGTTGGGGGTGTTGGGCGCGATTTTTTTGCGGCTGATCAAGTCGATCATCGCGCCGCTGTTGTTCGCCACGCTGGTTTCGGGGATCGCTGCGACGGGCAGCATCAAAACGATGGGGCGCATCGGGGGCAAGGCGCTGGTTTACTTTGAGATGGTCACTACGGTGGCGCTTGTTTGTGGGATTGGCGGCGGTGAATCTGGTGCAGCCGGGCGCGGGCGTGGCGTTGCCGCGGGAGGTGGCGGCTCCTGCGACAACGGGGCCGGCGGGCTGCGGAAATACTGGAGCACACTTTCCCTACCAGCATTGTGGATGCGATGGCGCGGGGCGAGGTGCTGCAGATCGTGGTGTTCTCGTTGTTGTTCGGGATGGCTTGCGCGACGATCGGGGCGCGAGGCCCGGCCGGTGCTGGAGTTGTGCGACTCGCTCACGGGGATCATGTTTCGTTTTACGGACTACGTGATGTGGTTCGCGCCGATTGGGGTCTTCGGCGCGATTGCTGCGACGATCGGCGAGCGCGGGCTGCGGGTGTTGCTCAGCTTGGGCAAACTGGTGGCGACGCTGTGGGCGGCGGAGGCGTTCTTCGTGGTTGTGGTGCTGGGCGCGGTGGTGGCGCTGGTGCGCATTCCGCTGCGGCGGTTCGTCGCAGGCTGCGCGGGAACCTTTTCTGATTGCGTTTTCGACGGCATCGAGCGAGGCGGCGTTGCCGAAGGCTCTGGAGAATTTGCAGAGGTTTGGCGTGCCGAAACATATTGCGGCGTTTGTGTTGCCGGCGGGATACAGTTTCAATCTGGATGGGTCGACGTTGTATCTGGCGCTGACGTCGATCTTCGTGGCGCAGGCGGCGGGGATTCATCTGCCGTTGGGCACGCAGATACTGATGATGCTGACGTTGATGCTGACCAGCAAAGGCGTGGCGGGAGTGCCGCGCGCTTCGCTGGTGGTACTGGCGGCGACGGTGGCGTCGTTCGGATTGCCTAAGGAAGGCGTTGCTGCTGATTTTTGGAGTGGATACGCTGATGGACATGGCGCGCACGTCGGTGAACTATGCTGGGCAACTGCCTGGCTGCGGCGGTGGTGGCGCGTGGGAAGGGGGCCGAGGGCCTTCGCCAGCTGAAGAACCACCTGCGGGACCCGTGCTGGCGCATCTTCTGGCGCAGGAACACGGCGGATTCAGCGATGTCGCGCGCGCCTACCGGAGGATACCGCACCGTCTTCGATGGAAATCCAACCGGCGAAGCCCACACTCTTGAGCATCGAGAAGATCCGGTGGTCGTCGTTCGAGCACCTACCTTACGACGCCGTGTTGCAGGATGCCGGCGTATCCGAGTGTCGGATTAGCATGATCTTACACAGGTCGTCCAGCGTGCCGCCTTCGAAATAGCGGTCGCTCGCATGCATCGACACCACGCGGTGCTTGACGGCATCCAGCAACGCGAGCAGGATCTCGCCGCAGATCACCGCATTTGACGGATCGAAGTTGACGCCGAAATTCGGATGGTGTCCGATGGCGTCGAGCAGTTCCAGGAAAATCTCGCGGCGCTGGGCCAAATCCGGAGAACTCCAGAAGGCGTCCTTGTAGTGATTTTCGAGAATGAGCGTCGCCGTCTTCTGGGCCTCCGGGAGCAGCGCGTGATACATCGGCCGCCCGACCCAACACACACCGTCAGGCGCGGGAGCTTCCGGACGCCGCTGTCCACAACACGCGGTACCGCCCAGCATGGGGCAGGCGCGGATAGCCACCCTCTCGGCTTCCACTTCGGCGGCGCGCCCGCAGGCCGGCCAGTCCCGCTTGGTGAAGTACGGCGAGTAGCACATCTGGGGATGGAGCGCTTCTGGTCTTCGACGCGGCGGCGGTACGCGTTCCATCTCCCGGATTTGCGTGCGGCGTAAAAGGCCAGTAGCAACCCGTAGCCATCCACCTCGAACGGCGCGGCCACGTCAAGCCATCGTCAACGCTCATCTCTCGCGTCACGCACATGGCATTCAGGAAGCATTTGGGAAAGGCGGCTAAGGGCATGGGCTAGTTTCCATTCGGAGTGAGGATCGTTTTTGACGAATTCACCGGATTGCGCACATCCCCTCAAAGCATTACGCGCACACTCGG
>CAVUYK010000004.1:0-116746 GCA_963745655.1 Terriglobales bacterium | reverse complement strand
GAAAGCCGGCGCCGGCCGGCTTTGCGCCGGGATGCCGAATTTCGGATCGATTTATGCCCTGCGGGAGGGGCTTAGTTTCTTCTCGCGGCCGGCGTGGAGAATATCTACCAGAATCTTGCACCGATGGTGGCGCGCGTTCGCTCGGAACTCGCCTCTCTCGGTCTGGCGATGCTTACTCCGCCTGACGCGGAGTGCGCCCTCCGGTATCCGTGGCCTTTGAGCATCCACGGGCCCGCGAGATCAGTGCGGCTTTGGAGCGCGAAGGCGTGATCGTCTGGGGTGGCGATGGCCGCGTGCGTTGCTCGGTGCATCTTTACAACGACGAGTCCGATATCGAGCCGGTACATCCGACCGTTTGAAGTTTGTGCTCGCAAGATTGGATGGCGCCCATGCCTGATTCTCCGATCGATCGGCCTGCTGGCCGTGCTCGCAGCGGGTGTGCTGCAGGGCAGTTTCATGCTGCCGATGAAATGGGCCAAACTCTGGGCCTGGGAGAACACCTGGCCGGTATTCGCCGCCACGGCTTATCTCCTCTGTCCATGGCTGTTGGTATTGGTCACTATGCCCCAGGTATTTCAAGTCTATGGCGCCACCAGCACAGGGACCTTGGCTGGAACCGTGGCTTTCGGATTCGGCTGGGGGGCCGGGGCTGTGACGTTTGGGCTGGGCGTGGCGGCGTTAGGGATGGCTCTTGGATTTGCGGTCATCCTGGGGACGGCGGCAACGGCGGGAACGCTGATCCCGCTCTTGCTGCTGCCGCATGCGGCGTGGCCGGTTTCACGCATGGCCCTCACGGCCGCGGCGCTGGCGCTTATGCTGGCCGGAGTGGCGGTCTGTTCATTTGCCGGGAAGTGGAAGGAAGCCGGAGCGCCGCATGGCGAGTACTCGCGGGGTGTCGGGCTGTGCGTGCTATCCGGCCTGCTGTCTTCCTGCGGGAATCTGGGTTTTGTGTTCGGCTCCGAAATCATCGACAAGGCTCAAGCCATGGGAGCGCCTGCCCGCTTGGCTCCCAACGCTGTCTGGGCCCTGCTCACCCTGGCTCTGTTTCTGTGCAACGCGGGTTATGCGCTGATGCTGCTGCGAAAGAACCGGACATCGGCGCTGTTCGCCAAACGGGGCACCGCCCGGTATTTCGCTTTTGGGCTGCTGATGGGAGCCATGTGGATGGGTGGATTTGTGTTGTACGGACCCGGCGCGCGCGCCCTGGGCGATTTGGGTCCCTCGCTTGGCTGGGCCATACTCATGAGCACGATGGTCATCGCGGCCAATTTACTTGGATTGCTGACCGGAGAATGGACGGACGCGCCCACCGCGGCGCGCCGCAAGCTGGCAGCCGGAATCCTGCTCTTGCTGCTGGCGATTGTAGGATTGGGTTACAGCAACGGCCTGAATTGAGCGCCCTGCAGCCGTCAGTCCACTCAGTCCTCCAGGGGACGGAACCAGATATTGCGGAACTTCATCACGGTCTTTGGTGCGCCTGGGAAACCGCTGTGGTCCTGCAGCATGAGCGGTCCGGGATCGCCGATACCGGCGCTGCATCCCTTCTGGCCCGAACCGGCGCCCTGGAAGGCGGCATCCTTGATTTCGACGTGGTCCTGCACCAGGACTCCGTTCTGCAGCACGGTCACCGTCCCCCGGCGAGCCAAGTTGCCCGAGGCGTCGCACGTCGGAGCGTGGAAGATGATGTCGTAGTTCTGCCACTGCTCGGGCGGCCGTGACGCCAGCACCAGCGGCGGCGCCTGCCCGTGAGCGCCCCGCAGTGCCCGGTCGGATAAGTCTCGTTCTTGTACGAATCCAGGATTTGGATTTCGTACCGGCCATGCAGATACACGCCGCTGTTGCCTCTCATTTGGCTCTTATACCCGGGCATGTTGGGAATCGCGAATTCAAGGTGAATCTGCGCGCTGCGGAACTTCGGCTTGCTTACGGCGTGCCCCGAACCCGTGGGGCAGACCATCTCTCCGTTGACGGCCCGGCAGCCGCTCGGTGTGCCGTCAGGTTTGGCCCATTGCGAAAGGTCGCGGCCGTCGAATAGCACGGTGGCGTCCGAAGGAGCTTTGCCCGGCCCTCCTGGATCGACCGCGCGCGGCTGCGGTTCCGGCTTGCTTTGGGCGAACGCCGGCAGCGAGCACAGTGCGACTGCCAGCATGGAGTACGCGATTTTGCGAAGCATATGTGTATGTTATCGCGGACTTCCGCCGGGCAGAGTGTAGAAGGAGTACGTGAGCTTCCACGTGAATTGCTTGCCTGGCTCGATGGACATCCCGATGAAGGGTTCCATGGACAACACCGATCGGATGGACCACAAAACCAGGCGCGTTAACGGGCGGTCCGCCGTGATCCTCATCCCCGCGCGTGTCTTCGTGTTCTCGATCCGGATGTCGTAGTCCTTTAAGCCGGAGCCGAAGCCCTGCAAAGGAAGTACACCCGGTCCTGATTCACCAGACGTTTCCGGAAGACGATTTGATTTCCGCGGATATCCGCCAGCGCCTGATCCGGCGGACTAGTAGTGGTGATTTTGAAGGGCACCGTGATCACGAAGTCCGGACCGGTCGGCTGCCGGTCCAGGACCAGGAAGTTGTGATCGTACACGCTGCTCTCGATGGTTCGCCGGCCCGTGTTTTTCAAGCTGTGGTCCCAGCAACATGGTGGGCTCACCCTTTATCAGGCGCACTGTTTTCGTGTACACATATCCAAAGCCCGAAGATGGATCGTTGAGTTGGTGAGTGAAGACCATCGCATCGGAAGTTCTGTGGATGGTCCACTTTCCAGGGTCCACCATCTCGTAGCTCCTGAACCCTGGCTGTAGCTGGCAGCATCCGGTTTGCGGAGCACTCCGACGCCGATCTTGATGAAGATGCCGCCGGCGCCCGCCTCGGCAAATCCAAGCGCGGCGCGGCTGCCCGTAAACTCTTCAGCGGGACCGGTCATCGCGCTGTTGGAACTGGCGATGATATCGGGGCCGTCATAGATAAAGTCGTGGACCTTGGGGTCGCTCCTCGTAAACCAGGGGCCGACGACGTTGTGACCCTGGTATTCGAGGCTGGCGATCACTCCCGCCCAGTCGAACCGGGTGCCGCGATAGAAACCGTTCCGGGCATCCGGCAAGTAGAGTTTCATCCGGATTTGGCTATTGGAGATTTCAGCCTGTGGTGGCGCCGCCGGCGCCTGGCTCATCAGCCCGAACAGGCTCAACAACGGTGCGAGGATGCTGGTGATGGTCATATGTGTAGATCAGGCGTCGCCATAGAGTGACGCGGCCCTACGGCAATCGTGCCGACTGGTGCGCCAGCAATTGCCAACGCCCCTGCCGCTTTACGAACACATGTAGCAGCGACAGTTTCATGTCCACCGGCTTTCCGGCAGAGACCACGCGGACTTCGGCGCGGGCGGTCACGAACGCCACGTCGCTTTTCGACCATCTGGACCTCGATCTTCTGATGGCTCCAGTCTTTCGTATTTCAGTTTCCCCGTGCGGGCGTTCTCAATGAAGCTCGTCCGAGTGTCCCGGGAGCCGCCGGAATGCGTGTAGACCAGGTCGCTGGCCAACACTCGCTCCAAGGCCGGGATGTCGGACTTGACGACCGCGGCGGCCCAGTCTCGTTCGGCCTTTTCGACGGCGGACTTGGGGTCGGCGGCCAAGACCAGCAGCCCCGGCAAAGCCAGCAATGCGGTGGTTCGTATCAGACAGCGCATGCGAGTCGATCATCCTCAGCTTACGGTAGCAGATAGCCGGGCCGGATTCTTCCCGCGCCGGACATGCGGCGAACATTCCATCACAGCGCCCGTCAGCAGAGGTCTAATTCCGAGTGATTCGAAGCCGTCACCCGGACCACCATGCGATTCCAAGGAGTGTCATCGGCGCCCCCCGTGCATCTTACAACTATCCAGCGCTCCACAGGGCCGCGGCACTTGTCTTCGGGGTATCCTGGTTGGGTTATGAAGCGTGTCCTGCGCGCCCTGGCGCTGTTTCTCGCTGCCTGCTTTACCGCGTCCGCCATCGAGCGGCCGGGCACGGACTTCAAGATCTTTCAATTTCCTGCCGACCGGATCCCCCGAATCGACGGCAATACCGACGACTGGAATCGTGCCGGAATACTACGTGATCGGAACGGACCAACTGTCCGATACCGTGAACCACACAACGCGATCCCAAGAACCTCGACGTGCGGTGCGCGTCGGCTGGGTGAAGGGCCTGAACCGCCTCTACTTCCTCTACGAGGCCTACGACAACTATTGGGACTTCGCGCGCCCCGACCTGCACAACGACATCTTCGAGGTGGTGGTCGATGGCGACCTGTCCGGCGGTCCGCTGATCGAGCAGATGCACCCGAACAAGACTTCTGAGCGAGGGGACGCGCATTTCTCGTTTCACGGCGTGCACGCGCAGAACTATCACATCTTCACCCCCGCGGAAGGCAAGGACTGGGCCATGGTGTGGGGCTGCCAGCCTTGGATCAAGGACCTGCCCTACGCCAACGCCGCCTACTCGCTACAACTTCAAGCCGGGCCAGAGCGGCAAGCTCGTGCTCGAGTTCTTCATCACGCCGTTCGACTACGCCGGATGCGACGGGCCGTCGCGCGCGGTCGAATCCGAGCTCAAGGAGAACAAGGTGATCGGCATGTCCTGGTCGGTGCTCGACTACGACGACGTCAACGCGAAACAGTACAACGCCGTTCTGGAACCTCTCGCACAAGACCACCATGTACGGCAATGCCTCGGACCTGGTGGCTTTCCGGCTGATGCCCCTGGAATCCCGCCTCCACAAGCCCGTGGAGGCGCACTGGTCCTTCCAGGTGGTCGACATGGACCGCCGCCTGGTCGCGTTCCGCGATCAGTCGTACGGCAAGATCACCTCCTGGAAATGGGACTTCGGCGACGGCACATCATCAACCGAGCAGCACCCGATGCATACCTATCAAAAGCCCGGTGAATACGTGGTGACACTGGCCGTCGACGGCCCCTCCGGCAAGGATCGTCGCGCCAAGGTCTGGGACGTCAGCCTCAAGTAGTTGAGGTCCAGGTTCTTGGGAAACGCTGCCGCGATGAATGCGAAAAGCGGGATGAGGTGCAGGCTTCGACGTGCGCCCCCTTTCGCTCGGTTCCAGGGCGACGCGTCGCCTGAACACGCGCACGTGAAGAAGCAGAGGTATGGTCACTTCCGGCAGAGATGAAGCTTGCCGGAGCCACCATCTGCCTTCATATGGGCCGCTGCCACGGCGTGCGGCCCGCGTGCTGCACATGCAGCATCAGTGCGGCGACCAATTCGCCGTACATCTTCGGCTCCGCTTTGGCAAGGTCGCGCGTCTCCAGCGGATCGTTCGCCAGGTTGTACAGCTCGTAGGGTTGGAACGCCGTGTTTTGCAGTAATTTCCAATCGCCTCGCCTGAACGCATAGAACTCACGCCCGGCAAAGATCATCCGCCCTCACGCCGCACCCACACAAGGTCGCGCTTCGGCCGTTGCGGAGTTGTCCCCAGCATGTCGGCCAGTAGCGACACGCCATCGATGCTCTCCGGTGGCTTGGCACTCGCCGCTTCGCAGGCCGTCGCGAACAGATCCATAGTCATTGCCACCCGGTCACACTTCGATCCTGGCGCAATGCGTCCAGGCCAGGCGGCGCACATCGGCACCCGGATTCCACCCTCGTACATCTGGCCTTTTCCTCCGTGCAGGGGCCCGCAAGAGGCGCCCGGTTTCAGGTCGCCGCCGTTATCGCTCACGAACATGACCAGCGTATTTTCCAACTGCCCGTTGGCCTTCAATGCTTCCATGACGCGACCCACGCCCGCGTCCATATGCTCGATGAGGGCAACCAGTTTTGCACGCTTCTCGCTGATCCCCGGTTCGCGCTGCTTCACCCGATCCAGCCAGTCCTGCGGAGGCTGGATCGGCACGTGCGGCGCATTGTACGCAAGATAGAGCAAGAACGGCTGGGCTTGGCCTCTCCTGGATTTCAAGTACTCGATAGACCAGTCTGTGAACAGATCCGTAGCATGACCCGTGGATCGATCTCGCGGTCGTTCAACCGCATGTAGTTCCGGTTGTGGCGGCGGTGATTGTAATAGTCGTCCATCATGTCGCCCAGGAATCCATGGAAATGATCGAAGCCTCGCTGGTTCGGCAGATTAGGCGCTTCAAGCCCGAGATGCCACTTCCCCACGATTGCTGAATGATAGCCCGGGGCGCGCAACCGTTTCGGCAGCAGTTCTGCGTTCGCGGCCAGATAGCCCCAACTGTCGGCGGGGGCCGTGCGAATCACTCCGGGCACGCCCGCCACATCCGGGTAGAGGCCCGTCAACAGCGCGGCACGCGTCGGCGAGCACACCGGCGAGTTCGAATAGAATCGATCGAAGCGAACCCCCGAAGCCGCCAGGGCATCGATGTTCGGCGTCCTCAAATCACGACCGCCCCAGGCCGAAAGATCCCCATATCCCAGATCGTCGGCGAGGATCAAAACGACGTTGGGTTCCCGCCGCTCGCGCGCGCGCAGCGTCGCGGCCGCTGCACCTAAGCTGGAGATTTCCCCGAGCATTCGTCTTCGGCTGATAGTTTCTTTGCGGTCCATGGTCTACACCCGTTTATACCTGACGTCTCGAGTTTGCGAGCGCTCGTTTCCAGTGTAGCGGAACAACCATACGCGGCCCGCGAAGTGGGCTGATTATGCGGCACAGATGCGACAGTTGGTATGCTTGCCCGCGCAGGACCACCCTCAAGGGGATGTCGCATGTGTCCGAAACCAGATACTGACCCGACCGGAAGAAGACCATTCCGCTACTGGCTCCAACTGCTGCCGCAAGCTTTCGGGCCGACGGACAGTAATGGTCACCTCCCCACCCCGCCGCGCAAAGCGCGGCGGTATACTCGGAACAACTCAGCATCATGCCCATCACCGTCGAGACAATCAACGAGACCACGTTCAATGTCACGGTCGAAGCCCGCGCGATGACGACGCACACCGTCACGGTGAGTCCAGCGTATTGGGAGAAGCTGACCGGAGGCAAAGTGCCGGCGGAGAAGCTCGTCGAAAAGTCCTTCGAGTTCCTCCTCGAGCGGGAGCCGAACACAAGCATCCTGCGCTCGTTCGACCTGCCGGCGATCCAGCGCTACTTCCCCGAGTACGAGCGAACCATCCGCACGATGCTCGCGTAATCACCCGCGCGCCACCTCACCAGGCCAGCACCTTACACCCGCCACGAGCACCGGCGAGCAGTGGAGAGATGTTCCTCTACCCGCCGCGATTCGTGCGTGGCCAGTCGATTCGCCAGCGCCCATCCCTCAACGGCACCCAGAAGAGCCGCTTCGGCGGTGTTCCTCGCGCGTGGTGATAAAGCACGGCGGCGCGGCCATAAAAGCCGCGTGTGTGCGGCGAGTCCCGGAAGCCGAGCCGCTCCATGTCGAGGTGGTGGGAGAACTCGTGGCAGAGCGTCGAGAGAAACGTTCCAAAGGAGGTGACCTTCTTGCGGACAGCCGTGCGCATCCACACGCGGATCAGTTTCTTCTCCGAATGGTAATCCCCGAAAAGCTCGGTCGCCCATCCGCCCTCGCGCACCCGAAGCGGGCGGGCCGCCAGGACCCGAATCTGCGGCCTGGCGACGCCATAGAAATCGGCTGCCGCGAACAAGAACTCCGCGCACGCGTTCCGCAGAGCACGTGGCTCCGCGGACTCTAAGGCCGGCTGAATGCGCGCTGCCGGTGCGCTGAGGCGCCCGTCCTGTGGTACGTCAAGAGCATGAAGGCCGTCGCTCTTGAGGTATTCCACCCGGAGCGACTCGTCGATCGGAAGACGGTCCGTGAACATCGCTACCAATCTTCAACTGACCCATTCTAGCTCTTGGCCAAACCCCTATCTATCAAAGATGCCCGACAAAGCTCGCCGGAGTCTCTGCTCGCAAGATGGCGACATTAAGACGGTTTCGGTAGGAGAGGAGCGCGATACCACGCGGCGACGCATCGCCGGAGCTTGTGCACGTCGTGTCCCTACGGGAAGCCAAAGAGGAAGTCCTGATCGCGGCCGAGGAAGGATGACCGACGCCCGGTCTAAACTACGGCCGCGTATGGAGGCTCACAGCCAATCGTGGATGCGGCGGCCGGGGCAGTGCCCGGCCACGCAAGCCCGCCCACGACTGCATCAAATCAGCTTCGTGACGCCCGGAATGAACACCGGGTAATTACCCTGCGCATCCGGCTTGACGGGGGGCTCCATGCCGGCCCAGACGTCTTCCGGCTTCGGCGCGAAATAGAAGCCGGAATTCGAGATCTGCTCCCACGTGATTTCCTGGCCGGTGTAGCAACTGATCTGCCCCATGATCGCGATCAGGGTGCTCCGCGCCATGTAGTCGCCGTTATTGATCGTCGTGCCAGCGCGAAGCGCTTTGAAGAGCTCGTTGTGCTCAGCCTGATGGCCGTCGATGTCCTTCCCTTCGTAGCCCCAGGTGGCCTCGCCGCCGATGCGCTTGGCCATCAAGTTGCAGCTCCCCTTGGATCCGAACCACACGCTCGAGTACTCGTCGTAGCATTCGGGAATGGTGCGGCAGAGCGCGTACACCCGCACATAATCGGGAAACTCGTACACCACCGCGTGATGATCAAATACGCTGCCGTACTTTTCGCCCTTGAGCGTGGAGCGCCCCCCCATGCCATGGCACTTCAGCGGGGCTGCGTCCTTGAGAGCCCAGCTCGCGCGGTCCAGATTATGCACCAGCGATTGCGTCACGTCATCGCCGCACAGCCAGTGAAAATGGTATTGATTGCTTCCCTGCCACTCCACCTCGTTCAGCCCGGGCTTGCGTGCATAGACACCGTAGGGCGCTCGGAGAAAATTCTCCTCCATCGAGACGATCCGGCCGATCGCGCCATCGTGGATCCTGCTGACGGTTTCGCGGTATCCGGGCTGATACCGGCTGTGAAGGCCCGACACCACGCACAGGCTTTTCTCTTTGGCCTTCGCACATGCCGCCCGGACGGCCTTGACGCCCGCCGGGTCGATCGCGTGCGGCTTTTCCACGAACACGTGCTTGCCGGCTTCGATCGCCGCCGTCATGTGCATCGGATGAAACTTAGCCGCATTGGCGATAATCACCAGGTCCGAACATTCGATGACCTTTTTGTAAGCGTCGAGGCCCCCAAAGCAATGGTCGTTGTCCACCGTCACCTGCTCAGGAAACTTTACCTTCAACGCATTGCGCTTTTCCTGTGCGCGATCCAGCATTAGATCGCCCATGGCGACGATCCTGGCGCCCTTGTCGGCAATCATCGCATTGCGCGCGGCGTCAGGCCCGCGGGAGCCGCAACCGATGACGCCAACCTTGATGATGTCGCTGCCGGCCGCGTGCGCACTCGCCGCGACAGACAATGCGCCCGCGGATGCTTTCGCTATGAAGTCCCTTCGGGAAACTCCGGTTTCATGGTGATGACTCATGCTCATGAATTCCTCCCAATCGATGGAACTACCAGTATAGTTTCATGGCCACTTGCATCAGCCGGACCGCTGACATCGAAATCTCCGAGTTCAAACTCGCGGACCTACACTGGACCTGCCCCCTGATCTGATTACCCACCGTCCGCCCGCCGGCCACGCCATCACACTTCTGGAAGCTTCGGATTCTTCTTCCAGTAGGTACCCGGGATGTAGGGGAACTTCGCAGCGATGCCCGGCTTCAATTTCATACCGAAGCCGGGCCGGCGCGGCAGATCCATGTAGCCGTTACGGACCACCAAAGGCTCTTCGAACAACTCTTCCTTGAACGGGTTGTAGGTCTGGTTCAGCTCCAGCATGAGGTGGTTGGGAATGGCCGCAACGAGGGCGGCGTTGGCCATAGTTGTCAAGCCGCCGTGCCAATTGTGGGGACAGCACGGTATGCCCTTCAGGTGGGCGATCTGGGCGATGTGCCATGCTTCCGTGATGCCGGTGACATTGCAGTCAGGCTGCACGATATCGTAGCCGCGCCGGTCGATCCACTCTTTGAAATCGATGCGGCCGCCGCGACTCTCTCCCCCGGACACCTTCACCGTGCGGAGCGCCTGGCGGATGCGGATATAGTTTTCGAGAGCGCCAGGTTCATACGCCTTCACCGGTTCCTCGAACCAGAGGAATCCCAACTCCTCGAGCACGGGGCACAGCTCGATGCACTCCTCCAGGCTGAGCCGCATATTGCTTTCCTGCATGAGGTCCATGCCGGGCCCGACGGCTTCGCGGAGTTTCCGCACCCACGGTATGTATTTGCGGATGGTCATGCCGCTGTTCTTCCACTCGGTGCCAATGCGGAATTTGAAGGCCGTGTAACCGGCCTCTTTGCATCGAATGGCTTCCTCGATCAAGGCATCGGGACGGTCGTACCAGGCGTATTCGACGCCGCCGGAGGCGTACATGCGGATATGCGGCTGCCTGGGACCATCGCCGGCCAGCAGTTCGAAGACGGGCTTACTGGAGGCCTTGCCGATGATGTCCCAACAGGCGGCATCGATGCCGGCCCAAACCGCGTAGTTCGGGCGTGAGCCGCCCCAGGGCGTAGTAAGGTGCTCGACGTCGAAGGGATTCTGGCCCAGGATCGTAGGCTTGGCCACATCTTCAATGGTCTTCTTGAGAAACTCCGGGCCACCATACGGGCTGGATTCGCCGATGCCCACGAGGCCTTCGTCCGTGAACACTTCGACCAGGACGGCATCGGACTTCCAGATCAACTGGTTTGCCGTGACCCAAGCCCTGCCTTTGAGCTCGCAGGACATGAGCGTGACCTTCACGTCCGTGATCTTGAGGTTTTCGCGGCGGGTGCCTGTAAGAGAATGGTTCCAACGCGTAGCGGCGCTACGGGTGCAACGGCGGCGGCAGCCAGAATTGTGCGGCGGGACAAAGTCATAATGTTCTCCAGTTTGCGCCAGCGCGCTACCGGATGCCAAGCTCCCGCGCCGCGGCGCGGTCCCCGGCGGCCTGACCCCACCTATACCTGCCGTTTTGCCCACAGGTTTCCGATCTATACGGCTTGCGCACCGTGCGAGCCCCATGCAGCTATCAGAGGACTTGAAACTGAAGTAGGGCAGACCTCCGTCCGCCAGGTAATCATGTTCTTCCACAATATCGTTAGTAAACACCACAGAACACCATTAAAATCGAAACCCTTCTCGACCAGATTGACTTGGGCGGCATGGCGCTACCAGAGTTACAACGTGGCTACGTGTGGAACCGGGAGCAGGTGCGCGGCTTGATGCAACCGCACTACCGGAAGCATCCGGTTGGTGGCCTTCTGGTGTGGCTCACAAAGACCGGGGCGGTCCATCCTAAAGAGGGAAGGTCTTCAAACCGATAATATGCGCAAGGGCCCAGCAATCACGTTGCACGGCACGATTGGAGGAAAGGTATGTTCCGAGAAGAGCGGAAGGACTCCCTCTTTGCCTGGGCAATGCTTGGGGACGTCGCCGAAGGGCGACCAAATCTGGGGCAGACGACGGACGTGGCTGTCTACCGTCTGATGCAGTTCACACTGCGCGATACCCTGATCAGAGAATTCGGAGTTGAGGCCGCAGATCGCATCTTCTTCCAGGCGGGTAAGACGGCGGGGCTGCATTTCTATGAGAGTCTCATTACCCAGCGCAACGGGGTTCCGGAATTCATCGGGCAACTCCAAGAGGTACTGAAACGTCTGAAGGTGGGCATCCTGCGTGTGGAACGGTCCGACCCGGAAGCCCTCACTTTCACCATCACGGTTGCCGAGGATCTGGATTGCTCCGGGTTGCCGGCGTGCGATGAAGTGATCTGCACCTACGATGAAGGCTTCATTGCTGGCCTCCTCCTCGCGCACACGAAGCAGGAGTTTGACGTGAAAGAAGTCGACTGTTGGTGCTCGGGCGACCGGGTCTGCCGTTTCGAAGCTAAACCTGGCGCTTGACGGACGCCGACATGCTGGAAGTGCGTAAGATGGACATCGAATCAATCACCGAGGCTGTCGACCACATTCTCAAGGGGCAGATTCCCGGAGAGATCGAGTTGCCGGCCGGCTACCCCGACCACGAAGTCAAGCAACTTGTGCAGCGCATGAATGCCCTCTTCGGTGAATACCGCGACTGCGCTGCGTTCATATTTGCCGTCTCCTGCGGCGATCTGGACGTGAAAGCACCTAAGAGCAGGATGCGGCTGAACCAATCCTTAAAGAATCTGCAGGCCAACCTCCGCCATTTGACCTGGAAGACACAGCAGATCGCCAGAGGAGACTTCACGCAACGAATGGATTTCATGGGCGAGTTCTCCATAGGCTTCAATTCAATGGTGGAGCAGTTGGCGGAGAGCCGCGCAGAACTCCAACGCATGAATCAGGAGTTGGCGACGGCCTCTCGAACGGACAGTTTGACCGGCCTGCTGAATCGCCGGGGGTGCCTCGACATTCTCAAACGGGAGGCGCATCGATCCGACCGCTCTCACAGGCAATTCGTCACCATCCTCGCGGATATAGACTACTTCAAGAGGATCAACGACACTCACGGTCACGATGCCGGAGACGAGGTGCTGGTCCAATTAGCCAGAATCCTGCTGGCCCACGTCCGCAAAGGGGATGTGTGCGCGCGCTGGGGCGGAGAGGAGTTCCTGGTCTTGCTTGTGGATACCGAGTTCCATGACGCCCTGGCAGTAGTGGAGCGGCTGCGTATTGGCATCGAAGCCGTAAGGGTCGAGCACAGTAATGTCAGCATCGCTTTCACCATTAGCGCGGGGGTGAGCCGCTATCACGAAGGCGAAGACATCGAAGCCTGCATCAAGCGTAGCGATGTTTGCCTCTATCGGGCCAAAGAAGCGGAACGGAACCAAGTCTGGTATCAAGAAGGCCCGGACGCCCCCATCCGAGCAGTTGCCTGCGTTCCTATGGCCAGCATCGGGTGACCGCCACGCGCTCGTCACGGAGATCACCGGGTGCGGGCGACGAACTGATCATGAGCATCGCCGGGCACGTCTCACGCGCCATGATTTCGCGCTACTCCCACGTGCGGATGAAGGCGAACCGGCGCACGCTCGACCAATGCGAAGCGCCAGAAGGAAGCTGAGCGGCGGCAGGCCGCGGCAGCCCTCAATCGGCCGTGGTTCAGTAATCGCCGGCGGAGAGATGTAGGTTGCCGTCCACCTGTCCAGTTTGGTGAATGCGCTCAATCGGAGGCCATGCCAGCCAAAGCTGAAAAGGGCATCATAGGAGCGATCGCCACGTTGCCGGTGCCGACGGTGTAGAGGCAGGCGGTGGGCGCAGAGAAATCAGGCGACTAGGCGGCGAGGATCGGAGGAGGTGTGGAATGCGCTGACAAGACAGCGTTTCCCGGTTTCGGATTCTCCGGCAACGCGACCAGTGCGCCTTGCAAGAGCGGAAGCCGGCTCCCGAAGCGAGAACCTGCCCCTTGGAAGATGACTCGTGGGCGACTGGGTGTGTATTCATCGAAGACTGGAATTCAAAACTAAAACTCCGGTAGAATCTACTTCTAGTTCGTTTGGGACTGCTCACTCCCCGTCGAGGCTTGGCCGGCGGTCCCAGTACCCGCTGCGGTGAAGGATTGGCCCCCGCTAGTGCCGCCGGCGACGAGGGCCGCCCTCGACGTGCGAAGTCCTTCAGAAGGGCCACCCCGGGAGGTAGGGGGACATATGAACCGACTCGGACTCCTGCTCGTTCTGGTTGTCTCGCTAGAGGCACGCGGCGCGCCCCCGATTCCCAGGCTCAGCGAGACCTACCGCCACTACTGTTTCGACGTGAACTGGGTCGACAAGCTGGACCGGAGCGGCAAGCCGCTTGCGGACTACTCGAAGCTCTCCGCGGAAGATCACGTGCGCCAGCTTGTGGAAATGAACGCCAACTCCATGATGGTCTTCGGCATGTCCATCTCCGGGTATATGTTTTACGACAGCAAGGTCGGAAAGCGCCACCCCACCCTGCGGTATGACTACCTCAAAGAGGTTATCCGGCTGGGTCACGCCAAAGGGATCGCCATGGAACTGTACATTCCCACCATCTGGGCCGACTGGCTGGTGCAGCAGCACCCGTCGTGGGGTTGGCGCGGCATTGACGGGAAGCTCTTCACGGCTTTCTACGGCGGTTACCATCCGGATCCGCTTTCGCCGGCGGCGGACTGGTACGTGAAAGTGATTCAGGAGTTGATTCCGTCCTACGGGGTGGACGCGTTTTTTGCCGACGGCATCAATTTCCTCACCTACGGGCAATCTGAGTACACGGTGAAGAAGTTCCGTCAGGACATGGGGCGCGCTTATCCGAAGTCCCTAAAGGAAGATCCGGATTGGCGCGGCACTTTGCGCTGGGAAGCCGCGCAGGTCGAGAATTACTGGCTGAAGCTGCGCCAGGCGGTCAAGCAGCAGGACCCGCGGGTCGAGGTGACCTTCAACGGGCCGGGGCCGCTGATTCAGGCGCCGTTCGCCTCGGGCGGGGCGGTGGCGCCTCACCTGCATCGGTTGACCGACTACGCCTTCACCGAGGCGGGCAGCACGGGGGAACACATTACCTTCGTGCGCGGCGCGGCATTTCCCCGGCCGTTTAAGGTCACTTTCCGGAGCCCGGGGTCCGTCTCGGACCCCTTCGACGCCGACGAGATCCGCGCCCGCGTGGGGCGTACGTTGGCCGAAGGCGGGCAGCCCTACCGCTACGACAAGACCTCCGTGAACGGCGACGCCAACCGGCATTTCACCGCAACCTGGGCGCCGATATTCGCGGAAGTCCGGGAAAAAGAGCCGCTGATCAAGGGCGCCGTTCCGGTGAAGTATGTCGCGGTGGTGGCTAGCGAGCCCACCATGTTCTACCGCGGCCGCGCTGATCCGGGCAGCCACGCCAACGACCTGGTCGGTGCGCTGCGCGCGCTGGATGCCTTGCACATCCAGCACGACGTGGTGGCCGACTGGAATCTGGACGCGGACACGTTGCGAGCGTACCAGTTGGTGATCGTGCCGAACGCCGCCTGCCTGAGCGACCGGCAGGTGGCCGCGCTGCGAGAATACGTGCGGCGGGGCGGCCGGCTGTGGGCGACGGCCGAGACCTCCCTCCTCGACGAGAACGGCGGCTTACGAGCGGATTTCGCGCTCGCGGATGTCCTGGGGATCCACCTCGACGAAAAACCGGCCAACGACCTGCGGGAGAAGGGCCTGAAGAAGCCGGCGTTTCTGTTGCCTGACTCGGATCACACCATTCTCCGCGGGCTTCCGCGCACGGAATTGATTCTACCGACCGACTCCGTTTACGTCACTGCGGACCGGGGCGAAACGCCGTCCTGTCTGATTCTCGACGCGGGCGCGGTGGTGCCTTCTCCGGGCCGTCGCACGAACCGCGCCGCCATCCACATCAACCGGTTCGGCGGCGGCCAGGCGGTGTATGTGGCGAACTCTTTGTTCGCGAGTACGCGGCACCGCGAGCAGAATGGCGTGATCTGGACCGACCGTCTGATCCGTAACGTCGTGGAGTATCTCGCCCCCAACCCGCCATGGCGGATTCGCGGCCCTCAGGCGATCTGGGCCGGGATGAATTACCAGGAGAGTGGGAAGCGCCACGTCATCCACCTGGTCAACTGGCAGCCGGAGATGCCGTTCGACGTCGAGTTCGAGGTGACACAGGCTGCCGGTGCGGGCATGAAGGTGGCGATGGTCTGGCCGCGACGGCAGGTGCTGCGGGTGCGGGCCACGCCGGGTGGCCACGTGTTCACTGTTCCCCGCGTCGGACCACACGTCATCGTAACCGTGGAATAGAGACGGCATGAACCGGAGACAGTTCCTGGCAAGCTGCGAAGTTGTCCATCTGCCCAAGTTCCGAGTTCGCCGCCGCTCGACCAGAAGGAACAGACCGACGGTCCGCCGAATCGTCAGTAGACCCTTGCCGAGTGATGGCGGCCGGCGGTGGTAGAGTGTGGGTTACTTGGAAGAAGGAGTTTTGGCGGCGGATCCGGAACGGATCCATTTCCTGACCATGCCGATCCCGCGGCCGGACCCTGCCGCGGACTCGTCGTGGAATCCAGTGCGTGCTCCTCAAGCGGACGGGAACCTGCGCCTGCCGCTGAGCCGCAGTGAGTCATTCGCGAAGTCCCCGGTACTTCACGATTAGGCCGGGAGCGGCCGGCTTTACTGCCACTTTTCAAGCCTTTCGAACTCTTGCAAAACGGACAGTCACGTCTTATGATCGACCTATGAGTTGCTGGCCCCTGGCCCTACTTTCCCTTCTATCAGCGGTTCCTCTTCTCCACGCCGACAAGTTCGGCGACCAACCCAATCCGCTGGAACGCCGCATCAACCGCGAGCGCCTGGGCATTCAGAACGCGCGCAGGACGGGAATCGCGGCGGTGAAAACCGCCTCCGCGGAGGCTTACGCCGCCAAGTCCGGCACGGACAAGGTGCTGGTGATTCTGGTCGAATTCGGCGGCCCGGACACTTTCGATTTCACGCCTACCGGCGCGAGCAAGTCGACCTGGGACCCCATCGGTAAGCCCGACGACGCCGAGTGGGCCGGTTCCATCGGCGATTGTTCGAAAATCGTCCAGCTTAACGGCATCAACGCCGTCACCAAGTACACCTACTCGGGACCCGCTGCACAACTTGATCGAACGTCCGCGCGCGCTCGACGACGCTTCCGGAAACCTGATGTGGACTGCGGACTTCAACGGCACGCACTACAACCGGATGATCTTCGGCGACGGGCTGAATTACAGCTTCAAGCGCCAGGACGGCTCTGAGGTGACCGTGGACATGACGGGCAAGAGCGTGCGCAGTTTCTACGCGGACATGTCGTCGGGCCAGTACAAGATCGAAGGCCAGATACTCGGCTGGCTCCAGGTGCCGCATTCGGCCATGTGGTATGGGGCCGATCAATGCCCCGGCGCGCGATCGACGCCTTCGGCCTACACAACTTCCGTAGGCAACAACGGCGGCATTCCCAACGCCGGCAACGCGAAGACTCTGGTGACCGACGCGCTCAACGCCGCCAAGGCGGCGTATCCCAACTTCGATTGGTCGCAGTTCGACGTCAACAAGGACGGGCTCATCGACCGGCTGTGGATCATCCACGCCGGGATAGGCGAAGAGGACTCCCGCACGCTGCTCGGCCGCATGGCGCCTGTGTCGCCCGGCGAAGGCCAGATCTGGTCGCACTCTGGGACGCTGAGTCCTTACGTGACAGTCGGGAGCGGCGTGAAGGCGGGTCCCTACATCATGATGCCGGAGAACGCCGGTATCAGCGTGCTGGCGCACGAGTTTGGGCACAACCTCGGAGCCGTCGACCTGTACGCCTACGGCACCGGTGAGACGTCCGCAGGGCTCTGGACGCTGATGTCGGATGGTTGGGTGGGCGACCCGCTGGGCTCGGTGCCACAGGCTTACGATCCGCTGCACCTTGACGGGTGGGGTTGGCTCGAGCCGCGCGTCATTTCCGACACCTCCAAGGAGTACCTGGTCAACCTCGGGCAAGCCAGCAACTTTCCCGGCGCGCCGGGATCGCAGCGCGCCGCCAAGATACAACTTGAGGACGGTTTGGCTGATCTGCCGGTGCGCCCGCAGGGCAGTTGGTACTGGTGGGGCGGCAGGACGCTTTCGACCGATTCCATCATGACGCTGGCGAACCCCGTCGCCATTCCGCTGGGAGGAAGTCCCGCGCTGAACTTCGATCTGGCGTACAGCACCGAAAAGTACTACGACTTTCTGTGGGTGCAGGTGTCGGCCGACGGCGGCAAATCGTGGACCACGCTCACCAACCCGCACACCATTTGCACGCATTACTCCAATTGGGAAGGCGGCTTGCGAGGCTTTCCCACCGATTTATGCACGGCCAAGATTGGAGGTTTCACCGGCACCGGATCGTCCTATCCGCAGTACACCAATGAGATGTTCGACCTGAAAGCCTACGCGGGGCAGCAGATATTGGTGCGTTTCTGGTACATGACCGATTTCAGTAGATCGTACGCGGGCGTGTTTATCGACAACGTCAGGATCTCGGCCAGCATACCAACACTATTTTCCGACGGTGCCGAGGAATCGGGTTCGAGCTGGACTTACTCAGGAGACATGCGGCGCACCAACGGGACTTATCCCTACCAGCACAGTTACTATCTGCAATGGCGCAACACCACCGCGACGGGCGGCTTCGACAGTACGCTGGGCAAGGCCGCCTACCGCTATGGGCCGGTGGATGGAGGCATGATCGTCTGGTACAACAACTTACAGTACGACGACGACGAGTTCCAGGACCATCTCACCGAACCGCCTAGCTTCGGCCCGAAAGCACTCATGCTGGTGGTGGATTCGCATCCGGAACCCTATCGCGATCCAGACACCGTGGCCGCGGGTTACGTGAACGAAGTTGCGAACCTGCGCAGCCGTTCGCAAATGCGGGACGCGGCCTTCAGTCTTCTGAGCGGAGCGCCATTCACGGCCCGGCAGATCTGGGATCCGCTGACGCTGGGGGAAGCGGGGACCTGGGTAACGCACCCGGTAACCTTCCCGGGGCGGGATCCCGTGGCGCGGTTCAGCGACTCGCAGGGTTACTATCCAGGCGCCGAACTGGTGACGCCCACCCCGCAAGACAGCTCGAAGAAGTGGATGACTAAGCAGTGGGATGCCAGCGTGGTGGTCCCCTCCAAGAAAGTCTACGGTATGAAGGCGCCCGGTTATACGGCGGGCACGGAGCTGCTGTCGAACTGCGCCAAGGCCAGCGACGGCGGCCTGGACTGCCGGCCCGTGAACAATCAAACCAGCCATTCGATCAACGGCGCGACGGGAAACCCGGGCGACGTGGGCGGTCAATACGGCTGGAACGCGCAAGTGCTGAGCCAGAGCGACCAACAGGGCGCGGTGCAAGTCTGGAACGGAACCAAGGACCCGACGCTGGCGGCCACCAGCGCGGCGACGTTTCTGGCCAACGCCGTCTCGCCCGGCCAAATTGTGACGTTCTTCGGCTCTGATATCGGACCAGCGAGTCTGGTTTCGCTGCAGCTCACCGCGGGCGGCCTGGTGTCCACCACCCTGGGCGGCACGCGCGTGCTGTTCGACGGGGTGGCCGCACCGGTGATTTACTCGTACGCGACGCAGGTGAGCGCGGTGGTTCCGTACGCGGTGAAGAGCAAGACTTACACGGAAGTGCGGATCGAGTACCAAGGCCGCCTGACCAAGACACTGGTGCTTCCCGTGGCGCCTTCGATGCCGGGCCTGTTCACGCTGGATTCGTCGGGCCGGGGTCCGGCGGCGGCGTTGAATCAGGATGGCAGCCTGAACTCCGCCTCGAATCCCGCGGCGGTGGGTTCGGCGGTGGTCTTCTGGGGTACGGGCGAAGGCGAAACCACGCCGGCCGGTGTGGACGGACTGCCCGCGACTGCGTCGTATCCGAAACCCGTGCTGAAAGTGAGCGCTACGGTGGGCGGGATTGCGGCCGAGGTGCCATACTTGGGCGCCGCGCCCTACTTTGTGGCCGGGGTGTTTCAGTTGAACATCCAGATACCGGCGGGCGTCGCGCCTGGTAGTTCTGTTCCGGTAGTCGTGAAAGTAGGCGACATGGAGAGTCCGGCGGTGGTGACTATCGCGGTGAAGTAACATACACGGAGGCAACGGCATGCGCGGTTCTGCGTTTCTGACACTGTAGTTTTCTGCTCGCGGGCGTGTGCGCGCGCGGCGATAACTACGGCGACAAGCCGAACGCAATCGAGGCCCTGCGCTGGCGAACCCGCATGCAGTTGATGGAAGACCTGCGCTCGGGCAAGCTGAAGTCCGCACCCCGAGGCGCCGCCAGCCAATTGCTCGCGAAGCCAAGGCCGGTGTGGACAAGGTGCTGGTGATCCTGGTCGAGTTCGGCGGACCGGACACGCTGGAGTTCGTGCCCGACGGCGCCAACAAATCCACCTGGGACCCCATCGGTAAGCCGACGCCACCGAATGGACCGGCACGGTGGGAGACTGTTCGAAGATCATCTCCAACTATCAACATCAAGGGACCGACCAAGTACACCTACCAGGGCCCGCTGCACAACCAGATCGAGAAGCCGCGCAGCGCATCGGACGTGAGCGGCGACGACGTTCTGGACCCCCGACTCGAGCACGGATTTCTTCAGCAACATGATCTTCGGCAACGGCGTGCGGCTCCAATACACGCGGCAGGACGGCTCGGAGGTGGATCAGGATCTCAAGGGCTTTTCGTTGCGCGATTACTACCTGGATATGTCGGGCGGAACTTACGTGGTTACCGGCGACGTGCTGGGGTGGGTGAAGGTGCCGCACTCGCTCTATTGGTATGGCGCGGACCCTTGTCCCGGACGTAATTCCGGTTCGACCAGCGGGCAGCACAACGGAGCGATTTCGGGCGCCGGCAGTGCTCGCACGCTGGTCAAGGACGCCATTGACGCGGCCAAGGCGGTTGATCCTTCCTTCGATTGGGCGCAGTACGACCTAAACAAGGACGGCATTATCGATCACCTCTGGATTGTTCATGCAGGCGTGGGAGAGGGCGACCCTACGCTGAACAGCCGCACGGAGTACGCCGAAGGCAGCATCTGGCCGCACGCGGGCGTTGTGACGCCGGCCATCGAGGTGACCGCCGGCTTGAAAGCCAGTCCTTACATCATGATGTCGGAGAGTTCGGGCCCGGCCACGTACGAGCACGAATATGGGCACAACCTCGGTGCCATCGATCTCTATGCCCAGCTAGCCGGGGAACCGAGTCCGGGATCTTGGAGCCTGATGGCGGATAACTGGGTGGGCTATCCGATCGCTGCGCAGGCCAGCGCCTTCGACCCCTGGCACCTGGACATGTGGGGATGGCTCTCGCCCAAAATCATCAGCGACACGAGTAAGGAGTACGTGGTGCGCTTGGGCCAAACCGGGAACTTCCCGGGTGGCGCGGCGCTGGAGCGTGCCGTGAAGATTCCGCTGGCTGATGGCCAGGACGTTTTCAGCGCCCGGCCCACCGGCAGTTACTACTGGTGGGGCGGGAACGAGAACCTGACGGATTCGATAATGACCATGGTGAATCCGGTGACCGTGCCGGCGGGAGGCGCGCTGACCTTCAATCTGGCACACGATCTCGAATCCAGTTGGGATTTTTTGTGGGTGCAAGCTTCCGCCGACGCCGGCAAGACGTGGACCACTCTCACCAACACGCACACCACATGCATCCACGACGGTGATTGGCTCGGCCAGGACAAGGGCTTCCCCGACGACATGTGCGCCGCCAAACTAGGCGGCTTCAGCGGCAAGAGCGCCAACTACCCGGCCATGAACCTGGAGACCTTCGACCTGACTCCGTTCGCCGGCAAGCAGACGCAGTTCCGGCTTTGGTACATGACGGACACGGCCTCGCTCGGCGACGGACCTTACATCGACAACATCCGCATCGCGGCGGGCACACAGGTCCTTTTTGCCGACGACGCCGAGTATGGTGACGCTAAGTGGAAATACTCCGGCGTGTGGCGGCGTAGTCCAGGTAATTCGACCTACAAGCACGCCTATTTTCTGCAATGGCGCAACGTTGGTGCAGAAGGGGGAGTGGATCGCGGCTTGGGCAATCCGATGTGGCGATTCGGCCCGGCCAACACGGGCATGCTGGTTTGGTACAACAACGACAAGTACGCCGACAACGAGATACTCCAGCACTTGCAGCACGCTCCGAGCTTCGGCCCCAAGGGAAAGATGTTGGTGGTGGACAGCCATCCCGATCCGTACCTGGACCCGTATGACGTCGCTCGTGGCTTTCCGGGTGGGGTGGCCGCCGTGAATTCCCGCTCACAGATGCGGGACGCCCCGTTTAGCCTGCGAGACACCGTGGCGTTCACTGCACAGAAGGGCTGGGGTGTAGCCGAGACGGCGAACTTCGCCAGCCGGCCGGCAGTGAGTAAGTTCAGCGATTCGCTAGGTTACTATCCCGGCTTCCAGTATTTGCTCGGCGGACCCAGCGAACCATCCAAGAAGTGGATCGCCCCGCAGTGGGATGCGAGCGTGGTGATGCCATCGAAGACAGCTTACGCGGTGAAAGCGCCGGGCGCGAAAGCCGGCGAGAAGATGTACTACGACAGCGGTCCTTACTACGAGTTGGGCACCATCTGGTCGCGCTATAACTATGCTCTCAGCGCTGCGGGCGGTAATGGCAATCCTTCCGATGTGAGCGGGCAGTACGGTTGGAACGCGCAGATCCTCCATCAGACCGGCAAGACCGGCGTGGTGCAGATCTGGAACGGCACAACAAATCTCACGTTGGCGACGACCAATGGCGCCACGTTCGAGGCCGGGGCGGTGGCGCCGGGCGAGATCGTGACCATCTTCGGCGATCAGATCAGCGCGCCGGGGCTCACGCGCATGGCGCTGGATCTCAACGGAAACGTCGTCAAGATTCTGGCCGAGACTCGCGTGCTGTTCGACGGCGTGGCCGCGCCGCTTATCTACGTTTCGCAAAACCAGATCAGCGCCGTGGCATCTTACGCGCTCGCGGGCAAGACCACCACGGAGTTGCAGGTGGAATACAAGGGGAAGCTCACCAAGAAGGTGGTGCTGCCGGTGGTCGAGACCGCGCCGGGCTTGTTCACGCTGGATTCATCCGGGCGCGGGCCAGGCGCCATTTTGAACCAGGACTACACGGTGAACGGCGCGTCGAACGCGGCGGCGGGCGACAGCATCGTGATCTTCTACGGCACCGGCGAGGGGCAGACGTCACCCGCGGGCGTGGACGGCAAGCCTGCCAAGGGGACTTATCCGGCGCCACTGGCGGCAGTCTCGGTTACCATCGGCGGAAAGACGGCCAAGGTCCACTACGCCGGAGCCGCACCGGATTTCGTAGCCGGCGTGTATCAGATCAACGCGCAGGTGCCAGCGGGACTCCCCGCCGGCGCCGCGCAGGTGAAGATTAAGATCGGCGACAACGAAAGCCCCGACGGTGTGACGGTGGCGGTGAAGTAAGTTGGACTAAGGACTCGTCACAAAATAACCCGCATTTCCGTTTTGAACACTTACTGATAACTTCTTGAGGGTCTCCGGCGCTCGGTGTGCTCATCGCCCAGCGCCTGCCCGACTCACGGCGAGGGAACAACACATAGTTCCCACTGGCGGACCTGTTGCGCCTTTTCGTCTACGGTCGGATAGCCGGTTATGAGGATGTCAACGATGCCGAGCGTTTCCCGCAAGATCCGACCTTCCGGCTCATCGGGTCGGAGAAGATCTGGGGGCGTGAGGCGGTGCCAAGCTGGAAGACGCCGCGGCGGGGGTAGCGAAGGTGGAGTTCCACTTTGGAGAACTGTTTCCCCGGGCGGGATCCATCGTGACCAGCCTGGATACGGACTCCCCGCGCCGTGGTGCGGTTCTACCACGAACGGGGGACGGCGGAGCAATGGATCAAGGAAGGCAAGCGGGCGGTGAAGATGACACGGCTAGGCGGGCACCGTTTTCGATCCAGCGAGGTGCGGTTGTGGCTGAGCCTGATCGCTTACGACCTGGGGAATCTATGGCCGCGGCGCCATCTGGGCCGGGTGCTGTCGCAGAGAATAGACGACCGGTCGCTGACCACCTTGCAGCAGCGGTTGGTGAAGATCGGTGGCCGGCTGATCAAACATGCTCGACACTTCTGGTTGCTACCGGCGGCAGAGCATCTGACGCGGTGGTTGTTTGAAGCCTCATCTCCTGCACCGATTGCGCAAACGTCCTCGCTATCCCCCCAAACGCAGCTTGTGGCCGATTTCCGAGTCGCCACGCCGGCACCTTCTTCGGCAACGTATTACGCGGAACGAACCGCGGCCGAAGACGCCCTGGAGTAAGCTGGGGGCTATGCGGGTCGTTGCTCTGATGATTTGTGCCGGAATTTTGCCTTTGGCCTTCTGCCAGGATGCGCATCTGCGCGGCGGAGAATCAAAGGCGATGGCTGCTCCCGCTCTGCCGTTCCATGACTGGGGAGCCTGCCCATACGAGAGCTGCGCGTACCGTCAATGGACCGCACATCGATCGGTGACGGTGTACGACACATGGAAGCAGGGGCGCCGGCCCATCGCTCAACTCGCGGTGGAAGACAAAGTAACCGGCATCACCGGTGTGGTCATCACATTCAAGCCTGGCCTGATTCGGATGGATCGTGACTTGCCGGAGGGGGATCTGCGGCGTGGAGATACCGTTCTCACGTACGCATATCGCGGCGAAGGCTTTTCAGCGGTTTGGTTCAGGGGCAGGTATCATTCCCTCTTCGACATCTCGTTCGCGAAGTGGCCGGATGGCTCAGGCTGCGGCGGCGCACATTGCGCGGCCACTTACATAAGCTTGGGCAGGAAGTCGTGGTGGGTCGAGGTGAAGCTCAAGTCCGGCCGGACGGGATGGGTGGAAATGGACCTCGCCCAAATGCCGATCAGCCTATTTTAGTGGCCCGAGCCGGACGGGTGATGGTTGTCGGAACCAGAACGTGACTCCGCGATGATCAAGGAGTGATTCCGTCCGGCTGCCTATTGGGACTCAACGAAATGATGGAAGACCGGCCAACGATTTCCCAGGGACCGGACCTCGCATTCCAAAGTGCAGCATCCGAGAAGTAGAAGCATGCAGCCGATTCAACGGCATTGGCGCGATCCGTGCGGTAGGGACGCTTGCCGGTCCCGTGCTGGCTGGAATAGACAGCTCCGTGGTGGAGAATATCTTTCCCACATTCGGCGCCCTCTTCTTCCTCCAACGACTGTATCCTTCGCTCTTTGAGAATCGGGAGCAGGTAACTCCTGGATCCTGATGGACAGGCATTGCGGGACCACGGGACTTCCTCCTTATCTCGATGGAGTCCCTCCCTCTGCTGACCTTGCCGCGTCGGCCGGCGCGCAGGGCGCGCAACAGGCGGCACCGCCCAAACCGTTGAACTGGCGTCACTCGGCTGATGGGCTCGAATCGGGAACGACTAGCTGCAATGACGCGATGGGCGCTTCGCAGGGGCGTGGATCGCGCAGCCGGCAATACGAGTCACGAGCCGCCACCAATTGACCTTCGCCGGAAATCGCCCCTGCGCCCGCCCTCTACTTAAGCTCCAGGTTCACCGGCCCCAGCAGACCGGAAAGCGCCGAACCGCGGTAGCGCGTGGGGATGGTCTGGTAGTGGTTGGCCAGCGTGTTATAGACCAGCACTTCCATGCGATTCGCGCCGGGTCGCACGAATTGCGAGACGTCCACTTTCCACGGTGGCGCGAGGCGCGTCGCGGCGAGTTTCCCGTTCACGTGAACTTCCGCGCTGGCCACCACGCGGCCGAGATCCAGTAACACGGCGCGGCGGGTCTGGTCCGCGGTCAGCTCGATGGTCTTGCGGAACCAGGCTCCGCCCGAATAGCTAGCCAGACCGTCGATAAGCGACCAATCGCCCAACGCGATGGCGCCGGGCACACAGTCCTCCATCACCGGCTCCGGCAACGCGGCGCCGCCATAATAACCGCGCTCCTGTTGCACGCGGATGGCTATCTGAACTGGCATGGGCGCAACGCGGGGCAGCGAGGCTTTATATTCGAGCACACCGTCGGCGCGCGGTGTGCCGGCGGCAATCGCCATCGGCTCGCCTTCGGCCCAGGCTTGCACTTTGCCGCGCGCGGTGATGGTGAGCCCACGTAGTCCGGGCGCCGATTTGAATCGATACCAGCCCGCCGGCCGCGCCACTGCGGGACGCGTATCGAAGGGCACCACGCCGGGCTTGCGGTACCAGCGGCTGGAGAGCGGATAGGTCTGCTTCCAATCGACCGGCGAGGACCCGCCCTCGAGCACAAAATGCCCGCGACCGGGTTTGTCGTAGCGCAGCAGAACCGGATTCGCACCGCCGCGCAAGGCCACAGTAGGCTTCGCGGCCGGGAGAGCCGCGCCGTTGATCCACACCGCCGTGGGCGCGCTGCCGCCGGCGACCACGCGCGCTTCCATCTCGCGCGGCGCGGAGGCGGTGGTCCACAGATAATAGCGCGCGCCACCGGGTTCGACCGTATAGTCTGTTGACGTACCTACAAAGTGCGGCACGCCGAGCGCTATGAAGTCGTCCGAGATTTCGCCTTTCAGTCCGTGATAGCCTTGATGGCCCGCGTCGTTTTCCACACCCCATCGCGTCGAATACTCGTAGGGTGTCCACGGGTAGCGCCGCCCGGCGAATTCGACCGGCGCGCCGGCGTCGACGTTCGTCATCTTCGCAAGCGCACTCTCGACGGCGGACATGTCCGCTTCGGCGGGAAACGGTCCGAGCTTCCAGAAGCGCGGCCCGTAGGAACTGGTGACCACGCGCCAGGCCGAATCGTCGAGCGATGGATCTTGCGGCTTCACGTTGGATGCCGTTTCGTCCATGTAACGGAAACGGCGCGCCTCGGCGCCGATGAACGTGTTGGATGCCGGGAGACGATAATCGCCCCAACGGTTGTCGAGCGTGGGCTTCAATTCGAACTCCCAGGCGCCATCGATGGCGACGCGCGTCGCGGCGGTTGTGGCGGCGTCCATTTCGATCTCCGCGCGGCCGGGGCTGAACACGATCACCTGCGCTTCGGTCTGCGTGAGCGGCATGCGCAGACGCGTGACTGCGGAGGTTTGCGAAACCGCGCGCAAGGCCCGCGTCTGGCCGGTCCAAGGGTCCCACAACTCCACGCGCCCGGCCGCGCGGAACGCGCATTCGCAGTCTTGCGGCGCGCCGTAAACCATGTAGACATCGCGCGGGCCCACCTTGCGATGCAGCACGTGCGGGCTCTTCACCGCCGTCGAGCAAACGAAGTCGCGCGGAAAGCCGGCGTTGATCAGCGCTTCCACTTCGGCGCTGGATTGCAGGCGCCGCGCGGCCGGGAAGATCTCGCGGACCATGGAGTTGACCTGGGGGTCGCCGCTCCCCAAGCGGTCGCTGGCCTCTGGCACGGCGCCCAGCGCCAACACCATGCCACCCGATCGATGGAATTCGCGCGCCTTCTCCAGCGTCGAATGGCGCACGGCGCGCATCGATGGGATCACCAGCGCGCGGTAAGTTTCGCCCGATACGCGCAGTTCCCCACCCGCTGCCTGCGCGCGGGACAGCGATTCGAAATCCATGAAGTCGAAATCGATGCCGCGATTGTAGAGGTACCCGGCGAGATCGAAGGCCGCGCGCACGGCCTCCTTGCCGCCCAGGCCGGCTTCCACCGATGCCACCGGGTAGAGGATGGCCACGTCGGCGCGGTGGCGGCCCTGGCTCAGCAAATACGAAAGGCGCTCGGAAGCGCGCAGGAATTCGCCCATGTGCTGCCAGTACGGCATGCGGAAGTGATTGCAGGGCGGCGCCCACTCCCAGTATCCGCCGTGCGTCGTGTAGTAAAGGCCGTGCAGCGTGAGCAGATTGTGACCCATCACGAAATTGCGCCATGTGGCGTCCACCACGTCGGCGCTCGAAGTTCCCCAACCGCTACCGTAATAGCCTTCCAGCCACGTACGCGGCCGTTCGTAGAGATGCGCGATGGAACTGGCAACTTTGTTCTTGACGATGTGCGAGGTCAGGCCGGGTTGATCGTTGCCGGGCGCCAGCATCCAGCGCTGCGTGCGGAAGTAGTCGCCGAATTCGGTCACGTCGCGACCGCGGCCGCCGTGGTCGCAGCCGAACATCATGCCGCGCGAGCGGTGCCATTCGTAAAGCGGCCGGAAGAAGTTCTCCTCTTCCAGCGACACCATCACGTCGGAGTAGTCCAGGCGCACTTTCGGGGTGCTTGGACCCAGGTCCACAAACAGCGCCGCGAGTTCCGGCACCACGTCGTAACCTTTGCGTTTGCGGAATTCACCGGCGAAGGTACTGTTCCAGAGCCAGCCGCTAACACCGAAACCGAGTTCGTCGGAGAAGAAGAAATTCAAGCCCCGGCCGCCTTCGCCGGGATTGCGATCCTCGAAGCGCTGGAAAAACTTCGCGATCATCTCCCGGCCGCTGGCCGGATGCATGGGATCGATGGAGACCGCCTTGGGCACGGCGCGCACGGCCACCACACGCCAGGCGCCCGCGGGCGGCGTCCAGCGCAACACACCGTCGTGCACGCGGTCGCCGAGATCGACGCGCTCGCCGCCGTTTGCACGCACGGCCGTGACGGCGAGCGGCGCGGCGTCAAAGCGCCACACGCACTCGCTCCCGCCCGGGCAATCGCGCGCGGAGTGTTCCAGCACCGCGCCGTGAATCTCCGGCGTGTCTTTCAGAATCTCGTCGGTGTAGTATCCCTGTCCGGGCCAGCCGAGCGTGTAGTCGCTCAAGCTGACGGCGGCCCCTATCTGGCGCGCCTCTCTGAGGAACCAACCGAACAACTTCCACCACGGTTCGGAAAACAGCGGCGGATCGCTCGGATAAGTGAGTCCCCACGACTTGCCGCCTTGGTCGCTGTGCGCGTAGTTGATCTGCAGCGCCGTGATGCTCTTACCCTTGAGTTGATCGAGTTGCCAGCGGAGTCGCTCGCGCGTGAGCGGATCGCCCTGCCACCAATAAAAGGAGACCTCGCCGTAGCCGGGTGGTGGATTCTGGAAGCCTGGAAGCGCATCGAGATTCGCGTCGCGGCTAGGGTAGCCGACAGCATTGCGCACGGCCGGCGGCTGATTGGCCGGATCGCTGAAGCGCAGATCCCCGGCGAAGAGCGCGGCAGAGAGACCAACTAGAAGTGGCACGCTGAACAGGAAGGGCACGCGGGCGACGTTGACCATTTTCCAATTGAGTATAGCGCGCCTGATTTACCGTGCTGCGCCGCGCCGGGCATACGTTAGAATGGGGCGATGCCGACCAAGCGGGATGAGGCGCCCAAGCCGGCGCCCGGTTTCGAGGCCAGCCTCGACGATCTCGAGAAAGTAACCAAAGAGCTCGAGAGCGGCGAGTTGCCTCTGGAGCGCGCGCTCGAACTGTTCGAGCAAGGCATGAAGCTGAGCGAGAAATGCCGCAAGCAGCTTGAGGAAGCCGAGACGCGCGTGGAAATCCTCTTAAAGAAGAACGACCAGGTCGCTCCCGAACCCTTCCAGCCCGACAAAGCATGAGCATTCGCGAATATCTCGCCGAACAAGCGCAACTGATCGACGCCGAACTCGACCGTCTGATGCCGCGCGAGGACACGCCTCCGGCGGTGATCCATCGCGCCATGCGCTACAGCCTGTTCGCGGGCGGCAAGCGCATCCGCCCTTTCCTGTGCCTGGAGGGCGCGCGCGTGGTGGCCGGCCAGACGCCGGGTTTAGCCGCGGCCGCGTGCTCGCTCGAGATGGTGCACACCTACTCGCTGATACACGACGATCTGCCGGCCCTCGACAACGACGATTTGCGGCGCGGCCGTCCCACCAGCCACAAAGTGTTCGGCGAAGCCATGGCCATTCTGGCGGGCGATGGATTGCTCACGCACGCCTTCCAGGTGCTGGGGCAGTTGCAGAGCGTGGTACCCACGCGGCGCGCCCGCCTGGTGGAAGAGTTGGCCGTCGCGGCGGGCACGGTGGGAGGCATGATCGGCGGGCAGGTCAATGATTTGGAGGGCGAGAACCAGCCACCCACCCCGGAGTTGCTCGAATCCATACATCGCGCCAAGACCGGCGCGCTGCTCCGCGCCAGCGTGCGCATGGGCGCGATTCTGGCCGGCGCGAGCGAGGAGGAATTCGACGCGCTCTCGCGCTACGGCGAACACATCGGGCTGGCGTTCCAGATTGTCGACGACCTATTGGACGTCGAGCAATCCTCGGACACTCTGGGCAAGACCGCGGGCAAGGACGCCGCCCAACACAAGATCACGTTTCCGGCCGTCTACGGTCTGGAGGTCTCGCACCGCATGGCGGACGAGGAACGCGAGCGCGCGCACGCGGCGCTGGAACGCTTCGGCGCGCGGGCGTCGCGGCTGATGGAACTGGCCGACCTCATCGTGCATCGCAAGGCATGACCGCGCAAGCGAAGTCCCGGCTGGATCGGCTCCTGGTGGAGCGAGGACTGGCCGCAACGCGGGAGAAGGCGCAAGCGCTGATCATGGCCGGCGCCGTTCTGGTGGATGGCGCGAAGCTCGACAAACCGGGGCACGCCGTGGACGCTGGGTGCCGGCTCGAATTGCTGAAAGGGTTGCGCTACTCGAGCCGCGGCGGGCTGAAACTCGAAGCCGCGCTCGACCGGTTCAAGATCGACGTGGCGGGCCGCGTGTGCCTGGACGTGGGCGCATCCACCGGCGGCTTCACCGATTGCCTGTTGCAGCGTGGCGCGGCGCGCGTGCACGCCATCGACGTCGGAAAAGGACAACTGGATTGGAAGCTACGTAATGACCCGCGCGTCAAGGTGCAAGAAGGCATCAACGCCCGCTATCTCACGCGCGAGGATGTCGGCGAATCCGTCACGCTGGCGGTTTGCGACGTGAGCTTCATTTCGGTGACGATGATTCTGGGCGCGATGGTGTCCGTGCTGGAGGCACCGCAAGAAATGGTGGTGCTGGTGAAGCCGCAGTTTGAAGTGGGGCGCGGGCAGGTAGGCAAGGGCGGCATCGTGCGCGATCCGGAGTTGCACTTGGCGGCCTGCCGGAAAGTGACCGATGCCGTCCGGGCGCTGGGCTTTGAAACGGATATCATGGAGAGTCCGATTTTGGGGACCGAAGGCAACAAGGAGTTCCTGCTCTATGCTCACCATTAAGACCGTCGGCATCATCGCCAAGCCCGGCATAGGGCAGGCGGAGCGGGTGGTTCCCGAGTTGATCGAGTGGCTGGAAGCGCGCGGCATCAGCGCGCGTTGCGACGAACCCACCGCTTTATACGCGAATCGCGTGGAGTTCTACTCTCGCGAGCGCGTGCCCGACGGCGCCGACCTGGTGATTGTGCTGGGCGGCGACGGAACGCTGCTGGCCGCCGCGCGCGCCATCGGCGGGCGCGAGACGCCGCTGCTGCCCGTAAACCTGGGCGGTCTGGGCTTTCTGACCGCCATCACCGTCGAGGAACTCTTCCCCGAACTCGAAAGAGCTTTCCGCAACGAGCACCGCATCGCCAAGCGGCGGTTCCTCGATTGTCAGATTGTGCGCGGCGAGCGCGTGGTGGCCGAGTACCGCGCCTTGAACGACGTGGTCATCACCAAGGCGTCCATCGCGCGCATGATCGATCTGGACGCCTACATCGACAACAACTTCATGTGCGCCTACAAGGCCGACGGGTTGATTGTTTCGACGCCCACGGGCTCGACGGCCTATTCGCTTTCGGCCGGCGGGCCCATCATCTTCCCCAGCGTCGGCGCGCTCTGCATCACGCCGATTTGCCCGCACACGCTCACCAACCGCCCGGTGATCGTCCCGGAAACCAGTATCGTGAGCCTCCTGTGCCGCGCCGAAGACGACGCCGCGTACCTCACCATCGACGGACAAGTGGGCGAGCCGCTCAACAAGGGCGACCAGGTGGTGTGCCACAGCTCGTCGCACGTGCTGCGCCTGGTGCGTCCGCCCAAGATGCGCTTCTTCGACGTGCTGCGTAACAAGCTGAAGTGGGGTGAGCGTTGAGGCGGCTCTCGCTCACCGCCTGGATCTTCATTGGCATGGCCGCGGGCATCGCCTTGGGACTGGCCGCCCCGCAGGTGGGGGTGAAGCTCGCACCGCTGAGCAACATCTTCCTTCGCCTGATCAAGTCCATCATCGCGCCGCTGATTTTCGGCACACTGGTGTACGGCATCGCCGGCGCCGGCAACCTGAAGACCATGGGCCGCATCGGTCTCAAGGCCATCGTCTACTTCGAAATCGTCACCACCGTCGCGCTGTTTCTGGGCCTCGCGTTCGTCAACCTCGTCCGGCCCGGCGTGGGGATGAAACTCGAACAGACGGCGGCCGACCGGGCGTTGCCACAGACCTCGACCAGTCTTGCGGGTGTGCTGGAGCACACCTTCCCTGCGAGCATCATCGATGCCATGGCGCGCGGCGAAGTGCTGCAGATCGTGGTCTTCGCGTTTCTGTTCGGCGCGGCTTGCGCGGCCGTGGGCGAGAAGGCGCGACCGGTGGTGGAGTTCGCCGCATCGCTCGCCGAGGTGATGTTCCGCTACACCAAATACGTGATGTACCTGGCGCCGGTGGGTGTGGGCGCGGCCATGGCCGTGACGGTGGGCGGTCAAAGGCTTCCCGGTGCTGGTGGGCTTGGGCAAGCTGGTGCTCACGATGTACGCGGCGCAGGCCATCTTCGTGATCGTGGTGCTGGGCGCGGTGATCGCGCTGGTCGCGCATTCCCCTGCGGCCGGTTCATCGCGGCCGTGCGCGAGCCGTTCCTGATCGCCTTCTCGACCGCGTCGAGCGAAGCCGCGCTGCCCGCGCGCGCTCGAAAACATGGAGCGCTTCGGCGTGCCCAAGCACATTGTGGCGTTCGTCATCCCCACCGGCTACAGCTTCAACCTGGACGGCAGCACGCTGTACCTGTCGCTGGCCAGCGTGTTCGTGGCGCAGGCCGCGGGCGTCGAGATGACGCTTCGGCACAGCAGTTGCTCATGATGCTGACGCTGATGCTCACCAGCAAGGGTGTGGCCGGCGTGCCACGCGCCTCGCTGGTGATTCTGGCCGGCACGCTCGCCACCTTCAACCTGCCCCTGGAAGGCGTGGCCGTGCTGCTGGGCATCGACGCGGCCATGGACATGGCGCGCACGTCGGTGAACGTGCTGGGCAACTGCCTGGCCACCGCCGTGGTCGCCAAGTGGGAAGGGGGCGCTTGAAAGCGCCTTGGCGGGCTGAAAGACGCGCCCTACCGGAGGCCGTGCTGGCGCATCTTCTGGCGCAGGAACACCGCGGATTCGGCGATGTCGCGCGCGCCTACCAGCGGGTCCGCGCCGTCCTCGATGGAAATCCAACCGGCGAAGCCCACGCCCTTGAGCGTCGAGAAGATCCGGTCGTAGTCGTTCAAGCCCTTACCTACGACGCCGTGTTGCAGGATGCCGGCGTAACCGGTGTTCGGATTGGCGTCGATCTTCACCAGGTCGTCCAGCGTACCGCCTTCGAAATAGCGGTCGCTCGCATGCATCGACACCACGCGGTGCTTGACGGCATCCAGCAACGCGAGCGGATCTTCGCCGCAGATCACCGCATTTGACGGATCGAAGTTGACGCCGAAATTCGGATGGTGTCCGATGGCGTCGAGCAGTTCCAGGAAGATCTCGCGGCGCTGGGCGAACTCCGGAGAACTCCAGAAGGCGTCCTTGTAGTGATTTTCGAGAATGAGCGTCACGCCGTGTTTCTGGGCCTCCGGGAGCAGCGCGTGGATGCACTCGGCCACCCAGCGGATGCCCTCGGCGCGGGAGACTTCCGGACGCCGCTGTCCACTCAACACGCGCAGATACTTCACGCCCAGCATGGGGCAGGCGCGGATAGCCACCTTCTCGGCTTCCACTTCGGCGGCGCGCGCGCCGGCGTCCGGCTTGGTGAAGTCCGGCGAGTAGCACATCATCGGGATGGAGCGCTTCTGGTCTTCGACGCGGCGGCGGATGCGTTCCATCTCCCCAGGATTCTCGTGCGGCGTAAACGGCCAGTAGAACTCGTAGCCATCCACCTCGAACGGCGCGGCCACGTCGAGCCAATCGTCAACGCTCATCTCGCGCGTCACGCACATGGCGTTCAGGAAGCACTTGGGAAAGGCGGCTAAGGGCATGGGCTAGTTTCCATTCGGAGTGAGGATCGTTTTGACGAATTCGCCGGATTGCATCCCCTCGAAGCATTCGCGCCACTCGGCCAACTCGCCGAGGCGTCCGATCACCGGATCGAGGTGGATCTGCCCGGAAGCGATCATGGAGATAACGCGCTCCCAAATGGGCCAGTTGTGCGAGAAGCTGCCCTGTATGGTGACGTTCTTCTGCACCGCCGGATCCAGCGTGAAGTTCATGGGCTGCGGACCCCAGCCCACCTTCACGATCTGGCCGGCGGGCCGCACCGCCTGCATGGCCATCTGCAGGGTGGAGGAGTGCCCCGCCGCGTCGATCACGACGTCCACGCCCAGGCCGTCGCCCAGGTTCTTGATGTACTCGACGACGCCGCTATCGAGCGTCGCGTCCGCGCCCACGACGCGCGCCACCTGGAAGCGGCGCGCATCCGCGGGGAGACCCGCGACGATGAGATGCCCGGCGCCGCTTAACTTCGCCATCACGGCGCACAGCAGGCCGATGGGACCGGGACCGATCACCAGCACGTGGTCGCCCGGCCGCACGCGCGCGTTCATGCAGACCGCGTTGTAGGCCACGCAGCACGGCTCGGTCAGCGCGGCTTTTACGAAGCTCACGCGAGTCCGGCAACCGGTGCAGGCAGCGCTGGGGCACGCGCGCGTAACGCGTCATCGCGCCGTCGACGCCGTAGCCGAAGCCGCGCCGCGACGGGTCCAGATTGTAGAGCCCGCGCCGCGAGTAGGGCGAGAACTCGTCGATGATGGCGGCGGTTTCGCTCACCACGCGGTCGCCTTCGCGAAACTGGGTTACACGCGCGCCGCGTGCGGCCACGGTACCCGAAAACTCGTGCCCCAGAATGCAGGGATAGTTTACCGGCCAGCTCGCGCTGCCCTTCCACTGATGCAGGTCGCTGCCGCAGACGCTCACCGCGCCGACCTTTAAGAGGACGTCGCTTTCGCCGATCTCCGGCACCGGCACCTCGCGCAGTTCCACGCTTAGCGGCTCGCGCGCGTAGTTTACTACCGCGGGCATGAGGGCGCTCATGAATGGCGTTCCTTTCCTATGGGTACGTCTCCGTATGCATGGACTTTCTCGCAGATCAGTCTCAATACTTGCTCGACATCGCCGCCGGCGGTGCGGAACGAACTGGCGTCGATGGCCAGCGGCGCGCCCACCACCACGAGCGGTGCGCCGTAACGCGGCGTGTCGATGGCCTGGTCGATGGTGAGCCCGCCCACGGCCTGCACCGGCACGTTTACGGCGTCGACGATCTCGCGCAGACGGTCGAGCGGCGCGGGTGGTGTCAGGCCCCGCTCGCGTTGCAGATTGCGCATGTCGTATCCGATGTGATGGATGACGTAGTCGCAGCCCAGCTCTTCGAGCCGGCGCGCGCCATCGACCGGGTCGGGCATGGCCATGTTGTCGCCCATCACCTTCACGCCGAAATCGTGTCCGGCCTTCACCACCAGCTCGACGGTTTCCGCGTGCGCCTGTCCCATCACCACCACCATGCTGGCGCCGGCTTTGGCCATGACCTCGGCCTCCAGCCAACCACCGTCCATGGTTTTCAGATCGGCGACGATGGGCACATCGGGCCAACGCGCCTTCAGCTCGCGCACGCCGTGCATGCCGTGCGCGATGATGAGCGGCGTTCCCACTTCCAGCCAATCGACGCCGGCGCGCACGGCCATGGCGGCGGTCGAGACGGCTTCGTCGATATCGATGAGATCAAGCGAAATCTGAACAGTCGGCTTCACAAGCTCATTATATAGACCCTTCACACTCCAGGTTTTTAGTTAAGTTGCCCCACGCGTGCGATAATCGGAGCGGACCCGCCGGGCGGGCAGCCGCTCGGCAACGAGAGGAAAGTCCGGTCTCCATAGGGCAACGTGCCGGTTAACGGCCGGGGGGATTCGCTCAAAGCGGATTTCACGGAAAGCGCCACAGAAAATATACCGCCGCGCGCGCGGCGCAAGCCGAATGCGCGGTAAGGGTGAAATGGTGCGGTAAGAGCGCACCGCGGCCGGAGCAATTCGGCTGGCAGGGCAAGCCCCACGCGGAGCAAGACCAAATAGGGGAGGAGGAGCGGCCCGCTCCGTTCGACTTCCGGGTAGGTCGCTAGAGCCGTGCAGTAATGCGCGGCCCAGAGGAATGGCTGCCGCCTCCACAAGAGGTACAGAAACCGGCTTACAACCCGGCGGGTCCCAACCAGAAGTCAGGAGACAGAAGTCAGGAGACAGAATAACGTCGCGGCTTCAATGGGACTGAGCCGCAGTTACCGCGACTGCGGCGGGCGGGGGGCGTCGAGCGCTTTCCAGGGACTATCCAGACCCAGGCGGAAGATCCAGTCCGCCGCTTCATAGAGGACCACTTCGCCGATTCCATCGCGCGAAAGCATTTGGGAGATTCGGCTCAACCGCTCTTGTTCTCCGGCGGCCCGGCCCAGCGTCCACTGGCCTTCGTACATGATGGCGCGCGGACCGCGGAAGCTGGAACCGCGATTGGTCTTTAAATCGGCAAGCGCGTGGTCGAGATACGCGTCGAGCAACTTCGCATCCACGAAAGGCCCCACACCAAGCAGCACCGGCTCCACTTTGAGTCCCGTGAGGTCGAGCATGGTCATGCCTTCGCCGATCGACGGCATGTAATTGTTGCGGCTGCCGGTGTAGCTGACGGTTGCGGGCGGCATGGTTTTCCGCAGGCTGGCCACAACATCGGCGACGCTTTGCCGCTCCGGCAGCACGACGCGAATGCGCGTGCTGGGGAATGCGGTGACCAGATTGTCGAGCAGTGCGCGCACGCCGCGCGCGATGTGTCTATTGCGCGCGTAACGCCACACCCAGGCGCAGTCCGCGCTTTGACAGCCGCCTTCCCATTCGCCGTGTTGAAAAGTGGCGAGGCTTGCGACGCCCGCGCGGTGCAAGGCGGCGTCCTGGGAAACGCCGCGCGGCGCGTAGCCCAGGTCCAGACCCAAGTGGCGGCCGGAGCGTTTGGCGATGGCGTAATCGGCCTTCGTCTTGATACCGTCGACGCCATCGGCCATGTCCCCGGCCAGTTGCGTGTGCGAGCGCGTGTTCACGTAAATTTCGTCGAAGGCCGGATGCGCGAGGATGGCGCGCAACTCGGCGACGGCCAACTCGCGCGTGGCGGGCAAGTTGAAATCCATGGTCTCGGCCGAATAGGCGTCGCCGCGATCGACCACCAGCGTCGAGCGATCGAGCGCCACATGCGTTCCCGCGGATTTCAAGTACTCCGCGCCGGCTTCGGAAGCGAAGAACACAGTGTGATAGCCGGCGTCGCGCGTGATGCCGGCCACGCGTGTCTTCTTGCGTTCGGGCGTGGACTCGTCGAACGACCAATACACGTTGGTGCGGCCCAGCGCATTGCCGGCGCGAGCCACAAGGCGGGCGGGCGCCCGGCTGAGCAGCTTGAGGGGCGCTTCGGTCGACGGATTTTCAAGAAGGATGTAGCGGTAACCGCGCGGAATGCGTAGCCCCGCGATGCGCACCCCACCGCCGTTTTCGCGGCGCACGGTGAAGCCCTTGGCCGTGTAACGGCGCGCTTCGGCGCGAGTTTGAATCCCGGCGAACGCGCGCAGGCGAAAGCTGCCATCGGCCTCGCGAACGGGCACCAGCGAGTCGCTCTGGAGCGGAGGCCAGTCGGAAGCGACCACTCGCAGGTTGTCGCCATGAGAGCGGAAGCGCGCAAGAAACGCGTCCACGTCGCGCGCGTCATCCAGCAGGATGCTCTCGACATCGGCTTCCTTCTCGCGTCCCATCTTCGCGAGCACCTCGCGGTAGTGCGCGAAGCCGATCTCCCGCGCACGGCTGTTCACGGCCGGAGAGGCCAGCGGAAAAAAGGTCCACAGGAATTGGCCGTCCGCGGCGAAGACCGGAATTTCGTAATACTTGCTGGCCGCGGGCTCGAACGGGCGGTAACTTACGGCGAGTTTGACGGCGTGCGCGCGGGCGCTCTCGGCGAAGTCCTTCTGCGCCTGAGGGTCGGCGCGCAACGACATCATGTCGCGCAGCCACGCCCACTCGACATAGCCGGAGCGGCGCGCGATGGCTTCGGTAAGCTCGCGGCTTTCGAGGATGGCGCGCGCTTGTTGGTCGTAGCGGGCCTGGTCTTGCGGGTCGTAAACGGAAGCGCTGGTTAGGAACGGATAGGGCGACAGCCACACGATGAGCCGCCGCACGCCCTGGCACTGTAAGCGCCGGAAGTAGTCGTCAAAGCCCGCGCGCGAGAACAACAGTCTTCCGTCGGGAGCACGGTGGGGCGCGGAACGGTTGCGGACCCAGGCGTCTTCCAGACGCAGTTCGTGGTGAAAGATGTCTTTGCCGGCGCTCACGCCCGCGCCGAAGATGTTGATGAGATCGTCGCCGAAATCGGCATAGTAGGTGATGGGGCGCGCCGGCTGCGGAGCGCACACGGGAGTCGCCGCGCGGCGGGCGCCGCCGGCCTGCTCGATCATTTTCTTCTCGATGCGGCAGGCCATGGTGAAACGCGGATTGGGCACGCTGGCGACGTCGAAGCGAGCCGCGGTGCCGAGGAGCACGTGCGCTTCCTCGGGCGCGAGACCGTAGTCGTTGCGAAGCCAGTCCAGCATGTTGGCGGTGGCCTTTTGCAGCGCGTCTTCAAGCGGGCGTCCCATGCCCAGCGCCATCAGGAATTCGTCCGACTCGGCGCGCATGCTCGGGATAGTCTTCTTCTTGTGCAGCGTGACGCGGAACTCGACGGCGAGCGTGGTTTCGATGGCGCCGCCGGAAGTCTCGCCGTCGCCCTGGGCGGCATGGCCATCGCCCAGGAAGAAGAACGCACCCGCAACGTTTACCGGCAGATATGTTTTGGTGCCCTCAACCAGGCGGTTGTAGTCGACGTTGCCGCCGTGCGCGTCAGCGGTGATGGAAGACTGCGCCTCACGCCATGCGGGAGCCGTTCCGATGCAGCCGGGAAACGGCCGCAGCGGAACTCGGTAGCCGGCCAGGCGCGGCGTGAGATCGGTGGACGCCGTCATGGCTCTCCAGATCGAATACCCATTTGGTTCCGCGATAAGGGCCGCGATTCTTCACCAGGTATTGCGGCGGGACGGCAGCCTCGCTCACGCGACTGGATCCGAATCCGGTCTTGCGGTTGAGGCGCACCTTCAGCAATTCCACTTCGAGTGAGTCGCCGGATTCGGCGCCTTCCACATAGAACGGACCGGTGAGCGGATTCCAAGGCGGCGTCACGCGCTTGCCGTTCTCATCCATGCCTTCCGAGTCGACGCAGGTGGTGGAAACCGTGTCGCCGGAACGTATGCGCAGCGCGGGCTCCATGTAGGGCGAGAACTCGCGCGAGTAGGCGCGCGGCTTGAACTGGTGCGTCTCGGCCGCGAGCGCCGACGAAAGTAGCGATAACCGCCAGCAGTCTTGTTTTCATGACGACTCAGTAGATGGCCCGGAGATCGCTCATGCGTATCCGGTTGTCACGCACTGGGACCAGTTCATTCACATAGACCACCTGACTCGCGAAGTTCCACGATGATGCCGGCGAGCGAGAGCGGGTAGTCGACGACGGAGTCGCCTTCGCGCGCGGTCCAGTTGCCGTTGTGCGGCCAGGGATAGTCGCGGCGGAAGTGACCGGGGATGTCCACTTCCACCCAGCGCCAGCCGTCGAAGTTCACGAAGCCGTGGCCGTAGGAGTCCTCCGATCCACCCACACCGATCCATCGCTCGCCCTTCGCGTCGACCAATTCGAAAGTGATGCGGCCCCATCCGGAGTTGCCCTTCACCCACATGCCCAGCCGGCGCGGAACGCCGGGAATGGAGGCGGGCTGGCGCCGTTCGAGAACGCCGTACATGGGCAGCAGCGGACTGCCTTTAGCCGCGCGGGCGGCGACTTCGACCACCGCGCCCCGCGCGGAATCGGCGGCGGTTTTGAAATTGAATTCCGCGCTACGGCGCGGGTACCTCGGGTTGCCTGCTTCGAGTAGCTCATCGCGCCCGGTGCGCGGCTGCCAGCGCGACAAATCGCTCAGCGCGTCCAAGGCAACCGAATCGCGTGGCGGCCGCTCCGCATAAACCGGCGCGCCGGCTTCCAGTTTTGTGAGACGCGCCTTGGTTTTCAGATAGACGGGCGATTCGCTCAACGTGACGCTGCGCGCGCTGAGTTCGGTCCGGTTGTTCATGGCGTCGATCACGACGCCGCGTCCTTCGCCATCCAGGGTGATCGAGGCCGTGCGCGTGCCACGCGTGGTCCACATGGCGTAGATATTTTCGCCGTCGCTCGAGACAAAGTGGAGCGCATAGGCGCTGGTGGAGCCGGTATCGACGCGGCCCTTGTACCTGGCGCGATCCAGCACGCTCGTCATGGTCGCGTAGGCCACGTAGGACGGCTTGGGACTCGGCTCCGGCGCGCGGTGGCAGAGGCCCACCGAACCCCAGTTGCTGCGGTAATAATCGTTCGAGACATCCGTGATCATGGCGCTCATGCCGAACAATTTCACGCCGTAGGCCAGGCCCAGAAGAAAGTCGCGAACGTAGTAGTTGGCCTGATCGCGCTCGCTAAAGTAGCCGGGCGCGGTGCCGTGGTACAGCGATTCGACCATGATGGTGTCAAGATTTTGGCATCCGTAGAGCTTCTTCCATTCCTGGATGAAGTAGAGACCATTCACGTCATCGACGTCCGGCGGACGTTCCGGCTGCATTCGATAGCCGCCGACTTCCAGGCTCAGCGCGTCGAGCAGCTTAGTGGGAAAACCGCGGCGGAGAAATTCTTCGGTGAAGTTGGGCCAGGCGCCCAGCGCCAGTTTTTCGCGCGGCAAGGTGGACTTGGAGAGTTCCGCATAAGCCACGGCGCGATCCCAATAAGCCTTGAAACGCGCCTGCTCTTCGGCGTTCAACTCCATCGGGGGACGGCCGATCAGCGCCGAGGGGAAGTGCCAGTGGTGGCGATCCGAAATCCTGTCCTCCCAGTAAATCTGCCAGTAAAGCGGATCGGTGCCGCGCGTCTTCATCTTCTCGACCATGTCGCGCGCGGCCGATGCCGGCTCGCCGGGTATAGGCTGCGAGGTGTAGAAGATTCCCGTGACGATGTCCGTGCCGGTTCCGATGCCGTACTTATGTTTGGATGGATACCCCACGCCCAGGGTGAAGCGCGCCCCGGCCCGGCGCATGAGCGCCGCCTCCACCTCATTGGGAGGCGTCAGATGCGCGCCGCCCCAACTCCACAGCCCGAAGGGAGAGTCGCGCTCGGCTTGCCGTGTATCCGGGGGCAGGACCGCGTAGGTCGTCGTACGTTCGACCAGGGCCGCGGCGCGGGCAGTCCGTCAAGCGAAACGTCGCGTCGAACTTGCCGAGCCGCGCGCGAGAGAGCGTCAGGTGTTCGGTCCGCCGCTCGGCGGCGCCGAAGCTCACTGGCCGCGTTCGCCGGTTGGCCACTCCGTAGTTGTCTCGCGTCTCGACAGTCAGCGTGGCGGACTGCGCCGAGGAAGTGACGTTTTCGAAATGGACGTCGAACCGCGGGGTCTCCTCCGGCGTGAACAGATGACCCATCGCGGGGGACGTTACCACCATGCGGATAGGCGATTCTTCGAGCGTCACGCCGTGGATGCGAACACCGCTTGGCGGACCCAGTGGGAGCATGCAGTTCAGGTCCGCGCGCAGTTCCCTGGTGAGTTCGATATCCAACCATGGGATATCGGCATCCAGTCCCAGCACCGCGCTCGGGTTGCCCTGCGCCTTCAGAAAATCAGCCGCCAGCACGTCTTGCAGCGCGCCCGAATGCAGTGGAACTTCGATGAGCCACAGGCGCCCGGACTTGGTTGCGATGGAGGGCGGCATGCCGGCGCGCAACGTCGCTCCGTCACGCGGCACCGCGACTTCGGAATCGGCGAAGAACGCGCCGTTGGCACCCCTGTAACGGGCCAGCCGCACGGTGAGTTTCGGACTCAATTCAGCCTTGCCGCTGGCGGATGCCAGCAACCACGCGCGGCGATAGTAGCGCTTGGGTACGCGCAGGAGGATGGTCACCGGATCGCCGTCCATGGCGCTGATGCTGTTGAACTGGTTCCCGTACAAACTGCCCGGACCGCGGGGCTTCTTGCGGAGGCGCAGACCCGCCTGCGCCACATCGATCACGGCGGCTCCCAGATCGAACGGCACGCCTCCAACCTGGATGCGCCCGGCCGGGGCGCCGTCATTCGTCGTGTTGCCATAACCCGTGAGGTCCACCGGTTGATAGCCTCCGCGCTTCGTGCGCGCCGCGGTTACGCGGAATCCGCGCGAAGTCGCGCCCGGAGCGAGGCGCAGACCGATTTCGCCGGCGTCTGCCGAACGGGGAACTTGGCCGATGGCGCGTCCATCGAACCAATACCACACGGCGTGCGGGGAGACTTCCGCGCGAATCTTGAACCAGCGATCGCGCCATCCCGGCATGGTGCGCGCCTCGCGTTCAATCTCTTCATATGCGCCGGCGCCCCAGTCTTTTTGCGGGATGGGTTTCAGCAGTTCGGCTTCCGTGAAGAGCGTCTTGCCGTCCAGAGCGAGGCGCAGTTCGATTTTGGAATCGGCCTCGCCGGGTGTCGCTTCCAGCGCGCCGCCCGCCTCCAGGCGCACCGCCGCTCCGGGTTGCGCGAAGCGCACCTCGGCCTCGATGACATATTCGTTTGCAGCAGGGGCAGCCAGGCGCTGAACCGGCTGCTCAGGAGCGGCGCCGCGGAGCCCGAGCGCCAGAACAAACGCGAGAAGTAATCGTGTAGACATGGTTTATTTCTTGAAACGCTTGTCGCGTTCCTGGAGGGCGTGTCCGGCGGCGGAGGCGACGTTTCCTTCGGCTGAAATCAGCAGGAACCGGAACCCCTGATCCAGACGCGGACCTATGCTTCGGAATTCTCCCATGGTGCCGCAAGGCACGCCGGCTTTCTTGGCGGCGGCCAGGACCTTCTGCGTGGCTTCTTCCACGCGCGGATCTTCTTCATCAACGCCGAGCGAAAACGAAAGATCACCGGGGCCGACGAACACGCCACCTATGCCGGGTACGCGCACGATCTCGTCGATGTTGGCGACGGCTTCGCTCGATTCGATCATCAGGAACAATAGCAGGTCACCCTTGGGGTCGAGCGGCCAGAGATCGGCACGCTCGGTGTACTGGTTGCCTATCAGACCCCAGTAGCGCGCCGCCCAACCGTAGCCCACGCCGCGCTGGCCGCGCGGCTCCATGTCGGGCGCGCCCAGACGCTGCGGGTAGCGCATGGAGCGCACGGCCCATAACGCTTCCTCGCGGGTGTTGATGTGCGGCATCAGCACGCCGAACATGCCGATGTCGAGCACCTGCTTGATCATGTACTGCACGTGCTCGCGCCCGTTGGAAGGCAGCCTCACCATGGGCATTACGTCAGGCTGCAGGTTTCCCTTGACCAGAATGCGGCGCTTGTTCACCATGCCAAGCAGGTACTCCAGCAGGCGGTTGATGTCGTAGGGGGTGTGCTCCATGTCGAGCATCACGAAGTCCAGGCCGCTGGTGGCATGAGCGGCCGCCGAACGTGCGGTGACCGTATTGAAGAAACTGCCGATGGGCGGAATGCCCTTTTCAAACAACTCCACCACCCTGTTCAAGCGCGGCTGCGGCGGAATGTCGGTGGAACGCGTTTGCGCGAAGAGCGCCGCCGAGGCGGCAGAGAGAAAGAGCGTAGCGGTACGAAGACGGATGAGCATCAGAGGCAGTATATCGTGCCTCGACGGGTGAGCGCGGCGGCGGGGGCGCCTCGACGTGCCGGTCCTTGCCGGACTTCCACGCGAGCATGGGCTAAGTACACTGTTTCGGAATTTCGCTTAGGTTTTCACCGCTTGCATGAGGTGCCAAGGATCGAAGTAGCTGCGGCCGGGTCGCGGCAGTGTCTTGCGTCAAGGAGCGCTTTTACGCATTGAACGGCGTTGTGGCGAAGGTGAGCCGGTGGCATGTTGCCCGGTATGCCCATCATGTGCCACTCCAACGAAGTTGAAGCGCGCTGAATCCTTATGCAGAGAGCTGAATCCAATGGGACGAGGGGGAACGTGGCAAGAGACCTGTTCCGGGGCACCTTGCACCTCTGGCAACAGTCGGTTCGGTAGTGAGAGTCGGCGAGAGAAGGATGAGTCTTGGCTCTTGCCCGGCGGAACAAAGACTTCTGGGATGAAGAGTCGAGGAGGGGGGAAGATCCATGATAGTTTTTCGCAATGGTTTTGTCGCGAAGCCGGGTTTCATGCGTAAGACGCGGCCAGTTGCTGGTACAAACCCGCTCGGAATATTCCAGGCGTACTATCCAGGCGGACAGTCTGCCGTCGGGATAATGCCTCTTACGTTACAGATGGAGAGCCAATGAACTACCTGGTACAGTTCGTCTATCTTCAACTGCTCGATCTGCTGACAACCGTGGCATTCTTGCTGCAGGGGATTCAAGAGGGCAACCCCCTGGTACGGTGGATCCTGCGCGCCTCGCCCCATCCGTTGGGAGGTTTGCTAGGAGTGAAGATTCTCGCCCTGATGCTGGGCCTGTATTGCTGGCGCCTGGGCAAGCAACGGCTGCTCGGCCGCGTTAATCTTCTGTTCGCCGTCCTGGTCGCCTGGAATCTGGTGGCTCTCATCGCCGGCTCCGCCCTCGCCGCCAAGACCATCTGATATCCGATTCAGCTATCCTGTATCGCTGACGGGTGTTTTCCGACGCCACTTGAATCAGGGAGGGTCAAGGCGCCTGTTGAAGTGAAGTTCAAGGGGCAAGCGCACCGTGTTTGACTTGGCCCAATGCACGAATTTGAAGGGCTACGTTGCGCTGCGTGCCAGATCACCATTGGACGCCCTTACGGTACAGGCTTCGATCGCAGTGGTGGGGCCCAGAATCCTGGTGTGGCTTGAGATCGAAGCGTAGACTAGGTCCATGAGTACGGCTGCGCGCCGTGTGACCTTTGCGCTTCTCGCCCTGCACGGCATCCTGTTTCTCATCACGCTGCCTGATTACTTCGTCAGCATCGATTCGGGCTACCACGTGTCGCTGGCGCGCTGGTATGGCGAGCATGGAACAGCCTGGTGGGACCACATTAACTACGGCCCCAGCGGCCGGCCGAATCTGCAGGGTCCGCTCATGCACATGGCCGTCGGGTACCTGGGCCGGGTGCTGGGCGGCGACGGCATGGATTATGTGCACGCCAACGCGGTGCTGGCATTGCTTCAATGGGTGGCCGCGATGTTTACGGCCTGGTTCTTCGCGAGACGCTGTGGGGGCGATTGGGCGGCGCTGTTCGCCGTCTCACTGCTTTCCGGTGCGCTGTTCGCTTCGATCTCCTTTGCGGTCGGCATTCCTTCGGGCTGGGTATTCATCTTCTCGGCTTGGGCGGCCTGGTATTTCGTCGAGGACCGGCTGGCGCTTGCGATCCTGTTCACCACCGCTGCCATCTACACGCACCTTGGGGGGGTACGCGATGGCGCCGGTGGCCGTTTTCGCGGCGGCGGCGCTCACCCGGCGTTGGAAAGCGCTCGCAATTGTGGGGGCTGCGACGGCCATTCTCACCAGCCCGTATACCATCCACTTCCTGAGTAACCTTGCGTGGTATCGCGGAAGACGCGGCGACGAGGCTCTGATGCTGGCCCCGCTCATTTACATCCCTGCGGCATTCGGGATCGTTCGGCTGCTGCGCGAACCGCGCAAGAATGTTTTCCTGCTGGCATGGCTGGCGGCGCCGGCGGCCTGGATCGTGCAGGACTACAAACGGTTTCTACTGCAGGCTCCCCTGGTGCTTGCTGTGATCGCCGGCGTTGAACTCGCCAGGCTGCGTGCACGGGTAGTTCCCCGGTTTCGAACTGCCTTCGCAGCCAGCCTGGTTGCGCTTGCCACCATCTTCCCCCTGACGCTGCCCGCCTTGGCCTTTGAGCTGATGTTGAACTTCGGCCCACGCAGACCGCACCTGCTCGACTGGAACGAACGGAAACAGCTTGCGGACGTGATCGGCCGGGCGAGGTTGAATAAACGGCTGGTAAACGCGTGGAATCCGACGGAGTGCGTCTCCATGGCTGTGTTTGTCCCAATGATGTTTGAGGGCGGCCACTGGGTCGAAGTCCAGCCGCCCGCCTATTCGGCGCCACGGCTTTCCGCCGGCGTGAAAGTCTACGCGCTTCCCGTCCCCCCGGACGATCCGGTCCTCCGCGATCTCGCGGAGGCGGGACTTCTCACGATCCATGGCGGCACGCCGCTGAATTCGATCGTGACGTTGAACCAGCCGGCGCCGCTCGAGACCGCGGCCCGGGACTTGGCGCGCATCGGCGCACAAGAGGCTGAGTGGCTGGCAACGTACTCGGAGAACAACCGCATGCCGAGTGTTGGGGAATTGCTCTCGACCGAAGCCGCGGCGCGCTACCGCACCCGCGCCCGAGAGCAGCGTACCCACGCCGGACGGATTAAGGCAGCCATCCTGGTGTACGCGTACGCACTCGAAAAGGATTACCCGGGCTATGCGCTCCGAGCACGCAGATCCGCCGACCGTTTCGGCGAAATGGCGAACCGCCTTGGAGACGAAGCGACGCGCGACTGCCGGACCGAAGCCGACCACCGGCAGCTCAAAGCCAACCTGGCCCAATGGGCTCGTGAGATCCATGGTTTCGACAGTCAGGTACTGCCCACTCCCGGCATGGACCACATCAACCAGAAGCTGTTCCAGGAGTACTTTCGTTAGGTTCTGATGCCAGTTCCGCCAGCGGCGGAATGTGGTCCTGGCGAAGCAGCGCGCCGCGCTAGGGCCGCCGCTTGAGCGGCCGCAGTTCGACTTTGCGGACCAGGATCTCGGCAAATTCGGATTGGATCTGGATCTTGCCGGCGGTGTGCGAGGCCTTGGTGCCGTGCATCACGACCACGCCGTTCACCAGGTTGGTGATCGAGTCGCCGTCGCAGATTACTTCCGAGCGGTTCCATTTGCCCAGGGGCTTTTCGACTTCCTGGCGGCCGCGGAAACCGAGCGTGTCTTTCCACGCCTCATCCCGGCCGTACCAGTCGAAACGGCCGCTGTCCTTCGTGACCGGCGTGCCGCCCTTGTGCCAGTAAAGTTCCTTGTTCGCGCCGACGCGCGTTTCGACGGTGAGCGAGGGTTTGTTCTTACCGTTCACCAGGATGATGTCGCCGCAGCCGCCCTCGATGACCTGGCACTCGATGGACTCCATCCAGATGCCGCCATAGGCGCCGTCCTCGCCAACCGAATGCACCAGAATTCCGCTATCGCGCGCGTTCTTCTCGCGCGGCGGCCACGCCTTGCCACCCCACTTCCATTCGACGATCAAATGATAATCGCGATAGGCCTTGCGCGTGGTGATGGCGCCCAACTCCTGGCCCGAGATGTGGATGACGCCCTTCTGGACCGTAAACACCTTTTTAGGATCTTCGTACTTGGTTGGTTTCAAGTACGTGTAGAAATTGTCCAGGTTCTGGCCGTCGAACAGGCGGATGGGGCGGTCGGGCGTGATGGCCTGGTCCTGGGCCGCGGCCATCGAGCAGAAGAGAAGAACAAATCCGAGAAGGGGTTTCACGAACATATTGTAACGAGAACCATATGGCCGTCGGGCGAAAACCGGTACAGACAGCCTTTTCCACCATCCTGGCGGAAAAGGTGTCAGTCCCTGGTTTTCGCGCAGGGGAAGAGGCCGAGCGCGTCTTCGACGGCGGCGGCGACACGCAGCAGCGGCGCCTCCTGGAAAGCGCGGCCGACGATTTGCAGGCCCATGGGCAGGCCGCTCGAATGCATGCCGCAGGGCAGGCTGATGGCCGGCACGCCGAGCAGGTTGATGGCGCGCACCAAGCGCGTCGCAGCCAGGCGCACGTCCTCCTCGACGCCATCGATCATAACGGTGGATTGCCCGATGCGCGGCGCGACCACGCAGGTGGTGGGCGTGAAGAGGCAATCCACCCGGTTCCAGATGGCCGAGAATTCGCGAGCGAGCGAGCGGCGCAGGCGTTGCGCGTTCACGTAGCCGGTAGCCTTCAGCAGACGGCCTTGATCGAGCAGGGTGAGCACATCCGCGCCGAACAGGTCGCGCTGGTCGAGTTGCGACTCGTAAATGGCCGTGGCCTCGCTCAGCAGGATGACCCGGCCCACGGTGTTGAGCGCCTCGATGTCCGGCACGCGAAGGGGCACCAGCTCCGCGCCGGCCTCGGCCGCCAGGCGCGCGGCGCGCTGGACGGCGTCGCGCACTTCGGAGTCGACGCGATCGAAGTAGAAGTTCTCTGGCAAGCCGATGCGCACGCCGGAGAGTCGAATGTCCTCCGGCGGCATGTACTCTGCGACCGGCGCGCGGCTGGAAGAGGGATCGCGCGGATCGTGCCCGGCGATGGCCTGGAGCGCGAGCGCGGCGTCGCGCACGGTGCGCGTGAGCGGTCCCATGTGATCGAGGCTGAAGCCCAGCGGCATGACGCCGTAACGGCTCACACGGCCGAAAGTGGGCTTCAGGCCCACGGTGCCGCAGAAAGAAGCTGGGATACGGATGCTTCCTCCGGTGTCGCTGCCCATGGCCATGGCAACCATACCGCTCGAAACGGCGGCGCCCGACCCGCCACTGGACCCGCCGGGGATGCACTCCACGTTCCAGGGATTTGCGATGGTTCCGAAATGCGGGTTGTCGCTGGTAATGCCGTAGGCCAGCTCGTGCATGCCGGTCTTGCCGATCATCACCGCGCCGGCTTCCTGGAGCTTTTCCACCACCGCGGCGTCGTAAGTGGGGAACTGTTTCACGAACAGGAGCGATCCGCCGGTAGTACGCACCCCCTTCGTGTAGAACAGGTCTTTATAGGCGATGGGTATGCCGTGGAGCGGGCCGCGATCCACGCCGCGCGAGAGCTCTTCATCGGCCTGTTGGGCGCGCTCGCGCGCCCTGGCAACCGTGATGGTGAGGAAGGCGTTCAGCTCGGGATTGAGCCGCTCGGTTAGCGCGATGCTCTGTTCGGTGAGTTCCACCGAGCTCACCTGGCGCGCGCGCAGGGCGGCGGCGGCTTCCAGGATGGTCATGCGGCGGTCTCCGGCGAAGGGTCGAACACGACGGCCGGTTCGAGTTCCGGGGGAAGGTCCGCGGTGAGGGCCTGGAAAGCAGCTTCCAGGGCGGCCAGCGGCGCGGTAACGCGCCCGAGTTCATCGGCGGGTATGTCGAGGTGCTGCGCCTCGGCCCATAGTTTCCAGTCGGTCATTGCTGCCTATTGTACAGGCAGGCGGCCTGGGGGCGAAACCTGCAGGCCCGAGTTGCGGCATCATCATAATAAGGACTATGAAGAACCTGCTGGTAGTGTTGCTGGCCCTGGGGGCGTGGGCTACGGCTGAGGCCGCCATCTCCAAGGAGCCCTCGGAAAGCGAGATAGCCGGAATTATCGCCAAATTCGCCGCCAAGGAGGCCGCCTTCGCCCAGGCGCGCGAGAACTACACGTATCGCCAGACGGCCAAGCTGCACGAACTGGACGAGACCGGGGCGGTGCGACGGCCGTTGGGAGATCGTCTCCGACATCGTTTTCTCGCCAGACGGCAAACGCACGGAACGCGTGGTGCATGCCCCCGTGCAGTCGCTGCAGAATATCCTTTTGACGCCGGAAGACGAACAGGACCTGCGCAGCGTGCAGCCGTTCGTGCTCACCACCAAGGACATCGACAAGTACTACGTGCGCTACCTGGGCCGGCAGAACGCCGACGAAATACCTTGCTACGTTTTCGCCGTGAAACCCAAGACCATGGAGCCCGGCCAGCGGTACTTTTCGGGCATGGTGTGGGTGGACGACCGCGACATGCAGATCGTGAAGAGCTACGGCCGCGGTGTCGGCTATCAGAAAAAGAACAGCGACAACCAGTTCCCCAAGTTCGAAACCTACCGCGAACAGATCGACGGCAAGTACTGGTTCCCGACCTACACGCGCGCCGACGACACGCTCTTCTTTCGAGACCAGTTCGCAGCGCATTCGCATGACGGTCAAGTACGAGGATTACAAGCAGTTTAAGAGCGACACCAGCATCACCTACGGCGAAGCGGTGAAACCAGAGACGCCGAAAGAAACCAAGAAACCCTGATTTTCGCCGTTTGGCCCCGGAATGGCGCTGCTGGAGGGGTGGCGCTAGGGTGGCCGGAGAACATCGTGTTCGAATAGAACTACTGGGCTTATGCCATCCGTCTGGTTCCAAATCCGGCGCCGCGCCAAGGCCCTATCGCGCCGCGCGCGCGAAGTGCGGATGATCTGGCGCGGGTTGGTTTCGACCGACCACCCGGTCATGGCGCATATCATCCCCACCCGGCGCTGCAACCTGGCGTGCGCCTACTGCAACGAGTACGACACGACGTCGCAGCCGGTCGCGGTGGAGACCATGTTCCGGCGCATCGATCGGCTGGCCGGGTTGGGAACCACCGTCGTCACCGTGAGCGGCGGCGAACCGCTGTTGTGCCCGGACCTGGATGTGCTGATCCGCCGCATCCGCCAGCATGGCATCATCGCCGGGATGATTACGAACGGCTACTTGCTGACGCCCGAACGCATCCACCGGCTGAACCACGCCGGGCTCGATCACATGCAGATCAGCATCGACAACCTGACGCCGGACGATGTATCGAAGAAGAGCCTGAAGGTGCTCGACCGCAAGCTGCGGATGCTCGCCGAACACGCCGATTTCCATGTCAACATTAACTCGGTGGTGGGCGGCGGCGTGCGCAATCCGGAGGACGCGCTGGTCGTCGGCAAGCGTGCCGTCGAACTGGGCTTCACGTCGACGGTGGGCATCATACACGATTCGTCGGGACAGCTTCGGCCGCTCAGCGGCAAGGAGCGCGAAGTGTTTCTGGCGATGAAGAAGCTGGAAAAATCCGGTTACGCGCAAATTAACTATTTCCAGGACGATATCGCCAACGGCCGCCCGCACATCTGGCAGTGCCGCGCCGGCGCGCGCTACCTCTACGTGTGCGAAGACGGGTTGGTGCACTACTGCTCACAGCAGCGCGGCTACCCCGCCAAACCGCTCGAGGAATACACGGTAGCGGACATCCAACGCGAGTTTCTGACGCGCAAGCCCTGCGCGGCCTACTGCACGGTGAGTTGCGTGCACCAGGTGTCCTACATGGACTTCTGGCGCGCGCCTCAAACCATTCGCCCGTGTGCGCGCACACAGCCCGCCGCCCCGGCGAACGACCCGGTGGTTCAGATACAATTGTCTGGAAGATAGGCGCACTCGCCAACGGAGTTCATAGATGCGGCTTCCAGCTTGGATCCATAGCCACGCGACGGCGTGCCATCACGTTCGGGCTGGCGTTGCTGCTGGCTTTCTCCCGGAACGCATGGGCGCTGCAGCCGGCGTCGCCCGCGGAAGCGTATCGCCCGGCGCCGTTTCCAGACCGCGTCATACTGAACTGGACGGCGGACCCGTCCACCGGTTTTTCGGTTACCTGGAGAACGGATACGGCCCAGCGGCCGGCCTGGGCCGAAATCGTAACAGCCGAGGATGGCCCTGGATACCAGAAGAAAGCTCAGCGCGTGAACGCCACCACCGAGGCGTATGAAACCGACCTGGGCCGCGCGCACAGCCACAGCGTCACCTTCCAGGGCTTGACCCCGAACACGCAGTATCTCTATCGCGTCGGCGACGGGGCGAACTGGAGCGAGTGGAACCAGATTCGCACATCCGGCGTCAAGCCCGAGCCGCTCACGTTCCTCTATTTCGGCGACGTGCAGAGCGGCATTTATTCCATGTGGTCGCGCGTCGTCCGCCAGGCGTATTCGATGGCGCCGGACGCCCGGTTCATGGTGTACGCCGGGGACCTGATCAATCGCAACGGGCTTGACCAGGAGTGGGGCGAGTGGTTCCTGGCCGCGGGGTGGATCAACCGGCTGGTGCCCAGTTTCCCGGTGCCGGGCAACCATGAATACGGACGCGCCGTAGACGGTCAGGGGCGCTTGAGCCCCAATTGGCGTCCGCAGTTCACGCTTCCCACCAACGGCGTGGCGGGACTCGAAGAGACCAACTACTACATGGACATCCAGGGCCTGCGCATGATCGCCCTGAATCCCAACCGAAAGCCGAAGGAACAGGCCGAATGGCTCGACAAACTGCTCGCCAAAAACCCCAACCGCTGGACGGTGGCCGTATTCCACCAGCCCATCTATTCGACCAAGAGCGGGCGCGACAATCCGGAACTGCGAGAGATGTGGCAGCCGATCTTCGATAAGTACGGGGTGGATCTGGTGCTGCAGGGGCACGACCACACCTATGGGCGGACCAATCTCATGTCCGGCACGCAGACGCCCGCCGGCAAGGCGGGAACGGTCTATGTGGTTTCGATGAGCGGCACGAAGATGTATGGCCGGAACGATCTGAAGGTGTTCGCGCGGGTCGCCGAGGATACGCAGTTGTTCCAGATCGTGCGCATCCAGGACGACACGCTGCGCTTTGAAGCTTACACGGCCAGCGGCACGCTCTACGACGCCTTCACGCTCCGCAAACAAGCCGGCAAGCCAAACCAGCTCATCAACCAGATCCCGGAGACGCCGGCTCGTGTGCGCAGCGCCGCCCCGGCCAAGTAGCCGGCTGCGTTGACTATACCAGCACTTTGGTGGTTCCGCCTCGAGTCAGGTTGATATCCATGTTCGGCAGGTTCTTCTCCCAAGCGCCTGCCGTGAAATCGGGAACATCGATGGAATTCGATCGGTTCAGCACCGACCACTCACTCAACGGCCCGATGGAGCTCCAGGCTGCGGCATCATACACATCCTGATCGAGCGGCAGACCGTTGCGCAGGCAGTCGATGAGCCGCCAGTCCTCGAGCAGGTCGCCTCCGCCATGACCGCTGCCCACATGCCTGGCGAGCTCGCGCATTCGGGTGATGATGGTCGGCGTATATTCCTTAGCCAGTGCATCATATTCTTCCTGGGGAACCCAGCCGCTGAGATCTTTGGAGATCCGCGGAGGCAACGGATATTCAAGCGCCATCCCTTTGGTTCCGGTGATTTCGTGGATCACGGTGTGCGGTCCTCGCGGCGACGTGGCATCGTGCTGAACCATAATGGTGCGGCCCTTGACGGTGCGGATGATGCTGGTATTGATGTTGCCGCGATAAGTCTTATCTGCAAACGGCTTGAAGAAATCATCTTTCGCGGCCAGTTCTCTGGCCTTGGCACCCATCATGAAGTCGTTGCTCTCCATCGACACCAGGTAATCGAACCGGTCGCCGCGGTTGATGTTCATGATCTGAGCCACCGACCCCAAACCGTGCGTCGGATAGATGTTGCCTCTCTTCGACGCATACAGTCTTAGCCACCACATATTCCAATACGTGGTTTTGGAGAAATTGTTTTTCATCTTGCTGGTGTTGTAGGCGCACTCGCCGTGAACGATCTCGCCGAAAAAACCCTTCCGGGCCATGTTCAGTGTGAGCACCTGAAAAAAGCCATAGGCGTAGTTTTCGAGCATCATGCAATGTTTGCGGGTGCGTTCGGCAGTTTCCACCAACTTCCAGCATTCTTCGATGGTAGCCGCCGCGGGAACCTCGGAGGCCGCGTGTTTTCCATGCTCCATGGCATATACGGCCATGTTGGCATGCATATAGTAAGGGGTTGTAACGATCACCAAATCAAGATCGTCCTGCTCACACAGCTTTCTCCATGCATCTTGGTTGCCCGAGTACAGGGTTGGATTATGGATGGTGCCATCAAGCCTCTTCTTGGCCGCGACCGCCCGTTCAGGCCGCAGGTCGCATAGGGCCCTGATCTCAACGCCTTCGATACGCCGCATGGTTTCCAGATGGGACGGACCGCGGTTACCCAGACCGATAATGCCGATCCGGACCTTTTCAATTTTCGGCGCGGCATACCCCGACATATTAAAACGCTGTTTGTGTGCGCCCTGATGATCCGATGCGGAGGCAACTCCATTCCTGATAGGAGCGCCGGCCAGGCCCAGCCCGGCCAGACCGGTCCATCTAAAGAGATCCCTGCGATTATTCTTTGTCATAAGCCAACCTTTCCCATCTGATTTGCGCCCCGCGACCAGCGCGAGCTATTCAGCTTGACGGCCGGTGAGAGTATGCCAGATTTGCCCGGCAGCGTCAACGCCGGAAGATTCCGTTGTCGGCACTAACCCGGCACAGACGGGTGTGCCACGTACGCGGTTCCCCCGGTCACCGTCCCCGGTTAGCGGCGGGGACGGCTTTGGCTGGTTCGGGGGTGGGCGTGGGAGCCTGGACGCCGGGCGGGGGGATGCCCAAGGCGGCGCGCAGTTCCGCTTCCACGCGCGCCCGGATGTCGGTGTTGTCGCGCAGGAACTGGCGGGCGTTCTCACGGCCTTGTCCGATACGTTCTCCCTTGTAGCTGTACCAGGAACCGCTTTTCTCGACAAGGTTCTGGGCCACGCCCAGATCGATCAGATCGCCTTCGCGCGAGATGCCCTCGCCGTACATAATGTCGAACTCGGCTTCCCTGAACGGCGAGGCAACCTTATTCTTGACGATCTTGACCCGGGTGCGATTGCCGGTGACGGCGTCGCCTTCCTTAATGGCGGCAATGCGGCGGATGTCGGCGCGGACCGAGGCGTAAAACTTCAGCGCGCGGCCGCCCGAGGTGGTTTCGGGGTTGCCGAACATGACCCCGATCTTCTCGCGGATCTGGTTGATGAAGATCAGGCACGTATTGGACTTCGAGACGATGCCGGTGAGTTTGCGCATGGCCTGCGACATGAGGCGGGCTTGAATGCCCACGAAGGCGTCGCCCATCTCGCCGTCGAGTTCGGCCTTGGGCACCAGCGCCGCCACCGAATCGACCACCAGCACGTCGATAGAGCCGGAACTGATCAGCGTGCTGGCGATTTCCAGCGCCTGCTCGGCCCAGTCCGGCTGCGAAACCAGCAGGTTGTCCACATCCACGCCGAGCTTGCGCGCGTAAATGGGATCCAGCGCGTGCTCCACGTCGATGAAGGCCGCCATGCCGCCGGCCTTCTGCGCCTCGGCGATGACGTGCAACGCGAGGGTGGTCTTGCCGGAAGACTCCGGCCCGAAAATTTCGCAGATGCGGCCGCGGGGAAATCCGCCCACGCCGAGTGCGAAGTCCACCGAGATGGCCCCCGACGAGATTACCGCCACCGGGACAATGGCTTCCCGCGAGCCCAGCCGCAGAATGGAACCTTTGCCGAACTGTTTTTCGATCTGGCCCAGAGCGGCGCTCAGAACGCGCGCTTTTTCTTTTTCATCCATAGGGGTGTGAAGATCCTCGCTTGACAGCCAATTATACCGTGGCGGCTCGCCGCCGCGCCGCTGTTACATGCGCGGCGCGTAGTAGCCCTTGCGGGCGCGCACCACGACATCCTTGCGGTTGGTGACCCGCATCTCGATCTTGTGGAAAAGGCCGTCGGCTTTGAGCGGCTCGGGCCGGTAGAAGACGTTGTACTGGTGGCGCAGTTCGTTGGCGATGTTCTCGAACGATTGCGCCAGGTCCTCGACCTTGAAGGGGAAGAAGGCCTGCCCGCCGGTTTCCGACGCCATATGACGCATCACTTTGTCGCCGTCGGTCTCGATGCGGCTGATGTTGGTGGAAATGGCGTAGATCACCACGTCGGCCTTCTGCGCCATTTCGAGCGCCTGCCCCAGTGCGTAACGGCTCTGGTTGTCCTCGCCGTCGCTGACGATGATCATGGCCCGGCGGAACTTGCTGCGCGGTTGATCCCGCATGAGCTTGTCACGGCAAGCGTAGAAGATGGCGTCGTACATCGACGTGCCGCCGCCGGGGCGCAGGTCGCTGATGGCCGCACTGAGCTTCTGGAGATCGTCGGTCAGGTCGGCCACCAGTTCCGTGTTCGTGTCGAAGCTCACCACCATGGCGCGATCCTCCCGCGGACGCAGCAGCGTGTTGAGGAACTCCGTGGCGGCGGACTGCTCGAACTTAAAGCGTTCGCGAATGCTGTTGGACGTGTCGATCAGGATGGCCACACGAAGAGGCAGGTCGCTTTCCGCCGTAAATTCGAGGATCTTCTGCGGTTTCTTGTTCTCGTACACCTCGAAGTCGCTCTTGCCCAGGTTGGTCAGGAAGCGGCCCTTCTTGTCGCTTACCGTGAACAGGATGTTCACGCGGTACACCTCTAGCACAATGCGATTCTGGTCATCGGCGCCCGGGTGCGGCGCCTGGGGCGCCGGAGCTTGCGCGTGAAGCGCGAAAACGGCGGCGCAGACGCAGGTCGCAATCACTTCCAGTGTTTTCATGACGGCTCGCTTTGATTATAGGAGGCCTTCGAGCCACCGCTCAAGTTCGGCCGGGAGAGGGGATTCGATAATCGTGGTCTTCCCCGTCATGGGATGCTCGAACTGGATGCGGCAGGCGTGCAGAAAATAGCGGTTCAAGGGCGGCCGGTTCTTGATCTTCGTGGGAGCGCCGTAGAGTTGATCGCCGGCCACCGGATGCCCGAGGCTGGCGAAGTGAACGCGGATTTGATGCGTGCGCCCGGTGTGAATGCGCACCTCGACCAGCGTGAACCCCGGCTCATAGCGGCGCAGGACGCGGTATTCGGTGAGTGCCGCGCGGCCGCGTTCCAGGCGCGCCGTCATGCGGATGCGCTTGATGGGATCGCGCGCGATGGGCTTTTCGATGCGGCCCTGGTCCTTGGCCAGGAGGCCGTGCACCAGCGCGATGTAGGTTTTCTGGGTGCTGCGGGCGACAAATTGCGCGGCCAGGCGCCGGTGCGCCAGATCGTGCCGCGCGGCCAGAATGACGCCGCTGGTGAAGCGGTCCAGGCGATGCACGATGCCGGGACGCAACTCGCCGCCCACCCCCGACAGGCTCTCGAAACGGTGCAGCAGCGCGTTGACCAGCGTTCCGGTCTTACAGCCCGCGCCGGCGTGAACCACCATGCCGGCGGGCTTGTCGACGGCCACCACGTCGTCGTCTTCATACAGGATGGTGAGCGGCAGCGCTTCCGGCGTGGCCTTGAGCGGAGGCAAGGCCTCCGGTTCCACCTCGATGGTCTCGTTTCCCCGCAGAAGATAAGACGACTTCAGCGCCACGCCGTCGGCCACCACGCGCCCGCCCCGAATCCAGCTCTGCAAGCGCGCACGGCTATACAGAGGCATCTGGTCCCGGAGGAACAGATCCACGCGCTTGCCCGCATCGGACGCGGTGACGTTAAAGGTCATTCCCCTCCGCTATCTTTACTTATCGCTTGCGTGGCGGGAACCAGGCGCGCAGAAAACTTGCCTCGGTGCCTTTGTAAACCGCCTCACCTAAGTGCTCTATGCCTGTCTGGTTGCCCCAGCAGTAAGTGATGCGCAACCGGCCCTTATACTCGCAGAAGTCGATGTCCGAAGCGTTGATGTTCACGGCCGTCGCCACGCGGGCGCGCTGCGCGGAGGTCAATTTCGGATTAGCGATCTTACGATCTTCCGGCGAGGCGCTGAGCACCGGGTTCAGCGGACTGGACTCCCAATGAATCAGATCGCGCGATCGCACCACGTAGGTCTCGTATCCGTTGATGGCCTCGACATAGAAATTGTAATACCAGCCATCCAGATAGCGCAGGCAATGCGGCGACGTGAAGCGGTCCTTGGCATAGACGCATTCCGGCGGCGTAAGTTCCCAGGTGCGCAGGTCTTTCGATGTCGCAAAGCGCGCGGTGAAGGGGCGCCCGGCTTCCTCTTTGGGCTGGTTGATTTCGAGCGCAATCACGTAACTATCGGCCGCCTTTGTAATCGACGTGTTGAAGAACCCCCAACCGGGCAGATTCAGCACCGTCCAGCAGTCCCATTTCACGAGATCTCGCGAGGCAAACATACGCACGAGCGGGGCACCGGGCTTTTCGACGCCCGTGACGTACATGGTGCCGTTTTCAAAGAAAGCGCTGCCCAACATGTGCCCTTCGGCAAAGGCCGGCGTCACACGGCCGGTCTGGCGCTCCAGGAAGCGAAAGTAGTTCTTGCGGCTCGCGTTCGCCCAATAGTTTGACCGCACCCATTCGAAGTAGTACAGGCTGCCCTTCCACACGATAGGAGTCACCTCGACCATGTCGAGATCAAAGGTGCCCAGTTTCACGATGCGCGGGCGTTGTTCGGCGGCGGCGTGAGTCGCCCCCACCAGCAGCGGCGCCGCCGCGCGGCCCAGGAAGCTCCGCCGCGTGCCTGAGAGCCGGTGAGGGGGTTGCATTCGATGGACTCCTACTCCGGGAACCAGCCCTTCAGAAAGCTTGCCTCGCTACCTTCGTAAAAGGCTTCGGCCAGGTGCTCGACGCCTTTCTGATTGCCCCAGGAGTAACTGATCCACAGCCGGCCCTTGAATTCGCAGAAGTCGATGTCGGAGTTATTCAGGTCCACGGCCGTAGCGACGCGTTGGCGCTGCGCCGCGGTGAGCTTCGGGTTGGCGATCTTACGATCCTCGTCCGAGGCCTTCAGGACCGGGTTCAATGGGCTGGGCGTCCAGTGAATGAGATCCCGCGACCGGACCACGCGCATCTCGTAGCCTTCGTGCGCTTCCAGATAGAAGTTGTAATACCAGCCGTCTAAGTAGCGCAGGCAGTGCGGCGCGGTGTAGCGGTCCTTTGCGTAGACACACTCGGAGGGCGTCATCTCCCAAGTGCGCAGATCCTTCGAGGTGGCGAAGCGCGCGGTGAAGGCGTGCCCGGCTTCCTCTTTGGGCTTGTTGATCTCGAACATCAACACGTAACGGTCTCCGGCTTTGCAGATGGACGTGTTGAAGACGCCCCAGCCGGGCATGTTCAGCACGGTCCAGCAGTCCCATTTCACGAGATCGCGCGAAGCGAACATCCGTATCATCGGCTGGCCGCCTTTTTCGACGCCGGTGACATACATCGTGCCGCCGTCGACGAAAGCGCTGGCGAATTGGTAGCCGTGCGCAAAGGCCGGCGTGGCGCGCCCGGTCGCGCGTTCGACAAAGCGGAAGTAATCCTTATGTTCCGCGTTGGCCCAATAAGTGGAGCGCACCCATTCCGAACGATACAAGCGGCCCTTCCACACGATGGGCGTTACTTCCACCAGGTCAAGATCGATGGTCCCGAGCTTCACGATGCGTGGACGCTCTTGCGCAGCGGCGTACTTCGCCCTCACCAGCAGTGGCGCCACCGCCGCGCCGCCCAGGAAACTTCTCCGCGTGCGCGGCACGCCTGGTTCGATGGCGTGATATGTGTGGCCGTTCATAGTGGGTGCCTTCTTCTCCGCTGGCGTGAGCTACTAGTGTACTGTATGGAGGAAAGGAATCTCCGGCGTGACCCGATTGAACCGGCGCGATTTTCTGACCTCCGCGGGAGCGGCGGCATGGCCATCGCGCGCAGGCGCGGGTGAGCCATGCAAGCGCCACCTGTTTCTGGATAGCCGCGTCGTCGAGCGAATCGAAAACGCCGTCCTGCGCGTCGGCCGGGTGCGCAAAGATCCTCGCAATCCGCTGTTCGGCGAAGAGAAGCCGTGGGAAGCGCGCTTCGATAACCTCTATGCGAACGTCGTGCGTGAAGCCCATACGGGCCTCTATCGCTGCTGGTACAGCCCATTTATCGTGGATGAGGCTGTGCGCACCATCCCGCGGGCCGAACGCAACCGTAAGCGCTACCGCGCCCTGAAGCGCGAGATGGGCGTGTGCTATGCCGAGTCGGAGGACGGTCTCAAATGGACCAAGCCCGCGCTCGGCCTGGTGGAGTTTGACGGCTCGCGCGGGAATAACCTGGTGTGCCGCGGACCTCACGGCGCGGGCGTCTTTCGCGACGCGCGGGAGCGCGATCCGGCGCGGCGCTACAAGATGTTCTTCCAGGACCAGACCATCTCGGGAGCGTTTTCTCCGGACGGCGTTCATTGGGCCGATCCGTTACGGTTCGAGGCCATCGGCGCCGTGGGCGACACGCACAACAACGCTATCTGGGCCAGCGCGCTCTCGCGCTATGCCGGCATCACGCGATTGTGGGATCGCGCCGCGAAACAGCGCCTGGTGGGACGAACCGAAAGCCAGGATTTCCTCCACTGGACGAAGGCGGAAGAGATACTGCGCGCGGATGCGAAGACGCCCGAGAGTCAAACCTACGCCATGCCGATTTTCGAATACGCGGGCCTTTATCTCGGGCTGCTCATGATGTTCCACGTCCCCTCCGATACGGTGGCCTGCGAGTTGGCCTGGAGCGCGGACACCCTGCGCTGGGAAAGAGTGGACCCCGGCAACGCGCTGATCCCGCTGGGCGCGGCGGGCGCTTACGATAGCGGATGCGTGTACGCCGCCGCCACGCCGGTGGCCCTGGACAACGGGATCCGGCTCTATTACGGCGCGAGCAACGGCCCGCACACGGGATGGCGCGACGGCTTTCTCTGTCTCGCGCATCTGCGCCCGGACGGCTTCGCCGCCATGGAACCGCGCACGGCGCCCGACGCCGCCACGGTGATTACAAAGCCCGTGGAAGTGACCGGCGACAGCCTGCGGGTGAACGTCGACGCCTCTGGTGGAGAAGTGCGCGTGGGTGTTGCCGGCGACGAGCGGCTGCCGATGGAGCGTTGCGCTCCCCTGCGCGGAGACCATATCGACGCGGAGTGCCGCTGGCGCGGCGCAAACCTGAAGCGGCTCCGGGGCAAGCACGTGCAACTTGCGTTCTCTCTCCGTTCCGCCCGAGCCTTCAGTTTCCGTTTCGTGTAGACCGCCGGGCGGCGCCGCCGCGCGCGTGAGAGGAAGCTCGCCGCATCGTGCGTCCCCCTGATTCAGGTACAATCGAACGGATCGCTCAAGGAGGGGCTTGCCAGATGACCAACAGCCCTAATCGCCGCAGTTTCGGACAGGCCGCACTCGGCGTAACAGCAGCTTTCGGTTCGCGCGCGTCCGCCAAGCGCCCGCTCGAACCGCTTTCCCCCGGCACCAAGATCACGCTCCAGATTCCATCCAGCTTCACCGGCGAAGATCTGACTTTCGCCAAACAGATGGGAGTGGGCTACGTGGCGGTAGGCACGGACGCCGGCACCTACGAGACCTTCGCCGCCATCAAGCAGCGCGTGGAAGCCGCCGGTCTCAAAGTGAGTAATATCGGGAACGCCAACGTGCACAACATGCCCGAGGTGGTCCTGAATCTGCCGGACCGGGACCGCAAGATCGAGCTATACAAGCAGTACCTGCGCGACCTCTCGCGGGCCGGTATCTACTACACCACGTACGGGCCCGCCGCCACCGGCGTATGGAGTTCACCGGCCGAGGAGACGCGCGGCGGCGCGCGGGCGCGCGCCTTCCACATGGCCACCGCCACGGGCCACTGGCGCGGTGCGGTATTCCACCCTCCGCTCACACACGGCCGTCGCTACACCGAGGAGGAGATCTGGGAGAACTACACCTACTTCATCCGCCAGGTGGTTCCCGTGGCCGAGGAGTGCGGTGTGCGCATCGGAGTGCACCCGGATGATCCGCCCGTGCCGGATCTCGGCGGCGTGCCGCGTTGCGTGTTCGGCAACTTCGCCGGTTTCGAGCGGGCCTTCGAGATCGCCAATAGCCCGAACATCGGCGTGTGCCTGTGCTGCGGCACCTGGATGGAAGGCGGGAAGCTCATGGGTAAGGACGTTTTCGAAGCCGTCCGCGGATTCGCCAGGATGGGGAAGCTGTGGAAGATCCACCTGCGAAACGTCACTGGTCCGCTTCCCGACTTTGTCGAGACCTTCATCGACGACGGCTACACCGACATGAAGAAACTGATGCGAACCATCGTGGAGGCGGATTTCCGCGGCATTCTGATCGCGGATCACGTGCCGCGCATGGTCGGCGACAGCCGCACCGGTTGGGCCTTCAGCATTGGGTACATCCGCGCGCTCTACGATATGGCGCGGAATGAACAACGCAAGGCTTGAGAAGAGGGAGGATGCCATGAAGCGTCCGGGAAGTTTCGCGCCGCCACATACTCGCCGGAACCGGATGCCTGGCGGGCCTCGCCGCGTTATCGGGATGCACGGCGGGGAAGAAGGAACGCCTGCGGATCACTGGAATCGACCTTTTCCGGGTCGCCGTGCCGATGCAGCCGGATATCATCCACAGCGCGGAAATCGTGGAACCCGATTTCGCCATGGTGCCCAAGTACATCCTGAAGGTCCGGACGGACTCGGGGATCGTGGGCGTGGGCGAAACGTCGCGCGGTGAAAGCGGCGAAAAGCTGCGGCAGAACGCCGCCGCCTTCCAGGGGCAAGACATCCTGGACATGAACCTGGCGCGGCTCTCCATGCCCAACGGCGCTGGGTACGCCGCCTTCGAGATGGCTTTCTACGACATCGTGGGCAAGGCGCTCGGCTGGCCGGTCTACAAACTCCTGGGCGGCCTGGCGCAACCCAAGGTGCTGGTGGGCTATTGGTGCGGGCGCAAGAACGCCAAGGACATGCGCAGAGTGGCTGAGCGCGCCGTGGCCGGCAAGTTCACGTCCATCAAGATGAAGGCCAAGAAGGGCGATCCGGTGGTGGAGGCCATCAAGGCCATCCAGGAGGTCTCCCCCGCCCTGAAGGTGATCATCGACCCGAACACCCGCTGGAACACTTACGCGGAGTGGCTGCCGGTGGCGAAGGAGTTGGACAAGGTCGGGAACGTGATAGTGATGGAAGATCCGTTCGACAAGTCTGACCTGGCGGGCTACCGCAAGCTGCGCGGCGAGATGAAGTCGCTGGTAGCCTTGCACCTGGGGGACCCGCGCGCCATGATCCAGGCCATCCACGCGGATGCGGTCTCGGCGTTCAACACCGGCCCGGCTCCCAGCATGGCCAGCTTCGTCTCTAACTGCTACCTGGCCGGGGCCGCCGGCATGCCGGTGTGGCACGGGTCGAGCCACGACATGGGCATCTCGGACGCCTGCTACCTGCACTCATGCGCCGCGGCGGCGAACTGCACTCTGCCCAGCGACATCCTCAGTTACCAGCGCGTGGACGACCTGATCGTGAAACCTATCGAGATTCGCGACAGTTACGCCATCGTGTCCCATCAACCGGGCCTGGGCATCGAGCTGGACGAGGACGCGGTGAAACGCTACGGCGTTCCGGAATAGAAGCCGGAACAGCGGGCCATGCCGGGAAGGAACGGGAGCCCCATCGCTGCGAGAGCAGGCGATGGAGCGAGTCTCAACGTCACGCCACCACTTCAAAATCCCAGCCAAAACCCGGGCTATCGGGTGGCCGCGTATAAATGCCCTCCGGCCCCCGGCTGATGTGGTACCGCTCTTCCCACAACTGATAAACTTCCGTCGGCCCGCCCGGCGCGGGCATGAAGAGCTCGGCCCACGGAGCGTTGACGTTCGCGATAATCCAATGGATGGCGCCGTTGAGGCCGCCGCCGTGCGGGATCACCGGAATGTCATAGACCGCGGCCAGCGCGCCAATGCGGCGCAGTTCGGTCAGGCCGCCGCACCAGTTCATGTCAGGTTGCCAGACAGACGCGCCGTCATGTTCCAGCAGATTGCGAAACCCGTAGCGCCCGTACTCGTGCTCCCCGGTGGCTATAAGCACCGGCTTGACGGCGCGGTTCAAGCGGCCAAAACCGGCGTAGTCATGCGGCTGCAGCACTTCCTCCAGCCAGTACACGCGGTAAGGCTCCAGCAGTTCGGCCATCTCCAACGTGTAGTTCTCCGTCCAAGCCATCCAGCAGTCCAGCATGATCTCGCCGTCCGGACCCAGCGCCTTCCGGGCGCGCTCCACCAGCGCGATATTCTTCCTCATGCCCTCACGGCCGTCGGCGGGTCCGTGCGGTATCGCCAATTTCAGACTCCTGAACCCGGCCTCGATGTGCTGCTCGATGTCGTTGCCTGTGCAATAGGCCGGCACTCGCGGCTTGACCTCGCCGCCAATCAGCCGGTAGACCGGCGTGTTGAGCGCCTTGCCGATGATGTCCCAAAGCGCCAGGTCGACGCCGCTGATGGCATTCATCGTCACACCCATGCGGCCGTAATGCATGGTGGATCGCCAGCAGATGTCCCAAATCCGCTCCACGTTGAACGGATCCTGGTTCAGCAGCAGTTTCGACAGGTGCTCCTGCACCACCATGCCGCCACCCGCGCCCCCACTGCCGTAGCCCTTGATGCCCTTGTCGGTGGCGATCTCGACCGTAAAACCGGGCATTTTCCCCGCGTCTGGGAAGAATAACGAGCGCGTGGCCTTGTATTCCGGATAAATGGACATCGGATTGGCGACTTCCACGTTTTGCGTGGACCACGATCCTGCCGCAGGCTGGTACGCGGGCGCCTGCCTGCGAGGCCTCGTCCTGACCAATCGCACATCCGTGATCTTCAGCTTGCTCAGGGGCAGATCCGGCTGGGCGGCCAACTTGCTCGCCGGCGCGGCGGCGGTGGCGGTGGCGCAGAGGAAGTCACGACGGTTCATGAGTTAGCTCCTTGCGTGTAATCGTACTACGATGCGCCTTTGTGTGGCCATGACTCCGTGTCGCGTTTGCTATCGGCACTTCGTGGACGCGGGCGCCACGGAGAACAGACCGACGTACGGCGTGACTCCGGCGAGCGCGCTGCCGCGCAGGACGTTGAGCACGGCATCGGTGTGGGACTGCGATTTTCCAGGCATGGGTGTCTCCTAAGCCAGTTCGATCTGCACGTCCGACCTGCCAGGCCCGACCGACTGGCTCCAGTCGGTGTTGAACCGGACGGTGTACCTGCCGGTCACCGCCGCGTCGGGTCGGGTCGTACGAGAACTTCGGGTTCGTCTCGTACGGATCGTAAAAGTAGAACGGTTCGTGCGTGCCGTTCCGCGCATCGTAGAAGGTCCGGAGGTCCTGCAACTGCGAGGGCGTCAGGCGCTTCGTGAGGCTCCACTTCTTGCGGCTGGTCGCCGCCTGCGCCGACCGCTGCGACTCGCCGTTCCGGTACTCGTTGTCGATGACCGGGTACTCGCGCGTGTGGACGAACGCGCGGGACGGGGTTTGGGCAGCACCGTGGACGGCGCTGCCGCCTGAACGGAGCCAGGCATGTCCAGAGATGTTGCGGAGTCAGCGGACCCGTGGCATTCCACTGGAGTCCATCGGGCAAACTCACGGATAAAAAGCGGTTGCCGATCAGCGACCCAAGGCACTTGTCCGGTAATCAGGGAGGTACCCACTTGAAAGCTTCCGGGTGACACTGCAATGTGTTCGACGGTGCTTAGCAGAAGCGAAGCGCCATTCGGCAACCGTCCAGGCAAGGGTGTTGCCGAACGCTTGGGCAAGTCGCAAAGCCAGCGGCGCCTGGCAGAAGAACGAGGCGGCCGGCAGCGGAGGCATATTTTGCACCTCAGGCGCAACATTTGCATTGCGGCGTCCACTGGGTTTCTGAACCTCCAGCCTGGCCATCCCTGCTTGCGTGACCATGCAAAGTGAGCAGTTCCTGGCGGTAACGGTGCTATTTGTCATGCGATTCGCGCGCAACAAATCCTGGGGCGTAAGCCGGATCGAGCGATGAGGTAACGACCGCGAGAGCTTTGGACCCACGCGTGCTAACAATACAGGCCATCGAGGAGACAGAGCAATCGAATCGGACATGGGAATCGCGAAAGTGGAGAATCGAGCGGGGCACAACGAGAATCGGTTCCGCCGACTAACGGGCGAACAGTTGGCGGCGATTCGGCTGGCAACCGAAATCGGCGATGACATTCGGAAGAGGCATCCGGAAGTCGCCGAGGAATATCGGAGGGGGCTGACCGCTCCAAAGGTAGTGGCCAGGCACGGATTTGATCATCAGTATGAAGTGAGTCGGCAAACGGCGATCAATGCCGTCAGGAGCGCCATTCGCGGCTACTCCGGTCAATTCTATGAGCCTTACCACGGACTGATCGCCGACAGATCCGAACGGGAATCCCTGGCGTATGCCCACAACCAGCAGACCGGGACCGAAGAGTTCGAGCGGAAACGCGGGATCCACGCGCTGACTCGCGAGCAGAAAGCCGAGGCGGGCCGCAAGGGAGGCCTTATTCGGGGTCCGCTGAGCTACCGGCTTCGGATCGGCTGCCACGCCCAGCCGCCGGAGGTGCTTCGCGAGCACTGCCGGAGGATTGCGCGGCTCGGCGGCAAGGCGGCCGCAGTGGCTTCCGTGGTGGCCAGAGGCATGGTTCCATACACGCCGGCGACACCCGGACGGGTCGCGGAAAACGAATTCGTTTTCCGCATGGCGATGGACCCGCGCTACCTGGGCCCGGTCCGCGCGAATTTCAGAAAGCTGGCGGAGAAAGTAAACGAGGTGTTCCACGCTGGCAATCCGCGCTATACGCGAACCACTCTGAAGATCGCACTGCAGAGTCACCGCAGGCACGATCATTTATCGGCCGAATCCGCCGCGGATCCGGAAATGTCGTTTGCAGAAGAGCTGACGCGCGACCCCGCCTATCAACTTCCCGCACGCATGAAAGGTGTGCAAATCGCCCGCAAAGTGAACGAGGAATACCACGGCGGCGAGCCGGTCAGGAATTCACTCAGCATTCGCGCCGCCATTCAGCGCTATCGACGGCAACACGTGGGCCACACGGCTGCCGGCTGATCTCCCCCCCGTGCCGGTCACACTGTATTCGGAGTGGCAAACGTGCCTACTGCCGATCGTCCCGCCGTCGAGATTCTCGACGACCCCAACGGATGGGAACGCCACACCTCACTTCTCGATGATCAGAAATCACTAGAAGTTGTTACCGGGAAGCTGAAATCAGTCTAGGGCAACTTTACCGGGTATTCCGATCAGGCAGTCTCGCTACGCTTGGGCCCGGATGAGGTGTCGATTCCCCGAGGCGAGGTCTTCAGCGTAAAGAACAGGGAACGTTCTCATCGTGCACGGAATGCTCTGCTGGGACTCGCAATCGGCGCTGCCAGAGCGGAACTCTTCCATCCCTTCCCAGCCCGCAAGTTGTGGCAACCTGAGTCCAGAACGCAGCCACCTTCCGAAATGTGGAAAAACCATTGATCATGTGCGTCGGCTCAACGGCTTGGTCATCTTTCGAGGAAGAGACGGCCGCAAGTTATTCATTCAGAATATGGTTCGGTAAAACTTGTACGGGCTCCGCGCGATTGCCCACGGCGCCCCGCGCGGCACGAAGCAGGGTCCCGTCACCACTCCCAGTCGAATTGAATCCTGGTCTGACCCGCCTGATTGAGGCCCACCCAGTGCACGAGCCGCCCGTCGTACGAAATGGTGGCCGGATTGTCTGTGATCGGTTCGGGGCTCCTCTCGCCGACGATGAGCGACACGGCGATGTCTTTGCAGCGCTTATGGTCCGCAAAGCGGATCGTCACTGCAACGGTTTTTGGTAGGGTACGCGATTCGCGCCTGCCACCATTCCTTCTGAGGATTTTTGAACCCCGTCGGGAAGGTGAACTTGCTGGTAACCATTTCGGAATACCCCGCGGGTTGATGGCCGATCGGCAGGCGGTAGTCGTACTGAACTCGCCCTTTCAGTTCCGGGCTGTTGTTCCGGACGAAGGTCGGCCTGGTCGGGCCCGGCATCGGATCGCAACGAATTGAATCGCCTGTTGTGAAATACGGGATGACGTAGTCCTCGTTCTTCGGCGTTATTTTGCGGACGTGGTCCGCGCGCGTAACGACGACGGGTCCTTTTCCTTCGGGCTGCCACCCCTCCAGGTCGACAATGAAGAAGACAGAGTCAGGGACGTAACTGCCGACCAGTTCCGGCGTGCACGTCGGCACCGGCGATCTCACGATGTAGCCGGAGATAGCGCATAAGATCCCTGCCAGCAGGTTGCTCGCGATAAACACCTGGATGATCCGGAGAATACCTCTGCGCGGCGAGCCTCCGCGCTCTTGCTCCTTTCCAATCAGCTGGTAAGCGAGAAACGCCAATAAGAAACAGAGGCCGGAAAGTCCGACCCTGAGAATATCGACAATTGGGAGACCGGCGATGGACTCCATACGGCTGCCTCCACGCTACAGGATCCGCCTCACGGCGATTCGATCTTGTCTTCCCGCGGCAGGAGGAGTATACACGAAACCTGTGGCCCGCAGGAAGTTCTCCGTTTCTGGTGCGGTTATCCCGTGCGGGTGGTGAGGCGACGTGGGCAATTGGATGCGGTAGGGCAAAGTCGAATCGATGGATTCCAAGCCCCGAGTGTGAATCAGGGGTAAGAGTGCACCGCTGGTTTCTGTTTACCGAGACCGCGATGCATCCGAACTCCCTTCCGGGTTCGCCGCGTTTGCATCGTACTCAGCGCACATGCTCCGGCGCAGGCGCTTCGCGCCAACTCTAGGCTTCAAGCGCCTGTGTTGTGGCGCAAATCCTCGGTCTCTTCCCGCAGGGGCGTCGATCTGTTGGTCTCCATTCATAGCGTCAACCAGCAGTCACATTGGGGCGGGTATTCTCGCCGCAATCGTTTCCTCGTCCGTTCACTATATACGCATGGAAAGTGGAAGATGTCTCACCCGGGTTCCGCGGTTGAACGCAGCCGTTGATCAATTCGGAGAGGCGCAACCAGAGTCGCTGAGAACCGTCAACAGCAGGGTGTGGCACGCGGCAAATCAGTGAAAGGAAAGGTTTGGCTCCCCATCCTTAGCACCTTTCGGACTCTGGTGGCCGGTCCGCCGCCGCCGGTCAGCGCCTCCCGGCAGGAGACAATTGCACGAGCGCCACACCGTGGCGAGGGACCACCGCGGAATACCGTTCGGAGGCGGTTGCCAGGTCCTTCTGGCGCCAGAGGTCCCGGACGCGCCGCTGGCCTTTCAGATCAAGCTCGGCCCAGCTCACCGTGATCGTTTGCGGTTTCTCTCCGATGTTGAATAGACCGAGCCACCAGCGAACCGTCTTCCATCGGCTTGGCGAGAATGTACTCGTCTGGCGTCTTCCGAACGATGCGCGCCTGCTTGCCGAGAGGATCCTGGTCGACGTCGATCACCTCCGCGTTGCACAACACGTTCAGGGTGAATGCGTCGAGTTGCTGCATGTCGCCCGAGAAAATGAGCGGCGCGGCCATCAGAGCCCACAGGGACGCATAGCTGTACTGTTCGTCCGCCGTCAGTCGCGTGGGCTTCGGTTCCCCTGTCTTCTGGGCGTCGCCCACGGACCCGATCAGAATGTAGTCGGGATCGTTCCACTGGCCCGGTCGCGCATACTCGAAGTGCTCGGCGTTCTTGAAGGCGACGCTGTAGAAGCCCGGCAGCCGCGTGTCTTTCTCCAGGCCCAGATCGCCGGTGGTGCGCCAGCAGTTGCCTCCCACCTCGCCCCCCCATTTCCAAACGTCGGCCATGCCGTATTGGCACAGGTTGAAGACCATGTCGCGGTCGAGCTTCTTGAGAATTTCGCCCATCAGCCGGTAGGGCCGCTGGTGATCCTCCAATGTCTTGTGAGGGGCCACCTTGCTGTAGGAGCACCAATCGTATTTCAGGAAATCGAAGCCCCAGCGGGCGAAAGCGGTTGCGTCGGACTCCTCATGCCCCCACGACGTCGCGTAGCCCGCACAATCGACAGGCCCCGGCGACGAGTAAATGCCCGCCTTCAGCCCCTTGGCGTGGATGTAATCCGTGAGCGCTTTCATGTCTCCAAAACGCCGGTTCGGACGGAGGGTTCCAGCGCCGTCACGCGGCTCGCCACCGAGCAGCGGGTCTGGGGAGCCGGGCTTCATGGTCCAGCAGCCGTCGATGTTCACATACGCATAGCCGAAGTCCGCCATCCCGGAGGCGATCATGGCATCAGCGGCCTCGCGGATCAACTTTTCGGTGATCCGGTCGTAGTGCGAGTACCAGTCGTTCCACCCCATGGGGGGCGTGAGAGCCAGAGTGTCGCCGACGACGATCTTAAAGGGGCGCGCGCTGTTCCCTTTCTTGTTGGTGGCGCGAAGGGTGATGGGATACTCACCGGGGCGCTCCGGAACGTTGCCGGAGATAATGCCGGAGGCGTGATCCAGATGGAGAGAAGGCGGCAGGCCCTCCGCCGAAAACCGGATGGGGCGGAAGCCCGTGCAGGGTATGCGATATAGGAACGGGTGGCCGGGCCGGGCACCGTAAACTTTCGGTCCGTTGATCCTCGGTACCGGGCCGGGCTGGGGTGTCAGGATGAGCCTGGCGGGTTCCTGTGCCCCCGCTTGAGCCATCGTGGCTCCGGCGACCAACAACAGAACGGACTGGCAGGAAGGTCCACCGAATACCGCGCCTTCTTGCTGGCGGGCGCCTCCCGCCAATCGCTGGTAGCGCCGGCAGAGTGTCGTCGAGACGCCCCAACGTATTCGCGCGGTCTCTTCACCGGCTCGCCCGCCGCGCCGAGTAGTCCGCGTTCAACCGCATCGACTCGCCCGGCTTGAGCACCCGCTTCGGCGACCACAACGCCAGGGTCACCCGGCTGGCGTTTTTCGCCGAGTACACCAGCGACGCACGGTCCACCTGCTCGGGCGGGAAACTGTTCACCAGAGCCAGGCCGGTCTTGAGGTGAACGGCGCGCCACTCCCCGGCGGGCCGCCCCGCCCCCGTGTAGTTGTCGCCGCCTACCGGCTGCGCGCCCGGCTCGATCAGTTTCTTGCGCACCTCCCGCCCGTCGCTTGAGCGGAACTCGACCACGGCATCGTCGAGCGGGCCGGGATCGCCGTCAAACTGCGATTGCACCGTGACCTCCAGCGGGCTGCCGCCGGCGTTCTCCACCACCGTCTCGGTCTGCACCTGCGCCGCTTCCGCCCCCAGCCAGATCCGGCGGCGCAGCCGCAAGCCGTTGGCGGCAGAGCCGAGCAACCTCAGTTCGCTTCCGGTGGAGCTCCGCCGCCGCCTCCCACTTGATCGGGATGGCCTTGGCGTTGACGAAATCCGGGTAGACCGAGACGTCCAGGCCGCTGCGGTTCGGATACTTCGCTTCGACCGAAAACGGCTGGTTCAGCAGTTCCTTCCCGCTCCGCTTGTCCAGGATGCTGATCACGCGGCCGTCCAATTCCGGCACGACGTTCAATTTGAGCGCGGCGTTCTCGAGAGTCCGGATGCGATACGACTGCAGGCTGTCGAGAAACTCCTTGGCGTCCTTTTCCAGACCGGGCAATTCCCCGATGCTGGTCGATACCGAGTTTCGGTGCATCTTCGATGAACACGCGGAGCCGTGCCGCGAGGGTCGCGCAGACCGCCGGGGCTCGTAGCGGCCGTCGCGGATTACGAACTGCTGATCCCGTTTTAGTTCCAGGTACCGGATAACAATCTGTGACGCTGAGCACCCGCTGCCGCACGGCGTCGCTCTCGGCCTGCGGCCAGCGCCCGGCGGAATAGATCCTTCGCCTCGGCCAACCGCGCTTCGGAAAAACGCGGCGCGCGGCAGCACCACCAGTGCTGCCCTTCGCCCTCCGGCGGGAAGCGCGCCAGGTTCCGCAACAGGTTGAAGTACGTCCGCATGGGGCGGGCGGCCTTCCCGTAGTAGATCGCGTGAAACTCGTCGATCACCTTCTCCGTGTCCACCCCGGCATCCCAGAGAAGGCGCGAGAGCAGGTAGGCGCGCAAGACGTTGTCCGCGCCGCCGACCGTATAGGTGCCCTGCATGAACAGGCCCACCACGCCGTTGCGTTTGTACATCGGAATGTCGGCCGCGAGCTCGTCGAAATCCGGAAGCGGCAGCATGGGGTGGGAGAAGTTGGCGTTGTAGTGCCAGACGTAGATGTTGCCGGTGATCTTCGCCCAAGCCCTCAGGTTGTTCATGATGTAGGCATCGTGGCGGCACTTCTCGTACGGGTGCGCGTTGCAGGCGCCGATGGGGCACATGCGGATGCGCACGTTGTGGCGCGGCCGGGTCTTGGTGGGGGGCGTCTCCGAGTAGAAATAGGCCAGCGTGTCGATCAGCTTGTCCGGGTGCTGTTTCTCGATTCCCTCGGCCACCGCATTGACGAACCGCACCAGTGGACCCGCCGCGGATCCGCCTTCCTCCCGCTCCACGCGGCGGCATTTGTCGCACTCGCACTGGCCGCCGAAATCGTTCTGGGAGACGGAGCTTATGGTCGCCTCCGGACGCTCCGTCAAAATGCGCGAAACGGTCTCGATGGCGATGCGCAACACGTCCGGATTGGTGAGGCACAACTGGGCCTGCTCGCCGCGGCGCTTTCCTTCGACCAGGGAGAAATACTCGGGATGATCCTTGAAGTACTTGGCCGGAGGGACGAGGGAGTAGAAAGAATGAACCCAGGGGGAGTACTTGACCTTGCCTCCGGTGGATGCATCGAGCTTCGAAGTATACCCGTTGGTCTTGTTGCGGGCGGCCCAGTCCTTGCCGAAGCCTTCGCCGATGTGGACCTCGCGGTACTCGAAGGAAGGCTTCTGGATTTCGTCCAGGGGCGGCACGGTCGCAGAACCGGGATCTTCGGGATGCGGCTGACGTCGCGCGCCACCCAGCGGCAGCCGAGTTTTTCCAGGAACGTGTAGACGCCGTACATGGTCCCGCGCAGGCGTCCGCCGGCTATCACCAGGTTCCCGCCGGACGTTTTCAGCGCGAAGCCTTCCGTTCCCAGCTTCTCGAACGGGATGTTGAGATTCAGTCCATCCGTGATCCGGCTGCGTCCACCCGGATCAGGTCGCCGCGGGGCCCGCTATCGTCAGCCACCACCGGGAAGCTGGCACCGGTGATTTCGTGGAGGAAGTATTGCAGTCCGCCGCCCCGCGCCGCTCCGATGGGGAGGCCTCCTTCGCCGTCACGATGGTGTAGGTCGTCCGGCCCTTCTGCGCCAGTGTCAGCGGCGCCGGCGCGCCGAAAACACAGAAACTCAGACCGGCCATCAGGACAAGCCGTTTCATGGTGATCCGTGCAATTGTATCAGTTGGGCGCGGCAGGGATGCCACTCGCTCCGCGCCTGTCCTTCGCGGAAACTCTGGCCCGTCCAAAGTGGAGCCGGCCCTCCGATCACGGGACCACCCGGCTTTTCAACCGCCGATGGGTCTCCGGACGAAGACCTGTACCAACGAAATCCCGACTGAGAGACGCGAAAAAGGGTTTGCATAAGAGGACGCGAAGTGTATAATCGGGACTGGTTGTCCGAGTTCACGCTCGGCAGACGAACCGAGTACCGCCGGGCGGTTGAGTACTGGTATACAGAGCGGAGGAATAAACTGATGTCATTGTTCAGGTGGCAGGTACGGTTCGGTGCATTGGTGATGGTCGCGATGGTGTGCGGGTCACCCTTATTGGCGGGGACAATTTGGAATACGTTTGGCCCTGGGGATACGGTCAATAACGTGTGGAGTGTGACCAGCCCCGGCGCGGGCACACTTATCGAAGCTACAAGATTCACACCCTCGGCTTCAGCTTCACTCACAAGCATAATGGGTAACTGGGGCAGCATCCAGACAAGCGGCACGTTCACGGTCTCGCTATGGACCAATTCCACCGGCAGCCCGGGAGCACAGCTCGAGTCGTGGTCGCTGAGTCCGACCAGTACCCGCGCGAACTACACTCTTACGCCCACTTTGACTCATGAACTTTCGTCGGCTGAGTCGTACTGGGTGCTGTTTGTGGGAACGTTCACCGACGGCAAGAACTTGCAGTGGGGATCTGACAACTCCGCTCCAGCTGGGGGCATCTGGACTGGTTCCGAGCCTTCCAACCTCTCTCAAGCCTTCCCCGACGGTATACTTCCAGCACTCCGGGTGGAGGGCGATGAGAGCGGGCCGGGCGAGCCGGGAACCATCCCCGAACCCTCCGTAGCCGTCCTCCTGCTGTCCGGTCTGGTGGGTGTCGCGGCCTTGCGCCACCGGCTTACACGACCGTAGCCAGCACGGCGATCATCGCGACCACGCCATAGGAACGTCGGCGCAAACCTGGGCCGAGGACTGCGTGCCTGATCAGCATGTAGGTTGAGGTGCAGACTCCCGACTCCCCCGTATGGTCAAATTATCCATCGCCCCAATTCTGTGAGAGGGCGCGTAGGATGTTCCTTCACCACGAGCTGGCAGAGCGGCAACGAAAATGAATGAGGTCGGGCCGATCGACAGAAGAATCGTCGTGAGCCAGCGAATCAGGCAGGAGTTCGATAACGGGAAGGAATCCTATCAACTCGAAGGCCGGAAGATCCTCGAACCCGTGGAGCCATGGGCGAAGCCGTCCTCAGAGTGCTTGGAATATCACGCCTATTCGAAATTCAAGAAGAGTCCTGAGGGGCTAATGGGCGCCTTCTTGACGCCGGTGACTGTCAAGCTGGCTGTCAAACCAGCGGAGGTTCAGGCCGCCTGAAACGGAAGTGATGGAACAATCTGGAGCCACCCTCCGGGATCGAACCGGAGACCTGCTGATTACGAATCGTAAATGCACGAAGAATCAATAACTTAGCAGCAGGCACAAGGGTTAATCTCGATTGCTAATTAGTGTTAATTATCAAGCAGTTCCGGCAGCTATCAGGTCGGGCTCGAGTAACGGCGCACAACGCTGCTATGCAGGGGGTGAGCACAAATCTTGGCACAGTCTCAGAAGCCCCCCCTTCATTCGAGACTGGGGGCAAGTGGAGATTATGGCTACCCCATAGGCGCCCCCCAAAAAAATCCCTAGCGAGTACTTCGCCTTCCGGCCCCCCGAAAAATTCCTAGCTATTCCTTCGCCTTCTCGGGCTCGGGGATCTCTTGAGCCTGCGAGGGCCCTCTCGGCAGAGTCATCGCCACCGGCCCGTCTCCGAACCTGCGGTAGAACTCGAACTCCCTCTCCTTGCGGCTAAGTCGCCTAGGGCGTGGCTCCGCCGGCTTCTGCTCTTTCGGCTTATCTGCCATAGCACCTCCCATCGTACAGGGCGAGTGCGACGTATGCCATTAGGTCCCGAAAGTCCGAAAAGGCGGAAGAGGCCGCGTGCTGGGCGAGGAAGTCGGAGTCACTTGGCTGCCCGCCACGCTGGGACTTGCGCCTGGACTGACCGCAGATAGCCCACGGCGTGAGTAGTTGGGCCTTCCGGGCGCTCCATGCAGGGGAGGTGCCCCTTCCTGCGGCGCCCATCGGTGGAGGTGCCACTATCACTGCCCTCTGCCTTTGAGTTGCGGCCAGAGTTCTTTGGTGCGCTCTCTGACGCCTTTCTCAGCTACAAGTTCGCAGGGGGACTCTCGTCACCGCGCACCATACGCACCACGGGCCTCTAATGAGCGGGCATGGGCATTCTACAGTACGAGATTGGCAGGGCAATTCGCCATAGACACCTTCGCCAGCAAGGTGGGACAGACGCTTCCATCTGCTGGACCAGTCCTTCGAGGACCAGCGGATTGCGCTCCCTGCCAGTGGTGGACATCCCATCGCTTCCGGATCGGTCTTGTCGGTGCGGATACGGCGCCAGAGGCGGCGCTGGCTTTCGGCCCAGTTGCCGCGCGGAGGATGCCGGCCGGCCAATCGGGGTTCCGGCCCTGCAGGAACTGGATCCAGGGGAGAACTCATTCTTGTCATCGCCCTTGGCCTTGGCATAGGGTGCTGTTGCGAGCGCGTCGAAGTCTACCAGATGGAGCAGGCGCTCCCAGTCGGCCTTTTCGAAACCTCATGTACCAGAGGTTGACCGGATATTGGGGCACGGCGGGACGCCAGTCGTACCAGCCCTGTTCGTTGTGGCGATTGGCGACCAGCCGACGTCCGTTCTCCACCTTGCTTTTGCCAAGCATGAAGGCCTGCTGCGAGCGGGGCAGGGCGAGGTACTTGGGGTTGGCTGTGACCAGGAAGGCATTGGAGCCGCCAATCATGGTGGCTTCTCAACTGGTTGAATCAAACCGTGCGGCCAGCGCCAGCCATAGTAACCGCCGTACCATTTACCGTCCATGGTTTCGCCAATCTTGCCGTGGGGTCCGATGTTGTCGGGGATCACGCCGCCGTTCTCCTCGACGCGTCTTCATCCAGGCCTCGACGTACTGCTCGATCCACTGGCGATACTTTTCGTCGCCCGTGTACATGTAAGCGTTGGCGATCATCGAGGTGGCCGCGAGGTTCAACGGCACGTCGGCGCGCATCATGCGCTTGTTCATCACCGCGAGAATGTTCGGAAAGAGTTTGTCGTCCACCCAGGCCTGGGAGTTCGTGACGTTGGGAATGTCGATCGTAGGGCAGCGGATAGTGGGAGAGGACTTCGCGATGGGTCACCCAGTCTTCGGCCGTGTTTTCGAAGCGAGGGCCCTTCGAGCCGGTAATGGGCGAGGTGATGCGTCTTGTGGACAGGGATCCCAGTTGGGGCCGCTGACATAGAGCGCCGCGAATTTCAGCGCGCGCGCTCGCATGGTGGGCTCGTAGGGGTTGGCGAGACCGAAGAAGTAGAAGTTACTGTAACTCTCGCCGTGATGCATCCAGTCGTAGTAGGAGTCGAACTCGTTGTGGACGGTGCCGTAGCGGGTGAAGAGTTGCGTTACCTTGTTCCAAAGGTTGCGCGAGAGTGGGTCCATCCGCGCGTCGCCGCCGAGAGCGTAGTAGAGCGGGAAGTTGTACCAGGATTCGTAGCCGTCGTCGGAGCCGTCCATGCCGGGCCAGTGCTTGCGCCAGATGAGCGTACCGTCGGGGCGCGTGTAGCGCTTGACGTACTCCTGGGCGATGGGCCAGTACTCGCGCAGGAGTTGCCGTTGCCAGACAGCCCACTCGGGCGCCGGGGCCGTGGTCTGAATCGTGACGCGGGGAAGTCCTGGCTGGGCGATGAGGACGCCGGCACAGCCGTCGAGGAGAAGAAGGGCGCGTTTCATGACAGTCCTATCTAATGTCCAGGCGCACTTCCTTGCGGAAGCGATCGTGCATGTTGCCGAGCCAGGGGTGCGTGTAGCGGCGCGCGAGATCGATGGTCGCCACCGCCGCGGTCCCACGCTCTTTGGCTTCGGCGACGATCTCGCCGTCGGGATCCAGCACGCGGGTCGGGAAGCTGTATCCCGCGCTGGCGAGAAACACGCGGTTCTCGATGGCGCGGGCTTTGTCGAGCGCCGTGTTGCCGCCCGCGATCGGCATCAGGATGATCTCGGCGCCGGCGAGCGCGAGCGCGCGCGCCGGATCGGCGTACTGCAGATCCCAGCAGATCATCATGCCGACGGTGCCGAAGTCGGTGCGAAACACCGGATAGTCGCCGCCCGGTGTGAGCCCACCCTCCATCTCCTCGCGCGGCAGATACACTTTGCGGTACTTGCCCACCAGGCGCCCGCGGCGGTCGATCAACACCGCCGTGTTGTAGACAGCCGGGCCTTCGCGCTCAACCAGGCCGGCCACGATGTAGGCCCGCCGCGCGCGCGCCACTTCGCCCAGGCGCGCGGTGGTCGGTCCCGGCACACGCTCGGCAGCGTCCTCGTAAGGGCGTCCCGTGGCGGTGGAGGTGATGACTTCGGACAACAGAATCACGTCAGCGCCCTCGGGCACGGCCTGGCCGATCGCATGGATAAACGCCGTCACATTGCTCTCGCTCGTGCCGCCGCCCGGGGGACGGAAGTTCACGGCCGCGATGGTCACGCGCCGCGGCGCGGGCGCGGCGATTTTCTGGATGGCGATGTCGTCCCACCAGACGGTGGCCTGGGGTGCGTTCAGGAGCAGCAACTGAATGCGCACGCTCGCGGCGCGCTCGGGGGCGGGCGCATCCAGCGTCACGCGCTTCCACTCGCCCACACGCTCGACCGCGTTCGCGTAGTCGGGTTGTCCCACGCGCGCGCCCGCGGCGTCGCGCCAATCCAGGCGCGCCAGTACTTGCACCGGCTCGTAAACCGGCCCTTCCACGCGATAGTGCGCCGCAAGGCGATACCACTCTCGCGCCGCGACTCCCGCCACGTCGCGCTCCCAGCCGCCGCAGACGGCCGGGTTGCTGTCGCCCGAAACGGCCAGCGAGCCCAGACGCGCGCGGGCGCGCGTCGCATCGACATAGACGCGCGGAGCGGTGCCCTGGCGTGCAGCCCACACGCGCCAACCGGAGGCCAGCCCGTCCGCGGAGGCTTCAAAACCGGACTGCTGGTACAGCGCGCCTGGCGCCGCCGCGAGCGCGCCGGCCACGGCAAGCAACACCCCAAAACGCAGCATGACTCCGAGTATAGCGTCGCGCCGCGGCTATTGCTTCAGGTTGCCCACCATCTGCACGTCGCCCGCCGATTCGTTCACAATGCGGATCGAGCCGCCCTGAAAACGGTTGCCGATGATGGCGGCGGACTTCACGCCCTGACCCAAGCGGATGTGCGGCGAGGTGTTGCCCGGCCCCATGAAATCGCACCCTTGCAGCAGGAGCGATCCGTTGCGCGCCTCGATGCACGGCTTCCCTTCCCGCGCCTGATCCCAATCGCTAAAATGCGTGGCGGTGAGGGTTACCGTGCCAACACCATCCAGCACCATTTGCGAACCGGCTCCCGCGCGCCCCCAGAAACCGCAATTTGCAAGCTTCACGGGTCCTCTGTTTTGCGGACCGATTTCAAAGCCGGACATGAACTGGCAATTCTCGAACGCCACTCCGGCGTGCGCCTGCAACTCGTCGATCTTCACGGCGACCGGACCGAGGTCCGAGCCACTCTGCGTCACCAGCACGTTGCCGGTCTTCTCGGCGACGCGGCGGAAGTGGAATCCAATCTTGGCCCAGATGACGAAGGAATTCGAGATGTATTCCCAATCCGTACGACCGATGGTAAACCCGATCAGATTCTCCAACGTGTAGGCCTCCAGCGCTTTGACCTGATCGCCGGTCAGCCGGTAGGGCGGGCTCACGCGCCACCAGTAGACGTTGTGGATGTGGACGTTTTCGATGCGGCCGATGTCGCTGCAACGGTCGATAAGCACGCCGCGATGCACGGCGCACAAGAGCACGTTGCGCAGATGGTGGCCTTCGTTGTGGAAGGTGCCGCAGTCGATGCCATCGTAGGCGTTGGCGATAGTCACGTCGATCACGTTGTAGTGCTGGCCCTGGCCTTGAATGGTCCACGGGTACGGATGTATGTCGCCGACCTTCTGCTCCGGATAGAAGATGGTGACGCCTTTGATGGTGCTGCCGGTCTTGAGACTGATGAACGGCGCGCTGGAGGCGGCGTCGCGCCCCGCGTAAGCATAGAGTGTGGTGCCCTTGTCGAGTTGGGAAGTGTGCGGCCCGCGCCAGGCGCCTTCGAGCGTCACACCCTCGGGAATCGCAAGCACGCCTTTCACCGCGTAGACGCCTTCGGGCAGCTTCACCAGTTCGCCCTTCGCCGCCGCGGCGTCGAGCGCCGCCTGAATGGCCTTGGTGTCGTCGGCCGCGCCATCGCCCCGGGCGCCGAACTCGCGCGCGTTGCGTTCGGCCATGGCCGGCGCGAGCCAAAGCACGGCGGCCAGAAACACAGAGTTTGCTACGCATGATCTCAACATGATATGGCTATATGGGAAGGTGGTACAACACACCATGACAGGTAGAGAACGGGTACTGGCGGCGGTAGCACACAAGGAAGCTGACCGGGTGCCCATCGACCAGGGATCCATGCGCTCGACGGGGATCATGGCGGTCGCTTACAACCGGTTGAAAGAGCACCTCGACATCGACGGACCGCCGACGTTTCTCTACGACCTTATTCAGCAACTGGCGCAGCCGGATGACTGGTATCTGGAACGCTATCACGTGGACGCCGTGGACGCCGGGCGCGCCTTCACCGAGCCCTACAAGTGGCAGCCCTGGACCTTGCCGGACGGCTCGCCCGCCGTGGCTCCGTCGTGGTTCAAACCCGAGATGAGAGACGGCGGCATTTACTATAAGGACGCCTCGGGCGACTTGATCGGCAAGATGCCGGCGGGCGCGTACTATCTCGACCAATGTTACTGGCCGCTATCCGGCGAGGACGGTCTGGATAACTACGAACCGCTGGGCGATAAGATGGCCAAAGTCACTTGGGCGGCGCTGCCCACCTCGCCGTTCGACGAGCCGGTGACGGACGAACGCCTGGATGAAATCGCGCGCGTATTGCACGCCTATCACGCATCGAGCCCCTATTCGGTTTCGCTCGCCCTAGGCTGCAATCTGTTCGAGTGGAGCCAGTTCCTTTTCGGCATGGAGAACCTCTACTGCCACATGGGCGCCGAAAAGCAGCGGCTGGGTAAGTTTCTGGACCGTTTGACCGAACACCACATGGCTACGCTCTCCCGCATTCTGCCGAAGCTGCGAGGCGCCATCGACGTGCTGGTGGTGGGCGACGACCTGGGCATGCAGAGCGGTCCGCAGATGTCGCGCGCGACCTATCGCGAGCTGTTCTTCCCGCGCCACAAGCGCATCTATGAATTCGCCAAACAACAAAGCGGCGCGCATATCTTCCTGCACTGCTGCGGCGGCGTGTATCAATTGCTGCCGGACTTGATCGAAGCCGGCGTCGAGATCCTGAATCCCGTGCAGACCACCGCGCGCCACATGGAACCGGAACGATTGAAGCGCGAATTCGGAGCCGATCTAACCTTCTGGGGCGGCGGCTGCGACACGCAGAAGGTATTGCCGCTGGGCACGCCCGAAGAGGTGCGCGAAGACGTGAAGCGCCGCATGGAAATTTTCATGAAGGGCGGCGGCTTCGTCTGGGCGCCCATTCACAACATCATGGCCGACATCCCGCCGCGCAACATCGTGGCGGCGCTCGAAGCGGCGTCGGAATTCGGCAAGTACTAACCGAGGCCGGCGGCGGCCAGGAAATCCGCGGCGACGGATGCCATGTCTTGTCCGGAGTCCACGTTCCGGTTCATCTTTCGCATGGCGTCATTGGAAATCTTGCCGCTCAGCAGGGTGAGAGTTTCGCGCAACCCCGCATGCCGCGTGAACGCGTCCGCGCGCGCCACCACGCATGCCTGGTTCGGCAGGAACGCGCTCTGGTCGTCGGTCAACACCTTCCAGCGCGAATCCAGCAGGGCTCCATCGCTGGCCGTACCAACGATGATGTCCGCGCGCCGCTCGGCCAGTGCCCGGTAGAGCGGCGGCGCCGCATCGCCGGTTTGCGCAAAGAGCTTCACCGGCAGGTCGTACTGCTTTACCAGGCTGGCGTTGCCGTCGGGACGGTTCATGAATCCCGTGGGGATGGCGAGTCGCAGGGTGGTCCTCAATCCGGCTAAGGCGCTGATGGTGGAAACGGTCTGGAATCGCGGGTCGGCGGCCGGCACCACCAGAACGAACGAAGAATTGAAGCCCAGCGGAGCCAGCCACTCCATCTGGAACTGATTGTGGTAATCGAGTTTCACACGCTCGAACACGATGGCAGGGTCCGAAGTGGGAGCGGCTTTCAGAATTTCGACATGCGCCGCGCCAGTGTATTCCGGATAGACGTCGATCTCGCCCATCATCATGGCCTGATGCACGGCCGGCGTGCGCCCGAGCCCCAAGTGCCGGGCGAGTCCGCCCTCCCATCGGTTTTCAATCAACCGCGCCACGATCTCGCCCAGAAGCCGCGCCTCGCTGCCGTCCTTCGATCCAACCAGGACGGGCTTGGGGCGAGAGCACCCGGCGCCCAACAGAGCCGCACCCAAAGTCTTGCAATACCTGTCTGCGATTCATCCGGGCTTTTCTCCAATCTAGATTATGTCCGCGAATGTCTTTCTCAGCTTATAAAACCAGGCGTGTCCCAGCAAGAACACCACAAGGGAAACCAGGTAGAGCTTCCACAAGGGGCCCCAGTCGGGCGCGCGCCCCTCCAGAAAGATGTCGCGGTAGCCGCGCACCAGCACGAAAATCGGGTTCTTCGAAAGAATCCACGCGCCTTCGGGCGGCAGCGACGCTTCCGGGTAGCAGATGGGAGTGAGGAAGAACCACAGCGTCAGCAGGAAGCCGTTGATCTGTCCGAGATCGCGCACGAACGCGCCCAGCGCCGCCAGAAACCACGAGATGCCCAGCGTGAACAGGAGTTGTGGCAGGATCAACACGGGCAGCCAAAACACGCTCACCGGCACGGCGCCACGCGCCAGAAACAGCCCCAGGATGAATATGCCCAGAGCGAACGCCTCCGTGACAAGTCCGGCGATCACTTGCACAACCGGCAGAGTCTCGATGGGAAACAGCAGCTTCTTGACGAAGTTCCGGTGGTCCAGGATCACGTAGGGAGAGCGGCCCGCCGGCTCGCTGAAGGCCAACCACGGGAGCATGCCGGCCAGGAAATAGAGGACGAAACCGGAGCGGCTGGGATCGTTGCCGAAACGCGCCTTGAGCACCACGCCAAACACGTAGTAGTACGTCGTCATCAGCAGCAGCGGATTCAGTACGGTCCAGAACGCCCCGCCGAACGATCCGCGGTAGCGCCCCATCACGTCGCGGCGCACCATGGAGCGGATCAGGCCGCGGTTGTTCCAGATGCTCGAGAGCGGGTTCGTGAAGGCGCGGCCCAGCGAAACGTGCAGCTTCCGGAAACGCATGGCGCGGAGCGTGGTGACCTTGCTGCGCACCAGGCGCGCCACACCGCCCTCCACTTCGGCTTCAATCAACAGGAAGGGTGCGCCGGAGGCGTAGTGCCACCCGCGGGACTCCTCGACGGGGCTTACGTAAACGTAGTACCGGCCCTTCTCGCGCGGCAGGCGGATGCTCAACTCGGTGGTGACGGATTCTCCCGGCGCGACGTCGCCGTCCAGCGGCTGCCAGACGCCATCCTCGATGAAGAGCTGCGAATCGGGGTCGAAAATCTGATACCCGATGGCGAAGCCCTCCGCGCGCAGCCATGGCGCGCCGGATCGATTTACGAGACCCAGCGAGGCGCGCAACGCGCCTTCGGGCGCTTCCAGCGCCACCGTTGCCGTCGAATACCGGACGCTCACTGTGTTCCGCCGCTATAAAGCCACACCGGGTAGCGCTCTCGCACGGCGCCCGCCTTGCGACCCACCGCGTAGATGCCGTCGCCGCGCAACTCCGTGTCGAGCAGATACCTCTCGAGCAGGTGCGTCACCCATCCTAGCTCAGGCCGCGGCGCCTCGCGGAAGGGGCCGGTTTCGAGCAGCGTCACCTCGAAGCCGGCATCCAGAAACAACTGCCGGATCTCGCGCGGCGTGTACTCGCGGTTGTGCCGCGCTTCCGCCTCCTCGCCGCCGGACGCGCGCACGTACGCGGGGAAGAAGCCCGGATGAAAACCCTGCAAAATGGCGGCGATAGCGCGCGAGCTGGCCAGGTTGGGTGTGGTCAGCACCAGGTGGCCTCCGGGACGCAGAACACGGTTGATCTCCGCCATCATGGCCATGGGATCCTCGGCCAGGTGTTCGATCAGTTCGCAGCAGAGCACGGTGGAGAAATGCTCGTCGGGGTAAGGGAACGGGTCCTTTTCGGCGTCAAACAAATCCAGATCGCATTGGAAGACCGCGCCGTCCATGGATACGGCCGTGCGATGGTCCGTCTGCCCGCGCGGACCATAGTAGCAGCCGCGCACCTCTCCGTAGCCCAGCCGGGCGCCCAGCGCCGGGGTGATTTGCAGGTAGGCGCCCATTTCCAGAACGCGATCCGACGCGGTGCCCGGAGGTGTGATCTCAAGCGTGCGCGTCAGGCGGGCCAGATGCCACTCCGCGTAGCCGCGCGCGGGCGATTCCGGAGGCACCCATCCAAGTATGTATTCCCCGGTCGCGGGAGCCGGCGGCTCCGCGTCCGGTTCGACGCGCTCGCACGGCGGCGGCGTCGCGCTCGACTCTTCCGGCGCGGCGATTTCGGCGGAGCCGGGTTCCTCGACTTTCTCCTCGTCCCTCCACGCCCGGCCTTCGACTACGCATTCCAGGAAGCGCGCGTAACGCGCGGCGACCTTGTCCCACGCGCATTCGCGTTCCACCCACGCGCGCGCGCGGCGGCCCATGGCCCGCGCCGTCTCCGGGCGGGAGACCAGCGCGTTCAGATACTCGAAGATGTAATCTTCCTCGCCCGGCCCCACGCTCACTTTGAGACAGATTTCGTCCGGGTACTCGCGGAACGCTCCCACGTCGGACACCAGCACGGCTTTGCCGAGTCCCAGCGCGCGCAGCATACTGCCGGAGCTTTCGCCCACCGTCGGATAGCGCAGATTGAGCACCACGTCGCAGGCCGCCATGTAGCCCACGAAATCCTCGATGGGGGCAAATCCAATGACGCGCACGTGCGCAGCCAGGCCCAGCGCGCGGATCATATCGTGGACGGGGAAGGCCGGATGCGTCTCGCCCACCAGAATCATCTTGGCTTCCGGAACCAAACGCACCAGACGCCGGAACGCGCGTAAGGATTCAGAGATCCGTTTATACGGTTTCAAAAAGCCAAACACGCCGATGAGCGGCGTCAACTCGTCGATGCCCAGCCGGTGACGGAAGCCCATGCGGTCGCCCGCCGGAATCCAGGCGCCGTGCGGGATGACGGCCACCGGCCCCGCGAAGCCGGCCTGGCGGATTTCTCCGGCGACGAAGCGGCTGTGCGCGACGACGGCGCGGGACCGCTCCAGGATGCGCCGCAGCATGGGCAGCCCATCGTAGTCCGGACCTACTTCCAGCGCGCGCACACGTCGCGCGTAGGCCAACGCCCGTTCCCCTCCGTTGTATTCGGCCTCGCGCAGGTAGGCGTCCCAATCGCCGCGCCGGATGGTCAGTTCGGCCATCAGGTGGTGGAGGTTCGCTTCGTGCATCACCACCACGCCCGGATAACGCAAGGCCGTCTCGTAGGCCAAGGCGTGATAAGGATTGTTGCCGATCTGGTAGAGCGCCACGTCGAAGCGCGCCGGATCGAAAGTCGTCTCCGCGTCCGCGAAGACTTGCACTTCGGCTTGCCCGCGCAACGGTTCCAGCAGCGCGGCGGAGTAGTCTGCGATGCCGCTCTTCGACGGCGGCAGAGGAGAGAAGAACGCCACGCGCATGGTCAACGCACCAGTTCCATGGAGAACACCCCCATGGCGAGAGGTACTTTGATCAGCAAGGGCGTGCGCGCGGCGTCGCGTGCGAACAGGGCTTCGAACGAGAACGTCGACGCGGGGCCCTTTCCGGTAACGGTGAGGCGATCGGCCTCGATGTGGGCATCGCCGATGCGCACCGTTTGCGCACCGGCGTACTGCAGGTTCACCTGGTAGCCGGCTCCGAACAACACCGGCTCGGCGGCGGGCAAGCGGCCCCGCGCCAACTCGCGGCGCACGTAGTAGAAGAAGGTCAGCGCGTCGCGTCCGCAAGCGCCCGTGGCGATTTCAGACTTGCCGCCTCCCACCGTCTCGCGCGAGGCCCTTCCCTTTTCTGCGTCGAAGGTGGTTTTCTCGTGCGCCTTGCGCTTACCGTGCGTCGAATCCTTCTCGAATTCCAGGGAGCAGAGGTCCGCAGTGGCCGTGGAGCGGAAGCGGTCGTTGACGGCGAATCCGGGAATCGAAGCGTCCAGGGTGAACTCGAAGTTCCAACCTGGCGCCGAGCCTTCCTGGGCGGCGCGGCGGTGAGCGGACATGTGCGCTTCGCCCAAGCTCAGCCCGCTCGGCCAGTTGACGTTGTAGATCAAATTTTCCCCGTCGAAGGCGGGCGCGGGCGCAGGCTGAGCACCCAACGCCGGAAGCATGAACAACCACGAGAACAGGAGGAGGCGCGTGAGACTCATGAGTGCGTCATTGAAATTGCCCGGGAACCTGTAGTCGCGAAACGCCTGCGACCGGCAACTTCATGATACACCTCCAAAGTCTTGCTGGCGGCGTCGCGCCAACTGAACAGCGCGGCCCGCTGCAAACCCAGCCGTTCCGTGCGCGAGCGCAATTCGGCGTCGAGCAGCAGGTCCAGCAGCGCGCGCGTGATTTCCGGCTGCGAATAGGGATTGAACAGCAGGCATGCCGCGTCGGCGACTTCCGGCAGAGCGGACGTATTCGAGCAGATCACGGGGCGGCCGCAGGCCATGGCCTCGAGCACCGGCAATCCGAAGCCCTCGTAGAAGGACGGGAACGCGAACACGTCGCAGGCGTTGTAGAGGTGCAGCAGATCGTCGTCGTTCACGAAGCCCGTGAAGTGGATGCGCTCAGCATAGCCGGACTTCTGCGCCGCCTTGCGCACTCGCGGGGCGAACCAGGTATCCTTGCCCGCCAGCACCAGGTGGTGCGGCAACTCGGGCCGCGCGCGCAGAGCTTCCACGAACGCCTCGATCAACCCCACCTGATTCTTGCGCGGCTGCAGGTCGCCGACCGTCAGGACGTAGGGGGCGGCCAGGCCCAACCGCGTCCGCACCCAGGCTTCCGCGGCTTGCCTGTTGATAGGCCGGAACGAGTCCGCCGCGGCGTCCGGCGTGATCACAATGCTGTCCTTGTCCAGGTCGAACGCGCGGGCAATCGCGCAGCGCGAGAATTCACTCACCGTCAGGATCCGCGCCGCGGATCGCACCGTGTGCGCCACCGTTTGGCGCAGTTGCAGGGCGCGCGGCCAGGGAAAGTACTCCGGGTGCTCCAGGAAGCTGACGTCGTGCACGGTGGCCACTATCGGAACCGGGCAACCAACCGGTGCCGTGTATTGCACGTGTACTAATTGTGGACGGTCTCGTCGAAGCTGGCGGGAAAGATCCCAACCCAATCTAAGGAAAGGGTTTCGAGCTACAGAGCACTTCCGGAAATTCGACGGCACCCAGTTTGAGGCGTCTTCCACCGCCAAGTAGGCGATGAATTCAGACTCCTGGTCCAAAGCCGCAAAGCCTCTCATGAGGTTACGAATGTATACTTCGTTCCCCGTTAGCTTGCAGCCGATGGCGTGTGCGTCGACCGAATACAACATGCAATCCTACCAGTATAGATGGACCGTGGGCCGTCGCGGTATTCATAATCTTTATTTGTGTGAGCCTTTCCCACCCCGCCTCCCAAGTGTACTCCGCCTCGTAGAGCCGGCGCCCGGCTTTTTCGATGCGTTCGCGCTCCTCAACCGAGCCCAGCAGCTTCGATACCGCCGAAGCGAAATCGCCGGCTTCGTCCGCGATCAGCAAGTGTTCCCCGTGGCGGCCGGCCAAGCCTTCCGCGCCCAACCGCGTGGACACCACCGCGGTGGCGGCGGCCCACGCTTCCAGGATCTTCACTCTCGTCCCACTGCCCGACAGAACCGGCACCACCGCCACCTTGGCCTGAGCCAGAGACTCGATAGCGTCGTCCACCTCCCCACGCAAGTCGATCCTCGGATCGCCCGAAACGTAACGCCGAATGCTGGGGGCGTTCTTACCTATCAGCCGCCACACCAAACCCGGCCACCGTTCCCGCAGAACCGGCCAGATCGCGCCGCGAAAGTACCGCACGGCGGCCACGTTCGGATAATACTCAAGATTCCCAGAGAAGATAATAACATCTTCTTTCTTGGCGTGGTGTAAAAACACGTGGGGGATCGTATTGGGGTACACCGCCACCGTGGCGCCGGGGGCGATGCCGCGCGCGCGCTCGGCATCGGCCTCCGAGGTGGCCAGCAGCAAGGAGAACTTCGGCAGCCATTCGCGCTCCATCTCCAGGCTACGCCGGTGGAAGCGGCCCCACAGGGCCGCGAGCGGCCAGGACTCCGCGTGCTGGTAAGCTTCCCAGAGCCGGCTCTCGATGTCGATGAGATCCAGCACCGTGCGATCACAGTGCCTCGCGAGCAGTTCCTGATAAGGAGCGCACCAGAAATGCTCCACGACAGCCAGGCTGTAGCGCCTCCCGCGAAGCCATCTCTCGATCCGATCCCCGAAACCCGCGAAGCGATCGTTCAACGGTGGAACGCCTCGCACAAACCGTCCCAGGTTCCGGACCGCGCGCGCCGCCGGCGACTTGGCGTGATGGGGCAGTTCGATAACAAAGACCTCGCGCGCCAACCCGCCCGGAAATGCCGCCACCGGGTCGCGCGCGCCGGCCTCGTGAAACACGAGGACGTCGACTTCGTAGCGCGAGGCCAGGTATTCGAGCAACCCCGCCGAGTGCAGCGCTCCGCCGCCGATGGCCGGGTAGGGAGCCTCGGGCGCCACGAACAGCGCCGCCGGCCTAGGCTCCGAATCGACGCCGCGCCTCGACATAGACCTCCCGCGTCATTCGCGCCGTGCGCGCCCAGGAAAATTCCCGCGCGCGCGCCAGCCCTCGCTCCCGCCACGAGGCCACCAGTTGTGGCTTCCCGATCAGCGCCCGCATGACCTCCGCCCAACCGCGTCCGTCGCCGGCGTCGACGTGCATGGCCGCGCCGCCGCACACTTCCACCAGCGCGGGATCGCGCGAAGCCACCACCGCCGCTCCGCAACTCATGGCTTCGATAACCGGTAACCCGAACCCCTCGTACAAGGATGGATACACCAGTGCCAACGCGCCATTATAGAGCCGCGCCAACTCCCCGTCATCCACCTCGCCCATTATGCTCAGCCCCGGTTCGGGATCCAGGCGCGGCCCGTCCGGGCGCCGCCGCCCCACCAGCACCAACTCCACGGCGGCCTCCCGCGCCACTTCGCGCCAGGCGTCCACCAGCATGGGCAAGTTCTTGCGCGGCTCAAGGGCGCCTGTGAACAGGAAGTACGGCGTCCGGGCAGGCGGCCCTGGAAGCGGACGAAATGCGCCGGCGGCCGCCAGCGGCACCGCGGCCACGCGATCCAGAGGCAAGCGGAAGCGCGCGGCGGCCGCGCGCCGGATGGCTTCGGTATCGGTTACAACCATCGTCGCAAGGCCCCACCGGGCGAGCAGCGGCGTGCGGCGCCGCACACGGTCCACCGCTATGTGCCACGCCGGATCGAGCCAGGGAGAGAGGTCGTGAATGCTCATTACGCTGGGCCGCAGCGGCAGATACGGAACCGCAAACCCCGTGCCGTGAAACACGTCGATGCGCTGCCGCGACATCTCGCGCGCGATGCCGAACAACCACCACCGCCGCTCTATCCGGTTCCGCGGCCCGCCGCCCACGCGAAGATTCGTGGGCGCTTCCGGCGGCGCCGCGAACGGTTGGTCCGAGAGCAGCAGGATTTCGTCTTCGGGGAACTCCGCGGCCAGCGCCCGGCTCAACTCCGCCGTGTAGCGGGCCGTGCCGTCCGCCGCCACCGTGAGCGGAGTGCCATCCAGGCCGATTCTCATCGCACGATGGCGCTTTCGTCGAACACCGCGTGGCGGATCACCTGACGGGCGTCCGACGTGTAGACCACGTGGATCTTGCCGTCGCTGGCCTGGAAGGCGATCGGGTAGGCGTAGTCGTTGGGCCCATCGGCGATGTTCCGGCGATGCGGATAACTTTGGTCTTGATCGGTCGAGATGGCCACGGTGAGCGGCGTGCGGTCGCTCATGCTGTCGTTATAAACCAGCAGAAGGTGGCCGCTCGCGAGCTTCAGAAAATCCACCGCCGCGTTGGGATTGGGAAACTTCGAGTCGACGCCCTCGCTCCACGTCCAGCCGCCATCGCGCGATTCGGCGCGCACCAGCCAGCCGTCTTTCGTGGGGCCGTAACCGCCACCGCGGCGGCAGTACGCAATCAGATGGTTATGGCCGAGCGATACCGGCGCCGGCTGTATGTTCCCCTTCTTCGAGCGAATCCGGCCGGTCTCCTTCCAAAGTTTCTTCTTCGCGTCGTAGCGTAGGAACGAGGACGCGCTTTCGGCTCCCACCATCTCGGGGTCGTGCCCGCTCTCGTGGTAGATGGGCAGCAGATAGTCGCCGTCTTCGAGCACAATCGGGCGGTTGCGAACCATGGTCCCCAGCTCGAAAGTGAGCAGCGAAGAATCGGACCAGGTATGCGCGCCGTCGCGCGAAATCTTCGCCGCGATGCGCGAGTCCGACCACGTTTCCCCGAAGCGCGTGACGAAGAACAGCCACACCATCCCGTCCGGCGCCTGCCACACCACGCCGTTGCCGACAGACCAGAACGGATTGCTCGCAATCCGCTGCGGCGCGCTCCAAATGGATTGGCCTTTCTTCTTGCGCGAACCAAAAACGCCGGTCTCGACGGCGTACTCACCCGCCCCTCCGTAATAAACCAAATACAAATCGCCGTTGGCCAGTTCACTCATGCAGGCGGGATGTTTGTAGGGACCGGTTTGTGTTTCAGGTCCGAAAATACGTTCCGTAACAATATCTTCGGCCGCGCGTATCCCGCCCAGGCTCGCAGCGGCCGCGGCACCGAATTGTCTGCGTGTCATGGCTCTATCTTATCGCCGGGCGCCGCACGCCATGGTTAGGGCCGATTCGTCCACACCGGGCGGCGCCGGTCGTAGCGAACCGGCTTTACATTGCGCACCGGCAACCACGTCTTGTAAGGTGTGCCGTATGCGCCCGCGGTAGCGAAATCGCGGAGCCGGATACTGGAAGCGTTGGCCCCGGCGAACTGGAGCAACACCCAGGGTTTGAACCACCGCGCGGAGTTCTCCGCGACGCCGTGGAGCCGCGCACCATCCAACTCCGGCACCTTGTCGATATCCGCGTCGTTATCGAGCGCGTCGAAAGCCAGCAGCAAGGGACCGCGATAGACCGACGTCTTGGCGTCCTGCTCGCGCTCGCCGGCCCAGAAGTGGAACGACATATCGAAAGAAATCTCGATGCGGTCGCCGCTGGTCCATTCGCGGTCCAGCACGAGATAGGTCCCGGCGCTGGCCGCGACAGCCGTGCCATTCACCGCAACGCGCGTGCGGGCGGACCAGGCAGGGATTCGCAACCGCAGCTCGAACTTCTCGGGCCGCGCCAGGCGCACGCCGATCTTGACGTCGCCATCCTTGGGATACTCGGTCTGCTGCATGATCGAGACCTCCTGGCCGCCTGGCGTCGGGGCGCGCAACGTGGATGGCCCGTAGTAGTTCAGAACCAACCCCTTCGAGCTGGCCAGCAGCGCCCACTCGCCGATCAACCCGAGCCCGCGAGGCCCGTTCACCGAACAGCAGTTCAACTCCGGGCTACCCGCGCGCGCCTGAAACACGATCGAGTGCGCGGAAGCCTTCCGGGTCCCGTCCATGGGCGTGTCGTAGGTCCACCAGCGTCCCGAGGGGTGCTGCCCGCCGATCATGGCGTTGAAGGTGCTCAGTTCGAGTTCGTCCGCAATCAGCGAATCGCCTTCGAGTTTCAGCATGTCGATCGACCAATCCATCCACGCGATGGTGCAACAGGTCTCGATGGCGCCCGTGTCGTAAGGGTTCCCGGTGGTCCTTTCTCCCGAGGTAAATCCGCCGGTGTTGTGCCGGTCGCCTTTCAGGATGCTGTTCCAGATATGACGGGCCGCTTGTCCGAAGCGCGGTTCGCCGGTGAGCAGGTACATCTCGTGGAGGCCCTGAAAGTCGTGCAGGCTCTCCCAGCGATTACCCGGGAATTCGTACATCTCGCGGCCCGCCAGCGCGAAGCGAAGATACAAGCCCGCGCCGGGCCGGTCCCACTCTCGCGTAATCCAGCGCGCCATGGCCAGGTAGCGCGGCTCGCCGGTCGCGCGATAAAGCGCGGTGAAGGCGTGGATGACGGCGTAGTTCATCTGCCCGAAGCTGCCGTCGTTGGTCAGCGCGATGCCCTTGTCGAGGAACTTATCCACCAGCATGTCCGCCGCGCGCCGCGCGACGCCCAGCGCTTCTTCGTCGCCGAACTCCTCACGGTAGAGCAGCAACGCGCGCATGGCCCAGTAATGGCCCCAGATGTCCCAATTCTTGCCTGTCAGGCGGTTCGCCGCGTCGAACGGCCCCAGGTAGCCGTCGCGTCCCTGCTTCGCCATCAGTTCGCGCGCCACGCGCTGGATGAGCGCGCGCTGGCGCGGATCGCCCAGGAGCCGGTAGCTGAGAATCGAAGAGCACAAGTACTTGCCCACGAACTCGCCGGACCACGGCAGTAGATTCCGCCCCGGTTTGCGGTCACGGTCGGCGAACATCTCGAGCATCGCCGGATTCGCTTCCGGCGCGCGCAGTTCCCAGTTTTCCAGATTCGCGCGCAACCGTTCACCCACCACGCCGCCGAGTTGCGCCTGTAGTCCGGCCGGACGATGAAACGCCGGCGCGACCTGGTAGGGAACTTCGGCGTGCAACCACGCTGCCGCCGGGAGCAACCAGACTATCCAGTAGATTCTGTTTCATGAGTTTGCTAGGCTTGGTTATTCAACAGCGCCGCGCGATCGCCGCCTTCATTCACGATCACGTGGCCGTTGAGTTGGTTGTTGCAGACCATGGCGCGTTCGACGTCCGCGCCGATGCGCACCGCCGTGCCCGCGCGCTGCTTTGGATTGGCGAACGAGATGTCGTGAATCATGGCCTTGCCGGCCAGCAACTCGACGGCGCTCAGGCGGTGGTTCCACTCGACGACGCGCGAATCCGCCAAGGTGACCGTGCCGGGAATCTCCCAGCGCAGCACTTGGTTAATGTAGCCCCAGAAACTCGCTCCGCGCACGCTCAACTCGGCGCTCTTGGCGCTATTGCGTCCCCATATGCCGATATGATCGTCGCCCGCGCCCGCGTTGGCCACGTTCAGGTTCGCGATGTGCACCGCGTAAGGCTGCGTTCCACTAATATCGATACCGATATTCACGTTGTCGAAGTTCACGTTGGTCATCTGGCCGTTCATGCCATGTATGCCCTTGAGCCCCGGATGGTCGCGCGGTTCGGAACTGGAGAACTCCACTCCCACGTTATAGCCCCAACAGAAAACGTCCTCAACCACTTCCCAATCCGTGCGTTGAAAAATGAAGGTTGTGCCGCGCGTAGTGGTGAAATCCACGATGCGCTTGTCCTGCGTCCAGAACGGCCACAGATGCACATTCTTCACACGGCCGATATCGTAGCATCGATCCACCCACAGGCCCTTCAGCAGCGGCTGTCCATACAAGCCGCTGATGAAATGGCGATGCGCGGAGTTGGTGGCGAAGTCCACCCCCTGATAGGGATTCACGAGCAAACAATTCACGATGGCCACGTTATCAGCCTGCTTGCCGCTCGCGACGGTCCACGGATAGGCCAAGGGTTCTTCCGCCAGCACCTGGTTGGGATAGAAGACCGAGAGCCCCTCGATGGTCGCGTTGTTGCCGTCCAACGTGAGGAACGGCGTGCCGTCGGACTTGCCCGCGCCTTCCACCGCCAGCAGCACCGATCCTCCACCGCCGCGCGTCCAGGTTTGCGGGGCGCGCGCGATGCCCATCAGCGTTACGCCGCCGGGAACCACCAGATGCCCCGCGACGTAGTACTCGCCAGCCGGCAGAAAGACGATTCCTCCGCCGCGTTTGCGCGTGTCGTCCATGGCGCGCTGGATGGCTTGCGTGTCGTCGGTGCGCCCATCGGCCGCCGCGCGATAGGGTTTCCCGCGCACGTTCACCGAGCCGAAGTCGAGGCCGGACGCGGCCGCGGAAACGGCCAGTCCCCCGGCGCCGCACAGCAGGCCGCGCCGCGTCAAGCCATCCCGGATGTAAGACATCTTAGTCCTCCGCTCTAAGAAGTTGCACCGGACCGAATAGTCCGCTCCGCAGTTTATCAGGTTCGCGAAGGATGTTTCCGTCGTGCCGCCAGCCGGCGTACATGTTCGAAACCGCCGAGTCGAAGATCTCCCAACGCATGCGATTGGCGAGAGGATTCGCGTGCGCCGTCTTCGATGCCGGGACGAAGCGCACGCGAGTGCAGGCATTCGCCGGCAACTTGTATTCGTATAGCCCGAGTTCCTCACCGTGTTCGAGCGGCCGCGGGGGAGGCTGGACTACCGGCACATCGGCGCCCGGAACGTTGGTGCCTTGGGGCGGAATGTTAACGGAGCCGGCTTCGGACTTGGAAAGCACCATGAGGCCGGTCATGAGCTTTCCGTCCTCGCCAGTCCGGGGTACGCCATTGGCGGTCGTGGCAATGACGCTGTCGTACACCACGCTCATACTCGTGGCGTTTTGGCGTCCGGGTCGAACCAAATCTCCTGCGAGCGGTCCGTATTCCAGGCGGGCGCTTCCTGGCCCGTGGCGGCCTTGTATTCGTCCCGCGTCGTATAGACGGGGAACATGTACAGGAGTGCTGGATAGGCGCGGCCCCGCGGGGCGGGTTGCGCAAAGGTCTGCAAGAGGGAGGAATATTCTTGCGGGAGATGTGACCGGAAGCGACGGGGCGGGCCACGGCGGCCCGCCCCGTCCAAGTGTTACCGAACCACCATGGTAGATCCGTTGCTGTAGATCAGGTTGGTGCCGTCCGGGGTGACTACCGCCACCACCACCGGCTTAGTGCCCGTGGTCGCGGTGGAAGGTACTTCAAAGGCCACGATGTAGACTCCCACCACGCCGACCATGTATTCGGCCGACACCAGGCGGACGCCCTCGTTGTTGAAGCCCATCACCATGTTGGCTAACACGGCTTGACCGGGAACGCCCGCGCGGTTAGTCCCGGTGGTGGGCGTGGTCTGCCCGAGGCCGGTGACGAACACACGGACTATTTCACCCGGCCGCGCGCCCTGGCCCGGCCCGATGTAGCGGCCGTCGTCGCCGATGGCCACCGCGTACCGCACACCGCTCTCATTGACGGTTTCAAACAGTCCCGGCTGAATCGCAACGACGGGAACGTTCGGCACTACCGTACTGCCTCCGCTGACCCTCACCGTCACGTTCACCGTGCCAGGCGCGCCCAATTCGAACGGCGCCTGCACCGTCACACTCTCCATGCCGTCGATGTTCGATACGTTGTAGATGGGTGCCGGCGTCGCGCCGAAGAGCACTTCCACGTCGGCCAATTTCAACGGCAGTGGGCCCAAAACGTTCCCCGGCGTGATACTGCCGGAGAGGCTGGGGGCGATGCCCCTACCGTAGATGCTCACGATGCCGCCGGGAACCACTCCCGCTTGCCCGCCGGCGCCGTTCACGATTCCGGCCGCCGTCACTTCCGGCCCCGGCAACCGCGAGGAGAGAGTGAAGGACACCGTGTAGTTGGTAATGGCCGCCTGCACGACAATGGTGCCCGCGGCCGCACCGGCCGTTACCAGGACGGACGCTTTACCATCGCTGCCGGTATTCACCGAGGCCGCGCTCAGCGTGGCGCTGCCGGTGGTTACCGCAAACGCCACCGGGACTCCCTGAATACCATTGTTCTGCGCGTCCACAACCTGTACAGCCAAAGGCTGCGGGAAGGGGTTGCTCACCAGGACGTTCTGGTTGTCGCCGCCGATCTTGTTAAGGTTCGACACCGCCACATTCACGTTCACTGTGAACACGGCCAAAGCCGAACCCGCTATGCTGCGCACCCGCACCTGGAAACTGCCGCCGATGCCGCCGAGAGTGACGCGTGCCGATACGCGGCCGTTCGAATCCGACGTGGTCACCGTGTTGGAGAGCGTGAGGGAGTTCGCCGTCACAATCTCCCAGGCGACTTGCGCGCCGCTCAGTTTGTTCCCGTATCCGTCCGACACTTCTCCCACCAGGGCCACAGGCAGCGTAGAACCAGCATTGCCGGTCTGATTGTTGCCCTGAATGATCTGGATCTGTCCCGGGTCGCCGGGTACCGCCGTCACCAGCAAATCGAACCCGTAATCTCCACCCATCTTGGCCTTGAAACGCGAAGTGCCCTGCTTGCCGGTGATGACTACGTCGCAGGTGGCCGTGCCGCTGCTGTCGCTAAGGACGGTGCCGCCGACGCAGACTGGAACGGGACCGGTCGTGGGGTCCTGCGTAGAGGTCAGGGTGAGGCCCACGTTCGGCATAGGCGTGCCGATCTGCGGACCGGCGGCGATGGTCGCGCGCATCCTCACGGCCCCCTTCAACACCGCTCCGAGTTTTCCACTGATCTCTCCGACTCCAGGATCCGGAGCCTGGAGCTCGAGAATGGGATACGTCGCCGAACCGCCGCCGACGATCACGGCCAAGATCGTGCTAGCGTAAAACGTCGCGGTTCCCTGCGCCGCCGTCGCCGTCACCGTCGACTGCATGAAGGATTGTCCCGTAATCACGGATCCGCCGATGAAGTAGATCTCGGCCAACCCGTTCTCATCCGTGGTCGAACTATATTGGGTCAAATAACCCGTACCGCTCTGCACCGCCCAAGTCACCGGCGCGTTCGCCACGGCGCTGCCGCTGGCATTCTTCACCACCACCCGCAAGGGCAAATCGGTGGCGCGGTTCTCTAAGGTCACCTGCCCGTTTCCGGACACGATTTCCACGCCGGTGCCGGGGGTGGTGCCGCCGCCGCCGGGAGTCGCTCCCACGGTCACGTTGAAGTCCACGCTAACCGGACTCGATCCCGTGGTCCTGGCGTTCACAATCACGCTGCCAGTCGAGTTGGGCACGCTGACGTGAGCCACGGCGTATCCGTCCATGTTCGTGGTGTTGGTGAACGACACAATCGAGGCGCCTGACGTGCTTGTCGAAAACACGATGGACGAGCCGAAAACCGGCTTGCCGGCGCTAGTCAGCGCCCGTACCACGAGCGGCGCGGAAACCCCGCCCGCCGCCACCGTCTGAGTGCCGCCGATGGGCTGCAGGCTGCCCACCTGCGCGGAGAGCGTCTCGTTGAACATCACCGCGCTGGCCGGATTCGTGAGCGCAACCCGGTTCCCCAGACTGTTGGTGACGAGGTCAATCTGATAAAAATAGCCGGCGTCCAGGAAGTAGAGCTGTTGGGCTTGCGGCACCTCGTTGGAGGCGGCCGCCGCGATGACGGGGCCGGTGGCGCCGAGATTGGTGAAACTCACGTTGTCCAGCGACAACGGGTTGAGGGTCACCTTATAGAGCCGGCCGGAGGAGTGCGACAAAGCATAGGCTCTGTCATTGCTGGTGATCACGAGCTCATCCAGCGTCACGGTGAAGCCATAGGGAATGGTTCCGGCCACCGTGCGCGTGGTGAGATCGATAGCGAACAGGATCGCTCCCGTGGTCGGCGTGGTATTCACGGCCAACGCCTTCGTGCCATCCGGCGTGAAGACCAACTTGTCCGGCAATCCCGTCACGGTGATCTCTTTGCGCAGGGTCATGGTGCGAGTGTCGATTTCGTACACTCGATTCACGGCGCTGACGTATAACAGTCCATTGGGTCCCATCACCATCGTGCGCGGCTCCGCCGCAAGCGCGAGCGGCGCGCCCACCACCGTCTGGGAGGCCAGATCCACCGCCTTGACAGTTTTCTCGGCGGTGCTCAACACCAGAATGCGGGACGAGCGCAGGTCCGAGACGATCATGCTGGGAGAAGCGCCCACGTCGATGCCGTAGGACGGGCTCACCTCGCTGTCGTTGTTGGTGTCGTATACGTGCAGGCTTCCCGCCAGAACCGCCAGACGCTGGCCGTCCGGCGTCATCAAGGAAGAGGTGGGGCCGAGGCCAAGATTGATGGCCCGAATGCGGCTCGACGAACCCGCCGCTTGCACCACGATCGCGTCCGCCGCGCTGCCGCTCACCGTGTAGAGCTTGGTGCTCGACGCATTGAGGTAAGCGGAGATGCTGTTGGCGGGAATGTCGAACTGACCAAGAGAGAGGAACGGATCCTGGCTGAATGAGGTCACCCTTTGTGCCGCCGTTCCCGTCGGCAGCAGGTAAATGGTGCCGGCGGAGAGAACCGAAGTCTGGGCCAGAAGAGCAACGGCCAAAATCAACAACGAGTACTTAGTTTTCATGGATACCTCTGTGAAATGGGTGGGACGCAAGGGGACAACAACTCCAAGAAAATCTCTTGGTGCGGGTGGACACTGTTAATTCTATCACGAAACCGCCCGAAGGGAAGCAGCCGAAAACGGTGGAGGGCAACAAAAAAGGGAGGGGATTTCTCCCCTCCCTTCAGGAACAAACTACAACTTAAGGCTAGTAGCCGAGCTGCTCGCCCTCGTTGACCTCATCGTTGTTGGAGAAGGCCTGAGCGAGACGGGAGCGATCCGGCACCACCAGCGCCAGGTATCCATGAGCGATGTCCACAGCGCCCATCTTCGTCACGAACGCATAGCCGTGAGCGAACTGGAAGTTGCAGAGAGCGAACATGTAGCCCTGGAAGCCAGGAGCGCCAGGAGCGGCGTAATTGCCGCCACCGGACAGCGTGAACGTAAGCTGCTGGCCGGTCGGAATTATATCCGTGGTCTGCGCGGACGGAGCCGCGCCGCCACCAGTGGTGCCGCCGTAGTAATACAGCGTGCAAGCACCCTGCTGCTGGCGAGCGGAGTTGCCCGACAGAGGATCCGACGAGGTATTCGCAATCACAATACCCGTGTCGAAACCAATCTGGTTGGTGATGTACGGGAAGAGCAGGATGGTGCGGCAAGCGCTGATAACCAGCGCGTCGCCTTCAACCAACTTTTCCTTGAACCGCGGCTCGGGAGCCGAGGAGCTCATCGTGGTGGTTGTGCTGATCGGGCCGTAGCTGCCGGAAACCTGGCTGGTGCCAAGACCCGGAATGTTGGAGCCGGTGTTGGGCGTCCACGAATACGTGATCGGAATCGTGAAAGCCTGATCCTCGACCAAGCCGTTGACCGCGTTGCCGGTGCCAACAACTTCGTACACAGCGTAACCCGCGCGCACTCGACAGGCTGACGGAAACAGAGGCGCCGCTGGTGGTCGGAGTGCCACCCGAACCATCGCTGGCGGCACTGGCCACATAAGCGATCCACAAGCTGCCGGACTGGACCATGCCGGGAAGACTGATGCTAACGCCGTTCTGCACGCTCTTGAACTTCACGATGAAGCGAGTACCCTGGTTGGCTTTACCTGCCGCGCCGAGACCAGGAACGCCAGCTTCGTTTGTGAAGATGCTTTCCGTAACGTAGTTCAGACCAGGCATATCCTGTTCAATCGCAACGAGATCTTCTGAGCTGTCCGTCTCGATCTTCTTGCGGAACGCCGACGGGAACTTCTCGCTGAACGTGATGGAAGCGGTGTCTTCCGGACCGGTGCACTGCTTACCGGTTGTACCGCCCACGGTCACGTCCAGGCTGTCCTGAACGAAGGCCACAAACTGGGGTTGGTTGGCAACCGGGATGGTCGTGGAACCAGTGATCGAAATGTACTCGGTAATGGTACCCGGCACAAAGCTACCGGTGGGAACGCCAGTCGCGTTCGCCCGGATGTTGGAGACACGGATAATGCGCGTCCCCGTCGAGCCCGGAGGAATAATCGGAACGCCTTTCCAGATGATCGAATTCGGCGAACCGGTCACCTGCTGGCCCCGGAAAATATTGGCCGTGCATTCCGTGGTCGGGCTGGTGCCCAACTGGTTCGGAGGAGTGTTGGGCGAATCGTGCACGCACTGATTAGCCGGCTGTGGATCGTCGATCATCAGGAGGGCTTCTGTAACGCTCCCGAGAACGTTGCTCGTGATGTTGGTGCTCAAAAAGATCTGAACGTTCACGAACGTCGCGGCTGCGTTGTCTTCGCCGCCCGTGCAGTTCAACGTCAGGTCGCCTACTGGTTCAGCCAGGCCTTCAGACCGAATCAGGGGAGGAACACCAGCATTGGCATTGCACTGGAATGTTGAATTCTGGGCACTCGCCACGGCGGCCATCATGACCACCAACGCAAGTACCGGTAAAACTTTTCGAAAAGCTACCATTTCCTTCTCCTTGTGGAATTTGAAATCGAATTGACGAGTTCCTCTTGCAACCTGGACCTCAGATGCTCTGTCGATTGGTGGCCGCTTCCACGGGGCCCGGCTATCAACCTCGGCCTTCCTTCAGCCGCTAGTCTTCACCTCGCTGCCGCCCGCTTTTCGGCTCACGTTCGACTATCTCGCTCTATTTTCAAACATTTGTGCTTGCGGGACTCACACTACGATGAATGCCGCCACACTTCCACCGGACGCGGACATCTCCATTCTTACCATTGCATCCTGTCCCAAGTCAAGGGTTAACTTTCGTTGACCCCCATCTTGGGCTGGTGAAGCCCGAAGCAAATACTACTCAAAGTGATTTAAGCACGCCCACACCGGGAAGTCAACAAGGTTCCGGGGTGGGGCTCCCCGGGGCCGCGCCAAAATCAATCCTTGATGTCCTTGGCGAGACCCTTTACCTTGGCCCGCAACTCTTCGGTGGCATCCCTGATCTGATTGGTATCGTAGATAACGCGCGGGGTCATCAGCACGATCAACTCCGTGCGGCCGGTGCTGTAGGAGCGGGCTCCAAACAGTCCCCCTAATACCGGAATTCGGTGCAAGACCGGGACGCCGGCGCTGGATATGGTGTGGCTCTCCTGGATGACGCCGGCAATCGCCACCGTATCACCGTCCTCGACGGTGACTTGCGTGGACACACTGCGGTGCGAGAAGGAAGGCGATTGGATGGCCGAACTGGCGGCGGGAGCCACCGGAGCGCTGACGTCCTGGTTGATGAGGAGCGTCACGACGCCGCTGGGGTTCACCCGCGCCATGATGTTGAGCGTGATGCCGCTGCTGCGGTTCTGCACCGTGTTGGTGAACAGCGAGTTGCCACCGCTCTGGGCGCTACTGAGCCCCTGAGAGGCGAGCGTGGGGACTTCGTCACCCACATTCAACGTAGCGGGGATGCTGTCGGTCGCGATGATACTGGGCGCCGACAGCACCTTCGCCTTCCGGTTGTCCGCCGCCATCGTCAGGTAGGTCATCAACTCGCGGGTCTGGCCCACCAGCATGCCAGCCGATAGCGCCGTGCCCGCACTCGTAAAACCAGCCTTGAACTGGCGGCCCACCGCATTGTCGCCCGTGGAACTGGTGCCGCGCGCCTGGAGAAAGGCCTGCACGCCGCTGGACAGTGCGTCGCTCAGGGTGACTTCGTAGATCTTGGCTTCGATCAGCACCTGCCGGGGTGACACGTCCAGTTCTTTCAGCAACTTGAGCACCTGCTCGTACTCCTGAGGCGTGGCCTGAATGAGCAGCGTGTTATCCATGGGGTTGGGAACCACGTGCGGCACTCTCGCTCCACCACCCGCAGTGCCGGGCGTCAGATACGATCCGGTCTGATCCGGCGAGGACGCGGCTGCGGCCGCCGCCGTGGCGGCGGGCGTAGTGGCCACACCCGTGTAGACGGGCCCAACGCCGGAAATCGGAGGAAGCATGTTACTGCCGTAGCCGCCGTAACCGCCGCCGTAGCCGCCACCCATGCCGCCGTACATGCCACCCATGCCGCCCATGCCGCCGTAACCGCCGCCCATGCCCCCGTACATGCCGCCCATGCCGCCCATGCCACCCATGCCGCCGTAACCGCCGCCCATGCCGCCGTAACCGCCGCCCATGCCGCCGTACATGCCGCCCATGCCGCCATACATGCCGCCCATGCCGCCGTACATGCCCATCATGCCCATCATGCCCATGCTGTTACCCGTATACAGCGACATGATGGCCATGGCCAACATCTCCGCTCTGCCGTACTTCACCCGGTAGACGTAGTTGTTCGTGGCGCCGGCCGACTGCGTCACGGTCACGTCGAATTTCTTGATCCACCTCTCAACGTCGTCGAAGATGCCGGGGTTGGGCGCCACGGCCAGGATGGAATTGATGCGATCCAGCGGTTGGATCTTGACGGCTGCGCCCTTCTCGCCGAGTGATATGGCCTTGAAGAGCTTCTCGAGTTCTTTGGCGATTTCCGAGGGCCGGCCGTTCTTCACCTCGAACAGGCGCACGCGCTGGCTGGCGAAGGTCTCGCTGTCGAACAGCGAAATCAATTCCATGGTGCGCCTCATGTTGCGGCCGTTGTCGAGCAGGATGAGGAGATTGGCCGCCTCGTGCGAAACCATGGTGGCGCCCTCGCCGATAAACGGCTCCAGGAGCTTGGATAGATCCGTCACCGTGGAGTAGCGCAGGAAGACCAGGTTCAGCATCATCTGCTCTTCTTCGGCGGGCTTCTTCTGATTGACTTCCGGAGAAATGGGAAGCCGCGCCACCAGCTTCATGGGTACGATGCGATAGATATCTCCCACCTTCACCATGGCGGCTCCGTTGATGCGCAGGATGGTGTCGAGCAGCTTGCGCACATCCATCTGCTTGACCTCGCCGTAAGTGTTGATGGTGACCGAGCCGCTCTTCAAGGCGGGGTCGATGATGTAGTTGATCTTCAGAATGCGCGCCAGCATATCCACTACCTCGGTGAGCGAGGCGTTGTGTAGATTGAGAAACGAATCCACCGACGCGGGCGCGGCCGGGGCCGTGGCCGACGGGGTCGCGGCGGGAGCCTTGGACGCGGCGGGACCCGGAGACGCGGCGGCGGGCTTGGCTTGAGCCGGAGCGGGCGCCGCGGGTGCCGGTCTTTCCGGACGGGGCATGGGCTGCACGACTCCGCCGAATCCCGGCGGGACGCCCCGGTTGGGAACCACCTGCGCGGCTGGGGCCGCGACCAGAGCCGTCAACACCATCGCCAGAGCTGAAAACGTCGGGATTCTGATCATGCCGTTACTCCTGGGATGCGGGCTTGGCGGCGTGGGTCTTCTCCGCCGGCCGCGAAGCGCGCTCGAAGATTTGTCGTTCTTGTTCGGTCAATTCCGATTTCTTGCGCCTCCAGCGCTGCGGACCGAACGGCGTATTGCGTTCGAAGCGCACGCTGTCACCGTCCTCCACCACCTTTGTTTCCGGCAGCGGGGCCGGGGCGGGAGCGGCCTCCGGGACGTCTTTCCGCTCGGCTTTCATCCATCCGAAGGGTGTCCGGTGGTAGATCCAGGTTTTCCCCCGCGCGTCGACGTAGCGAAATTTGTACGGAGCGATCTCGACCGCCTCCTTGGGCGGGCCTATGGGCGCCGACGGCGCCGACGGCGCGGACGATGAGGGAGGATTGCTCCGTGTTTCTTTCTTGCCGCTGTCACCGGCCGCCAGGCCGGCCACCAGCAGCGACGCGAAAATCGAGATACCTAGCTTCATTGGCAAAACCTCTTTCCTATTTCACAGCCTGCCACCGGCACGAATTGCCGAAGGGCGTTGGCTGCACGATCTTCTTGTACCCATCGCTAATGGTGCCGTCGGGCGACGGATCACCGGGTTGGCAGGCACGCGTATCGGTGTCGGTCTGAAAGCCGGGCTGGCCGGGCGTGGCAGTCTTTATGGTGGTGGGCGCGGCGCTCGCGGCCGGCGCGGCGTCGCCTTGCGAGGCGGCTCCGGGCGAACCCAAGCGCGCGCCCGCCTCCATCAATTCGGCCAGACGGCGGGTGATTTTCTGGCCTTCCCACTCCAGAGTCAGTTCCTCGCGCGAAACCGAGATGAGCTTGAAGACGCCGATGTTATCCCCGGCCATGTAGGCGCGGTGAGGCGTGGAGGGCTTCTCGCTCAACAACGCCATGACGACGCCTCCCAACTCCATGGTTCCACGAGCCACCGGCAGCGGCGGCATGACCTTCACCGGCGCGGCTTCCACGATCACGTTCGGATTGCGGTCCTGCGCAAACAGCATTTTCTGCGCCACGTCGGCGTATTCGCCGGCCACCAGCGGGGCCGCCTTGACCAACGGCGCTTCCGGCCGGGCCGTCACCGGCGCGGGGGCCCGGCCGTGGACGGACTGCTCGCGCCCGGCGGCGGACTCTCCGGTCGCGCGCAGCCGCCAGCCGGCCAGCGCCAGCAGAGCCACCAGCGCCAGATTCAAGAGCAGGAGCCGTTGTTTCAAAACGCCGGCCCTCCCTTTTTCTCCGGAACCAGGGCGCGCGGCACCACTCCAGCGACGGTCAAGCGCACCTGCATGACTTTCTGCTTCTGGTCGCCGCTGGTGATGCGCAAGTCAGCGGGCGCCACCAGTTCCGGTTGCGCCGTCAGATCCGCCAGCAGGTTCACCAACTGCTCAATGCGGCATGCGAACGTCACGCTGACCGAAGTCTGGCCGTAGGCGGATCCGAACGGCTGCACCTGTCCCAGCTCCGAGGAACGCAGTTCGATGGGCGGCGCTTGCGCCTTGCCGATCCGGCGCACCACTTGCAGCAATTGCGCCTGCGCCTGCGCGGCGGTAGCCGCCTGGATGATGCCCTTCTCCCGATCGGCGAGCGCGGCGGCGGCGCGCCTGGCGCTGGCCTCGCGCACATCCACCATCGCGGCCAACTGCCGGAAGCGGACCAGTTTCTTTTCCGCCTGGGCCACGGATTCCACCGGCGCCGCCGCGGCTCGGGCTTCCGGCCCCCACCACGACACCCACCGGTAGATGGCCAGAATCGCGAGCACCCCGGCCACCGGCACGAACCATTTGAGCGTTCGCTTATCGCGCGCGCTGATGGTCATGGGAGCGCTCCTTCGCGCTGTGTGCGAACGCGGAAGATTTCGCTCGCGCCCACCCGCGCGATGGGGCTGGTGAATTCCGAGTTGCGAAAGTACTTCGATTCATCCAGCGTCTTGAGCAGTCCGGCCGCCTGATCGGCGTCGCCGCTCAAGGTGATGGTCTCGCGCGTCAGATCCATTCCGTTGATCCAGGTGGGCGGCGCGATCACGCGCGTCAATTCCTGTAGCGCGTCCAGATCGCTCTTCGGGCGGTTGCGGAAATGGTCGAGTTGAATCACGCGTTCGCGCGCCTGCTCGGCCGCTTTCCCGGCGGCCTGCGCGCGTTTCACGCGCGGCTCCAGGCGCGCAATTTCTTCCTCCACCACCCCCAGATAGCGGCGCTCGGACAGCGCGGACTGCGCCACCAGAATGCCCGTGAGAATCAGGAGCGCGCCGGCCAGCACGGCCGTGGGAATGTACATGGCGCGCGAAGACGTGCTGCGCTGTCCGGCCGGCAGGAGATTAATTTTCAGAGCCAGGCGCGGGCAAGCCGCGGCGAGCGCCGTCGCGTAAGGCAGCGCCCACCGGGCGGTGGAGAACTGCTCCGGCGCGCGTTCCGGCACCGGCAACAGGTCGGCAAAGCCGCGCGGCTCCGCTTCGGCCGCTACGCGCAATTGGGAAGCCGCCAGCGCCGCCGCGCGTTCCGGAGCCGCGTCGAACAGCGCCGAGAAGGCCGGCTGCAAGGGACTTTCTCCGTAGACTTCCACTTCCGCGCCGCGTTGCTCGAGGGCCACAAAGCCGCCCTCGTCCGGCTGCGACAGCAGCCGCGAGGCCGAATAGAGCGCCACGGCCGAGAAACTGAACCCGGAGATCTTCACGCCCGCCTGGGCGAACAGCTCTCCGTATCGCTCCACCGTCTCGCGCTGGGCGATGGCCACCAGCAGGGACGCGGTGCCGCGCAGCCGCGTGAAATCCCACACCACGTCGTCTTCCGGGTACGGGTGCAGCGAGTCGATCTGGTAGCGGACGGCGCCGGCCAGATCGGCCGCCTCGACGCCCGCAAGAACCACTTGCCGCGCCACCATCTCGCCGCGGGGCAGCAGAACCGTGGCCGCCAGATGCGCGGCGCCCGCACTCTTGAGAAAGTCCGCGTACTCGGCGCCCCATTCGGCCGCCGGACGCGCGCGGAAATTGGAAATGGAAGCGGCGCCCAGAACCCGCACGCCCGTGGGGCGCACACGCGCCACCACCACGCGCAGCTCATCGGAGAGAATTTCGATTCCCACTCCGAGGCCGACGGCCAGCCAGCGGCCCAGATCCGTTCTGTTCAGCGAACCCATACGTCGTCGTACCACCGTAGGATGTGATAGCGGTCCTGGTAACTGGCGGGAAGGAAACTTCATCAGCGCCGCCACCGACCGCCGGGTATCCGAAAACTGTCCGTCCGCTAAGCGGATGCGGGCGGTGGCCCGCACCGTGAACACCGCATCGCCGCCTATCCGCAGCCGCGCCGCCGCCGGACCCAGCATGGCCAACTGCTGCGCGTTGCGAAAGGGCATGCGGTTGCGCGCCTCGACCACGGCGGCCACTTCAGCGGGAGAAAGCCCCACGGCCGCCAGCACCACCGGCTCCGCCGTATTGACGTCGAACTGGCGCGTCGCTCCATAAACCGACAAGCAATCGCGCAGGCCGCCGTGCGGGAGCAGGCGTCCGTCGGGATCGGGATGGTAGCCACCGTAGAACAATTCGGGGGTCATGCCTCTGACAAGGAGTAATTCTTCAATCTCTTCAAAAGACGCGTGGCGCGCGCGAAAAGACGGCGTGAGCGAGAGATAATACTGGTCGAACGAGGTGGTCAGGCCCAACGGCGCCGCCGAACGCCAGTCCACAATCGCCTGCACGATGACCTGCGCACGGTCGATAGGCACTCCCGCAGCCAGCATCAAACGCAACAAATCTTCCGGCGACGAGGCGTTCACGTTCATCTTGGCGGTTTCCGGAATGATCTCAACCAATGCCTCTCCGGTGGGAAACGCGAACTGCAATCGCGGCATGCCCGGCGTGTAGTAGAGGGGACTCCCGTCGGGATTCTTAGGCCCGCCACCCCAGGTCATGTAGAGCAGCGCGCGGTCCACCGCACCCGCGGCCAGGTAGTAGGTGCGCACGCCTTCGGCGTATGTGGACGCGCGTTCGGTTTCGGCGCGCACGGAGTTGGCCACCGCGAACGCGATGGCCCCCAGGGCAGCGGAAAGCCACAATACGGCCAGCAGGGCGCTGCCCGAACGGCGGCTGTTAAACAGAGCGCCCGAGTTCCGCTCCCTCACGGTCACGGCTCGGATTCTGAGCTGCGACCGTGAGGGAGCGGTTTTGCCTATCCGCCACGGGTTCTCAGCGTGTATAAGTGGCCAGTACATCGCGGTTTACATGCAACGGGAGCGTCACCGATAACGGTTGAATCTTCGACAAATCCTCTTCCAGCGGCGCCATCTCGACGCGGATGGCCTGGGGCAGCCGCGGCTGGGTCCAGCGCCCGGTCCATTGCGCGACGGCCGGCTCGGGCAGCCGCTCCTGGTACATAAAGCGGCAGTAGCTCAAATGGTCCGCCAGCACGAACGACTGGGTTCCGACCTGGATGGGGCGGAAGACCGGAACCGGGCGGCCGAGAACCGGGTCCGGCGACGTTCCCACGCACGTGGCGCCCGTCGATAACGGGCCGGTGTAGAGAAACTCGTTCACCACCAGCCGCACGCCGCGGGCATTCTCGCCCGGGATAACCTGAAATTCCAGTATGCGCGGGAATCCCCGCGCGGCCTCCTGGATCGAGTAGCTGCTCACGAACCGCATGGACTCGAGTTCGCCCTGGAAAAACGGCATCATGGCGCCGGGTTGGTCGGGCGCCGCGCGGCAGTCCACCTTAACCGGCATGAAGCCCATCACCTGCTGTTCCAGGATGCGCTGCGCGCCCAGCACCCGGCGATTCGCCATGAGCTTCTTGTTGGTCTTGTCCATGGCGTTGAGTCCCACGCGGATGGACATCAGGATGCCCACCGACATCAGGCCCACCAGCGACACCGCGATGAGCACCTCCATGAGCGTGAGCCCTCGTTCACGATGCGATCTCATGACGCCGGCACTCCCGGCACTTCGCCCGGCCGCAAAACGCCGCGGCGGAAGCCTTCCAGGGTGAACACGCGCCGCCGCAGCCCGCGCTCCCACCAGATCTGCAATTCGATCCGTTGCAAGACGGGCGTTCCCGGCCGGGCGCCGGGCGGCATCTCGAAGATCGTGACGCGCGCCGACCATCCGCCTTCGAGCCCGCCGGATTGGCTTTCGTCGAGCGCGCCTTGATACTGCGCGCCGGGAGCCAGTTGCGGATTCGAGATCAGCTCATCCATCTTGCGCCGCGCCACCAGGGCCGCGCGGTCGTATTCGGTGAGGCGCATGGCGCCATTCATCGAGGTGCTGATGGAAGAAAGCAGTCCCACCACCGCGACGGCCATGATGGAGCTGGCGACCAGGACTTCCAGCAGCGTGAATCCGCGGCGGTTCATGGTTCCACCGTCCGTTGTATCTCGCTCACGCCGGTAACCGGATCCACCCGCACGATGCGCATGGCGCCGCGGTGGTTGACGATGGTCACGGCGATGCGCGGCGGCGTACCGCCGGGATAAAGCAGGAAACGGACCAGGTTGGGTTCTTCGCCGGGCGGCGCGGGCGGCACCGGCTCTACGTCGTGCACCAAAACGCCGTCCGGCATCTCCAACTTCCTCACCCAACCGGGTTCGGTGGACCGCAAGTACAACGCGTTCTCGCTTTTGGCCACCTCGACCATGACGGGCACGCGCCGCCGCTCGGCGTGATTCATTCCGGCGTTAAGAAAGCTGGCAATGGACTCGGCGGCCGAACCCAACCGCAGGGAGTCGATTCCGGCGGCGACCGAAGGATACGTGATGCCCGCCAGCAGCCCCAGCAAAGCAACCACGATCACCATTTCGATCAGGGTCACTCCGCGCCGGCGCGCCGGGTCATGACGTATCGCGGCCACTACTGACTCTTCCAACTCACGATGTCGGCGTAAATGCCGTCACCGCCAGACTGGCCGTCGGCGCCCAGGGAAATAATGTCGGGCTCGTCGCCGTGCTCGCCAGGATACTTGTAGATGTAGGGATGCCCCCAGGGATCCAGCGGGATCTCCTGCGGCAGATACGGTCCCTGCCAGCCCTGCACGCCGGAGGGGGCCGCGCGCAGCGCCGGCAGGCCTTGCTCGGTGGTGGGGAAAACGCCCATGTCCAGTTTGTACTGGCCCAGGGCGCCGTCAAAATTGCGAAGCTGGACGCGCGCCGCGGTCACGCGGGCTTTGTCCGCCTGCTTAAACAGGCTGGGTCCGACCAACGCCGCGAACAGCGCGATGATGGTCACCACCACCAGCATCTCGATCAGGGTGACGCCCGAGCGCCGTCTGTCTCTTGGTTTCCGGTTCATAGGTCACACCGCCACTTCGTTGATGCTGGTGATAGCCAGCAACATGCTCAGAATCAACGCACCCACCACCAGGCCCATCACCAGAATGAGTCAGAGGCTCGAACAACGACGTGAATCGTTTGATGGCCGCGCGCGTGTCCGCTTCGTAAATGTCCGCCATGCGGGCGAACATCTGGTCCAGCCGGCCGGTCTCCTCGCCCACGCTCAGCAGGTGCCCGGCCAGCGGCGGGAATTCGCCCGCGCGGCGCAAGGGAGCCGCAATGCCCTCGCCGCGCTTGACGCCTTGCGACACGATTTCGAGCGATGCGGCGATGCGCTTGTTGTTGAGGATGGCGCCGGCGATTCCGATGGACTGCACCAGCGGCACGCTGTTGGCCACCAGCGTCGCCATGGCGCGCGCGAAACGCGCCGTCTCGGCCTTGCGCAGCGCGTCGCCGAGCACCGGAATCCGCAGCCGCAGCGAATCCCACCACAGCCGTCCGGCGCGCGTCCGCACGTAGGAATGCACGGCCACGGCCGCGCCCATCAACCCGGCCAGCACCATCCAGCCATAGCGCTGGACCAGGCGGCTGACTTCCAGCAGGATCTTGGTCGGCAGCGGCATGCGCATGCGCGACTCCTCGAACATGGCGGCGAACCGCGGCACCACGAACGTCATCAGAACCAGAATCGACGCCATGCCCACCACCGTCAGCAGCGCCGGGTAGATCATCGAGCTGATGATGTAGCCGCGCAGTTCGTCGCGGGTGCGCTCGAATTCGGCCAGCCGCTCGAACACCGGCGCCAGCGTGCCGCTCGCCTCGCCGGCGCGCACCATGTTCACGTACAGGTCGGAGAAGTACTCCGGATGCGTCGCAAGACTGTCGGCCAGCGACTTGCCGCCCTTGAGCACGCGGAGCACGTCCAGCACCAGCGCGCGGAAATGCTCGTGCTCGGTGAGCTCGCTGGTGATCGAAAGCGCGCGGTCCAGCGGCACGCCCGCGTTGAGCAGCGTCGAAAGCTCCTGCGTGAAGAACAGCACGTCGCGGCGCCTGCCGCGCGCGAACCGGGCAGCTTCATCTGGAATCCCTTTTTCGGTTCGAGCCCGATGTAGACCGGCGTGAGTCCCTGGCGGCGCAGTTCCCGGGCCACGGCGGTTTCCGCATCGCCCGCCAGCACTCCCGTGCGCAGGGCGCCGGCCGAGGTCACCGCCTTGAAGTGGTAGCTCGCCATCAGAATTCCTGCGTCACGCGCATCACTTCGTCGGCCGTGGTGACGCCGTCGCGCACCTTCATCCAGCCGTCCTCGCGCAGGTTGCGCATGCCGTTGCGGCGCGCGGCCGCCGTGATGGACACGGCGTCCGCGTTGCGCATGATGAGCTTGCGAATCTCGTCGTTCAGCTCCATCAGTTCGAAGATGCCGACGCGGCCGGTGTAGCCGGAGCCGAAGCAGTGCTCGCAACCCGCGCCGCGGAAGGTGCCGATGCGCTCTCCGTACGGCGTAATGCGTTCCTCCCCGGGCGCCTTGCAGTGGCGGCAGATCACGCGCACCAGCCGCTGCGCCAGCACCGCCACCAGCGACGAAGTGATCAGGTAATTCTCCACGCCCATGTCGGTCAGGCGCGTGATGGCGCTGGGCGCGTCGTTGGTGTGCAGCGTCGAATAGACGAAGTGGCCGGTAAGCGCGGCGCGGATGGCGACGTCGGCCGTCTCGCGGTCGCGGATTTCGCCCACCATGATGACGTCCGGATCCTGGCGCACGATGTGGCGCAGGCCGCTGGCGAAGGTCAGCCCGATCTGCGGATTGACGTGGATCTGGTTGATCCCGTCCATCTGGTACTCCACCGGGTCTTCGATGGTGATGATCTTCTTGTCGGTCTGGTTGATGCGCTTGAGCGCCGAGTAGAGCGTGGTCGATTTGCCGCTGCCGGTGGGACCGGTGACCAGGAAAATGCCGTGCGGCAGCGACGTGAAGTGCTCCATGCGGCCCAGCATGTGGTCGTCGAAACCGAGCTTGAGCAGGTCGTAGAAATCGCCCGCCGAACGGTCGAGCAAGCGCATCACGACGCTTTCGCCGTACAGCGTGGGCAGCGTGGAGACGCGCAGGTCCACCTCGCGGCCCAGGGTCTTGATCTTGATGCGGCCGTCCTGCGGCAGGCGGCGCTCGGCGATGTTGAGCTTGGCCATCAGCTTCACGCGCGAGATGATGGCGGCCTTGAGCTCGCGCGGCGGAGCTTCCTGCGGGTAGAGCACGCCGTCCACGCGGTAGCGGATGCGGAACTCCTTTTCGAACGGCTCGATGTGGATGTCGCTGGCCCGCTTCTCGACGGCCTGGGCGATCATGGCGTTCACCAGCCGGATGACCGGCGCTTCGCTGGCCATGTCGCGCAGGTGTTCCAGATCCTCGCTGGCCGTCGCGGCGTCGCCTTCGATATCCGGGCCTTGCTTTTCACCTTCGCCGTAGTACTTGTCGACGGCGTCGAGGATTTCCTGTTCGCCCGAGAGCACCGGATCGACGTGCAGACCCGTGAACCCGCGCACGGCCGCGATGGTCTCGAAATCCAGCGGGTCGGCCATGGCGAGCGTGAGGGTGGAGTCTTGCAGCGCCACGGGCAGGCATCGCGACTGGCGCAGGAAACGGGCCGCCAGGCCGTCCAGCACGGGAGCGGCGGGCGGCGGCGCCTCGATGGCGGCCAGCAGCGGAATGCCCAGTTGCTCGGCCAGCGCGGCCAGCACGTCGCGCATGGCAACGAAGCCCAGGTCGACCAGAATCTTGCCGATCTTCTCGCCGCGTTCCTTCTGGATTTCGAGGGCCCGCTCCAGATCCTCCGGCCCGATCAGCCGCCGTTCGATGAGCATCTCGCCGAGGCGCATGGTTCCTAAAGATCCTCGGTCCGGATGCCGGCTTCGAGCGCGGCGCGATTGATGCGTTTGAGCGCGTAGTCCACCAGGAGCCGGCGCGGCGCTTGCATGACGATTTGAGCCGGTATGCCGCTCACGTCCTCCCAGGCAAAATGAAACAGCGTGACGCCCACCACGATCCGTTCGTCCAGCGGCACGGTGTCGAGCGACTGGGCGCTCGCCACCAGCATCTCCGTCATCTGCTGGCGCAGTTGCGGCAGCCGGGCCAGTTTCTTCTGGTGTACGCGGACCACCTGCTCCTTCTTGATGGTCGGCTGAAAGGGCGACATGGTGGCGCCGGGCAGCAGGTTCATTTCCGCCGTGAAGACCGCGCCGTAGCCCTCCAGATAGACGCCCCGAGTGGTGCCGAGCAGCATCACCGGCTCGTCCACGCTCCAGCCCTCCAGGCGCCGGTCGAAACTCTTCTCCATGGGGGCGAGGGCCGCGCGGCTGACGCGCGGCTGGTCCGCCGCGCCCACCCATAACGCCCCACCCAACAGGATCGCGGAGACCAACAGGCGTTTCATCGGCGGCCTCCCAAATCGGCGCTGGCCAGATACATCACGTTGAAGCGCTTGCGCAACACGTCGAGGTTCTCCTCAAAGGCCACCATCTGGGCCCGGCGCTCGACTTCGGCCTCCTTTTCGACGGTGGCGACGGCTTCTCTCATGCGCGCTTCGTGCCGGGCTTCCAGACGCGCCACGGCTTCGTTGAGCACTACCGGCAGCCGGCGCGCCAACTCCGCTTCCACCCGGACCTCCACCACGCGAGCGTCTATCACGCTGGCCGCGGCGGGCCGGTACATGTAACCGTGGAGCAGGATGGCCCCGGCCACCAGTCCGGCTGAAAGCAGCGCCCACTGCGGTCCGGGACGCCACAAACGCTGCCACCAGTTCGGTTCGAAGACTTTGTCGGAGACGAAAGCGATGCGTTGGGGGATCTCCTCGTCCGGGATCGCCGCCAGCGCCGTCTGGGTAATCCGCAGCCGCTCGTGTTCCGCGCGGCACGCGGCGCAAGCCGCCAGATGCTGTTCCACGCCGCGGCGCTCGTCCGCGGGCAGCTCACCGAAAAAAAACGCATTCAAATCAAACGACGTGCACTTCATTCGACACCCCGTGCGTCAACCGGAGCCAACCAGGTCTTCAGCAGTTCGAGCGCCGTGTACAACCGCGACTTCACCGTCGAGACCGGACAGCCGAGAACCTGGGCCATCTCCTGGAACTTGAAGCCCTGATAGATCTTCAGCACCACGGCCTCGCGCTGCTCGTCGCTCAACCGCGCCAGCGCGCCTTCCACCGCCAACCTCAATTCGACCGGATACAACCGGGGCCGCTCGGGCCCTTCGGCTATCTCCGCGGGCATCTCGCCCTCCGGCCGCCGCTTGCGCAACAAGGTGTAAGCTTCGTTGTGCGCGATGCGAAACAGCCAAGGGGCGAAACGGCCCTCGTCCTCCAGCTTGCCGAGGCTCTGATACGCTTTGAGAAACGTATCCTGGGTGGCGTCGAGCGCGTCTTCGCGGTGCCCCACCAAGCGGAGAACGTAGTTGTAAATCCGTTTCTCCCAATGGGAAACCAGTAAGTTGTACGCTTCGACGTTTCCCCGGCGCGCCTTCTTTATAAGGTCGCGGTCCTCAACTTCCCGGAAGATCAAATCGTCGACTCCATGTTGAATGACGCCCACGGGTTGCAAAAAGTCTGTCCCGGCTACTTTGAGTGTAAACCTGGGACGCGCGGGAGAACCATGCCCGGCCGGCGGCCCGCTATTTCTTCAACCTGCTCAGCGGAACATGCACGGAACCGAGCGCGCCGGTGCGGGTGTCCTGTCGTCCCGGTAGCCTCGCCCGAGGCCTGCCGAGACCCATAGCGCCCCGCGGTCAGGTTCAGATCCAAGGAGTCGCGCGTGGTTTCGAGGGCTTTGCCTTGCCCGTCGCAAGCCACCTTCACGTCCACAACGCGCTGGGACAGACACCCCCGAAAAAAGTCTTGTACAGCCCACACTTCTGTAGTAGGATTACAAACGAGAATAGTAAATCACATGCCGACGCCCAAATTGACCAAACTGGAGCTTCAAATCATGAATGCGCTCTGGAACCAGGCCGCATGTTCCATTCGCGAGATTCAGGAGGCGTTCCCCGAGCAGGAGCGGCCGGCCTACACGACCGTGCAGACCACCGTCTACCGTATGGAAGGCAAGAAGTTCGTGCGCCGCGTCAAGAAGATCTCCAATGCGCACATATTCGAAGCGGCGGTTACCCGCGACGCTGCGCAAGGGCGCTTGATCGACGATCTACTGAGCTTGTTTGGCGGCCGGACCCAGCCCGTGATGGCTCACCTGGTGGAATCCGGCAAGCTCACCATGGATGACATCGAAGAAGCGCGCAAGGCGCTTCGCAAATCGGCGAAGAAAGGATAGCGCCGTGGCTCTGGAATCCGAGTTCTTGGCATCGCTTGTGCGGCAGGCGGGCAACCACCTTTGGCAGTCCACGGCCTTTGCGGCGGCGGCTTTCCTCTTGGCGCTGGCATTGAAGGCCACCCACGCCCGGGCGCGCCACTGGGTTTGGCTGGGCGCTTCCATGAAATTCCTCGTGCCGTTTGCGCTCTTGGCCCAGCTCGGCAACGTCCTGGGATCGTGGATTGTCCCGGCAGCGCCCACTGCGCGCATTCCTTTCGCCGTGGAGCAGATAGTGCGGCCGTTCGCGTTGCCCGAACAGGCGGGTCCCGCGGTCGCAATGTCCCCTGCAGGTACGGCGGCATTTCCGCTTCCCGCTGTGCTCTTCGCGGTTTGGTTGGTCGGGTTTGTAGCCGTTCTCTTTCATTGGTGGAATCAATGGCGCGGCATCCGCGCCGCTGTGCGCGCTTCCCTGCCGTTGCGGGAAGGACGCGAAGCGGATGCCTTACGCCGCCTCCGGTCGAACGGGCGTCTTAACCTGCCGAGTGTTGAACTGGTATCCTCCGCCGCGAAACTGGAGCCGGGCATCTTCGGCATCCTCAGGCCGGTGTTGTGGCTGCCCGCCGGAATCGCGGATTGCCTTTCAGAGAAGGAATTAGATGCGATCCTGGCGCACGAATTGTGCCACGCCCGGCGCCGCGACAATCTGGCGGCGGCGGTTCACATGGCTGGTCGAAGCCATCTTCTGGTTTCACCCGCTGGTGTGGTGGCTGGGGGCGCGTCTGGTGGAGGAGCGCGAGCGCGCTTGCGACGAACAAGTGGTCCTGCTGAGCGGTGAGCCGCAGGCCTACGCCGAGGGCATTCTGAAGGTCTGCGAGTTCTACGTTGCGTCGCCAATTACGTGCGCGGCGGGCGTAACCGGCGCTGACCTCAGGAAACGAATTGAGGGCATCATGGCGAGTCGCTTCATCGGCGAGTTGTGTTTCTGGAAGAAACTGCTGCTGACGGTGCTTTTGGCCGCGGCTGTGGTCTGTCCGTTTGTATCGGGCGTTTTCAAGGCCGGGGCGCAGACCCGCAAGCTGGAATTCGAGGTTGCTTCCATCAAGCCCGTGGTAGTAGAACGATTTTAGCTATGATCGGCGAACTCCGATCAGGACTGGCACTCGGATCTACGGAGACAGGGCGGAGTATATGTCTATGACACTGCGGCGGCTCATCGCTGAGGCCTACCAGGTAAGGACGTTCCAGGTAGTGGCCCCTCCGGGTGGACTGGGTTACCCTGCGCACTTCGACGTAGTCTGTAAAATGCCGGCGGGATCCCGAAAGGAAGACGCGCCTCTCATGCTGCAATCCCTGCTGGCAGAGCGTTTCAAGTTAGCCGTTCATCGTGGAGTTAGGGAACAGGACGTCTGGGCGCTGGTCGTGGGCAAGGGCGGCCCCAAGTTCAGAGAATCGCCCTCCGAAGTGCCACGGAACCCCGGTGACACGAAGGGGGAGTCGCCGGAAGAAGCGGGTCCGCCCGTCCTCAGAACAAAGGACGGCAACACGATCATGAGCTCGACGATCGGGACAACCTTCGTCCGTTCCACGCTGAATTTTGCCAGTTTGTCAATTCACCATGAAGCCAGCAGGATGACGATGCCTTTTTTGGCGGATCTGGTGAGTAGGACCACTTTCGCGAACGACCGCGAAGTGGTGGACATGACCGGGCTGAAGGGGAACTATGACGTCGTCTACGATTTCCCGTTTTCCGCAACAATGCCAGGAGTGAAAACGGCGGGTGTTTCTGATGCGAACGGCCAGGGGCCCCGTCCCGCGGAAGCCGCCTCGGATCCCGGAAGTGTCGGGGTGCTGCGCGCCATGAGGAGCCTTGGTCTCGACCTGGAGAAACGGAAAGTGCCGGTTGAGCAACTGATCGTCGATCGCGTCGAGAAGACGCCCACTGAGAATTGACAGCCTGCCATGCGAAGTCTTGAGCTACTCCCTGGCGTCGTCCCCGCGTGGCTGACAGTCACGTTCCTCCGCGCTGCAGAGCATCGTGGTGCTGTCAGATTCGCCGGCTTGCCGGTTCCCGGTTCCACGGTAACGGCTTCGCGGGGCAATACGAAACTGGTTGCCACCACCGATCGGCAGCGTGTCTGCCAATTTCCCGATCTCGCCAATGGAAGGTTGATCGACGATCTACTAAGCCTGTTTGGCGGCCGGACCCAACCCGTGATGGTTCACCTGGTGGAATCCGGCAAGCTCACCATGGATGACATCGAAGAAGCGCGCAAGGCGCTTCGCAAATCGGCGAAGAAAGGATAGCGCTGTGACTCTGGAATCCGAGTTCTTGGCATCGCTTGTGCGGCAGGCGGGCAACCACCTTTGGCAGTCCACGGCCTTTGCGGCGGCGGCTTTCCTCTTGGCGCTGGCATTGAAGGCCACCCACGCCCGGGCGCGCCACTGGGTTTGGCTGGGCGCTTCCATGAAATTCCTGGTGCCGTTTGCGCTCTTGGCCCAGCTCGGCAACATCCTGGGATCGTGGATTGTCCCGGCAGCGCCCACTGCGCGCATTCCTTTCGCCGTGGAGCAGATAGTGCGGCCGTTCGCGTTGCCCGAACAGGCGGGTCCGGCGGTCGCAATGTCCCCTGCGGGTGCGGCGGCATTTCCGCTTCCCGCCGTGCTTTTGGCGGTTTGGTTGGTCGGGTTTGCAGCCGTTCTCTTTCATTGGTGGAATCAATGGCGCGGCATCCGCGCCGCTGTGCGCGCTTCCCTGCCGTTGCGGGAAGGACGCGAAGCGGATGCCTTACGCCGCCTCCGGTCGAACGGGCGTCTTAACCTGCCGAGTGTTGAACTGGTATCCTCCGCCGCGAAACTGGAGCCGGGCATCTTCGGCATCCTCAGGCCGGTGTTGTGGCTGCCCGCGGGAATCGCGGACTGCCTTTCAGAGAAGGAATTGGATGCGATCCTGGCGCACGAATTGTGCCACGCCCGGCGCCGCGACAATCTAGCGGCGGCGGTTCACATGGTGGTCGAAGCCATTTTCTGGTTTCACCCGCTGGTGTGGTGGCTGGGGGCGCGTCTGGTGGAGGAACGCGAGCGCGCTTGCGACGAACAAGTTGTCCTGCTGAGCGGTGAGCCGCAGGCCTACGCCGAGGGCATTCTGAAGGTCTGCGAGTTCTACGTTGCGTCGCCACTTACGTGCGCGGCGGGCGTAACCGGCGCTGACCTCAGGAAACGAATTGAGGGCATCATGGCGAGTCGTTTCATCGGCGAGTTGTGTTTCTGGAAGAAATTGCTGCTGACGGTGCTCTTGGCCGCGGCTGTGGTCTGTCCGTTCCTATTGGGCGTTTTCAAAGCCGAGGCGCAGACCCGCAAGCTGGAATTCGAGGTTGCTTCCGTCAAACCCGCGGCGGTGTCTGATTTCAGTACCGCCCGGCGATTGGGAGTTGAGATCAGGGTTGGCACTCGGATCTACGGAGACAGGGCGGAGTATATATCTATGTTGCTGCGCCAGCTCATCGCTGAGGCCTACCAGGTAAGGACGTTCCAGGTAGTGGCCCCTGCGGGTGGACTGGGTTACCCTGCGGCACTTCGACGTAGTCTGTAAAATGCCGGCGGGGTCCCGAAAGGAAGACGCGCCTCTCATGCTGCAATCCCTGCTGGCAGAGCGTTTCAAGTTAGCCGTGCATCGCGAATTTAGGGAACAGGACGTCTGGGCGCTGGTCGTGGGCAAGGGTGGCCCCAAGTTCAGAGAATCGCCCTCCGAAGCGGCACGGAACCCCGGTGACACGAAGGGGGAGTCGCCGGAAGAAGCGGGTCCGCCCGTTCTCAGAACAAAGGACGGCAACACGA
>CAVUYK010000003.1:0-294552 GCA_963745655.1 Terriglobales bacterium | reverse complement strand
CCAGTTCGACGTCGCCGAGCCTTTCTCCGACGGGCGCGCTGGTGGGCATCCAAGGCAAGTACGGGTACATCAACAAAAAAGGAACCTTCGTCATCAACCCGCAATACCTGGGAGCGGCCGTTTTTCCGGCAACCGCGCTCCGGTCTCGGTCAACAGCCAGTGGGGCTATATAGACCGCGACGGCAAGTTCGCGATCAACCCGGAATTCGAAGAAGCGGGCAACTTCTCCGACGGCTTGCATTCGTCCGCATTGGTGGCCGCTACGGCTACATCGACCGTTCCGGCAAGATCGTCATCAACCCGCAATTTGAAAGCGCGGGCGAGTTCTCCGATGGCTTGGGTTTGGTGTGAGTCGCCGGCAAGTACGGCTACGTCGATAAATCCGGCAAGATGCGCATCAACCCTCAATTTGAGACCGCCGGCGAATTCTCTGATGGCCGCGCCCGCGTAGGATATGCGAATCGCTTTGGTTACATCGACACGAAGGGCAAGTTGGCGATTAACCCGCAGTTCGACCGCGCGGGGGAATTCGAGCACGGGTTAGCACCGGTTTGGTCGGGAAACCTGCAGGGGTATGTGAACCGCGACGGCAAGTATGTTTGGATGCCGACAGCGTAGCATGGCTTCGCGCCGGAACGCCGCGTTGATTCCAAGTAACCCATGTCACGCAACTGTGCCGGGGTGTCAAGTCCGCTCTGGCTCACGCGCGCGGCTCAGAAAGGCCTGCCAAGCCGTGACCGTCAGGGAGCGGTTGGTACGGTATGAGAATGTTTACCACAGCTAAGCGAGGTCTTCCTTGTTCGGTAAGATGATGCCTGCCGCGGAAGAAGCCATGGAGTGGTTTGGCGGGCTCAGTCTCTTTGTGTGCCAGGTCGTTCGTGAGTTTTTCCGCCGGCCGCTTGAGTTCATCGAGATTCTGAAACAGATCTTCGAGATTGGATGGCGATCCGCCCCTTTGATTGTTCTTTCGGGCCTTGCCGTAGGTGCCGTTCTCTCCATGCACACTCGAGCCACACTCAAAGATTCGGAGCCGAATCGATGATACCGGCGGCACTGGCCTTCGCTTTAGTAAAGGAAACGGGCCCGTTGATTACCGGGCTTCTGGTTTCCGGCCGCGTGGGTGCCGGCATTGGCGCGGAACTCGGTGGGATGCGCGTCACCGAGCAAATTGACGCGCTCGAATCGCTGGCCGTGAATTCGTTTAAATATCTGGTAGTCACGCGCGTGGTAGCCTGCGTAATCGCACTGCCGCTGCTTACTGTCTTAATGAACTTTGCGGGACTCTTGGGCGGCTTCTTTGCCGAAACCATGGTCACCGGCACTTCCTTCACTTACTATTTCCACACGGCTTTCAGCAGCTTGACTTTTTCCGACTATATTCCGCCCACTGTGAAAACCATGGTGTTCGGATTCATCATCGGCTCGACATCCACCTATCTTGGCTACAACGCCACAGGCGGGGCCGAGGGCGTGGGGCGCGCTTCCACGCAAAGCGTGGTCTTCTCTTCGATCTTCCTCATTGTGTTCAACGTCATCCTGGTGAAGGGCATCTTCTCCATATCCGGGGGGGGCTCGATGAGCCCCATCCTCGGCGGACCAGAAGGACGGTACCCGCGCGATTGGCTTCGATTCGGTCTCCAAGTCTTTCGGTTCGCGTACCGTGCTGAAGGATATTTCATTCTCCGTGGCCCCCGGTACCACCTTTGTCCTGTTGGGCGGAGCGGCACCGGCAAGAGTGTCACCCTCAAACTCATTTGTGGGCTTCTCAAGGCGGATTCCGGCGCAGTGTTCGTCAACGGGGAGGATATCACGACACTCGAGAAGAACGAGTTGGCGTCAACTCGAAAGCACATGGGATACCTATTCCAGAGCGCGGCACTGTTCGACTCCATTTCAGTCGGCGAAAACGTCGCGTTTCCCCTGCGCCGCCACACCCAAAAGGCGGATGCCGAAATTCGCGACCAGGCTCAAAGCCTTCTCGAATGCTTGGCCTGGAGAAGGAGTACGACAGCATGCCCGGCGATCTGTCCGGGCGGTATGCAGAAGCGCGCGGGACTTGCCCGGGCCTTGGCAATGGAGCCTTCCCTTCTCCTGGTAGATGAGCCCAGCGCCGGACTCGATCCGATTACCTCGACGGAGATCGATGAGCTGCTGATCGACATTAAGACCAATCGCCACGCGACGCTGGTAGTTGTCACACACAATATTCAGAGCGCGCGCCGTATTGCCGATCGCATGGCCTTTCTTGACGATGGCCATCTGCTGGCAGAGGGAACGGTGAAAGAACTTGAGCAAGTGAACATCCACTGGTTCGGGCGTTCATGAAGTCCGAGCAGGGGGAGATAAAATGGAACTCACAAGAAAACTCATTGTGGGAATATTCGTCGCAGTCTGCCTGTGTTGTTTGCCGTCGGGCTGTTCCTGATTGGCGACAGTAATCAGTTGTTCACGAAATCTTTCAAGGTCTATGCGGACTTCTCGAAGATCACCGGCATACAGGATGGCGGGAAGGTGCGCGTCGCTGGAATGGACGCGGGAGCGGTGACCCTCATAGAAGTTCCCGCGCGCCCCGAAGGCAAGTTTCGCATCCATTTCCGAATTATCGAGAAGCTGCATCCGCATTGTTCGACAGGATTCCGTAGCAACCATCCAGACGGACGGCCTGCTGGGCAATAAGTATCTTCAAATCGATGCCGGGTCCGGGGACTCGCCGCTGGCCCAAAACAATTCCATGATCCAATCCAAAGAACCCTTCGATTGGGGCGACCTGATGGATGAGATCAACGGTGTCGTCAAACAGGTGAACGGCATTATGGCAGGCGTCAAGGAGCAGCTTGTCTCAACCTTGGCGGAAATCGAAGGCACGGCCAAGTCCACCAACATCTTGATTACAGACGCCACCCCGAATGTGAAGAGCATCCTGGTATCCGCGGACAAGATCAGCGCGAACCTGCGCGAGATTATCGAAGGAATCCAGCAAGGCCAGGGCACGGTGGGCGCGCTGCTCAAGGACAAAGAGGTGTACGGCAGCGTAAAGCGCAGCGTTGCCAAGACCGAAGAGGTGGCTGAGAACATTCGCGAAACCTCCGCCAGCGCGAAAAGGATCATCGGCAAAGTGGAAGCGAGCGACATTGTTCCCCAAGTTCAGCGAACCGTCAAGAACTTGCAGCAGATTACTCTGCAGGTGAAGGACGCGGTGGATAAATTCCAGTCGGCTTCCGGTGAAAGCGGTGTGGCTGAAGATCTACAGCGAACCTTGGCGGATGCTCATGAAGCTATGTCCGACCTATCGGACGACACGGAAGCTCTGAAGCATAACTTTCTGTTCCGGGGTTACTTTAAGAAGCGTGGCTTCTTTGATCTGGGGGGCCTCACGGCACCTGAATACAAGAGTCCTGCTTTTGCCAAAGGCTTCAAGAAACATCGTATCTGGCTGGAAAGCGTGAACCTGTTCAAAAAAGACGCCAAGGGTGTGGAGGTACTCAGTGTCGAGGGCAAACTCAGGCTGGACGAGGCCATGACCAACCTCCTGAACTTCCCCCGCAACGGGCCACTCATGGTAGAGGGATTCGCGGGAGAAGGAACGGCTTCTCAGCAGTATCTGTTGGGCCGCCGGCGCGCCGTCAGCGTGCAGTTATATCTTATTGGCCGGTTCCACCTGCGCCCGGCGTATGTGGGTGTCATTTCCATGGGTGCGGAACCGCTTGACAAGGGGAGCCCTGGCGGCACCCAAGAGGGTGTGGGCATTGTGGCGTTCTACAAATAGGCAGATGAGCCTCATGGGCGCCTGAATTGCGGCCACGGGTTCCGGGTGGCCCAGGGGGCTGGGGCGGGTGCCACCGCTTTTTCCAGCACATCTTCGGGCGGACCGAGTTGTGATGACCCACCGGTCCCGAAAGTTACGATTGCCCGTTGCCGCTGCACCGTAGCTGATCTGGGGCCCGTCTACTTCGCCCCGCTGTGCATAGCCGAAACTCCATGATGTTCTGGAATCAGCAACTTCCGGTTTGAAGCCGTGGGCCTGCCGAAGCGACGTTACGGCATGCTACAACCGTGAGTTCGTGGCTGACCTCATCCTGGCGCTCTTGGCCGCACTCCGAGTCTTCTTCCGCAGTCGCGGTGACACCGCCCTGGAAGTCCTCGCGTTGCGGCAGCAGGTTGCGGTCCTCAAACGGAAACGGCCCCGTCCCCGGCTGAATCGGCTGGACCGTCTCTTTTGGACGACCCTCCACCACTTCTGGTCCCGCTGGACCGACGTCCTCGTCATCGTGAAGCCCGAGACCGTCGTCGGCTGGCACCGAGCCTGGTTTCGCCTCTACTGGCGCTGGCGGTCCCGCCCGCGGGGTGGCAGGCCGAAGATCACCGATGAGATTCGTGTTCTGATCCGACGCCTGGCGGAAGAGAAGGTGGACTGGGGAGCCCCCAAGATCCACGGCGAACTTCAGTAGCTCGGCTTCGTGGTCTCCGAACGGAGTGTGGCCCGATACCTGCGGCGAATTCGGCGCCGTGGTGATCCGGGTAAGCGGTGGCTGACCTTCCTCGCCAATCACCGCGAGGTGATCGTGGCCTTCGATCTCTTCACGGTTCCGACGGTGACTTTCCAGTTGCTCTATTGCTTCTGCGTCATCGAACACGGACGGCGGAAGATCCGGCACTTCAACATCACTCGTCACCCGACTGCGGACTGGGTTGTCCAGCAATTGCGCGAAACGTTTCCCGAAGCTTCCCCATATCGATACGTCATCCTCGACCGCGATTCGAAATTCGATGCTGACGTGATCGCATTCTTGAAGGCGACGGGGCTGGAACCCAAACGAACGAGTATTCAGTCGCCCTGGCAGAATGGCATCGCGGAGCGTTGGGTGGGGAGCTGCCGGCGCGAGATCCTCGACCATGTCATCGCTCTGAACAAGCAACATCTTCGCCGGCTGCTCCGCGATTACGTGAACTACCACCGCGAGAACCGCATTCACGACTCCCTGGAGAAGGACACGCCGAACCAGCGGCCAGTAGAGCAGAAGCCAGCTGCGAACTCAATCGTGGTTGCAATGCCGCGCCTGAGTGGTCTGCATCATCGCTACTCCTGGCGCCAGGCTGCATAGCCATCATTTTGAGTTGCCAGATCATCTATTCGATGAACGATCGCAAAACTGGTGCGTCAGGCGCGATGGACTTCGTCCCGATGAGCCCGTTCGCGACGACGTGTCCGCGCCTCTTTGCGTCGATCCACCTCGCAAACTCGCGGTTGCGGCAGGCATGGATAGCTACGGTGATGAATGCTGTTCAATTAACGTCGCGGAGTGTGCAGATCCGAAACTGGCTACGCGCAAGCCCGGTTGAGAATGGCTCCCCGAAAAGCGTGGTTTCCAACTACCTCTCCGGTCGTAACCTGTTGATGATACAGAGCACTCTGTCCTTCGGTCGCGCGTTAGACATCGTATAAATTCGCGCGAAAATCGCCAGACAACTCCAACCTCAGCATCAGCCAATCGCCAGTTGGACCGGCTTGCCGACGCGGCTCAGCATTTCCACCAGCGTATCGATGGTGAACTTGGCGGTCTTCTTGTTCACCACGTCGGACACACGCGGGCGGGAGACCATCAAAATCTCGGCGGCCTCGGCCTGCTTCAAGTGATGTTTCGCAATCCAGACAGACAGCTCTTCCATCAGTTGCTGCTTCAGCAGGCGCGTGTCACTGATCTGTTTGCGGGACGCAGCCTGCAGACGTTTGGCCTCATCCGGCGTAAAACCCAGTTCCAGGAAGAGGTTCGCGCCCGGCTTTGTCACATGGCGGATTTCGGTGTCGATCTTCATTTCTTTTCCTTCCTCACGTTGACACACGGCGCGATAGCGCGCTGCGGCAATCGCCCTGTCGTGCTTGCTGGTCACCTGAGTCTTCTTCTGGAAGCAATGCAGGACGTAGATTGCTTCCTCGAACTTGGCGACGTACATCACGCGGTAAATACCGCTTGCCTCCCTGATCCGAATCTCCCTCGTGCCCGCACCTACGTCGTCGAACGGCTTCCAGTCTGCCGGCTCAAGCCCGGCCTGGACCTTCCCCAACTGGAAGCCCGCTTCCTTCCGGGCGTCTTTTGGTAACGCCAGCAGATCGTCGTAGGCAGACCCTACCCAACGGATCTGTTTTTCATCGTCCATACAACCAGTATGTATAGAATTTTATACGCGCCTGCAGGTGCAAGTCAAGGTGTTCGGTGAACGATGATCAGCAGGGCGTGGGCGGCGCTGTCAACAGAGAACGCCGAAGTTGGAAAGTTGCATTCCTGGGGGCCCAGGAATTGGCTCCCCGGCATGGATTCGAACCACGATTCACGGCTCCAAAGGCCGCTGTCCTACCATTAGACGACCGGGGAAACTGGGGGCGGGCGGTGGAACCGCCCTGACATCAGTTTAGCATTGCGAGGCGGCGGGAATCACCAATCCGCGTAAGGGGAGCCTTCCAGGCTGCTTTTGTCCGCGCCACTGCGCACATCGAAGATGCCTGGCTCATTTTGGCTGGTACCGGAGGCGGACTCCTCCATGATGATTTTCCACGTATTGTCGGACCCGGTCATGGGATCCATGGGAACCTGGCGCAGGTAACCCTCGTTGACCAGATCCTGCAAGGTTTGGGGGGCCTTCTGCTTATCGTAGGTGTACTCGTCGATCATGGTGCGGAGGGTGAACAGGTTCTGCTTGAGCACGCTCTCCTTGGCGCGCACCAGGGACTTCTGGTAGAGGGGCACGGCGATCGAAACGAGGATGGCGATGATGGTCATCACGATCATCATCTCGATGAGCGTGAAGCCCCGCCTACCACTCCGCATACGGCGTTCCATCCGCGGCTTTCTCCATGCTCTTGGTGTAGACATCGAAAACATTCTGCCCGCCCCAGTTGTTGCCCTTGGGATCGTCCTGCATGCTGCGCTTGCCCCAGTCGGTGGAGTTGGTAAAGGGATCCTTGGGGATGCGGCGCAAGAATCGGATCTTTTTATCCACAGTTCCGGCGGCCTTCACTCCTTCCGTGAGGATCTCGAGGCTCTCCGGATAGCACTCCGAGTCGATCTTCACCTTGGTCATGTCGAGGCCCTTGACGTCGCAAACATCCTTGTACTTATCGATGGCCTTGCGGATTTCGCGCAAGGAATAGAGCAGTTCGTGCTCGCGCTCGCGGCGCACCCTGTAACGCGCCAGCGGTACGGCCATGGCTGCGAGCACGCTGAGAACGGTAAAGGCGACGATCAACTCCACCAAGGTAAACCCGCGCCGTCCACCACGAAACATGGCACTCTACCTCGCGTTCACCGTCACTTCGGGCAGGGTGACCGGGATCGGCTGCATCTTGGAATCCTTCAGCCCGAACTCCTGCAAGGAGATCTTGGTCTGGCCGCGCCCGACCACCTGGAACTCCAGCATCGCCAGCGATCCGGTGCCGCTCACGCCGCCCGCGCCGGGCACACGGCTCAGGATGACGGCCGCCTCTCCCACGTCGTTGCGAATGTTGCGCGTGAAGATAGGCCGGCGCCCGTCGCCGCCGATGATTCCGCCCGCGGTCACTTCTTTCAGTTGCAGCACCTTGGGATCGAACTTCAACCGGAACGGAGCGGCGAACATGTCGACACCGTTCGAGATTTCGAGCCGCAGCGTGACGGTGGCGCCGGTTTGAACATTGACGGCCGATGGCGTGAAGCTCACCTTGGGCGGCCCCGCGGGCACGGGCAGCGGCAAGAGGCACGCCGGTGGGCGAAACCGCGGGCACGTCGGGCCCCTTGGCGGGCACGGTTGCGGCAACCGGTGCGGCGGGCACGGTTGCGGCAGCCGGTGCGGCGGGCACGGTGCGGCAGCCGGCTGCGGCGGGCGCGACCGGTGCGGCGGGCCCCGTTGGAGGCGCGACCTTGCTCGGAGCGAACTTCAGTCTGATGGACTGGTCGGTTCCGGCGGCCACGCCCTTCAGGTTGACGTCGGTGATATCGGGGGCGCGAATGATGTGCGGGATCAGAACAATCAGCAACTCGCTATCGGAATCGGTGGTCGAGCGGCTCGAGAACAGCCACTTGAGGACGGGGATGGAACTGAGCCCCGGGAAACCGGCGGTCGAGCGCGATTGCTGGCTCTGCATGAGGCCGCCCAGAATGTTGACCTCGCCTTCCCGAATGCGGATGTCGTGCACCACTTTGCGTTGGCCGATGATGGGCTGCGAAATGCCCGCCGATGTCGATGCGATCTTTCACGTTCGAAATCTCCACTTCGATGTGCAGGGAGACTTCTTCGGGTCCGTGGATTTTGGGCGTCAAATCCACGTTCACGCCCACATCAATGAACTGGAAGTTCTGGTACAACCCACCAAAGCCCGATACGTTGCCGGCGCCGAGGGTTTGCATGCCGCCGGAAGAGATGGGCGTCTTGTCGCCGATGCGCAGCGAGGCTTTCTGGCCGTCGGCGGCGCGCAATTGCGGTTTCTGCAGGACGCGCGTGTCGCTGTCGGTCATCAACGCCTTGATGAGAGCGCCGGGCATGGTTACCGAAAAATCGTTGGTGGAGATCTTGCCCACTTGAGCCAGCGAAATGAGCGTCGAATTTGTGGTGGCGGTGGTAGTTGTATCGGTCGCGGGCGTGCCGCTCAGCACGGGGTTACGCGGCGTAAAATTGATGGGCGAATTCAGGCCGGCCGTGCCGCCGGAGGCGAGGGCCGCAGCCAAATCGCGCGTGCGGTTGCGGTTGGCCTCCATGACGATCACGTCCACCACCACTTCGGCCCTGGGTTTATCCATGTCCTGGATCAGTTTTTCGGCGAGTTCCACCTGGTCCACCGTACCGCGGACGATGATGGCGTTTTGCGCGGCGCAAGTATAAAGGCGGCGGATATCGGTGACGCCGCGAATGGCGGCGGCGATTTCGTTCAAATCCTGCGCGACCGTGATGTTGGTGAGGTAGAACACCTTTACGACCAGGTCTTCGAAATCGCGGCGCTTGGTGGGGTTGTCCTGCGCCACCAGAATGGTGTTGGCGGAGAGCGGTTTCCAGAAGGACTTAGTCAAGACCGCCAGATAGTTCAGCGCCTCCTCGATGCTGGCGTTGGTGAGTTCGATGCTCAGGTTCTTCTGCGCGCTGCCCATGCCCATGCCGGCGGGGTCCGGGTCCATGATGACGTTGATTCCGGCCAGCTTGCCGACGGTTTCAAATAGCACCCGCGGCGGCTGATTGGTCATACGCAGGGTGATGGGTGCCGTGGAGATGGGTTTGAGTTCGGGCGCCGGCAAGACCGATTCGATGCGCGCCTCGATTTCCTTGCGCGCCCGCTGGACCGGCGTCATGCCGCGTTCTTCGCCCGTGAGCTTCTCGCCGCTCCGTTTTTCGTCATCGAGCATTTGACGGGTGCGGCGCATCTCCTGTTCGGCGATGCTGGAGGCGGGGTCGATGGCGTAGGCTTTCCGGAATTCGTCGAGGGCATCTTCGAGTTTGCCCTCGGTGCGCAATTTCTGGCCCTTGTCGACGTGCGCTTGCCCGGCCTGGAACCGGGCGCGGCGCATAGCCAGCAGCGCGGCGACGTCGCGGGGGTTCTCCATGACGGCCTGTTCGTAGAACTCCAGCGCCTTGTCGTAATTCTTCCGGTCCTCCGCCACGCGGCCCTGGTCGATCAGCTTCTGGGTTTTGCGCGGTTTCGCCGGGACCGACTGGGTCAAAGAGAAGGCCAACGCAAGGCCCGCGAGAACTCTTCCTAACCGATTGAACATGAACACCTTATTGCCTTTTTTGGCTGTGTGCTAAGATAGACTTTCGGCCGTATCCGCCAGACATCCTATTACGGAATGACGAAGAACGGCTTCCAGACGTGGAGGCCAAAAGCGGGCTCGCATGGCAGAGGGGATTAAGATACTTACCGACAACCGGCGGGCAGGCTACAACTATTACCTGCTGGATCGATTTGAAGCCGGTCTGGTTTTGACCGGAACCGAGGTGAAGTCCGCCCGCGACGGGAAGATCCAACTCCTGGACAGCTACGCCGAGGTGCGCAACGGCGAAGCCTGGCTGGTGAACGCGCACATCAGCCACTACTCGCACGGCAACCGTGAAAATCACGACCCGGTTCGGGAGCGCAAGCTCCTGCTGCACCGGCGCGAAATCGAAAAGCTATCCGGCAAAACGCGCGAAAAGGGTCTGGCGCTGATACCGACCAAGATATATTTGAAGGACGGAGTCATTAAGTGCGAGCTGGCGCTGGGGCGCGGCAAGAAAATGCACGACAAGCGTGAAGCCGATCGCGAACGCACGATGGAAGCCGAGGCTCGCGCCGCGCGCGGCACTCGGCGCGAGCTGTAGAGCATGTACGATTGGCAAAAACGGGGACAGGCACGAAGTTTCGCAAAGGCGGCGAAATTCGAGCCGGTCCCCGTTTTTCGCGCCGTGCCGATAGCGCACACTAGATAAGGGGATTCCCGAATGCAGACTATGGTGCTGGTGCAACCTCTCGAAGAGATCGACGTCGACGCCCTGGTGGTGGTGGCCTTCGACAAAGACTCCGCGCAAGGAGGCTGGAGCGACGGAGCGGCCCGGCGCGCCGACGGGACTACCGGCTGGCTCAGCGAGTTGTACGCTACCGGCGAATTCAAAGGCAAGAGTCTCGAAACGGCGCTGCTGCACCGCCCGCCGGGATTCAAGGCGCGGCGCATGCTGGTCATCGGCGGCGGCAAGGCCGAGAAACTCACCGCGTACGAGGTACGTAAGATCGCCGGCGCGGCGCTGCGATGCTTGAAACCGAAGGGCATCCACACGGTGGCGCTGGCGCTGGATGCAGCTTTCGCGGGCGCGGGCCCGGTGGCGGCGGCCGTGGAAGGCGCCATCCTGGCCGACTACGAACCGGACCGTTACAAGACCGACAAGAGCGACGCAGGCCGCATCGACACTTTCGCGTTGGTGGTGCCGGCCATGGATGCCGCCATGGAGGCCGCCGCGCGGCGCGCCACCATCGTCGCCGAATCGCAGAACTACACGCGCGCGCTGGCCGCCGAGCCGGGCAACGCCATGACGCCCACCGTCCTGGCGGACCGCGCCCGCGCGCTGGCCGCCGAGCAAGGGCTGGATTACGAAGTGCTGGACCGGGCGCGCATGGAGCAGTTGGGCATGGGCGCGTTGTTGGGCGTGGCGCAAGGCAGCCATGAACCGCCCTGCCTGATCATACTGCGCTATCGCCCCGAAGGCGATGTGGGCGCGGGCGCGCATCTGGCGCTGGTGGGTAAGGCCGTTACGTTCGATTCCGGCGGCATTTCCATCAAGCCGAGCGACAAGATGGACTTGATGAAGTTCGATATGTCGGGAGGCGCCGCGGTACTCGGCGCCATGCGCGCGATCGCGCAGTTGAAGCCCGCGCTCACTGTGACAGCGCTGGTTCCCGCGGTCGAAAACATGCCGGGCAGCCGCGCGCAGCGACCCGGCGATATTGTCACCACGCTCTCGGGCAAGACGGTCGAGGTGCTCAACACCGACGCCGAAGGCCGGCTGATTCTGGCCGACGCCATGACGTACGCGCGAAATCTGGGCTGCACGCACCTGGTGGATGCGGCCACGCTCACCGGCGCCATCGTAGTCGCGCTCGGCGACCTTTATACGGGACTGTTTCCGAGCGAGGATTCGTTCGGCGCGCGCGTGGCATCGGCGGCCGAGGCGGCCGGCGAGAAGATGTGGCGCATGCCCGTCGACGACGAATACAAGGAATCGCTCAAGAGCGCCTACGCCGATCTTCCCAACATCGGCAACCGCAAGGGCGGCGCCATTACCGCGGCCATGTTCCTGAAGGAGTTCACCGGCGACGCGCCTTGGGTGCACCTGGACATCGCCGGCACGGCGTGGCTGGATGAGGCCAAGCCGTTTCTGGCCAAGGGACCCAGCGGCGTGGCCGTGCGCACGCTGGTGAACCTGGTAACGAGCTGGAACGGCTAAGGACCTGTTATGAAACAAGCTTTCCAACCGCTCCCTCACGGTCACGGCTCAGAAGTCTTTGCGGAGCCGCGCGCGTCAGCCAGCGGTCCCGAATCTCTGGCGACGTTATTTAGTTAGAGGCCCTGATGAGCGCCTGGCTCTTCTACACGCTGCTGACGGCGCTGCTGTGGGGCGTGTGGGGATTCGAGGCCAAGCTGCTGGTGGACCGCGCTTCCCCCTATGCCGGCCAGGTGCTGTTTACCTTCGGCCTGGTGGTTCCTTTGGCCGTGGTGCTGGTCTCCAAGCGCCGCTTTCAGGGCGAGCGTCCCCGGCGGGGCGTGTTCTTCGCCTTCCTGACGGGGCTTCTCGGCGGCGGCGGAAACGTCGCCTTCTACATGGCGCTCAAGGGTGGCAGCGCGTCGACGGTGGTGCCGCTCACGTCGCTTTCGCCGCTGGTGACCGTGCTGGTGGGCGTGGTATTTCTGAAAGAGCGCATGAAGGCGCGCCAGTACGCCGGGCTCGCGCTGGCGCTGGTAGCCATCTACCTGCTGAGTCTTTAACGCATGCCGCACTGGTTGCTTCTGTCGCTGATCGTGCTGGTGGCTTGGGGCATCACCGGCAACACCCAGAAGATCAGCACCAATTGCATTTCGACGGAATTTTCGTTTCTGGGTTTCGCCCTGGCCTTCATTCCCGTGGCGCTGGTCACCGTGGCGCTGTTTCCGGTGAGCCTGGCGCTTTCGGGTGAGGTGCTGGCGTTGGGCGTGTTGAGCGGCGTGCTCAACGGATTCGGCGCGCTCACCAGCTTCGCAGCGTTCGAAAAGGGTGCAAAGAGCGCGGTGGCCGTACCCATTATGTACCTGTATCCGCTGATCAGCGTGCTGCTGGCGCGCCTGTTTCTGCACGAGCACATTCCGCCGGCGCACTGGGCCGGCATCGCACTGGCGCCGGTAGCCGCGTGGCTGCTCTCGCAAGATTGAGATAGATTGGACACTACCATGCTTTATCCGACCTCTGAGATCCATATGCTGGTTGATGGCCTGCTGGACCACCCCGAGTGCGTGGCACTGGGCCCCGATGGAAACCTGTATGCCGGTGGCGAGGCCGGGCAGGTGTACCGCATCTCGCCCGGCGGTTCCGGGGTGCACGAGTATGCTTCCACCGGCGGTTGGTGCGGCGGCATCGCCATGGATCGTGAAGGCAACGCATTCGTCTGTGACGCCAAGCGCCGGGAGGTGATGCGTGTCACACCGGCGGGCGTCTGCGAGACATTCTCCGGTGGCAGCGCGGAACGCAAGTTCGTGCTGCCCAACTATCCGGTATTCGACCGCCATGGAAACCTTTACGTGAGCTGCTCCGGCGGATGGAAGCAGCGCAACGGCGTCATCTTTCGCATTGCGCCGACGGGCGAGACGGCGCTGTGGTCGCACGGGCCCTTCCACTTCACCAACGGACTGGCGCTGGACGCCGCGGAAAAGTTCCTCTACGTGGTGGAGAGCAACCTGGACCGCGTCCTGCGCATCGCCATCCGCGAGGACTCTACGGCGGGCGACGTGTCCGTGTTCGCGAACGGATTCGCCAGGGTTCCCGACGGACTGGCCTTCGACGCGGCGGGCAACCTGTACGTCACCTGTTACGCCTCGCACCGTCTCTATTGCGTTTCGCCCGCTGGAGTGGTGGAGGTGCTGGCCGAAGATACCGACGGGACGACGTTAAACGAGCCTACCAACTGCTGTTTCGGAGGCCCGGATTTCGACCGGCTGTATGTGTCCAATCTCGGCGGCTACCACCTGGCAGCCCTGGACCTGCGGGTCAAGGGACAGAAGCTTTACTCTCACAACGGGTAGCGAAAAGTGTACCACCGCACTTCTTGAGGTGGGCGCGCGCGATCAGAGAGAGTCGGGCATGGTCAACTCAGCCCTCCCCAGCGAGCGCTGCAGCAGAACGATGGCCTTCTCCTGGCAGATCCCCCGTGAAATGGAGATTTCCGTGATGAGCATGTGCCGGGCGCGGTCGAGCATCTTCTTTTCGCGGAACGACAGCGGTTTGGCACGCTGCAGGATGAGAAGTCCTTTCAGCACCCCGGCGATGGCGAGCAGATTACCGTTGCGCATCTTGTCGGAGTTCTCTTTGAAGCGGTCTTTCCAATCGGAACAATGGGGACATAGTCCGGTCGACAGGAATTCGAGCACTTTCTCGACTTCGCCGTTGCGGGTGAGCTTTCGCAACCCGACATGGCCCACGTGAGAAAAAGGGACCATCACGGTAAGGCTGCGGGCTGTGAGACGCAGCAAATAGAACTTCTCCATTTGAGCGCCAAAAGCACGTGTGCTGATGTTTTCAATCGTGCCGACGCCCTGATTAGGGTACACTACTTTTTCGCCTATCTGAAAGGTCATGCGGGAAACCTTTGAAAAAAGGGTGAAGTTCGTACGTCACGTGCTATGAGTGAAAAAGCATCTTAAGCTGAACGAACATTAATGTCAACAGAAAATGACAGATAGACACATGCGTGTAGTACTTACCGGTTTTTGGAGGGCGGCGTGGCTGTTTTTGGCGGTTTCGGTGAGCATGCCGGCTGCCAAACAAGCCAGCGCGCTCTATCCGGGCCGGCTCACGGAGCGGGCCAAAACCAACGCGGCGAAATACCCCTGGGCGGCGCAACTGCGCAAGAGCATTGTGGAGCGCGCGGACTACTGGATGAAGCTCTCCGACGAGCAACTCTGGGACCTGATGTTCGGCGCAACCCTGCTGCGATCACACCATGTCTGGTCCAGCGGATATTGCCCGGCCTGCCGCAAACCGGTGCCGATGTACGACTGGGAGATCGATGCCGTTCAGCAGCCCTGGAAAGCCCGGTGCCCGCACTGCCGCGAACTGTTTCCGAAGAACGATTTTCACAAGTTCTACCGGAGCGGCCTGGACGAGCACGGCATTTTCCAGCCGAAACGCGCCAACCGCGCTCTGCTAGTAAATCTCGAACACCCCGATGCGGCCGACCCGCTGCACGGTTTTGGCGTGGATGATGGCACGGGCTACGCGGAAGGCACGCATCGCTGGTACTTCATCGGCGCGTATCTCAAGTACGGCCAGTTCGAGGAACTGGTGCTGCATGGCATCGCGACGCTGGCCGCCGCCCACAGCGTGACGGGCGAAATGGTTTACGCGCACAAGGCGGCCATCCTGCTGGACCGCGTGGCGGACGTCTGGCCCACGTTCGACTTTGGAACCCAAGGGTTGGTCTATGAGCGCTACCACTACGGCGGCGGTACGGCCGGCTACGTAAATTACTCGATCGACTCGGCATTCGACGTGCGCAAGCTGGCACTCGCCTACGACCAGGTTTTCGAAGCCGCGCGCCAGGACGCGGAACTGGTGCGCTTCTTGAGGGCCCAGGCGCGGCGCTATCGCCTGGAAAATCCCAAAAGCACGTTCGCCGACGTGCAGCGCAATATCGAGGACCGCATCCTGCGCGACGCGCTGGCCCATCCGGAGAAGATCCGCACGAACTACCCCGGCACCGACGGAGCCCTGACGCTGGTGAAGACGGTGCTGGCTTGGCCGGCGAATCGCGAAGAGGTACTGAAGAACATCGGCGAGATCGTCGAGCGCGGCACGGCCGTCGATGGGCTCACGGGCGAGAAAGGCCTGACCGGTTACGCCACCATCTCGACGCGCTTTCTGGGGCAATTCATCGATCAGTGGGCGCGCACGGACTCGACGGTTCTACCCGAGTTACTCAAGCGTCATCCCAAGTTACGCGAGACTTATCATTTCCACTACGACACCTGGATAGGGTTCCAGTACTATCCGTACTCGGGCGACTGCGGGTCTTTCGCCATCCGGACTCCGAAATACGTGGCGGTGGATTTCCATCACGGGGACGCCTACAGCAAATACGATGTGGACCCAGCCGCCTCCATGTACTCGTTCTTCTGGCGCCTGTATCGGGCCACCGGAGACCGGCTCTACCCGCAGTTGATGCTGCAGGCGAATGGGGGCAAAACCGACGGCATGCCGTACGATTTGTACGCCGAAGACCCGGACCGGCTCACGCGCGACGTGCAGCGCACGGCGGCGCGGCACGGCTCACTGCCGCGGGTGGGCAGCATCGACAAGAAGCAGTGGCACCTGGCGATTCTGCGCCCACCCAAGCCGGCCGGGACCGGCGCCGTGTGGATGGATTACGATTCGGTTCCGAGCTTCGGCATCAAAGGCCACCTGCACCGCGACGCCATGAATCTGGGGCTGGTCGCCAAGGGCCTGGACCTGCTGCCCGAGTTCGGATATCCGGCGGTGCAGTTCGGCGACTGGCAAACACCGCAAGCGCGCTGGCATCTGATGACCGCCGCGCACAACACGGTGGTGGTGGATGGCAAGGATCAAATCGGCGGCGAAGGCCGGACCACGCTATGGACCGAGGGTAAAGATTATCGCGTCATGCGCGCCTCCTCCGCCAACCAATACAACGCGCGGCAGTATGAGCGCACGGCGGTGATGGTGGACACCGTGGGCGAGGATTTCTACGTGCTCGACGTGTTCCGGGTGGTGGGCGGCAACGATCACGCCAAGTTCACGCGCAGCAGTTTTTCCCAGCTCTCAACCGATGGTCTGCGCCTGGAGCCCGCGCCGGACTATGGCAACCAGACGCTCACCCGCAATTTCCGTGTGCACCGCAACGCGGCGGCGGGGTGGACGGCGGATTTCAAGATCGAAGACCGCTTTCATTACCTCCCGCCCGGCGCCGAAGTGCACCTGCGCTACACCGATCTCACCTCGAACGCCGACGCCTACACAGCGGAAAGCTGGACCGTGCGCAACGCCACATCCACCGAGCAATTCTGGATTCCGACGCTGGTCACGCGCAGGCAATCCAAGGACGCGCCGCTCTCTTCGACGTTCGTGAGCGTGCTGGAGCCGTGCGGCAGGCAGTCGCGCATCCGGAGCATCCGCCGATTGAAGCTCGAAACGCCGCAAGGCGCCGTCTATGGCGATGCCCACGTGGCAGTGGAGGTGAGGCTCTCCGACGGCCGGCGCGACATCCTGATCCTGGCGGATGTGGAGAACCCGCTCTCGCTGTCGCCGTCGCTGGGGAAAGACAAGACCATGGTTCAGAAGGAAACCGGCGTTCGCACTTCCGGCGAGTTCGTGTTCAAGCGGCTGACAAATTGAAAATGCGCGCCGCGTTGCCGCGCCGGATCTTTTCCTTCACCGCCGCACTCGCATCCAGCACTTCGAGTTTTACGATGGCGGGATCGGGATAGTGGAACGGCATGCCGGTGCCGAACAACAGCCGGTCCTCGCCGAGGTTCTCGATGAGTTGGCCGAGTTCGTTGCCAAGCAACGCGGTGAGCAGGCAGATCTCGATGGAATAGTTCGCGCCGAGCCCGTTATTCTTGCGCCCCAGCACGGAGCCGGGAATCCGCTGCCGCTCATCAGGATGAAATGCGCGCTCGGCACGGCGCGTATAAGGGCGGCGATCTCGTTGTAATCGACGTTGGGAATGTCCACCAGCCAGCTCTGCTGGCGGCGGTCTTCGACGCGGATGGGGATGGAGATGGCCATGCCGCGCGCGGCGGCCTGGTGCGCCATCTCCAGGCAGACGGGGTCCGTGAGCCGGTAGTTGTGCCAACGCGGATAGAGGCGCAGCGCTTTCATGCCGAATTCTTCGTGGCAGATTTTGAGGTCGTCCTTCCAACCGGCGTAAGCCGGGTTGAGCACGGCCGCGCCGATCAAGCGGTCCCGGTGGCGCGCGATTTCGGCCGCCACCTCCTGGTTGCCCGCCTGCGAGTTACGGTACGTGATGGCGGCGGCGCTGGAGACCACGGCTCGCTGGATGCGCTTGCGGTCCATCAGCGCCAGAAGCCCCGAGGCCGTGTTGTGGCGCAACTGGCGGAAGGCGAAGTGTCCGAGGTAGGCGTTGACGTCGATCATCCGACGCGTCCTCCGGCTCAGGATGCGCTGCATATTGGCGCCCATGATCTTGCGGCGGTCCTCCTCGCTGAGTTCCGCGCCGCGCAGGTGGCCCATGCCGGCCGTCCACGACATGTCGCAGGCGAACAGAATCCGGCCGGCGCCCAGCGTGCTCACGGCGAATTCCACGCTGCCCTCGTCGATGACGCTGCCGCTGGTGTCCAGGTAAACCGAGGGCGCGTTGCGCAGCGCCTTGACGGTCCATTCCCAATCCCCGCCGCCGCAGATGTGCGCGCAGATGAGCATGGTCTCCGGAAACTTCCGCCCAGCCTCGGCCAGGTGGCCGCCGTCGCTGATGCGCGGTTGCGGCGACGGTAGCCAGGACGGATGCCCGGCGTGCTGCAGGATGGGGATCTTCAGGCGCGCGGCCAATTCGAGCAGGGGCTCGAGCACCGGCTCGGTGATGAGGTAATCGTTATAGAGTTTGATGCCGATAAAGCCGTGGTCCTGCACGTAGCGGCGGACCTCCTCGAGCGCTTCTTTCTGATAACCCGGATTGACGAAAACGTAGCCCAATACGCGCCCGGGAAAGCGCTGGATGGCTTCCCGCAACCACTGGTTGCACTGCCGGAACCCTGCGAGCGTGGTAGGGCGTTCGGGCGGCAGAATGGAGCAGCAGATTTGCTCGACGCCGAGTTTGTCGGCGGCCTGGATGACGCGGCGGTCGTATTCGTACCAGTCTTTGAAGCCGTGGTGATGCAAATGATCGTGCGCGTTGATCACCTTACCGGGCGCCGGCGCGGCGCGAAGCGGCGCCGTCGCGGCCGCCGTGCCCAGAAACGCGCGGCGGCTGAATCGCAGTGGTTCACTCATGCGCGTCTCAACCTTTCAGCCCACGGTCCAGCCAATCGAAGGCCAGCCGCTCGGCTTCCGGCGGGAACCCATGGCCGCCGCGGAAGAAGTAACTCTCCAGACGATTCTCCGATTTCAGCATGGCATAGAGCGGTGCCAGGCGCGCCAGCGCCTGCCGCGCGCTCCAACCGGCGTTGGGGAAGATGGCATCCTGGTCGGAGGTCGACAGGAACAACGGCCGCGGCGCGATGAGCGCCAGCACATGATGCATGTCGAAGGGTATCTGAATGGTCTCCGCATCCGGCACGCCGGCGTAGAAGCCCGGGCGGATGTAAGGGCTGGTGATGTAGAAACCGAGGCGCGGCAGGAGCGCCGTGGCATGCGACCAGCGGTACGGGTTCCCGTCGTAGCGGAAGGTATCGAAGCCGCAACTGGAGACGCCCATGCGGATGCGCTCGTCGAGCGCCATCGAAAACAACGTGGTGTAACCGCCGTGCGAGTGGCCCATGGAAGCGATGCGCGTGCTTTCCACGAAGTCGAGCGTTTCCAGATAGTCGATGGCGCGGCTCAAATCCCAGGCCATTTTGCCCATCATGGACCAGCGCGGATGCCGGCGATAGAAGGGGATGGCGTCGCCGTAATGGTTGGTCGCGGGATCGTGCCGTTCGCCGAAGCAGGCCGCGTCGTAAGTGAACGTGACGTAGCCGCGCTGCGCCAGGCGGTGCGCGATGTGCAGACGCGGATTACCGGCGAGGCCGGCGGGCTCCCGCTTCCCTTCCTGCACGGTTTGATGAGGACAGACGACGGCCGGCACGCGGCCACGAACACCGTCCGGCACCAGCAGAAAGGCGGGTACGAATTCATCCGGCTCGGTCTGAAAAGTGAGCGTGCGGCGCGTGTAGCCGTCGCACGGCGTTTCGAGCGTGACCTTGGCTTCGAGCGGCGGGCGCGTGGTGGGCGGCTGGCCCAGGAACGCCTCCACCAGACGGGCGATGTGCGCGCGGCGCGGCGGCCACCCGGCGGCCGAAGTGATCGGACGGCCGTCGTGGGCGAGCAACTCGCTCAAGTCCGCGCGTCCGGTCTGATCGGAAGAAATGCTGGGACGGCTTTCGCCGGTAATGTCACGCCAGCGCTCCCAACTCCAGCCTGGCCCAGCGGCGGCCGACAGGGCGGGAAGCGAAATAAAGGTACGTCGTTGCATAAAAGGCCAACCTCGACGATCCTATCGCGAAAAGGGGACAGACGCATTTCCGCCCGGGCGGCTTGGATCCATTTCCGCGGGTGCACGGCGGCGGAAAATGCGTCTGTCCCCTTTTCGTATCATGATGAGACAGGATTTCCGCGATGACCACACGACTGGTTTTGATGGGTACCGGCGTTGTCATGCTGGCCATTTTGGCGCACGGCGCCACACCCACGCGCGAGGACTTTCGCCTGGCCGCTCAGTTCCGCCGCCGCATGGAATCCACCGCGCCGTTTTCATTCGTCTACGGCAATGAGAGTTCGCGCCAATTGCTGCCCCGTTGGACCATGCGCAAGACCGGACGCAGCGTGACGTATCGCGATCCGCGCACCGGGCTCGAACTCGAATGGACGCTGACGGAGTATTCGACCTTCCCCGCCTTCGAGTGGGTGCTGCGCTTCAAGAACACCGCGACGAAAGATACGCTGGTGCTCGAAGACATCCGCGCGCTGGATGCGATTCTGACGGAAACGTTGCCAGGTGCGGTGCCGCAGCTTGAATATGCCAAGGGATCGCACGATGAGTTATCGGATTTCGCGCCGGGTGAGCGCGCGCTCGGACGGCGCGAGTCCGCGCAGTTCGTCTCCCACGGCGGCCGATCTTCGGACGGCTACCTTCCGTACTTCCAGGTGCGCAATCCGCGCGGCGGCAACGTGGTGCTGGGCATCGGCTGGACGGGCCAGTGGAGTGCGTCGTTCCGGCACTTGCCCGCGCGCGGCGTTGCGGCCACGGCCGGCATGGAGCGCACGCGCTTGCGGCTGGGTCCCGGTGAGAGCATGCGCACGCCGGCCATCCTGCTGCTGTGCTGGAGCGGCGACGACCCGTTCCGCGGCCACAACCTGTGGCGTTCCCTTCTGCTCAAGCACTACACGCCCCGGCCCCACGGCCGGGAACTCGATCCACCGCTGGCCGTTTCGGCGCACGGCGTGGTTCCGTTCGAAGCCACCACCGAAGCCAACATGCTGGAAGGCATCGAACAAGTGGCGCGAGAAAAGCTGGGCGCGAAGATCTGGTGGATCGACACGGGATGGTTTTCTCTGGTGGCAAACAACTGGGCGAAATCGGTGGGTAACTTCGCGCCGGACCCGGTCCGGTACCCCCGCGGCTTAAAGCCGGTGTCCGATGCCGCGCATCGTCACGGCATGAAGTTTCTGCTCTGGTTCGAGCCGGAGCGCGTGATGCCGAAGACCTGGCTCTTCGAGCATCACCGCGACTGGTTGCTGAAGCCGAACGTCGAGACGCCCCAATGTTACGGCTACATGGTGAAGGATGGTTTTCACCTGGTCGATCTGGCCAAGCCTGAAGCGCTTGCATTCTTGCGCGAAACCATCGCGAACATGATCGCCGAAAACGGCATCGACATCTATCGCCAGGATTTCAATATGTACCCGCTGTGGTACTGGCAAGCGGGCGAGCCGGAAGACCGTCAAGGCTTGCGCGAAGCCCACTACATAGAAAACCTCTACGCGTTTTGGGACGAGCTTCGCCGGCGCTCGCCGGGCCTGCTCATCGATAACTGCGCCAGCGGCGGCCGGCGCCTGGATTTCGAGATGCTGCGGCGCAGCGTGGCGCTCTGGCGCAGCGACACGGCGTGGAAAGATATCGACGCGGTGCAGAGCATGACCTACGCCCTGTCGCGCTGGCTTCCGATCCACGGCCTGGGCGCGAACTCAGTGGAGCCCTACGAAGTCCGCAGCGGCATGGCGCCCACCTTCGTCGCCGCCATCGACTACCGCAACGCCGATGCCGTGCGGCGCATCCGGCCGGCGCTCGAAGCCTATCGTTCGATTCAGAAACGATACCAGGGAGACTTCTATCCGCTCACGCCCTACAGCCGGCAAGCCGGCGTGTGGATGGCCTGGCAGTTTCACCGCGAGGAGGCCGGCGATGGGGTGGTGCAGGCGTTCCGCCGCAAAGAAAGCGCGCAAGCCACCGCCACCTACCGGTTGCACGGATTGGAGCCGCGAGCGACTTATCGCGTCACCGGCTGGGACCGCCCGGGAGATAAATACATATCAGGTCTTGAACTCATGAATAAGGGGCTGACGATCACGTTGGCCGCGCCGCGCTCGGCGGCGGTAGTCGAATACCGCAAACAGATGGATTAGCACGACCCTGTTGTATACTCGGCTGTAAGGACCCCGGAGACGTAAATCCCATGGCCGATCCAATGGATGCCACATCCGTAGTACCCGCCGCCGCCGCCGACGTAGTCGGCACGTTGAGCGACTCTACCAAGGTGAAGCGGCGCATCCCGCACATGCGGGCTTGCAACGAGAAGGACAGCAAGGGAAAGCTCTGCGCGGGGCACCTGAAGCGGTGGTACTTTTTTGGCGAGGAAGTGAGCCGGCTCTACGGAGCCGACGCCGAGATCTACCGCTGCGAGCGCTGCCGGACGCTGTACCTCCCCAATCCCCATGAGGCGCCTCGCACGGGCACGCTCTGCTGGTAAGCCGGCGAGAGGATTCAGGAGACTACGGTTTCCAATAGAAAAACCGCATCACGGAGAGGGGGATGAGGCACTTGGTACCCTCTCCGTGATGCGGTCCGCCCGAGTTGGGCTTGGATCCTGCGCCGGCCAGCCTGGTGTCTGAACACCCGCACTGCTGTTCCGTTCCTGGTGAGGCCCGCGTCCGATCAATCCTACACCACGAACGCCAGACATCAGCCGAAGCTTAGAATCCGGGGCGAGCTTTGCAAGGAGCCTAGCTATGATGCCGCTATGAAATTAGTCCCAACCAAAAAAAACCCCTCGGCTGCAACCGGAAACGGTTTGAGGAGCAGAATAATCTCGAAACATCGGCTCCCGCAAGCACACTGTCCTGTCGGTCCGCTCCCAATCCGCCTGCCAGTTGCAGCAGAGGGCAGGTTTAAAAAGTTACTACGTCAATTCGAAATGAGTGTAGCAAACGACGAACCACTTGTGGAAGGGGGGAGAACGGTTGCAAACAAAGACCTGCGCCGGAGAGCCGGGCGTGCTGGTTGTGGCTCCGTGGTGTGTCGCTGTGTCGCTGTGACACAATCGAAGCAGATGTTGCATTCTCCTTGGCGACCAGCGGCCCTGCTCATTTTCGCCGCCGCCCTGGCCTTTCCCCAAGCTCAGGACGAGGATTTCCGGGTCTTCACCGAACACCCCCGTCTGTTCCTGCGCGCGCAGCGGTTGCGCCTGCTGCGGCGCGAGCGGCAGCGGCGCTCCATGCGCTGGGAGCAGTTCGAAACGCTGATGGTGGGTCAGGCGCGCATGCCGGAGCCGGGCTTGAGCGCCGCGCTTTATGCGCAGGTCACCGACCAACCGGGCGCATGCCGGCCCGCCATAGCCTGGGCGCTGACGGACGCGGCGGACTTGCGCCAGCAGGCGCTGGTGTTCGATTGGTGCCAGGGGGCGTTGAGCGAGACCGAATCGAAGCAGTTGGGCGCGCGGCTGGCGCGGGGAATGGAGGCCGCGCGTCCCGCTTCCGACATCGCCGTGGTGCGTTCGCGCGCGTTGGCCGCCGTGGCCCTGGCCGGGCACGACGGCGCGCTGGCCGAGCGCGAGCTGCGGTCGATCGTAGTGGATTGGTGGCGCGGCAAGATGGTCCCGGGCATCCAAAGCGGGCACGCGCTAATTCCGCACAATCGCACCTACGATCTGTTCGAATTGCTCCACGCCGTGCGCGATAACATCAACATCGACCTGCGCGATTCCAGCCCGGCGATGTTCCGGGATCTTCCCGCGATGCACATGCTGAGCCACTATCCTGCGCCGTATCCGGCGCCGGAAGGCGAATACCGCATCCCGGCTTTCAAGGACGGCGGCGAACCGGACCTCCGCCAGGCGGCACTTTCGCGCGCGGCGGGGCTGGCTATGGTGGCCTACGACACCAACGCGCGCGAGATTCAATTCCTGCAAGGATGGCTGATACAGGATCGCTTTCTGCTGCACGGCGCGTTCGGGGTCCCCTACGAGTTCCTGTGGGCCAACCCCTACCAGCCGGGTCTGAGCCCGTTCTACATGCCGCTGTACACCTACGACGAGCATTCCGGGCGCGTGTTCGTGCGCTCGAGTTGGGAAGACGATGCCAGTTGGTTCGGCTTTTTCGACGGACAGAGCCAGAAGTTCGAGCAGGGACGAATCGAGGTACTCGCCCCGGACGCAGCCGCGCCCTTCGAAGTTGGTCCCGCGCTGATGCTATCGGCGGCGAAGCGGCGAAAGTTCCGCATGCCAAGCCGCGATGTGGAACTGATCTTCGTGCTGGGCCTTAAACCCGGCGCGCACTACGACGTCGAAGTCGACGACGAAGAGATGCGCGAAGAGCGCGCCGGCCCCAGCGGTGTCCTGAAGCTGTCCACCACGGGGAAGTTCACCGGTGGACTTCGGCTGAAACCCGCCGCTTCGCCACCCGGAGCGTACTGACGCGCCAAACTGGCGGGCGGACGGGCTCTTGGACTCGTTTTCCCGACGCTGGGGGGCTTACCGCTGCTTGTCGCCGGAGTTCCGGGCCTCTTTGGCCAGGCGGACCTTGGCGCCTTCCAGTTTCTTGGTCACCTTGGCGATTTCGGATGGATCCACATCGCCCGGCGGGCTGGATTCCCAGGCCTTGAGCGAGCCCTCCCACTGGGCAATGGCCTCCTTCAGCTTTCCCTGGCGCGCGTAAACGTCGCCCAGGTGGTCGTGAATCGCGGGATCGCGGACCATTTTCTCCAGCGCGCGCTGTAGGTAGGTTTCGGCCTCGCCGAGCTTGCCCATGCGAAAGTACACCCAGCCCATGCTGTCAAGGAAAGCGCCATTCTGCGGTTCCAGGTCGAGAGCCTTGGCGATCAGGCTGTAGGCTTCCTGCAGCCGCACATTGCGGTCCGCCAGCATGTAGCCGAGGTAGTTCAGCGCCGAGGCGTTCTTGGGGTTCAGGGCGATGGCCTTCTTAAACTCGCCCTCGGATTGGGCGAATTTCTTCATGCGCTCGAACATGGCGCCGCGCATGAAGACCACCCCTTCCTTCTCTTCCGGGGAATTGGAAAACTTCTCGGCGGCGTCCAGAGCCTTGGCCATCTCGGCGTAGTTCTTGGCCTTGTCCCAAGCCTGTGCCAGGGCCATGTAGGTTTCGCGGTCGTCCTTGCCGGTGAGCAAAGTCTTTAGTTCGGTGGCGGCCTTTTCGGCTTGGCCCGCTTCGGCCAGCACGGAGGCGCGGATGAGCGTCACCATGCGGTCCTTCGGATACTTGTTACGCGCGGCCTCGGATGCCTGTTCGGCCTTGGCATACAACTTGGCCAGGCGGTAGGTTTCGATCACCTGCGCCGCCGAGCGCGCACCCAGATCCGGATCGAGTTCGCCGATGGCGCGGAACATTGCCACGGCGTTCTCCGGTTGGTCGATGGACCGGTATAGCAGGCCCAGCCGTTCGAGGAAGATTACGCGATTGCTGCGCTCGGGTGGATCGTAACTCTTCCTGGCCGTGGCATCCAGAATGCTTTTGAGTTCCGTGATGGCCTCGGCGGGCTTGCCTTCGGCGTCCAGCAGGTTCACATCGTTGTAACGGACCTCGAGATTGTCGGGCTCCAGTTTGAGAGCGCGCCGCGAGGCCTCCCGCGCCTTGTCGAAGGCCCGCTGCTGGCGGTAAAGCTGCGACAGTCGAAGCTGCACCTGCACGTCCTGCGGATCGGCCTTGGCCAGGTCCAGGTAGATCTTGAGCGCCTCGTCGATGTGCTCCGAAAGCATCAGGTTCTGCGCCAGGGCGCGGCGAATCTCGACATTGTCGGGAGACAGCTTGAGCGCGCGCCGCAGCGTCTCGGCCGCCAGCGCGTAGTCGTGCACCTGCTCGTAAGTGGTGGCAAGCGCGGTCAAGGTGCGCGGCGTGGGGTTCTTGTCGGTGACGCGGCGCAGCATTTCGCTGGCGGACTTGGTGTCGCCAAGGTCGGAGTACACCATGGCCAGACCGGTCATGGCGTCTTCGTTGGCCGGATCGAGTTCGAGGACCTTCTTGTAGGCCTTCTCGGAAGCCACCGAATTCTGTCCGATTTTGTAGAGGCGGCCCAGCATCAGCCAGCTATCCAGGTCTTTAGGGTCCTTTTCGCCTATTTTCTCGAACTGCTCGATGGCTTGCTTGAGCATGTTCTCGTTGATGCTCTTGGCCCGGATATCGCCGATCATCCGCGTGTAAATGCGGCCCAGCAGGCGGCGGGCGTCCAGGTCGTCCGGGTCGCGCTTAATCCGGTCCTGCGCCTCCGTGACGGCGAGCTGGATCTTGCCGGTTTGCAGATAGAGGTCGGAAAGCTCATCGCTGAGGTACCGCACGTCGGGCTCGGCCTTGATGGCTTCCTTGTAATAGTCGATGGCCTTGTTGACGTACTCCCCGCGATTGCCGAAAGCGCCGGCCAACTCCGAGTAAAGGTGGCCCATGGCGTAGTTATAATACGCCTCGGCGCGAGCATCTTTGGTGGGGGGCGCGGCAGCTTGGGCGGCCGGGCTTGCACCCAGGGCCGCCGCGAGCGAACCCATCGTCAAGAATTGGAAAAACCTATTCGAACGCAAGGGCTTCATGAAACCTGCTCTGCTTTCGCCGATCCGGAGCTGGCGTCGAAAGCCTTTCTATCTAATAGTATACCGTCCACAGCGCGACGCGCATGGGAATAACAGAGGGCGCATCCCCCCTTAACTTTGATGCATGAACGCCCGGGAGGGTTCCGGTTCAAGAATCTCATGGGCTAATTCGACCCCCTCTTTACCGGGACCGGGGATCGCAGGGCAGGCGCAGGCCGGGCTTCGGGGGTGGCGTAGTAGCCGTTGCGGGTGCGCGCGACAGGACGCCCCGGGCCGTCCACCGTCACGCGGATTTGGCGGAAAGAGCCATCCAGCGCCGCGTTGGCGGGCGAGTACGCCAGGACATACTGGTTGCGGATCTCGTGCGCCACCTCGAGCGCCAATTTCTCAACGTCGACCAGGTCTTTGGGGTAATAGACCAGCCCACCCGAGGCCGACGCCAGGGCCTCCAGCGCGCGCTTGGCCTTCTTGGCCTCGCCGCGCTCCTCCTCGTTGAGAAGGGCGATGGCGTAAACCAGGATTTCGCTTTCCCGAACCTTTTCGATGAGCCGCTCCAGGGTGATGGCCGAAGTGTTATCGTTGCCGTCGGTGACCACGAAGATGATCTTCTTGTCCTTCTTGGCCTTGTCCTTCATGTCGTCGATGGACATGCTGATGGCGTCGCGCATGGCCGTGCCGCCGCGCGAATCGATGCGCGTGAGACCCTCCTCCATCTTCTTGATGTCGTTGGTGAAGGGAACGTCCAGATAGGCGTCGTCATTGAAGTTGACGATGAAAACCTCGTCCTGCGGGTTGGAGGCCTTGACCAGGCCGAGCGAGGCGGACTCCACCTTCTGGCGCTTCTGGCGCATGCTGCCGCTGTTGTCCACGATCAGGCCCATGGAAACCGGAATGTCCTCGCGCCGGAACAGGCGCAGATTGCTGCTGTACTCCGTTTTCGTAAACCTTGAACGCTTCGCGCGGCAAGGTGGTGACCAGATGCCCGTTCTTGTCCACCACCGTGGCGTGCAGCACCACCAGCCGGGTGTCGGAGCGGAAAACGGGTACGTCGTCCGGCGCGGGAGCCGGAAGCTGAGCGGCCACGGGAAGAGCCGCGCCAGAGGAGCGCAGCCGCGGCCAACCGTTTAGTGTAAGGGTGCATAGTATCCTAATCCGCCAAAAGGCGCGCAGCGGCGGAAGTCCCCGCGGCTGCACCAGCTTCACTGTAACGCGGCGGTACTTGCCGTCGCGCTGCGCGATTGGTCGGCGTGTAGCCGAGCACGTACTGATTGCGCAGCTCGATGCCGATCTTGGCGGCGACGTCCGGCAGTTCGTTCAGATTCTCGACCGGAAAGTGACGGCCGCCGGTCTGTTCGGCGATTTCGCTCAGCAGGCCTGGGCCGGACAGTTCCTCGGCGGTGCGGCCGCGGCCGCCCATGCCGGTTCGAAGATGCCGATGGCGTAGATTTGCACGTCCGCTTCGCGCACCAGGTTCTTGATTTCGCTCTCGCGTGTAGCGGCTGCTGTTGTCGCCGCCGTCGGAGATGACCAGCATCGCCTTGCGCGGATTGTGGGCCTTCTTCATCTCGTTCAGGGCCAGGTAAATGGCGTCCAGCAGCGCGGTCCGGCCCTTGGACTGCGTGAAGGTCGAGCCGGTTCTGAATCTCCTCCGGCTATGTGGTGAACGGGCTCACCAGTTCCGGCCGGTCGTTGAACTGCACCAGGAAGAACTCGTCCTCCGGGTTGGCCGTCTTGAAGAACTGCGCGACCGCCTGCCGGGATTTCTGCAGCTTGGCGCCCATGCTGCCGCTGGTATCGAAGACCAGGCCGACGGAGAGGGGCGCATCCTCGCTGGCAAAATGCGTCAACTCCTGTTCGATCTTGTCCTCGAAAAGGCGGAAGTGCTCCTGCTCCAGGCCGGTGACGAAGCGGTTCAGCGGGTCGGTAACGGTGACCGGAATCAGCACCAGCGTGGTATCGACGCGGATGTTGGGGCGCGCGCCGCGCTGGTCGCCGGGGCCGGCCGTCTTAGTGCGTGGCTCGATGGAAACCTTGGGTTGCGGCGCCAGGGGGTTCTTATCCGCGCCCGGCACGTCACGGGCCAGGGCCATCAACGCCAACCCTGCGCAGGCGTAGAGAATGAACCGCCGCATCCGGAACTATGCCCATTCCCGCCTCCCGCTGGTGCCTTCAAGGAGAATTATACCATCCGGATTTTCATGGTAAGATCGAGTGTGCCGCGTCGAATTCTGGGCGTCATTCCCGCCCGGTTCTCCTCCTCCCGTTTCCCCGGAAAAGCTCTCGCCATGATTGCTGGAAAGCCGATGCTCCAGCATGTCTACGAGCGCGCGTGCCAGGCGCGGTATCTGACCGAAGTGATCATCGCCACCGATGACGAGCGCATCTATAGCGCCGCGCGGGACTTCGGCGCGCAGGTGCGGATGACGCGCGCCGACCACGCTGTCCGGTACCGACCGGGTGGCCGAGGTTGCCTCCGCCGACGGCGCCGACCTCATCGTCAACATTCAGGGCGACGAACCGCTGATCGATCCGGCGGCCATCGACGCGGCCATCCTGCGGCTGGTGGACGAAGCCGAGGCGCCCATGGGCACCCTGAAGAAGCGCATCGAGGATCCGCGCGAAATCGACGACCCCAACGTGGTGAAGGTGGTGACGGACCTGCGCGGGTAACGCCCTCTACTTTTCCCGTTGTCCGATTCCGTTCGCGCGCGGCGGCCGGCCGCCGTACCGCAAGCACATCGGGCTTGTACGTTTACCGGCGCGACTTCCTGCTGGGCTATTCGCGCATGCCGGTGGGCCCGCTGGAACGCGCGGAGCGGCTGGAGCAGTTGCGCGCGCTGGAAAATGGCTACTCCGATTCGCGTGGTCGAAACCGAATACGAATCGCTGGGCGTGGACACGCCGGAGGATCTGGAGCGGGTATTGAGCTTATTTGAATCCACGCAGGCGGAGCAATCTTAACCAAGCATGGCTAAATACATATTTGTAACGGGTGGGTGGTTTCTTCCCTGGGTAAGGGGATCTGCGGCGGCGTCCATCGGCTGCCTGCTCGAAAGCCGCGGCCTGAAGGTGACGCTGCAGAAGTTCGATCCGTACCTGAACGTGGATCCGGGCACCATGAGCCCGTTCCAGCACGGCGAAGTCTTCGTGACCGACGACGGCGCCGAGACCGACCTCGATCTGGGCCACTACGAGCGGTTCACGCACGCCCAGCTCACGCAGGCCAACAACCTCACCAGCGGACGCATCTACGAACAGATCATCGCGCGCGAGCGGCGCGGCGACTATCTGGGCAAGACCGTGCAGGTGATCCCGCACGTCACCAACGAGATCAAGGCCGCCATGCGCAAAGTCGCCGGCGATGTGGACGTCGTGATCGTGGAAATCGGCGGCACGGTGGGCGACATCGAATCGCTGCCGTTTCTCGAAGCCATCCGCCAGATGCGCCACGAGCTGGGGCGCGAGAACGCCATCTTCGTGCACGTGACGCTGGTGCCCTGGATCGCCGCCGCGCAGGAGCTGAAGACCAAGCCCACGCAGCACAGCGTCAAGGAACTGCGCGCCATCGGTATCCAGCCCGACATCCTGCTGTGCCGCTCCGAGCGGTTCCTCCCGCAGGAGATGAAGGAGAAGATCGCGCTGTTCTGCGACGTGGACGTGGAGGCCGTGATCACGGCGCGCGACGTGAAGAGCGTGTACGAAGTGCCGCTGGTGTTCGCCGAGCAGGGCGTGGACGAGATCGTCCTGCGCCTGCTCAAGCTGGAGGCGGGGCCGCGCGACCTCACGCGCTGGAGCGACATGGTGGACCGGCTCAAGAACCTCACGAGCGAGGTGTACATCGGCCTGGTGGGCAAGTACGTCGAGTACGAGGATTCCTACAAGAGCCTGAAGGAAGCGCTGCTGCACGGCGGCCTGGCGCACGACGTGAAGGTCAACATCCACTGGATCGAGGCCGAGGAGCTCAAGTGGCCGGGCTGCGCGAACGCCTGCGAAGGCTACGACGGCATCCTGGTGCCGGGCGGCTTCGGCAAGCGCGGCATCGAGGGCATGCTGAACGCCATCCGCTACGCGCGCGAATACAAGGTGCCGTACTTCGGCATCTGCCTGGGCATGCAGACCGCTGGTGATCGAATTCGCGCGCAACGTGTGCGGGCTCGCCGAGCGCCGACTCCACCGAGTTCGAACCCGGCACGCCGCATCGCGTGATCTACAAACTGCGCGAGTTGAAGGGCGTCGACGAACTGGGCGGCACCATGCGGCTGGGCGCGTATCCGTGCCAGCTGGCCGAAGGCAGTTTCGCGCGCCAGGCCTACGGCGCGCCGGAGATCAGCGAACGCCACCGCCACCGCTACGAGTTCAATCGCGAATACGAGCAGATCCTAACCGACGCCGGCCTGCGCATCACCGGCGAGACGCCGGACGGCGTCTACGTCGAGATCTGCGAGATTCGCGGACCACCCCTGGTTCCTGGGCTGCCAGTTCCATCCCGAGTTCAAGTCCAAGCCGCTGGAGCCGCATCCGCTGTTCCGCGCTTTCATCGGCGCGGCCGTCGAGCAGCGCAAGGAACGCGTGAGCGCGGGTTGCGCCACCACGGCGTGAAAAAAAGGGGACAGACAGCCTTTTCCGCCACGATGATCCAGCGGGAATGGAAGCACTCTCCGCCGCGGAAAAGGTGTCTGTCCCCTTTTTTGTACTTTTTTTGCGCGCTGCTCGGCTTCTTGACCAGCCTTTGCTCCGGCGCGACTCCGCTCTTCAACCAGACCGACGTCTTCAAGGCCGGTAACGGCGGCTACCACACCTTCCGCATTCCGGCGCTGGTGGTGACATCGAAAGGCACGCTGCTGGCATTCGCCGAGGGACGCAAAGAGTCACGATCGGATTCCGGCGACATCGACATTGTTCTGCGCCGAAGCCACGACCGCGGCAAGACGTGGTCCGATCTTCAATTGGTGGCCGGCCACGGCAGCGACACCATCGGCAATCCCACGCCGGTGGTCCTGCGCAAATCCGGAACGATTCTGCTGCTGCTCACGGCCAACCCGGCGAACGCGGGCGAGGCCCAGTTCATGACCGGCGCACCCGGCGGCACACGCACGGTGTGGATCACGTCGAGCCGGGACGACGGGCGGACATGGGCTCCGCCGCGCGAGATCACGTCCATGGCGAAGAAGCCCGAGTGGGGCTGGTACGCCACCGGTCCCGGCAACGGCATCGAACTCCAGGACGGGCGCATCGTGATTCCATGCGATCACACCGTGAAGCCGACCAAGACGCTGCACTCGCACGTGATCTACAGTGACGACGGCGGGAAGAACTGGAGGATCGGCGGCAGCACCGGAGCCGACACCGACGAATCCGCCGTCATCGAACGCGCCGATGGTTCGCTCCTGTTCAACATGCGCGCCGATCACAATCTTCAAGGCATCGCGAAGAAGCGCCGCGCGGTGGCCGTAAGCAAAGATCGCGGCGCCACGTGGTCCGAACTCACTTGGGACGAGACGCTGGTCGAACCGGTCTGCCAGGCGAGCATCCTGCGCTATGACGTGCGCGGCCGCATGGTGCTGTTCTCCAACCCCGCGCACGATGTGAAGCGCATGCGCATGACCGTGCGCCTCAGCTACGACGATGCCGCCACCTGGCCCGTCGCGCGCGTCGTGCATCCGGGGCCGGCATCCTATTCGTCGCTCGCCGTGCTCGGCGACCGCACGGTCGGCCTGCTCTACGAGCGCGGCTTCCAACACTTCCGCGAGATGCTCACCTTCGCGCGCTTCAACATCGAGTGGCTGCGTGCCGGTGCGGACTGAAGCCGGCCAATTCGAGCCCCACGCCATCGACGGGACGACGGTTGAAACACTGCGAAGATAACCGAAGTTGATTCGTGCTATAAGGGTGGACAACTGCGCCGATGAATTCTCTTGGCTCATGAATACCCCGGGGAGTGCAGATCCGGAATTGGCTACGAGCAGGTCCGCTTTCCGCTTGCTATTCTGCTGGGCCGGGATGTGCGCGTTGGCTCACGGGGCCGGGCTGGACGTGCCCTTCGATTTCCTGCATAACCAGATCGTACTGGAGGCGTCCATCAACGGCCGTGGTCCTCACCGCTTCCTGCTCGATAGCGGGACGCACGACTCCACCATTGATTTGGGTCTCGCCAGGCGATTGGGCCTGCCGCTCGGACCGGCCAAGAGCGAAGGGGTGGGAGCCGGCCGGGACCGGATCCTGGGCCGGCAGACCGTGTGCCAGCAGTTGAGCGTCGGCGGTCTTACGGTACGGAATCTGGTTATGTCGGCTCTGGACCTGTCCAAGCCCTCCCGTGAGCTGGGGCGTCCACTCGACGGCGTGCTGGGCTACGGCTTCCTGGCCTCGCGAATCACGCAAATCGACTACTCCCGCCGCCGGATCCGGTTCTATTCGCAGTCCCCCTTCGCCCCCTCGGTCCGGCCACCCGATACGTCCCGCCGAATCTCCTTCCCGATGCAGTTCCGGGCCAACTCCATTCTTCCGGTTATCGAGGAGTGCTACGTGAACGGAACGAAAATCACCGTAACCCTCGACACCGGCTCCAGCCTCGGCCTGATCCTGTTTCCCAAAGCCGTCCGTTACCTGGGCTTGGAGAAACTGGCCATGGGCGGAATTCCACTCAACGCGGCAGGCTACCGTGGGCGAGTGCGTCTGATGAAAGGCTGGGTCCGATCCTTAGATCTCAAGACCTATGCCTTGGGTGCCGTCGAAGTGGCTTACGTCGAGAGCGGCTATGCTGACAATGAGGAACTCGGACGGCGGGGGGGCAACCTGGGCAACGCCATTTTGCAGGACTTCGTGTTGACGCTGGACTATCCGAACCGTGTCGTCGTGCTGGAAGCCATTGAGGAATAAAGGTTTCTCCGCTATAGGCACGGCATCCCCGCTGGACGCCTGGCATGCGGGGAGAGGGACGGAACGGTTTCTCCAGCCAACTCCTCCATGAAGTCTTAACCATTGATTCACCAGTCTGTAACGCGATTGTAATTCAACATCAAGACAATGGTATTTGGAGGAGCGAATGAAGAAGTTGCAGGTTTGGGGCTTGCTGGCTTGCGCTTGCATACCGGCTTCGGCACAAATTCTGATCAATGGGGCGGGCGCGACGTTCCCCTACCCGATCTACGCCAAGTGGTTCGATGAGTTCCACAAGATCAACTCGAAGGCACAGTTCAACTACCAGTCGCAAGGTTCGGGCGCCGGCATCCGGCAGCTTCAGCAGGGTACCGTCGATTTCGGGGCGTCGGACAGTCCCATGACTGACCAACAGATTGCTAAAGCGGGGACCCGGGTCATTCACTTTCCGACGGTCCTGGGCGCAGTCGTCCCAACCTACAATGTCGCTGGGGTGAAGCAGGACCTGAATTTCACGCCGGAGGCCCTGGCGGGCATCTTTCTGGGCAGGATCCACCGGTGGAACGACCCCGAGCTGACTCGGGCCAATCCCGGGGTCGCGCTGCCGGCCCAGGGCATCGTCGTGGTGCATCGCTCAGACGGCAGCGGCACGACCTTCGTGTGGACGGACTACCTCTCGAAAGCCAGCGCGGAGTGGAAGCAGAAAGTAGGCTCCGGCAATGCCCTGAAATGGCCGGTGGGCTTGGGAGCCAAGGGCAATGAAGGGGTTGCGGGGATCGTGAAGCAGACGCCCAATTCGATCGGCTATGTGGAGCTGGTTTACGCCATCCAGAACAAGATGCCTTACGGCAGAGTACGCAACAGCGCCGGCAGTTTTGTCAAAGCGGAACTCAAAACCGTAACCGCGGCAGCCGCGGCGGCAGCCGCCAGCATGCCGGACGATTTCCGGGTCTCCATCACGAATCCGCCGGGCAAGGACGCCTACCCGATCTCGAGCTTTACGTGGCTGCTGGTTCCGGCCAGAGTCCAGGACGCGCAGAAAAGGAAGATGATCACGGACTTTCTGCGGTGGATGCTCGACGGCGGGCAGAGGATGGCCGAACCTTTGGGGTACGCGCCGCTTCCCAAGGCGGTCATCGCCAAAGAGTTGAAGGCCATCTCGCAGGTGCAATAGCAGTGGCTCCTTCCGTCATCTCCCAGGCTCGCGCGCTGTCGCGCCGCCTGCGCAACGGGGACCAGATTGCGCACCTGGTTACCCTCGCAGCGGCTTGCAGCATCCTGCTGATCACCGTGCTGCTGGTGGCGGAACTCTACAGCGGCTCAGCCCTGAGTCGCGGGAAACTCGGCTGGGGCTTCCTGATTTCGCAAGACTGGGACCCGGTGGCCGAGATCTTCGGCGCCCTGCCTTTTATCTTCGGAACCGTCGTGACGTCGTTGGTGGCACTGCTGATCGCGGTGCCGATGGGACTGGGAGCCGCCATCTTCCTGGCGGAACTGGCGCCGCCGAAGATATCCGACGCCCTCACTTTCGTGGTTGAGTTGCTGGCGGCGGTCCCCAGCGTGATCTACGGCTTGCTGGCGGTCTTCATCATTGTGCCGGTGCTGCGCGAGCAGGTGGAGCCGTTCCTGCAGCAGCGGCTGGGATTCCTGCCGTTTTTCCAGGGTCCCATGTACGGGATCGGCCTGCTGGCGGCCAGTCTCATCCTGGCGATCATGATTCTGCCGTTCATCGTCTCCATCTCCCGCGAGGCTCTGCTGGCCGTTCCCGCGGAGCAGCGGGAAGCCGCCCTGGCGGTAGGGGCGACGCGCTGGGAAGCCGTCTGGGACGCGGTGGTGCCCTACGCGCGCCTGGGGATCCTGGGTTCGATCTTCCTGGCCCTGGCGCGCGCTTTGGGGGAGACCATGGCGGTCACCATGGTGATTGGAAACGCCCCCAAGATCAGCGCCTCGTTGTTCGAGCCGGGCTACTCGATCGCGGCCGTGATCGCCAACGAGTTCACCGAGGCATCCAGCGACATGCACGTCAGCGCGCTCATTGAATTAGGCCTCGTACTATTCGCGCTGACCATCCTTTTGAATGGCATCGCGCGGTTGCTCATCGTCGCCACCACGCGGAAAGGAACCTCGCAAGGATGAGCTACCGCCATTACCGGCGCAAGACCGTCAACCTGCTGATGTTCGTCGCGGCGGGCCTCTGTGCCCTGGTCACGGTCTCGGTGCTGCTGTTCATCCTGGGCTTCCTGGTCTGGAACGGGGCGCGGTCGATTAACTGGGCTTTCTTCACCCAACTGCCCAAGCCGGTCGGCGAAACCGGCGGCGGCATGGCCAACGCGATTGTGGGGAGCGCGAAACTGCTGGGCCTGGCTTCCCTGATCGGCGTGCCGGTGGGATTCGTGGCGGGTATCTACCTGGCGGAATTCGGCGGCGCGCGATTCCCGCCGGTGGTGCGATACATGGCTGATCTGCTCAACGGCGTGCCTTCCATCGTCATCGGCATCTTCGCCTACGCCGTGGTGGTCATCCCCATGAAGCGGTTCTCCACTTTGGCCGGCGCACTGGCCTTGAGCGTGATGATTATTCCGATCACGGTGCGAAGCACGGAGCAGTTTCTGCGGGCGGTGCCCCATTCCTTGCGAGAAGGCGCGCTGGCGCTGGGCGCGAGTAAGTGGCAGACGGTTGCTACCGTGGTGATCCCCGCATCTCTACGCGGCATTGTGACGGGCACCATGCTGGGGGTGGCCCGGGTGGCGGGCGAGACGGCGCCGCTGCTGTTCACAAGTTTCAGTAATCGCTACTGGGCCAGCGGCTGGGACCAGCCGACGGCGTCGCTGCCCGTCATGATCTACACCTACGCCATCTCACCCTATGACGACTGGCACCGGCAGGCCTGGGCGGCCGGACTGGTCCTGCTTACGCTGATGCTGGGCGCCAACATTGCCGCCCGTCTGATCCTCTCGCCGAAAGGCGCGGGGAGCTCGCGATCATGACACATCCACCGAAGCTTCGGGTGTCCAATCTGGACTTTTATTACGGTTCGCTTCAGGCTTTGTTCGGCGTGAACCTGAGCATCCCCGAGAAGCAGGTGACCGCGCTGATCGGTCCCTCGGGCTGCGGCAAGTCGACTTTTCTGCGCACGCTGAACCGGATGTATGAGACGGTACCGAACGCCCGGGCGGAGGGCGAGGTGCTGCTGGACAATGAGAACATCCTGACCATGGATGTGGTGCAACTCAGGCGGCGCGTCGGGATGGTGTTCCAGAAATCGAACCCGTTTCCGAAGTCGATCTTCGACAACGTGGCCTATGGTCTGAGGGTGAACCACGGCATGAACACGGCCCATCTGCGGGAGGCCGTCGAGCAGAGCCTGCGCCGGGCGGCGCTGTGGGATGAGGTGAAAGACCTGCTGCACAAGCCGGCGTACGCGCTCTCGGGCGGCCAGCAGCAGCGCCTGTGTATTGCCCGGGCACTGGCCGTCGATCCCGAAGTGCTGCTGCTCGACGAACCCTGTTCCGCTTTGGACCCTATTGCCACCACCAAGATTGAAGACCTGCTGTTTTCGCTCAAGGACAATTGCACCATCGTCATCGTGACTCATAACATGCAGCAGGCGGCCCGGGTCGCCGAGCACACGGGATTCTTCCTGCTGGGTAAGCTGATAGAATTCGGCCAGACTGGGACGATTTTCACGAAGCCGGGCCGGAAGGAAACGGAAGACTACATCACGGGCCGTTTCGGCTAAGCTGACGGAGGTCGCCGCGAGGGAACAGTGCGCCACTTTACAGAAGAACTCGATGAATTGCGCAAGGAACTGCTCACCATGGCGGGGCTGGTGGAGTTGGCCGTCCACGAGAGCGTGCTATCGCTTACCGAGCGAGACTCGGAACGCGCGCAGCAGGTCCTGGTCAACGAGGCCAAGATCAATCAGTTGGAGATCCGGATCGACGAACTGGCCACGCAACTGCTCGCCTTGCACCAACCTATGGCGGGAGATCTCCGGCTCCTGACGGCCGCCATTAAGATCAACAACGACCTGGAACGTATGGGGGACCTGGCCGTCAACATTGTGGAGCGCTCCCTGTCTTTAATTTCCCAGCCGAGCGTGAAACCCATGATCGACATCCCGCAGATGGCGCAGTTGGCCGAATCCATGGTCCGCGCCGCGCTGGACTCCTTTGTGAAACGCGATGCCGAGCTGGCGCGCGGCGTCCTGTTGTCGGATGACGCCGTGGACGACTTGAGGGACTCCATAACCAGGGAACTGGTCGGTTTTATGGAAAGAGATCCCTCCACGGTCTCCCGCGCACTCGATCTAATCCTGGTGGCACGAAACCTGGAGCGAATCGCGGACCACGCCACCAACATCGCGGAAGACGTTCTCTTTCTCATTCAAGGCGTGGAAGTCCGCCACCATGCGGAGGAGGGACGCTAGCATGATTCTTGCCAGCCCGATGTTCCGGAAGCTGCTGCTGAGGTCGCTGTTGGTGATCCTGGTGGCGGTCCTGGCGTTGAACTTTCTGCTCACCCGTTACGTTACCGATCACGAGACGGGCAACGCGGAGAAACAACTCCAGGCTCAGGCTCGCATCCTGGCCGATGAAGTGGCCCGGCTCCCCGCGGACGCTCTGGCGAGCTGGACCAAAGAGGCGCACCAAAGGTCGCATGCCCGCATCACGCTCATCGAGCCCGGCGGGCGCGTGCTGGCCGATTCCGAAGCGGATGCCGGAAGAATGGAGAACCACGCGGGCCGTCCCGAAGTCCGCGAGGCCCTGCAAGGCCGGCCAGGTTCGTCGGTACGCCATAGCGACACTTTGGACCACGACCTACTGTACCTGGCTCTTCCCGTGACGCTCCAGGGAAGGGCGGGACATGTCCTGCGGCTGGCGGTCCCGCTCAAGCAGCTGGGCGAAGCCATTGTCCAAGTGCGCTGGCGGATTGTTCAGGCTTCCTTGATCGCGGCTCTGCTGTCGCTGGGGGTCGCCTACCTCACCTCGCGCTCGCTCAGCCGGCGCATCCGGCAAGTCCAGTTGTTTGCCGATGGTCTTGTGGAGGCCCGGTTTTCGGAGACGCTGCCGCCGGAGCCAGAGGACGAACTCGGCGCGCTGGCCCGTTCGCTGAACCGTATGTCCAGCCAGTTGCGCGACATGCTGGAGCGGTTGAAGCTGGAGTCCTCGCGGCGGGAAGCCATCCTCACCGGCATCGTGGAAGGCGTGCTCGCGGTGGACCACGAGCTGTGCGTCACATTCTGCAACCAGGCCTTCGCGCGCGCGGTTGGCGCGCGCTATCCGGTGCCGGAGCGGCTGCCCGTGCTGGAACTGGTCCGTGACCCGGCGTTCTTGATCCTGCTTACGAGCACCGTGGTGAAGGTTGAGGCGCAGAAGCAGCACCTGCAACTGTCGGCGGCGGAGGGCCATTCGTTTGAGGTCCAAGCCGCGCCGCTCGAGCTGCGCTCGGGAAGAGGCGCCATTGTCATCTTGCACGATGTCACCGACCTGGAGCGGCTGGAGCGAGTACGCCGGGACTTCGTGGCCAACGTCTCGCATGAACTCCGCACGCCGCTGGCGGCCATCCAGGGCTACGCAGAGACGCTGCTGGAGGGTGGCTTGGAGGACCAGCGAGCACAACCGCCGGTTTGTCGAAATCATCCAGGCCCACGCAGTACGCCTTACCAACATTGCATCCGACCTCCTGGCCCTGTCGGAACTGGAATCCGCGGAACCGGACCTCGCTCCGCAGAAGGTTTCCTTGCGGGACGCGGTGGAGGCCGCTATCGCCGCCGTCGAGAGCGAGGCCGGCGTCAGGAAAGTGAAGATCCATCGTACCTTCACCGCGGACGAGTATGTGGTGGGGAGCAGGATGCGGCTGGAGCAGGTGCTGGTGAACCTCCTGACCAACGCCGTGAAGTTCAACCGTCCCGGGGGCGAAGTTCGGGTGGAGGTGGCCAGAGTGGACGACGCTCATGTGAGGATCTCGGTAGCCGACAACGGCATTGGAATCCCATCCGAGGACCTGCCCCGCGTCTTCGAGCGTTTCTACCGGGTGGATAAGGCCCGTTCCCGTGACGTTGGCGGAACCGGCTTAGGACTCTCGATCGCGAAGCACGCAGTCGAACGGATGGGCGGAAGCGTCGCCTGTAGAAGCCAACTGGGCAAGGGCTCGGAGTTTGTGGTGACTTTGCCCGCAGCCTAACTCCTTCGAACATGAAAACACTTAGACCAGTAGTACCCGACCTTTCGCTGATCGCGGGCGGCCTGAGCGCCACAGAACCCGCCGGCGATGAGATCCAAGCGCTGCGCAGGCAGCTTCGTGCGGACCGGCCTCGGGAGTGTGACGGCAGCGGCCGCCGCGGCCATGCCGGAAGATTTCCGGGTCTCCATCACGAATCCACCCGGCAGAGACGCTTGTCCAATCTCCAGCTTCCCCTGGCTCCTCATACCGGTGAGAATGCAGGACCACGGCAGGCGCAAGCCGCTCCACCTTCATTCGCAACTATAGAGGACTAAGGCGTCAAACCGGGAGGTGAAGAGTGCAAAGTATCACAAGCATATGCCGAGTCATGGTGAGCGCGGCGGTTCTGAATATATTCGCCAGTTCTGCTTTCTCCCAGACGGCAGCCGATCGCTCGTCAAACAACTCGAGCAGCCGGGACGACGTGTCGTCGCTGCGGCAGCAGGTCGCGGCGCAACAGAAGCAAATCGAGGCGATGCGCGCGGCCCTGGATGAGATAAGACGGAGGATGGACCAAATGGCTGGCAGCGGGCAGGTCCCGGCGCCGCGGCTTTCGAACCGGGGTGAAATCGCCAGTACGCCGCCGGTCCTTCCCGTATCAATGGCGAAGGCCGGGGAGCCCGTGACTGTGCCCGCGTCACAGCCTGGCGCAAGTCCACGGAAAACCTCGACCGAACTGGAGACATCGCCGCTCCAACTCCGTGTCGGATCGGCTTACTTTACGCCCGTCGGGTTCATGGACTTCACGGGGGTGTATCGTGATACCGACCCGGGAAGCGGCATCGGTACCAACTTCGGCAGCTTCCCCTACCGCGGCAGCTCCAATGTCGCCGGCAACCTCAGCGAGGTCCGTTTGAGCCCGCAGAACTCGCGCCTCGGAACTCGCATCGACGCGATAGTGAAGGGTGCGAAAGTTCTCGGATACTGGGAGTCGGACTTCCTCGGCGCTGTTCCGGCGAACGCATCCGTAAGCAGCAATGGCTACTCGTTTCGTCTGCGCTTGTACTGGGTGGATGTTCGTAAGAACAAGTTCGAGTTTCTCGGCGGCCAGTCGTGGAGCATGATCACTCCCGGCCGCAAGGGAATCTCACCGCTTCCGGCAGATCTCTTCTACACACAAGACATTGATGTGAACTATCACTTAGGGCTGCCTTGGAGCCGGTCAGCGCAGTTCCGTATGGTCTATCATCCCAGCGAGGCCGTCTCGGTGGGACTCTCGCTGGAGAACGCCGAGCAGTACATCGGTGGTTCGGGCGGCGGCGGTACCACCGTGCTGCCCACGGCACTGGCAGCGGCTTACGCGAACCAGTTGGATAACGGCACCACGACGCTGAACGTTCCGAACGTCCATCCGGACATCATTGCCAAGATCGCGTTTGATCCGAAGACCGGCAATGGTCACGGCCTGCACTTTGAAATCGGCGCCATAGAGCGTACTTTCAAGACCTACAATCCGCTGAACGGCCAGCACTATACTACTGCCGGAGGCGCCGTCCAGGCGAACTTCAACTACGAACTGTTGAAGGGATTCCGCTTCATCACGAACAACTTTTGGAGCGATGGCGGCGGAAGGTACATCTTTGGCGCGGCGCCTGATCTGGTTGTCCGGGGGGACGGCAGCGTCTCCCTGGTTCACGCTTTGTCCACCGTGTCCGGCTTTGAGTTCACCCACAACAATACCCAGTTGTACGCGTACTACGGTGGCGTTTACATCGGGCGCAACGCCGTCATCGATCCGTCCAACGGCAAGCTCGTGGGCTACGGATACTCTGGTAGTTCGAACGGGCAGAACCGGAGCATCCAGGAAGGCACCATCGGCTTCAATCAGACCCTTTGGAAGGATGCGAAGTACGGAGCGCTGAACTTCATGGGCCAGTATGCGTACTTCACGCGTAATCCGTGGTACGTTGCGTCTCTGTCGCCGAAGAGCACCCACATGAACGAGATCTTCTTGAATCTGCGCTACACGCTGCCGGGTTCAGCGCCAACGCTGAAGTAGCCGTCCTTTTCAGGTGCCCGGCCGGGAGAGGGAGGAATGCCACCCAGGCCGGGCACTGGGTGAAAAAGGCACGCCGTTCCAGCGATCCGGTCGAGCGCGGCTAAGCGCCTTTCTGGGGTGGCTCAGGCGAGTTTCGAGCGTTTCAGGTCGATCTTCGCCTCGTCGCTCTCGCCCAAACCCAACGCGCCGGCAATCTCGATGAACTCCGGCTGCATGCGCGTGAAGACGCTGTCGTCGTCGGCATAGCCCAAGGCGATGGGTTTCATGCCGGATTGCTCGCGTTTGTTGTCGAGCACCGTGCAGGCGATGCGGTCGACAGCCACCGGATCGGTCGAGAAGTACATGGTTTTGTGCTCCCACAGATACTTCCCGACCTTGCTGCCGGGGCCGCCGTGGTAGGCGCCCATAACACCGTCGATGATATTGAGCACGGTCTTCTGCCGGATGATGGGAAGCTCCACCACAGCCGGAATGAACGCGCCGCAAGCGTTGTTCGAGTTGCTGATGTGGCTGCGGTTCACGTTGTTGACCAAGCCGTGCGAGAGATTCTTGAGCGCCACCGTGAGGCCGGCCGACTGGTGGTGCTTCAGCACGCCGAGGTTGATCATCTTGTTGACGTCTTTGGTCAGGAACTTGGCGACGTAGGAGCGCCGGTGGTGGTGGTTGGAAGGATCCCCCTGCGGCATCACCAGCGCCATTTCCATGTAATGATCCGCGTCGTAGCCGTCCATGTCGAGCTGCATCCGATCGACGTCCTTGGAGGCGTAGGTCCAGCGCACGCCCTGGGGCAGCCACTTGTCGAAGCCGGCGCTCAGGAATTGCGCGTAGTAGCGGTCGTAAGCCACGATCTCGTTGCGCTTGATGCCGGCCTCTTCCAGGCACTCGATGATGCTCTGCACTACTTCGGGTGTGGAAATCAGATAGGGCTGACCCACGGGATTGAGCTTGATGCCGACCACGTCGCCGGGCTCGACGAACACGCGCCAGGCTTCCACGGCGCTGGGCGCGCCCGTCAGCTCCATCATGCCCTTGCGGAGCATGGCGCGGATGGCCTCACGCTGATACTTGCGGTTCAACACGCTCCCGGGATGCTCGACGGCGACGACGCGCCCGCGGTAAGGCCCGGGAATTCCCAGTTTGCTGGGCGCGGCCGCGCGCGAATACATGGTGCCGGCCAGCAACGCATTGGAAAGAAACTGCCTGCGCACAATGGACATAGCTTTGCTCCTTTCCCCTCAACAACTGTCCTTCATTCTACAGTGAAACGGAATGCCGCGGGCGGAGCGGCGGGGCGCGGGCGGTGGGGGGCGGTGGGACGCGGCGGGCGCAGCGGCGCGGAGTGGCGGGCGGAGCGGCTCCCAAAACGGCTATAATCGGCTTGCCGATGCTTGAAGCGTTTGGTCAGTCGGATTGCGGCTGCGTGCGGCCGAACAACGAAGACTCTTACCTGGTCGCGGCCGACATTGGTCTCTACGTGGCGGCCGACGGCATGGGCGGGGCGGCGGGTGGCGAAGTAGCTTCCCGCCTGGCGGTCAGCATCATCGAACAGGCTGTGCGCTCCACCTCCGAGCGCACGCTGGAGGTACTCACCTCCGCCTTCGAGCAGGCCAACCGCGGGGTGCAGGAAACCGCCCGGACCGAACCATCCCTGCAGGGCATGGGCACTACCGTGGTAGCGGCGCTCGAAGCCGGCGCCGAACTTCTCATCGCCAGTGTGGGCGATAGCCGCGCCTACGCCATTCGCGACGGCGAACTGGAACAGCTCACCACGGACCAAACCTGGGTGGAGGAAGTGGGCCGCCGGCTCGGGCTCACCGAAGAGCAGATCCGCACGCACCCCATGCGGCACATGCTCACCATGGCGATCGGCATCGGCGAGCCGCTCCGCGTACAGACCACCCGCCTATCCCTTACCCCCGGACTGAGGGTATTACTCTCGACAGATGGCCTCCACGGCGTAGTGCATACTCCTGCGCTCGAGGAGGTAATAAAAAACCCGATAAGTTTGCCCTCCCAGGCGCACTACTTAATCGAAGCGGCACGCCAAGCCGGCGGTCCCGACAACATCACCGTCGTGCTGTTGCGTGTAGTCGAATAAGCGCAACTACGAAGCCAGCCGCTCGAGGTGTCTTTCCATGCACGCCTGGAGTCATAAGTTCTTGAGTCTTGGTCTGGCCTCCTGCCTGGCGGCGCAAACTACCGTCGTACCACCACCGGCAGCGGCGCGCGAAGTGGCCATCCTGCAAATCCGCGTGGTGGAGGGAGAAGGCGCGGTGCAAGCCGCCGGGTCCCGAGCCACGCGCGGCTTGAGCGTCGAGGTGACGGAGGAAACCGGCAAGCCGGTGGGCGGAGCGGCGGTGAATTTCCGCCTGCCCGAGGAAGGTCCCAGCGGAGTGTTCGCCAACGGGATGAAGACCGAAGTGGTCATCACCTCGTCCGACGGCCGCGCCACGCTCTGGGGCATGCAGTGGAACCGCGTTGAAGGCCCGTTCCAGATTCGCGTTACGGCGGCCAAGGGACAGGCGCGGGCCGGCACGGTGATCGCGCAGTACCTTTCGCAAGCGGTGGCCGCCAAGCAGGGCGCGGCGTCCAGCACGCGGGCGGTGGCGGTGCCGGGCCGCTCGCACGGCAAGTGGGTGTGGATCGCCCTGGTGGTGGCCGGCACGGCGGTGGGCGGGGGGCTGGCCGCGGGTTTGGTGAAGAGTTCCAAGACAACCTCCTCCGCCACGTCCACGGCGGCTACGCCGGCGCTCACCGTCGGCGTACCCATCATTACGGTCGGGAAACCTTAATTATGCATAGAGCGTCTCCATTTCTCCTTCTTTGCCTTGGCGCGGTGTTCTCCGCCGCGCAATCTCCGCTGGACCGGCCGCGCATCGGCTACCTGGTCGATAGCGGCGGCGCGTTGCGAGCGCTGTACGGCACGGCGGCCAATTTCATCCTGGGCGAAGTTCTGTTCAGCGGGAATACAACCTGCGCTTCCTCGAACACGGCGACGCTGGTCAAGACGCCGGAGGAGGTCCTGCTGATCGGGACCGGCGGCGATGTAAAGGCGCGCTGGGCGGGACCGGGCGGCGACGCAGTGTTCGCATTCCACGCCGACGGCTCCGCCGCACTGATTTTCCTCCCGGAGGGCCCCTCGCTCTGGCGCGTGGTGGAAGACCGCCTGGAACCGGTCCCGGTGGAGATGGAACGGCTGGGCGGAAAGGTAGTGGCCGTGGCCGCGCCGGAGCGCGGCAGCGCGCTGATGGGAATCGCCCGCGGCGAGGAAGTCTGGGTGGTGCAGGTGTCCACCGAAAGCGGCCAAGTTCTCGACGAACGATTGCTCCCGGGCGTCGCGTGGGACGCGTGCATCTGCTGGTAGACGGGAGCGTGCTCTACCACGATAACGGCGATCTGGTTTGGCGCACCAGGGACGGCCTGGAGAAACGCTTCGCGCTGGACGCCGCGATCGACGCGTTTGCACCTCTGGGCGCGTCGTGGGTGGCCATCACCGCGCGTCACGCCGATGCGGAGGGACCCGCGCACTACGGTTTGCGTTTAGATGCGGGCCGTGAAGGGCTTTACCGATTGCCGGAGGTGGCTCCATGATACGCCGGGTGCTGCTATCCGTCCTGTGGCTGCCGCTGGCCGCTTTGGCCGCATTGCAGTTGATGGTGGTCGATCAAGGCGTGGAGCGCGCCGTCGGCGGCGTCTTCGAAGTGGGCACCACCGCGGTGGGCGATCCAATCGACTTCAGCTTCCGCATACGCAACACGGGCACGGCTCCGGCCAATTTGCAAACGCTCTCGCTGGGCGGGACCGGATTTACGCTTCTCAACAAGCCTTCCCTGCCCTTTTCGGTGCCGGCGGGCTCGGCTGTGAATTTCGTGATCCGTTTCCAACCCACCGCCTATGGCGCCTACAGCGCCAACCTGGCCTTCAATGGTTCTTCGACCATCCTGTTCGGCGGTACCGTCGCCGCCGCCACCGTCGAGTTGGTGCAAGGCGCGCTGGTGACCACGCTCTACGGCGGCAACAGCATCGACTTCGGCCGCGTGGAGCGAGGCGCGCGGTCCATGCGCCGCATACGTCTGGAGAATCTCACCACGGTGAATCTGACTTTGGGAAGCATCGCGGTGGAAGGCAGCGGCTTTATGGGACCGGCAGGCGTGACCACGCCGCTCACGCTCGAACCCCAAGCGACGGCCGAATTCGACGTCACGTTCGAACCGGCTTCGGCGGGCACCTTCGATGGCGTCCTGCGGGTGGATTCGCGCACCTTCCTGCTGCGCGGCACCGGAGCGGAACCGCCCTTGCCGCGGCCGTCGGTGGAACTCGGCTCGACGGCGCCCACGAGCTCGCAGCAAGTGCCGCTGGCCATCCGATTCGCCTCCGTCTCGCCCACCAGCGGTACCGGCGAATTGCGCGTGGAGCTGCAGCCGGCATCCTCCACGGCCGTGGATCCAGCGGTCCTGTTTCCGGCCACCGGCAGCCGCTTCGCCACCTTCACGGTGAAAGAAGGTGAGAGCGTGGCGCGGTTCGATGGGCAGACATCGCTGCTTTTCCAGACCGGCACCACGGCCGGAACGCTGGTCTTCACGGCGAAGCTCGGCGACTACACCGAGACGGCGTCGGCCACCATCGCGCCGGAGATTGTGGCGCTGGATTCGGTGCGCGGCTTGCGCAGCGGCAGCAGTCTGGAGGTCCAGATGGTCGGCTACGACAATACGCGGTCGTTTTCGAAACTGGCCTTCACGTTCTACGACAAGTCGTCGAAAGCCGTGCCGCCGGGGCAGATCGCGGTGGATGTTTCGACCACGTTGCGCAATTACTTCGATGCGTCGCAGAAAGAGGTGGGCGGCGTGTTTCTGCTTCGTGCGGTGTTCTCCATCACGGGCGACGCGAGCGGCATCGGTGCGGTGGACGTCGAGCTGACGAATGCGACGGGCGCCGCCAGCGCCTCGCGCGTGCAGTTCCCCTGAGCGCCCTTCCGGCTTTATCCTCGAAGTATGAAGCCGGTGGCGTTGACCATCGCCGGCTCCGACCCTAGTGGAGGGGCGGGGATACAGGCGGACCTCAAGACGTTTCACCAATTCGGCGTGTACGGGGAAGCCGTGGTGACGCTGCTCACGGTGCAGAACACCGTGCGCGTGAGCCGCGTCGAATGCATGAGCGCGGAGTTGGTGGTGGATCAGATTCGCGCCGTGGTCGAAGACATCCGTCCGATGGCGGCCAAGACCGGCGCTCTGGGCGGGCGCGCCATCGTGGAAGCCGTGGCCGAAATCGCTTTGGAATTCGATTTCCCGCTGGTGGTGGATCCGGTCATGATCAGCAAACACGGCGCGCCGCTCATGGCCGAAGACGCACGCGAGGCCGTGCGCGAGAGACTGCTCCCGCGCGCCTATCTGGTGACGCCGAACCTGGCCGAGGCCGAAGCGCTGGCCGGCTTTGCGATCCGCGATGTGAGCGGCATGCGCCGGGCGGCGGAAGCGCTCGCTCGCAGGGGCGCGCGCGCGGTGTTGGTGAAAGGCGGGCATCTGGAGGGAGCCGCCGTGGACGTCCTCTACCAGGACGGCGTGTGGCACGAGTTTACGGCGCCACGCATCGACACGCCGCACACACACGGCACCGGCTGCACCTATTCGGCCGCCATCACGGCTGGATTGGCGCAGGGGGCGACGCTCCTCGAAGCGGTCTCGCGCGCCAAAGCCTACATCACCGAAGCCATTCGCACCGCGCCGCGATTGGGAAGCGGATCGGGCCCGGTGAACCACCACGCGCGCGTGGCGGAGCGTTTCTGAAGACGGCAGTTTCGGAAGTTCGCTGATAAGTCTTAGCTCTGTATCAGACGCGATCCGGTGCCGTACACGTTGTGGATGTGGATGAAGTTGTTGCGCCGGAGCGCTTCTGATACAGAGCTAAGACTTCACGGGAGCAATCACCCGCGCGCAAACATCAAAAACCAAGATTCGTCTGTCACCTTTTCCTCATCATTCTTCCCCATAAGAGCCAGTCTACGAACAGCGTAGACCCAGTTGGAGCACAGGAATCCGGTGCGATACTATTGTCCCTTAAGGACGCTTATGAAGAATAGTGCTTCGCCTCCGGCCCCTTGGCTTTTTGTGAAGAAGAAAGACCGCCGAAACACGGTTCTGAATTGGCATCGTGCCCCTGAGGCGGAATTTGACATCTACGCCGGAGTATACTGGAACGCTGCTCAGACGCTAGTGAAGAACGTTGAGCTAGACCAAATCTTTGGCTATGATGCTTGCCCGGTAGTGTTTCTCTATCGGCATGCGCTTGAACTTTACCTAAAGGCCGTTCTTCTTGGGGATGGCGCAAATTTTCTACGCAATAGACCTACCCCCCAATGCGTCATGAACAGCAGTCATTCGCTCAAGGTGCTTGTCCAATATGTCCGAGAAATCTTTGAGAGATTTGCATGGGAAAGCAAGTTTGGAAAACACGATGAAGTGCGGACCTTCGACGATTTCGAGGCCTTAGTCGATGAGTTATGCGTCGTGGACAAGAACTCGGATGCTTTCCGGTATCCGGTGGACCGAAAGCTTCGGGAGGCGGTTCCCGATCACTTTACATTCAACGCGCGGGAGTTTGCTCGGAAGATGGACGATGCCTTAAATACGCTCGATGGTGCCTGCTCTGCGTTGCCAGAACTATGGCAAGCGAAATGTGAAGCAGCCTACCATGCGTTAGATGGTACCAATGCCAAGGACTAAGGTTCTATCGCCTTCGTGACAATGGCCGGCGCCGGCTTTCGAGCTACGTCTCGCGCCCGCCCTTGGAACGTCAGGAGGAGACATACGATATTCCTCCACCAGAGGTGTCCGGCAACAGTAATCGTTGCGTACAGATTTCGCCTGCTTGGATTAGGAAGTAGTTTGGGACGACTATTCTTTCAGGTTTCTCTGCACAGACGCACGGTTCATGAGGCGGCTGTGACAGTGCCGTCGCGAAGTATTGATCCTGGTCGGATAGCTTATAGTCATGGGTGGGCAAGTCATCGCACGGGAGCCAATCGCAATTGTTGCAGTGCGGACACCTCAGAATGAGCAAGTACCTCTGGTTTTTGGGCTTCAGCACGTCGCCGCGTTTTCTCCGTATGTCACACTGCTCGTGTGCCAAGACAAGCAGGTCGCAGTTGTACCATGCGGTGAAACGCACGTATTTGGTAAGGTACATCTCCTCATCAGGGAATCGCTTGATCTCAATGTAAAGAGCGCGGCCGGAGTCAGGAACTGAAAGCCCCGTGACCCTGAAGTCGGGGGTGTAGGAAAAATATTTCGCCCCCATGTCGAACTTCATGGGTTCATATTCCCAAAGAAGCCCGAGGCGATCGAATGCCTCAGCCCATTCGATTTCCGCCTGGGATCGGAACCTCTCTTTGTATGGGTATGTGGGGTGGTTGGGATCAGCATCCCAGCCGTACCCATATGGGTAAGTGTCCTTTGTCAGTTCAGCTCCGAACTCTTCCCACTCCTCTTGCTGGTTTTTCTCAACCCCCGCTGTGTTTCTTCTCTCAGGCTTGAAGGGCCTGAATGAGGGGACAAATGCCGTCTCGCCCGTGCTCACCACGGGACCCGTCCCTAGTCCAGCTGTGTTGGGCGCCAGTGGTCCGCACGATGTCGGCGCGCTGAACAGCCGTCTAACGATAGCGAGAATGCCCATATCACAGTCTGCCAGGACTTGGCCGCCAGCCACTATAACACGGCCCAAACGGGGTATGTTGGCAACCGTCGGCACCCCAGCGCCCAAGGCGCGTGAGACCAAAGAATGATAAAGGGAAAGACGCATTGTTTCAGTATCGCCAGTGGCCTTTCAGCAGTTCCTCCTGGTAAACGCCGATCCATGAAACTGGGTGAAAGTTGGTCCCACGGCCGGTTAGTCGTCGTTGGGTAGAATTGCCGGCTCGGCCGGCGCGGCGACCGGTTGGACTTAAATCAGGGAGGCGTCGTCTTAAGAACGGCGGCGCGATGCCGGGCGGCGCGAACGATGCTTCTGGATGATTCCCGCTAGGGCCCGCAACGCCTCGTTCGCCTCTCCGGGACTTGGAAACGCGGCAGCTACATCGGGCTCTAGGACCACTACAGCGCTTCCCGCGGCGTACCGCGATGCGTACTGGTTGCGTGTGGCACGACTGAAGTCATACTCCGGAAGGATCTCGCCGGCGTCAACTGGTTAACGACCTCGACTTTATTGAGTGATTTTTTCATAGTTCCTTCGTTCACTTCGAGTTGCCGGTCGCGCGCTCATGATGCGAATCGCTCCGCCCCGCTCAGCACACAGGACCGCGAGCAAACGGCGGACCTGAGAAAGGCCTAGGAGCGCGAACCGCTCTTCCCCAGACGAATGACGCGGATCAGCCACGATCCAGCTAACGGGCCGGCGAAAACCGTCGCTGCCTCCTCAAACGAGACTTTGTGCTTGGCGAGATTTGCCGCAAACCTTGGCCTCGGCACGGACTGCCAAATGCTGACGAGTAAGATTTCCGGTGGGCAAAACGGGGACAGGCACGAAGTTTCGCAAAAACGGCGAAATTCGAGCCAGTCCCCGTTTTGGCATCATCGCTATTGCGGCGTGATTGGGCGCGCGCCTTGGAGGGCCTCGGTCCTGAGGCCTCTCATGTACTCAAGCGCCAGCCGGGTCTGATGGTGTACGTAGTGGATATCCGCTGGCTTGCCGTTTTCCATCGCGGGGTGGCAGAATTCCCAATCCATATAGCCGTCGTATCCCGACGCGACCAGCGCGCGTACGTAAGCCGGGTACGCCACCTTCCGTCCCCAGAACTCTCTATCGAAATAGCCGCCTGCCACCAATTCCACGCCACCGCCCGGCCCTCTGGCAAACTCGCCATTGAAATGAGAATGGACCTGCAGGCGCCCGGTGGCCTTCGCCATTGCCGTGGCATGCTCCGCCGAGTCCGCTTGGGGTTCAATGTTGATATCCATGCACGCCTTGAAGACGCGGGAGCCGACTTCCTCAATCAGCGACAGCACATCCTCATAGCGGTTGACGATATCGGGACCATGGTTCTGCATCGCCAAAATGACTCCATGGTCTTCCGCAACAGTGGCCAGCTCGCGCAGGGCGTCAACCACAAACTGCCTGCGCTCGCCCTTCCAATACCCGTATTGGTTGTATCCATACGTATCTTCATAGGTGGCGAGGCCATCGTAGAGCGTGACGCCGCGCCATGCCGCGAAAATCTTACAGATGGGCGCCCCAAGGTCGCGCGCCAGCTTGATGCACTCCCTCGTGTAGCAGATCATCGCCTCCCTTTGGACAGGCACGGGACTGGAAAGATCGCAGTTCGGCGAGATCGCGCACAAGGGAAGACCAAGCTCACCCGCCAGGTCGCGAAGCCTCTTTCGATCGTCCTCGGACAAGTCCATGGGAGCCGCGTGCGGGCGTTCCGCGTCCAATTCCAGGCCCTCCCATCCTTGCTCTTTCGCAAGGCGTACGAGACTGAAAACGTCCACTGCGCCGCCCCGGTACCAGACGCCGCGGTACGTAATGCTGTAAAGTCCGATCTTCATACGGAACTCCTCTACCGGCCAGACCGGCTGCTAGAACAGACAACCACGCCCTCATTACGCAAACCCGCCGAGGGCTTGATCGAAGTGTACCCGATTATAAAGAGGCACTCACGCCCCGGCACGGACCGCCGGGCTCCCACCGCCCGCGGCGGGAAACTCCGCGGGAGGCGTGTTGTGCGGGTGTACCGGTCGGGACTATGCTGAACGAGGACCAGGAGGACATCTTATGAATCGCAGGAATTTTATTGCCGCATCGGCGGTGGCCGCCGCGGTGGGAGAAACCGCGCCGCGTTTGGCCGCGCAAGGAGGCGCACCGGTACGCAGCACGCCGCTGCGCGGGAATTTCTGGGGCGTTCAGTATTACGACGAGAAAGAGCGCGCCATGGTGCTGGACGTCCTGGAAACCGGACGGCCGTTTCGCTGGTACGGGCCCGGCAAGCCGCCGGACAAGGTGGCGGCGTTCGAAACCGAATTCGCCGCGCGCATGCAAACCAAGTACGCGCTGGCGGTCACGAGCGGTACCGCGGCCCTGCAATGCGCCATGGCCGGGTTCGGCATTGGGCCGGGCGACGAAGTGATCCTTCCGAGCTGGACGTGGTATTCCTGCTTCAACGCGGTGGTGCTGGCCGGAGCGCTGCCGGTGTGCGCGGAAATCGACGAGAGCTTCAACCTCGATCCCGGCGACATCGAACGCCATATCACGCCTGCCACGAAACTCATCATGGCTGTCCACCTGCAAGGCAACCCGGCCGACATGGACCGCATCATGGCCATCGCCCGCAAGCACCGCATCCGCGTGCTGGAAGATTGTTCGCAGAGCGTTGGCGGGAGTTACAAGGGGCGCCCGCTGGGATCCATCGGCGATCTGGCCATTTACAGCATGCAGGCCAACAAGTCCATCACGGCGGGGGAGGGCGGCGCCGTGGCTTCCAACGATCCGGTGCTGTTTGAGCGCGCCGCGCGCTTCCACGACATCGGCACGCTGCGCGACCCGTTCCTGAAGAAGTTGGGCGAACCGCGTACATCGGCTTTCTTCGGCACCAATTTCCGAATGAGCGAATTCACCGGCGGCGTGTTGCTGGCGCAACTGCGGAAGTTGGACCGCATCACCGGCGACGTGCGCGCGAACGCGCAACGCGTCTACCAAGGCATCGCAGATTTGCCGGGGCTCAAGCTGCGCAAGTTGCCCGACCCGGCGGGCGAACTTGGCACGGGCGTCTTCATCGAATTCAAGACCAAGGAGCAGCGGCAGCAGTTCCTGGCGCTGATGAAAGCCGAGAACGTACCCGCCGGCGGCCCCGGCGGTTCGGTAATCCTGCCGATCGATAAACTCATCGAGAGCAAGGCCACGGCTCATCCCGACTGGCCCAGTTTTAATACGCCGCGCGGGAAGGCCATGCAGTACGGCGCCGCCTGCTGTCCGAAAACCATCGATATCCACAGCCGTTTCGGCGGCGTGCTGATGGACCCCAAGTACACTAAGCGCGACTGCGACGACATCGTCGCGGCCATACGCAAGGTGTACCCGGCGGTGGTGCGAGGCTGAGATTTCGGGAACTCGCGTCTTCGCCTTTGCGTATATTTTCTGCGGAGGCGAAGACGCTCCTAAAATGATGAAGTTTCTTTTGTGGTGCATCTTATTGGTTTTGTGCTGGCCGCTGGCGCTGGTGGCGCTGATTCTTTATCCGCTGTTGTGGATCCTGCTGCTTCCGTTCCGCATCGTGGGCATCGCGGTGGGCGGCGTGCTGGAACTGGTCGCGGCGGTGATCACGCTGCCAGCCCGGATGCTGCGGTTCGGCGGACGAGCCTGAAAGCAGAGCGAATGAGTCAAGAAAGACAGCGTCGACGGTTTCCTGAATCAGACGGTCATCGCCGTGGCGGGAGTCTCCCGCAAGGGAGGCGGCTTCGGCGCCACGGCGTATCGCGCGCTCAAGGCCGCCGGCTACAAGGCGCTGGCGGTGAATCCGAACCCCGGCTCCATCGACGGAGAGCCGTTCCATGGAAGCTTCGCCGCGCTGCCGGAACCGGCCGGCGCGGTGCTGGTGGTGACGCCTCCGCACGAGTCCGCCAGGGTGGTTCGGGATGCCGCGGCGGCGGGCATCCGCCGCGTGTGGTTGCAGCAAGGCGCGGAGGCGCCGGAAGCGATCGCCTGGTGCGGCGCCAACGGCATCGACGTGGTGGCCGGCGAATGCATTCTGATGTTCCTGGCCCCGAAGAAATTCCCGCACAACCTCCATCGCTGGATCTGGCGCAAGCTGGGCAAGCTGCCTGTCTGAGTCTACGGTCCTTCCAGGGTCTGAACGTCGTCGAGCCGTTTCTCCGGCGTCACGTTCAACTTCTCCAGCTTTCCGGCCCGAAACACGCCTGCGACGGTGGTCTGCATGGGCGCGCGCAGTTTGAACTCGACGTCCCAGTTCTTGGGCCAGGCCGGCAGAACAAGGATGCGCTTTCCTTCGGCCTGCAGCAGCATCGATTGCAGCGCCAACATGGCCACGTTGCCGTGATCCTGGTCCGGTATCCAATCGAAATTGGGTCCCCAGAAAGCCGGGAAGCGGCTGCCTTTGTGCGGCGTGGCGAAGTTCTGTACCACGTACTGCGCGGCCGTGCCGGTCAGCCCCAGGTAGGCCGCTTGAATGGCATCCTGCGACCACCCCACGCTGCGCTTGAAGCGGCGGCGTTCGAAGGTTTCGCGCCCGACGGCGATGTCGCGCTTTCCCAGGCCAAACAACCGGAAGGGGAACACCGCGTAGAGTTCCGGATTCTCGCTATTGCGGATGGGGCCCAGCACTTGCCCGGCCGGGAGCAGGAAAGTGCGGTCCTTCTCCATGGCCGTGGGCAGCTTGGGCAACTGCGAGCGCAGGCGGATCCACATCATGTTCTGAGCGCCGGGCATGGCGATCAAACGGTCCAGCACATATTGCAGTCCCGCGATGTCCGGGAGCGGGTTGACCACGTCTTGCCACGTCTCCAGCGCTTGCGCGGGCCGCAAGAGGAGCTGCCCTTGCGGATCGCGCGAGTAGTGCTGGTCATAGAAAGTGAGAATCTCGTTGGCGAAGGGAATGGCCGTGCGCGCCAGCGACCGGCGGTCGAGCGTGTAGTCGCACCAATCCAGCATCATCGCCGCCAACTCGAGCGCCCCGGTAAAGTAATTGCGGATGTAAGTATTTTCGATGTAAGAAACCGGCTGGCCCTCGCGCTTCCAACCGTAGTTGGAATCCGCGTAAGTGCCCCAGAAGTGCATGGTCTCGGGGAAGAACACGCCGTCGTGGTGGAAGTAGATGCGCGTGCGCGCCTGGGCCAGCGGGAGCGCGTCGCGATACATGCGCAGCAGCGGCTCCAGCATCTCGTGATCGCCGGAGGCCAGCATGGGCCAGTAAACCAGGCGCGTGTTTTGAAACCAGTACGGGCCGCCCCAGCGCCGGTAATCGGCATCGAAGCGCTCCTTGGGCTCGCGCGCGTCCACCGTGAAAATAGACCCGTTGAATTTCACCGGCGAGGCGCCGCGCGCCGAGCAAGCGGTGATGAAGCGCTGGAGCGCATATCCGCGGCTGGCGGTCTCGGCCTCCGGCGTACCACTGGCCCGGATGTAACTGCGCGACCAAAACTCGCTCCACCACGCGTGGTGCGCGGCGCGGGCAGTCTCCAGGGGAGTCTTTCCGGCTTTCAAGATCTCGTTATCTAGTTCATGCAGCCAGGCTCCGGCGGTGGCGGTTTGCCGGCATAGAATCGGAATGGTGAGCGAATGGCGCCTGGCCGCCGTGGCACCCAGCATCGTCACGGGGCCGGTTTTCTTGAAGGCGGCGCCCACCAAGGCGCCGCCGAAGGTGCGGTGGAGCAGAGGATCCTGGAGCCGTCCGATGAGGCTCTCCAACCCCTGGCGTTTCAGGATGGCCGGCCAGGGGGACTTCTCGTTGCGATGGAACCACACCACATGCTTCGCATGGGGCACCACGATGTCGGCGGTGGTGACCACCGGCTCAGGGCCGCCGTCCAACCCATAGGCGCTGAACACTTCCGCGCCTTCCAGCACGCGCGCCGCGGTGCGCCACACTTCGAGCCGCGCTTCCATCCGGAACGCACGCTTGCCGGCGGCCTCCAGGCGAATCAGCGGAGCGTTCGCATCCACCCAGGCAACCAGGCGCACGGGACTCGCCTTGGGTCCAGCCTGGATCTCGATCTCGCCTTCGTTGAGCCGGAGCGTCTGGCGGAACGGCAATCCTTTCAGAAAAGGGTTGGGCGTAAGTTTCACCCGCACGCGGCCCACTTTCAGCAGCCGCGTGTCACTCGACCACGCATCCGTCTTCGAGATGTAGAAGAGCAGGTCGCCGCCCTCCTCCACCCACAGGTTCAGGCCGATATCGCCGTTGCCCAGCGGCATGGAGCCGGACGAGTCGCGGCTGGGCGAATTCCAGGTGACATCGTAATTCTGGGCGCAGGCCAGGGCAGCGGCCAGCATCAAGAGAGAGACATATCGCATGAGCACCGAATTGAGCATGGTCTTCGAGAACGCTACTCGCGCGATGTCACTGCTTAGTCGAGTAAACCACGTGCACTGTGCGGCCCTTATCCGAGACGCCGTAGTTCACATTCACGTAGCGCTTATTGCCTTCGTCGGTGCCGACCAGCGACCCCATGGTGTTCTTGCCGTCAGGCGAAAACACGTTACGGGTCACCTGCATACCCTCGCCCTTGAGTTGGTTCTCGTAGTAGTCGAGCACCTTTTCGAGCGAATCGTTGGTTTCGAAGTAGCCGGCTCCGCCGGCTCCCTCCGCATCCTGGCCGCTGGCGGAGGCGGTCACGGTGGCGCCGGGGTAAGTAGGCACCCAGGAGGGCGGATTCCACTTACCGCCGATGCTGACGCTGCCATCCTTGGACTTCATCGAGAAAAGGCCACCGGCGCCCTCGCTCCCTTGCAGCGTGACTTCTTCGCCCTTCTCATCTTTCATGACGATCTTGCCATTCTTGACGTCCTCGAAGTTCATCGTCATGCTCTTGCCGGTCTTCTTATCGCGAACGGTGATGATGCCACGGTCTTCATCGACGTTCAGGACTTCGATGTCCGGGTTCATCGCGGCCATCATCTTAGTGACGGCGACCGCGGGGTTCTTCTTCAGCAGGTCCGGATCGAGGCCGGCGTCTTTCACCTTCTTGGCAACGAACAGACCGGTGGCGACGAGCGCGAGCACAATGAGCACGACAAGCACGCCGCAACCGCCCAGAATCCAAACCCAGGGGCTGGTCTTCTTCGGCGGAACCAGGGGAGCCGGTTGGGGCGGCGGAGGCGTCGGGGGATACGGTGTGGACATGACGATAATCTCCTGTGCAGACGATTATATGCGATCTCAAAGGCGATGGGCGGTAAGGTATACCTATGGCCGCTTTTCAGAAGAGCTTTCGGATTTCGACCCAAGGGCGCGCGGACGTGATCGACATCAGCGGCGAAGTCGGCCGGATGGTCGCGGAAAGCGGGATACGGACGGGCATCGCGAACGTCTCCGGGCGCGGCTCGACGCTGGGCGTGACCACCATCGAGTACGAATCGGGCTGCGTGGCGGATCTCAAGCGCGCGCTCGAGCTGATCGCGCCCATGAACTCCGGCTACGCCCACAACGCGCGCTGGGGCGACGACAACGGTTACGCCCACCTGCGCAGCGCGCTTATGGGAACCGCCAAATCCTACCCGGTCGAAGACGGCCGGCTGGGCCTGGGCACCTGGCAGCAGGTAGTGCTGTGCGATTTCGACGAATGCCCGCGCACGCGTGAAATCACGGTGACGGTCTGCGGCGAGTAGCCTTTCAGACGCTGGCCGTGTAGGTGGCGCTCCAGGCGCTGGCTTCCGGGGAGACCACCACCTGGCCGCCAACGCTCTGGAAAGCCGCGCCGCTGAGTTCGGCGAATGCCAGGCGCGTGCCCAGACGCGCGGGCAACGTAACTCGCGACGGCGCCGGACCGCGGCCGCGCGTGAAGCGCACCCGCCAGCTTTTCCCACGACCCTGGGGCTCGATCGACACGGCGATGCGTCCGAACCGCGTGGGCGAGTTGGTAATCGAATACGGCTCTCCCGAGGCGAGCTCGAAATCGCCGATGCCTTCGAGCAGCCGCAACCGCGCATCGTCTTCGAGCGCCAGCATGTGCCGCAAATACAGCACGCACTCGGCGCTCGCCCAATTGTGGGGCATGTCGCCGATGTAGCCCGCCACCAGCGAGCCGCGCAGCGGTTGCTCTTCGCGCCACACATAGGTGGGGCTGGCGTGATTCAGGAAGCCGTGGAAGGTGAGCCGCGCCCAATCCGCGAGTCCCGCCCACATATACATGTGCGCCACGAAAGCGGCGTTGTACGTCCACAAACCATCGTGAAAGATCCAGCCGGTCTCGGCCGGAACGTCTTCCTGCGTGACCTCCTGCATCAGGGCGATGTGGCCGCGCACCACCGGATCGTTTCTATCGAACAGCACGCCCGGATAGATGGCGTGCGACAGCGCCCACTGTCCGCACTGTGGGCGCGGCCTGTCCCATTCGTCCGGCGCCGACCATTGCGGATCGTCCTTCATGAGCATGGGCAGGTACGAGAAGCCCGCCGGGTGCCGGCGCATCTCGACCTGGGCCGCTTTCAGAAAAGCGGAGCGCAATTCCGTGTAGAACTGCCCGGCCTGTTCCAGGCCCGCGATGCCCTGCGCTTTCGCGGCATCCGCCACCGCGCGCAGCCCGGCCATCACCCATAGCGTATTGGTGAACTCCGGCCGGATGCCGCCGAGCCCGCCATCGCCCATGCCGGGAGGGAGCAGCCCATAGCGGGCGCAAGCGTTGTCGGCTGAACGGTTCTGGTCGCGCAGATCGCGCAGGAACTTCACGGCGCGAAGGATGTTGGGCTGCATGCGCCGCATGTAGCTCCAGTCCTGGGCCAACTCGGCCTGGCGCACCATGGTGAACAGCGCGATGCCCGTGTCCTTGTGATGCGCGCGGCCCGCCGCGGCGTAAATGATTCCGTCGGCTTCCTGCCGCGACCACGTCGTCTCCAGCCCCTGCTGCGCTTCCTTGTCGTAGCCCAGATAGCGCGCCGATTCCAGCAGAAAGTGGCCATCCACCACCCACAGCCCGCGGTACACCGTGGGTCCCACCTGGAAGGTGAGTTTGCCGTCGCGCACTTCGCGAGCCTGCTGGATGTTGCGCGCGCAGGCGATCAGGAATTCATGATAGCGTCCGCTCAAGCGCCACTCGACGCCGCTCGAGAACGCACTCCAGTTGCGCCAATACTCGCGCGCGGATTCGAGCAGGCGGTCCGGCGCGTCCAAACCCGCGCGGATCTTTTCGAAATCCTGGCCCTCTTGCGGAAAACGAAACAGGATCCGCAGCGGCCTCTCGGGCGAAGCCATGTCCGTTTTGAACGTAAGGGTGATGCCGCGGCCGTCGTTTTGCTGTGCCCAACGTGCGCCGGAGCTCGCGCGCGTGGCCATAAACAGGGCCCCGTCCACGCCCAGGCGCACCTGGGTTGCCCCGCCCTCGATCTTCATGGCCATTTCCCGGCTGGTTTGAATGCGCACCTGCGGCGCCGCCCGCAGGCGCCGCGCGGTCTTCGGGCGCACTTCCAGAATCACGTTGTCCACGCGCCCTTCCCCGCCCTGGTTGGTAGCGAACGTGGTCAGGTCCAGGAAAGCCTCGGGCCTTTCGAATCGCGTGCGAACGATGGGCGCCTCGGGCGCTTCCAGGTTTTGCGCGACCAGTCGATTCGACTCCATGCCGAGCAAGCCGAACTCCACCACTTCCGTGAAGTAGCCGAGCGGCCTGGTGCGAGGCGCATGGCCGTAGCGCAGCTCGCCGCGGTCTCCGACGAGACTCTTGGAATGATCGTCGGGAAAGCAGTAGGCCGTCTGCACGTTCAGTGGAGAGTACCGGAAATCGATGGTCCCGGCTTGCGATGAGGATCCGCCCCCGTGGGCTTCCGGCACGGCGGCGGCCACGCTTCCGGCGGCCTTCAAGAAATTGCGTCGGTTCATGTCATACCTCCGCGGCTGCAATTGAAAAACAAACCAACAGTGTAGAAGGATTCGCGTCGGGAGTTTCAGGGGGAAGCGGCTGCCATCCGTCCACTGGGGCGCGTGGTGGCATCATTTCTGATATCCTTGCAACTTCTCGACTTCCCAAGGGAGACGCTCCATGAGCAATGTATTAACCGGAATTCTGTTGGTCCTGGCCGGCGGCGCCATGCAGGGTAGCTTCGGCGTGCCGCAGAAGTATGTAAAAGGTTGGTCGTGGGAGAAGAACTGGCTGTTCTACTCCATCGCCGGCATGGTCGTGTGCCCGTGGCTGCTGGTAGCCGCGCTGATACCCGACCCGTGTGGCGTATATGCAGCCGTCCCGGCTAACGTGCTGTGGCGCACGGCGCTGTTCGGTATGGGCTGGGGCGTGGGGGCGGTCTTCTTTGGATTGGGCATGGTGTACCTGGGTATCGCCCTGGCTTTCGCCATCATCATTTCCCTGGTCGCCGCCGTGGGCACGCTGGTCCCCATGCTGGTGCTGCATCCGGAACAGATGGGCACGCCGAAAGGCGCGTTGGTGATGACCGGGTTGGCCATTGTGATCGTCGGCGTGGCTTTGTGCGCGCGCGCCGGATCGCTCAAAGATGCCACCGTGACCCAAGGCGCGGGCAAAGGCAAGAAATTCATGACTGGCCTGTTCATCTGCATTGCCAGCGGGGTGATGTCTTCGATGATGAATTTCAGCTACGCGTTCGGCGATCCGATTTCCGCCGAAGCGGCGCGGCGCGGCGCGGGCCCCGGCAACGCTACCATAGCCATTTTCGCCGTGGCCACCAGCGCTGGATTCCTGGTCAACGCCGCCTATTGCATCTACCTGCTGATGAAGAACCGCTCGTGGGGCGGGACCCAGCCCTCGGCCAACGTCCTCAATTTCGTGTACTCGGTGGCCATGGGCGTGCTCTGGCTGGGTGGCTTCTTCCTGTATGGGCTGGGCGCCACCGCGCTGGGCGAACTCGGTCCCGTGCTTGGCTGGCCGATCCTGATGACCGTGATGGTCCTGGTGGCCAACGTCTGGGGCCTGATCACCGGCGAATGGAAGGGTGCCGGCTCCCGCGCCCTGGGATATCTGGCCGCCGGGACCGGCATCATGATTGTAGCGATGATCGTAATTTCGATGGCCGCGCGCGTTTGAGGAGGCCCCCCCATGCATTCAAAACTGTCGAGACGGGAATTGGCGATGTTGGCGGCGGCCGGCGTTGTGCGCGCCGAGCCGCAGCCGGGCGCGGTGTACACCGGCGCCCTGGACGGATATGAGGATAAAGTAGATCTCAACTCTTTTGACCCGGTGGCCTGGAGCCTGAAGCGGTACGAATCCGCGCCGCTGCGCATGACGTTCCGCGCGAAGTCCCGCAAGGAAGCCATGGCCTGGCAGAAGGGCCTGCGCGCCAAATTGATCGAATTGCTGGGCGGATTTCCGAAGGCCGCCGCGGCGCCGCGCGGGGTGACGCTGGAGGTTCGTGAGTTCCCCACCTACCGCCGCGAGAAGTTCGTCTTCGAAAGCCGCCCCGGTCTCACGCTGCTGGGCTATCTGCTTACGCCCAAGAACGCGTCAGCCTCCCTACCCGGCCATGATCGCCGTGCCGGGCCACGGCCGCGGCGTGGACGACATCGTGGGCATTGACGACAAAGGCCAGCCGCGCACCGACAAGGCCGGCTACCAGCACGACTTCGCCCTACAAGCCGTCGAACACGGCATGGCCGCGGTGGCCATCGAGCCGCTGGGATTCGGCTGCCGCCGCGACCCCATCGCCAAGAAGAAAGGACTGGGGGTATCGTCGTGCCAGCCATCGGCGGGCGCGGCGCTGCTTCTGGGCGAAACCATGATCGGCTGGCGCGCCTACGACGTGGTGCGCACCATCGATTGGATCGAGACGCGCAAGGAGCTGGACGCGAAGCGCATCGGCTGCATGGGCATCAGCGGCGGCGGCACCTGCACGATGTTCAGCGCGGCGGTGGAGCCGCGCATCCAGGTCGCCTACGTCAGCGGCTATGTGAATACGTTCCGCGCGAGCATTATGAGCCTTTCGCACTGCATCGATAACTACGTGCCCGGCATCCTGCATTGGGCCGAGTCCTACGATGTGGCGGGCCTCATCGCGCCGCGCCCGCTGTTTGTGGAGTCCGGGGATCACGACAACATCTTCCCCATCGCGGCCAGCCGCGAGAGTTTCGAGCGCATCAAGAAAGTGTACGAAGTATTCGGCGCGGCCGACAAAACCGAACAGGAGGTCTTCTCCGGCGAACACAGCTTCTACGGCGTGCGCGGCCTGCCCTTCGCCGCCAGGCACCTGGGAGTATAGGCGGACGCCGGTGCCCTGACCCGGTGCCCTGTACAATGAGGGTATGGAACTCAGTGGCAAGAAAGTCGCGATCCTGGCCGACAACATGTACCAGGAAATGGAAGTCTGGTATCCGCTCTACCGCTTAAGGGAAGCCGGCGCCGAGGTGGTGGTGCTGGCGGCGAAGGCGGGCGAGACCTATACCAGCAAGCTGGGCTATCCGGTGGTGGCGAACGCTTCCTACGATGACGCGAAGGCGTCGGATTTCGACGGTGTGGTGGTTCCCGGGGGCTTCGCGCCGGACATGATCCGCCGCTACAGCGCGGCGACTCAGTTCGTCAAAGACATGGACGCGCAAGGCAAGCTGGTGGCATCCATCTGTCACGGTGCCTGGGTGCTCTGCTCGGCCATGGGGATGTTGAAGGGCCGCCGCGCCACCTGCTTTTTCGCCATCAAGGACGACGTCATCAACGCCGGCGCCACCTATGTCGACGCCGAAGTGGTGGTGGACAAGAACCTGGTCACCTCGCGCAAACCCGACGATCTGCCGGCCTTCTGCCGCGCCGCGATCGAAGTATTGAAGAAGTCATAGATCATGCGCGCGCCGGGAGTGGCGGCAGGCGCCGCGGCGGCGGTGGCTGTGGTGTGTTTCGGCGTGTGGACCTCCGCCCGCGTCGGCGTGCAACCCGACGGCAGCATCCTGATTCCCACCGGGCAGCGCCTCACCCCCGCCGGCGTGCAGGTGGAGGTGAACGACCGGCCGCTGGGCATGGTGCCGAGCCGCGACGGCAAGCGGCTGGCCGTCATGACGGGCAGCAACTTCGCGCCGCGCGCCTGCATCTGATCGACACCGTCGCGCACCGCCACTGTCGAAACGGTCCCGCTCGGAAACAGCTTCGTGGCGTCGCTTTTCGACCTCCGGCGACAGCATCTACGTCGGCGGCGGCCCGGATAACGACGTCAAAATCCTGCGTCGCGGCGCCGGCGGGTTTCCGCAAGACGCCGCGATTGCGATTCCGGGCGGCGCCCAGCGGCCTGGCGCTGAGCCCCGACGGCGGAACGCTGTACGTGGCGTTGAATCTGAAGCACGCTCTCGCCGTCGATCGATACGGAGAGCCGGCGCGCGACAGATCCCGGTGGCGTCTTATCCGTACACGGTCGCGCTCGCGCCGGACGGCAGGAAGGTTTACGTGAGCAACTGGGGCGGCCGCCGCGCCGCGCCGGGCGACATCACCGACGGCGCGTTTCCGGTGGTGCTCGACCCGCGCACCGGCATTCCGTCGACCGGAACGGTGTCGGTGGTCGACACGAAGACGCGGGCCGTGGCGCGGCACATCGACGTCGGGCTGCATCCGAGCGGCTGGCGCTGAGCCCGCGCGGCGACCGGCTGTACGTGGCCAACGCCAACAGCGACACGGTCTCGGTGATCGACACGGCTTCCGACCGCGTGGCGGCCACGCTCAACGTGCGGCTGTGGCGAGAAAGCGCCGATCGGAAGCTCGCCCAACGCGCTGGCGGTGTGCCGCGACGGCAGACGCTATACGTGGCCAACGCCGCCAACAACGCGGTGGCCGTGGTGGATCTCGTGCGCTCCGGCGTCACCGGTGCGCGGCTTCATTCCGACCGGGTGGTATCCCACCGCGGTGGCGCTGGAGGCGAGCGGGAAGCGGCTTTACGTCGCCAGCGGCTACGGGTTCGGTTCGATCGCCCCGCTCGCGGCGGAGCGCCAAGGCCGCAGCTATCGCGACCGCGTCGGCGTGGTGTCGTGTGGTCGATCTCGCCGGGCGGCGAGCAGCGCGCAGCCTGCACCGGCCAGGTGATGGCCAACAACCGCGCGCAGCAGCCGCCGACCATCCGGCCCGCCGATGCGCGCCACCCGGTTCCGCCAGGCCCCGGCGAGGCGTCGCCCATCCGCCACGTGTTCTACATCATCAAGGAGAACCGCACCTACGACCAGGTGTTCGGCGACCTGCCGCAAGGCAACGGCGACGCGTCGCCTGGTGCAGTTCGGGCGCGACGTGACGCCCAACCACCACGCGCTGGCCGAGAAGTACGTTCTGCTGGACAACTTCTACGCGCCCGGCGATCAGTCCGCCCTGGGCCACCGCTGGTGCACGCAGGGCTACGCCAGCGACTGGCTGCACAAGTACGGCAACGGGCGCAACGATGCGAACCCGATGCTGTTCGCGCCCAACGATTTTCTGTGGGACAGCGCGGGCGCACGGGCTCCTGCGTGCGCTCCTACGGTGAGCGCGGGCAAAATGCCATACGACCGCCGTCGGCCACCTGGACCGACATTTACAACGACTGGAAGAGCGGCGCGCAAGGTGAGCATCGCCGCCAGCCCGTGGTCCTCGGGCTACGCGACATCTTCTCGCCGCGCTACCCGGCCTTCGGGACGAAGATCACGGACCAGTGGCGCGCGGACATTTTCCTGCGCGATTTTCGCGAGTTCGAGAAGAACGGCAACCTGCCGCGGCTTGATCGTCTGCTGCTGCCGGCCGACCACACCAACGGCACCGCGCCGGGCTACCCGACGCCGCGCGCCATGGTGGCCGACAACGACCTGGCGCTGGGGCGCATCGTCGAGGCCATCTCGCGCAGCCGCTACTGGAAGGAATCGGCCATCTTCGTCACCGAAGACGACGCGCAGAACGGCCTGGACCACGTGGACGGCCACCGCACGGTGGGCTTGGTCATCAGCCCCTGGGCGCGGCGCGACGCGGTGGACAGCACCTTCTACACCACCATCAACATGTACCGCACCATCGAACAGATCCTGGGCCTGCCGCCGACCAATCAGTTCGACCTGGCCGCGGAGCCCATGTTCTCGGCCTTCACCGCCGAGCCGGATTTCTCCCCCTACACGGCGCTGCCCAACCGGATTCCGCTGGACGAAATGAACCCGCCGCTGGCGGACTGAAGGGGCCGGAGCGCGAACTGGCCCGGACGTCGCTCGCGATGGATTTCGACGAACCGGACGCCGCGCCGGAGGACACGCTGAACCGCGCCATCTGGCATTCGGTGAAAGGCTTCGGCGTGAAGTATCCCGCGCGAACGCCTGCCGGGCTACGGTAGCAGCTTCAGCTTCAGATTGCGGAATTCGATGCGGTAGCCTTCGGCTTCCAGGCCCACGAACCCGCTGGGTACTTCGCAATTGTTGTAGACGCTGGTCACGGCGCCGTTCACCCAGAAGCTGATGCGGGGGCCATCGGCGCTCAACTCGCTCACATTCCATTCTCCAGCCGGCTTCACGCGCTGCTCGGTCAATTGCTCCATCAAATTGATGCGCATGCGAATGCCGTGGATGAGCGTGTCGCCGAACAGGTACCCGCCGCTCGAACTGCCGATCTGCGCTTGATGCCAGATGCGCCCGTCGGCGCTGTTACGAATGTAGATGCCGCTATTGTAGTTCTTGCGTCCTTCGGCCAGCGTGTATTTCCATTCGACGTGGAAGATGGCGTTGCGGACCACGCGCGTGTAACGCAGGAATTCGTGGCCGCCGGTTCCCTCGCAGATAAGCACACCCCGGGTGCGGTCCACCTTCCACTGCGATACCTCGGAAAGAGACTTGTCCGCCGGGACGGGCACGCGCACCCATCCTTTGAAGGACACCGGCGGCAGGATGTTTCTCCAACCGCGAGCATTCCTCGAGAGTGCGCTGGGTGTGTCCGCGGCCAGCGCCGCCGCGAGAAACAGAAAATATACGAAGAGTTTAAGCATCGAGTTTCTCCAGATCCGCCGCCTCGCCGAACTTGGCGCCCTGCAAGCTCGCATCGATGTTGCGGAGCAATCCGGTGAGCACGCTTCCCGCGCCCACCTCAACAAACTTCCCGACGTCCCGCGCGGCCAGATAGCGAATGGTGTCGAGCCACCGCACGGGGTTCGGAATCTGCTCGAAGAGTCCCTGCCGCGCTTCGGCGCCCGAGCGAATCTCGCGCGCTTGCCAATTGTTCACCAGCGGATAGCGCAGGTCCGCGAACGCGGCGGCGTCCAACGCGACGCCCATGCGCTGCTGCGCGGGCTTCATCAACGCGCAGTGGAAAGGCGCGCTCACCGGAAGCAGCACGGCGCGCCTGGCGCCCGCGGCTTTGGCCAGTTCCATGGCGCGTTCCACCGCGCCCCGGTGCCCGGCGATCACGATCTGGTCCGGAGAATTGAGGTTCGCCGCGGAGAGCACTTCGCCTTGCGCGGCCTCATCCAGGATCTTTGCGAGCGCTTCGGGCGGCAACTTCAGCAACGCGGCCATGGCGCCCACGCCGGCGGGCACGGCTTCCTGCATGAATCGGCCGCGCTGGCGCACCAGGCGCAAGGCGTCGGAGAAATCCAGCGCCCCGGCCGCCACCAAGGCGGAGTACTCGCCCAGACTGTGGCCGGCCACGTAGTCCGGCTGGCGTCCGCTCTCTTCGAGCACGCGGAAAGCCGCGACAGATACGGCCACCAGCGCCGGCTGCGTGTTCTCGGTGCGTCTCAAATCTTCCTCAGGCCCTTCGAAGCACAACCTGGAGAGCGGGAATCCGAGCGCCTGGTCGGCTTCCTCGAACACCCGCCGGGCAATGGGGAATGCTTCGGCTAGACTCTTACCCATCCCCGCATACTGGGAACCTTGGCCAGGAAAAAGAAACGCGATCTTCATTACCTTTCAGGGTAACCTCTCCGCGCGATAGAATCATCTTTACTAAAGTCGGAGTGTCTCTTCGTGCGTCTTTCTGAAATCTGTGTCCAACGGCCGGTGTTCGCCTTCATGCTGATCATGTTCCTGGTGGTCATGGGCGTGTTCAGCTTCGTCGACTTGGGGGTGGACCTGTTTCCCCGCAGCGATCCCGCTACGGTCTATGTTCGGGTGAAGCTGCCCGGCGCGAGTCCGGAAGAGGTCAACTCGCAGGTGGTCATGCCGCTGGAAGAGGCCATCGCCTCGGTGAGCGGCATCGACGAGATGCGCGCCATGGTGGCCGAGGGTTCAGCCTCCATCATCGTCACGTTCGTGCTCGAACGTAATATCGGCGAGGCCTCCGAAGACGTGCGCGAGAAAGTCAGCGGCGCCATGCGCAGCCTGCCTCCCAACGTGCTGCCGCCCACGGTGGCCAAGGCCGACCCGGATAGCGATCCCGTGATCACCCTCGCCGTCAGCGGCACGCGCGGCGTGCGCGAGTTGACCGAGATCGCCGACAAACAGGTGCGGCGCGCGCTGGAGACCGTGGACGGGGTGGCGGGGGTCGACATCAGCGGCGGCAGCTATCGCCAGATCAACGTCTTCATGGATCTGGACAAGCTCAACGGTTATCAACTCACGGCGCAGGACGTTCGGAGCGCGCTGGAAAACGAGAACGTCGAGGCACCCGGCGGCCGCATCGTGCGGGGTCCGGTCGAAGTCGGCGTCCGCACGCTGGGACGCATCGAAGCCGTCTCCCAGTTCAACGACATCATCGTGAAGAACGCCGGCGGCTCGCCCATCCGCATACGCGACATCGGCCACGCCGAGGACGGTATGAAGGAGAAGCGCAGCTTCGCCTATTACAAGAACACGCCCGCCGTCATTCTCGACGTGCGCCGCCAGACGGGCACCAACACCGTCAACGTGGTGGAGGAGGTGCGGCGGCGTTTACCCAGCCTCAAGCAGCAGCTCCCGCCGGGCGCGTCAATCGATCTCATCAAGGAGCAAGCCACCTACATTAAGAGTTCGGTCGCCGCTCTGGAAGAGCACTTGCTGCTGGGCAGCCTGCTGGCCTCCGTCATCGTCTTCATCTTCATTCGCGATTGGCGCACCGTGCTGATCAGCTCCATCGCCATCCCCACCTCCATCATCACCACGTTCACCATCATGCGGATCATGGACTTCACGCTGAACTCGATGACGCTGCTGGGGTTGACGCTGGCCGTGGGCATTGTCATCGACGACGCCATTATTGTCCTTGAAAACATACACCGCTGGATAGAAGAAAAGGGCCTGCCGCCCATGGAAGCCGCCGTGGGCGCCACCAAGGAAATCGCGCTGGCCGTCATGGCCACCACGCTTTCGCTGGTGATCATCTTTGTGCCTATCGCCTTCATGTCGGGCTACGCCAAGCGCTACCTGAACCAGTTCGGCTGGACCATGGCCATGTCCATCATGGTCTCCATGCTGGTGGCGTTCACGCTGACGCCGTCGCTCAGTTCGCGCCTGCTGAAGCGGCGGCTGAACCGCGACGGCACGCCGCAGAAGCACCATGAAGGAACCGTCTTCGATCCGTTCTATATGCGGACGCTCGATTGGAGCCTGCGCCACCGCTGGGTGATCATGCTGGTTTGCGCGGCGACCTTCGCCTCCACGTTCGTGGTGAACCGCTACATCGGACGCGACTGGATGCCGCAGGACGACCAGAGCGAACTCTCCGCCAGCCTGGAAATGCCCGAGGGCACGTCCCTGGCCGGCACCGAGAAAGTCACCATGGAAATCGCCCGGAGGCTCGAAAAGATTCCGGGCGTCATAGCCGTGATCCCGCAGACACAGGGGTTTTTGGAGCGTGTGACCATGGCGCAGGCCACCATCCTGCTAGCCCCGCAAGGCGAACGCGAAGACATTGCCGCCATGGGCCAGCATGTGCGCCAGGTGCTGCGCGACTATTCCTATACCAGGCCGCGCGTTTCTTTCCCCAACACACTGGGCGGCCGCGACACCTTCGCTCCCGTCCGCGCCATGCTGCTGGGCCCCGATATGACCACGCTGGTCGAAATCGCCAAGAAAGTCATGCGGCAGATGCAGGCCACGCCATCCATTTCCGACGCTAAGGTGAATCTCAACCTCAACAACCCCGAGTTGCAGGTGAATATCGACCGCCAGTTGGCCAGCGACCTGGGCGTGCGCGTCACCGACATCTCCGGCGCGGTCCGCCTGCTGATGTCCGGCGAAGACGAAATCTCAACCTATAAGGAAGGCTCGGAGCAGTACCCCGTCACCATGCGGCTCATGCCCAGCCAGCGGGATAATCCCGCCGCGCTGAGCCGGTTACTGGTTCCCTCGGCGCGCCTCGGGCTCATACGCCTGGATTCGATCGCCAAGATCGAGCGCGGACTCGGCCCCAGCCGCATCGACCGCTTCAACCGCCAGTTCGCCGTGGGCATCTACGCCAATGTCGCGCCGGGCCACTCGCTGGGCGCAGCGGCCGCCGATACGCAGGCCATCATCGACGGCATTGGTCTGCCCAGTGGCTACCAGATGCGCTTCTCCGGCCAGGTGAAGATTCTGGAAGAGACCACCACCAACATGATCATGGCTATCGGCTTGGCCTCCATCTTCATGTACATGGTTCTGGCGGCGCAGTTCGAAAGCCTGGTGCACCCGTTCATTATCCTGCTCACCCTTCCCCTGTCCATCCCCTTCGCCCTGTTTTCCCTGGTGGTGACCGGCCGCAGCCTGAACCTTTTCAGCGCCCTCGGCATCCTGCTGCTGCTCGGCATCGTGAAGAAGAACGGCATCTTGCAGATCGACTACATGAACCGCCTGCGCGCCCTGGGGCGGCCGTTGCACGAAGTCATCCTCGAAGCCAACCGCGTCCGCCTGCGCCCCATCTTGATGACAACGTTCGCCATTATCGCCGGTCTGATCCCTACCGCCATCGGCATCGGCGCCGGCGCCTCGCAGCGTTCGGCCATTGCCGTCACCATCATCGGCGGTCAAACCCTTTGCCTGATCCTCACTTTGCTGGTCGTGCCGGTGGGCTATTCGCTGGTGGAAGATGCCCGGGAGTGGCTGGCGCGGCGGCGCCCGTCAACCGCCGAGGCACCCGCCGCCGGCGATTGATTGCCGGGCCCTCAAAGTTTTTCACGGATTCTTTGCGATTATTTGAAATCTTGGGGCACTCTACTTGCGTCCATTGTGGTGTGGAAGGGGAAAACGATGATAACCAGAATACCCACCCTCAAGCCGGCGGTCATCTCCAAAGGCTTTGTCTATTGCCCAATCTGCACGCACACCGTTGAAGCCGACGTGGTTTCGACCGGGCGGTCTCTGCGCGTCAAGTCGGGGCAGAAATGCCAGCGTTGCTCCTGCAGCCTGGATGCGGGCCACGTGATCAGCCTTGATCGGGCCGCATAGTACTTTGGTTACTTGCGCACAACCCCCGGCCTTGGTCTATAGTGGAGTTGTGGGATACGTCAAGCGCAAGATCATTCCGCCTCCCGATCCCGTGATTCCCGCGGAGATTCTGGAGCAAGCTAAACGTAGCCTGAAAACCGACCGGTTGCCGTTGCGCAAATGTACCGTGTGCGGCGCCGAGGTGGCCCCCATCTCCGCCGAAGGGCTCTGCTGGGTATGCCGGCGCTTGAAGATCAGCGCCTGGCACGAATCCGAACAGCAGATGCCCGCGCAAGAGTAGGTTTCCGAACCACACCCTCTGCTGTAACCCGAAGCCTCAGCGAGTATTGCCGTCCGCGGAGACTATAGGCTTGAGAGGCTCCTGGCGAGCGCTTCCAAGTGCTCTGCCCGACTGCCGCAGCAGCCTCCCAGAATGGGTATGGAGAAGCGGCGGTGAACCTCCGCCAGCCCCGCGGCAAAGCTGGCCGCGGGCTCAGCAGAAAAATCGGCCGCCGTGGAAAACGTTCGCGGATCGAGGCGGGAGGTGTTAGCTTGCACCCCCAACACACGCTCCAGCGCCACATGGTCACCCACCGCGGCCAGCCCCTCGATGACCGATTGGGGATGGACGCAGTTGATCCAGTAGCCCAGCGGCGCAGCCAGCGCCGCATCATCGATTCGCGCGATGGCGTCCCGCAAGGGCGTCCCGTCGAGCAGCCGGCCGCGCTTCGTGATCACGAAACCCACGAAACACGGAACCGGCAGGACATCCACGATTCCGAGCGCCTCGCTCACCGATGGCATGGTCGAAACCAGAACGAAATCGGCTGTTGCGAGTTCTCCGGCTTGCCATTGATGAAAGGCGCGGGCGTCTTCGCGCGTCAGGGCGGCGGACGGAGAGTAGCAGTCGCCGCGAGGGCCCATGAGCGCGCCCACGCAGCCCGGGAAGCGCCGCACAAAATTGAGCGCCTCCGCGTTGGCGCCGGGCCTCGAGCGTTCCTGGTTGGCGCGCCAGGTGGGCGCGAACAACAGAATGGGGAGATTCCAGCGTCGGGCTACGCCGGCATATTCACTGTAAATGGCCGAGAGACGGTCCCGGCCCTCAAGGGTCTCCAGCAGCGGCATGGGGTCGCCGCCCACTCTCTCCCAGACGGCGGATTCGGTAAGCGCCGGCGAGCCGATCTTGAGCAGCGTCTTCCAGTCGGGCATGAATAACCGCACTATTCCAGCGTGCAGCCAGGGCGGACGCCCAGTGTTCCGGCTTACTTTTTCGCGGAGTTTGCCGCAATCCCCATGGCGAAGTAGTTCACCACCTTGGCTTCGTTGCGGGCGACTTCGAAATAGGCGGCCTTGAGCAATTGGTCCTTGCGATTGAGCAGCGTCTCGCGGATGGTCTGCTGGACCCGCGGATCGTTCAACTCTCTCTGGCCGGCGGGCTCTTTCGAGATAACCTTCAAGATCTGGTAGCCTTCCTGCGTGTGGATGATTTTTGAGGTCTGCCCGGGTTGCAGTTCCATCACCAGTTTGCGCAGTTCGACGTTGGCCTTTTCCAGAGCGGATTCGGGGACGAAGCCGTAGTCGCCGCCGTTGGGCGAGCTGTTGGGATCCTCCGAGTAGTTCTGCGCCAGCATGGCGAAATCCTCACCCTGCCGGATGCGGGCGTCCAGCATGGCAATCTTCTTGCGCGCCTGCTCCTCGGTCTGCGCCTTATCGTTCTTGAGGTTGCGAACGTTCGGATCCGGACGCGGCGTCACCAGGATGCGGGCCATGTGGATCTGCGGCTCGGCCAGGTTGAAGCTGGCCTTGTTGGTGTTGTAGAACTCGGTGACGTCCTTGTCGGTGATGGTGATGCGCGAGGTGATCTCCTTGTTGAACAGTTTGGCGACGCTCAGGTCGCGCCGGAACTGGCTCTTGAGATCCTGCGTGGTCATCTTCCGCGCGTCGAGCTGCCGTTGGAACTCTTCCTGCGTGTAGGGCGCCTTCACCTCGTTGAACTTCGCCTCGACGTCGGCGTCGGTGGCCATCAGCCCCTGCTTTTCGGCGCGCTGCAGCATGATCTCGTTGTCGATCAAGCTCCGCAGCACTTCGAGTTTCTGGATGCTGATCTGGTCCGAACTTTCCCCGGTGGCCGGGGCAGCGAACTGCGATTGATACTGCCGGTCGAGGTCTGCGTAAGTGATGGGCCGGTTGTTGACGGTGGCGGCCACGTTGGCGGGCGGAGACTTCTTGCAGCCAACCAGAAACGGCAGAGAGGCGACCGCGAGTAGGGCGACGGAGAATCGGATGCTCGGCATACGGATAATTCCCCATTCTACAGGAGTCGACCACGTGGGTGGGCGGAAAGTAAGGTTAAAATAGAGACTGTACGATCAACCCCACTGACAGAGAGCTAATCTCATGACAATAAAGCGCTTGAGTCTTGCGCTGCTGCTGATGCCAGCGGTATTGGCGGCGCAGAGCCTGGCCGAGTTCGAAAAGCGGATTACCGAATTTACGCTCGCCAATGGCATGCACTTCATCGTTTTGGAGCGGCACGCGGCTCCCGTAACCTCCTTCCACCTGCACGTGGACGCGGGCGCCGTGAATGATCCCAAAGGCCGCACCGGCCTCGCGCACATGTTCGAGCACATGATCGGCAAGGGCACGCCCAGCGTCGGCAGCAAGAACTACGAACTGGAGCGCGTCGCGTTGGACGAAATCGAGACGCTCTACGACCAACTGGAAGCCGAGCGCAACAAGGGCTTCCGCGCGGACCCGAACGCCATCGAGCGGATGCAAGCGCAGGTGAAGGTGGCCATCGATAAAGCCAACGCTTACGTCGACCAGAACGCCTACCCCAGGGTGATTGAAGAAAACGGCGGCGTCGGCTTCAATGCCGGCACCAGCGTCGACTTCACGATGTTCCATTACAGCCTGCCGGCCAATCGCGCCGAGCTGTGGTTTCTGATGCAGTCGGATTGGCTGCGCCACGTGGTGTTCCGGGAATTCTATAAAGAGCGCGACGTGGTGCGCGAAGAGCGCCGTATGCGCATCGAATCCAGCCCGCAGGGCAAGCTGCAGGAGACCTTCGTGGCCACGGCGTTTTCCGCGAATCCGTATCAGAACTTCATCGCCGGGTGGGCCAGCGACATCGAGAACCTGCGCGCCACCGACGCCAGGGAGTTCTTCCAAACCTATTACGTGCCCGGCAACATGACCGTGGCCATCGCCGGCGACGTCGACCCGAAAGAAATGCGGCGGATGGCGGAGAAGTATTTTGGCCCGCTGGTGCCGCGCCCCATGCCTCCCCGGATTCGCACCGTCGAGCCCAAGCAGGAAGGCGAAAAGAGGCTGGAAATCGAATCGCCCAGCCAGCCCATCGTGCTGATGGGCTACAAGCGGCCCAACGCGCGTCACGCCGACGATCCGGTGCTGGACATCTTCTCCACGATTCTCGCCAGCGGCCGCACGGGCCTGCTCTACAAGGACCTGGTGCGGGACAAAAAGATCAGCCTGGCCGCGGGCGCGGTCGCCAATACGCCCGGCTCGAAATATCCCAACCTGTTCATGCTGTATGCGGTGCCGACGGTGGGGCATTCGGTGGAAGAAAACGAGAGAGCGGCCTACGCCATTCTCGACAAACTGGCGAAAGAACCGGTGGACGCGGAGGCGCTCGAGCGCGCTAAGACGAAACTGCGCGCCGGGGTGATCCGCCAACTCGACAACAACCCCGGCATGGCCATGCAACTGGCCATGTATCACGTTTTCTATGGCAATTGGCGAAAGCTGTTTACGGCCATCGACGATCTCAACAAGGTGACCGCCGCGGACGTGCAACGCGTGGCGCGGGAGTATTTCGGCAAAGCCAACCGCACGGTGGCCTACACCGTCGCGCCGAAGCCGGCGTCCCCAGGAGGTGCGAAATGAAACTGAGATTTCTCTTCCCGCTTCTCGCCGCCGCGACGCTGGCCGCACAGGTTGAGACCATTCCTATCCCAGGTCCTTCGCCGGCCGCGAAGAAGTCCGCCACCGCGCGCCGCGCGCCGCCCGCTCCCGCTGCCGCAACCAGCTACCGCGACTTGAGGTACGCGCCTCTGGCTCAGGTAAAGATTCCCGACGTCGCATCGTTCACCTTGCCCAACGGAATGAAGGTGTATCTGCTCGAGAACCACGAACTGCCGATGGTCAACGGCATGGCGCTGGTGCGCACGGGCAATCTGCTGGATCCCTCCGACAAGGTGGGACTGGCGGAACTCACCGGGACGGTTCTGCGCACCGGCGGCACCAAGGAATTGACCGGCGATCAGATCGACGAACGATTGGAAAACGTGGCGGCCTCGGTGGAAAGCCAGATCGGCGAAACCAGCGCGCAAGTGTCGTTCTTCTGCTTGAAGGAGAACACCGGCGACGTCATGAAGATGTTCCGCGACTTGATGGCGGCTCCGGAATTTCGGCAGGACAAGCTCGACTTGGCCAAAACCTACCTGCGCGGATCCATCGCCCGGCGCAACGACAACGCGCCCGAAATCGTCTCGCGCGAGTTCGACGAACTGATCTACGGCCGGGATACACCCTACGGTGCGCGGCTCGAATACGAGCACGTCAACAACGTGCAGCGCGCCGACCTGGTCGCGTTTCACAAACGATACTTCTTTCCCAAGAACACCATGCTGGCCGTCTACGGCGACTTTTCGACCAGCCAGATGAAAGCTCAACTCGAAAAGCTGTTTTCCGGCTGGACCGCCGAGGAGCCCGCGGTGCCGCCGTTCCCGGAAGTGCGCAAGCGGCCGCGGCCCGGCACGTTCCTGGCCGTCAAGGATGACGTCACGCAGACTTTCTTCAAGCTCGGCCAGCTCGGCGGCCGGTTCGACGATAAAGACTATCCCGCGCTGGAAGTCATGTCCTACATTCTGGGCGGGAGTTTCTCGAGCCGCCTGGTGAAGAAGATCCGCACCGAACTGGGCTACGCGTACAGCATCGGCGCAAGCTGGTCGGCGAACTTCACGCATCCCGGCACGTTCGTGGTCAGTGGCAGCACGAAATCGCTTTCGACTGTCGACGCCATACAGGCCGTGCGCCAGCAGATCGGCAAGATGCGCGCCGAACCGGTGGCCGACGCGGAACTCGAAACGGCCAAGCAGACCACCCTCAACAGTTTCGTCTTCAACTTCGACACGCCTTACAAGACCTTGTCGCGCATGATTCGCTACGAGTATTACGGCTACCCGAAAGATTTCATCTTCCAGTATCAGAAAGCCATTGCGGCGGTCACGAAACAAGACGTGCTGCGCGTGGCCCAGGAGTATTTGAAGCCGCAAGAGTTCACCATCGTCGCCGTGGGCAAGCCGTCCGACTTTGGCAAGCCGCTCGCCGACCTGGGCCTCCCGGTGAGCACCATCGATCTGAAGATTCCCGAACCCAAGCAGGAACGTGCCAAGGCCGACGCTGCCAGCATCGCACGCGGCCGCAAGCTGCTGGCCCAAGCGCAGCAGGCCCTGGGCGGAGCCGGGAAACTCGTCGCCGTGAAGGATTACACCATGACGGCCGAAGTGGAGTTCTCGGCCGGGGGCGGCGGCAAGATGAAAGCCAAGCAGACTACGCGCTGGGTCACCCCCTCGCATATGCGCCAGGAGAATGAGCTGCCCTTCGGAAAGATGGCCATGTACTTCGACGGCACCATCGGATGGCTGGTCTCGCCGCAAGGCAGCATGCCGCTGGGCGGACCGGTATTGAAACAGGCGCAGGGGCAGGTCTTCCGCACTTTGTTTACGCTGCTCACCAGCGACCGCGACCCTGATCGCACGGTGAATGAGGCGGGCGACGGCGTGGTCGAAATCTCCGATAAGCAGGGGAACCTGGCGCTCGTCAGCGTGGACGGGAAGACCGGTATGCCGCTGAAGCTTTCCTATCAGAGCGTGCAGGCCAGCGGTCCCACGAGCACGGTGGACGAGGTCTTCGGCGATTGGAAGGAAGTGGGCGGCGTGCGCCTCCCGTACAAGATCACCATCCGGCAGGGCGATCGAGTGGCGGCCGAGGTGAGCATCCAGCAGTGGACTATCAACTCGGGCCTCCAGGCCGACGAGGTGAGCAAACGGCCATGATCCATCGCGCCTTTCTATTCGTGCTTTGCGCCGCGCTGGCTCTTTTCGGCGAAACCCGTTTGGAGCGCGGCAAGAAGGTGGTCGACGAGGCGCTCGCCGCGCTGGGCGGTGAGCATTTCCTGGCCATGCGCGACCGCGTCGAAGCCGGCCGCGCCTACTCGTTTTATCGTGAAAAACTCTCGGGCTTCGGGCGCGCCAAAATCTACACGCGCTACCTGACGCGGCCCGAACCTCCGCAGCGCGGATTCTTCGGCGTGCGCGAGCGCCAGAACTTCGGCAAGAAGGAAGAGTACGGGGTGCTGTTCGTCGATGGGAAAGGGTATGACATCACCTTCCGCGGGGCGCGTCCCATCGCCGCGGATGTCTTGGCGCGCTACCTCGAAACCACGCGCCGCAATGTGCTTTACATCCTGCGCATGCGCTTGGGCGAGCCCGGCCTGACCTTCGAGTCGCAGGGCTCCGACGTCCATGACAACCAGCCGGTCGAAATCGTCGACATCACGGACGGCGACAACCTTACGACCAGGGTGTACTTTCATCAATCCACCAAGCTGCCCGTCTGGCAGAAGTTTTACCGGCGCGACAGCAAGACGCGGGAGCGCTTCGAGGAAGTCACGCTGCTGTCGAAGTACCGCGACGTGGGTGGCGGGGTGCAGTGGCCATTCGCCATCCAACGCTTCCGCGACGGCGAAAAGATCTACGAAATATATTCCGACAGCGTGATCATCAACCAGGACTTGCCCGACAACCTGTTCACGCTTCCCGGAGACATGAAGATCCTCAAACCAGTGCGTTAGGGGGATATGACGCCGCAACTTCCGGCCGCGGGTGGTGTTTGAACTCAGTAGGAGGCATGAAAATGTTGACTAAGAGATGGATGACACTGACGGCCGTGGGCGCTCTGGCCGCGGGCCTGCTGCTCGCCCAGCCTGCCACGGGGGGCGCGGGGCGCAACGCCGGCGCCGTGCCCGGCCAGCGCGCGCACCGGGGGCTGGTGTTCGTCGCCGGCTACCTGAACCTTACCGCGGACCAGAAGACCCAGGCCCAGGCCATCGTCGGGGACGCGCGCACCCAGGTGCAGGCGCTCGCGCCACAGCTCAAGGACCAGCGCCAGGCTATCCGGGACGCGGTGAAGAACAACCCCGACGACAACACCATCCAGCTACTCGCCAGTAAGCAGGGAGATCTGCTTGGGAGGTTAGCGTCGATCCGCATCAAGTCGATGGCGAAATTCTACGCGATGCTGACTCCGGAGCAGAAAGCCAAGGCCGATGAGTTGCCCGGGCAGTTAGATGGGCTGTTCGGCGGTGGACCCGGCGGCGGCCCGACGCTTCGGCGGGCGCGGACGCTTCGGCTCCTGACCGGTTAGTAACTCGCCTGGCGGCGGACTTCCCTCCGGCGGTATCCGATACAATAGGAGAAACTGCCGGAGGGAAATGTGCGAATTGTGGTTTCAGGCGCCGCTGGATTTATCGGTTCTCACTTAGTGGACCGGTTGCTGGCGGAGAAGCATGACGTCATTGGTCTCGATAATCTGATCACGGGTTCCACGCGGAACCTCGCCCACCTCGAAAGTAACTCGCGCTTCCGCTTCATCCGGCACGACGTGACCGAACCTTTCGAGCACGACAGGGGCGTGGACGCGGTGCTGCACCTGGCCTCCCTGGCAAGTCCGAAGGACTACCTGGCGCATCCCATCGAAACGCTCGAGGCAGGCTCCACCGGCACGCGCAACATGTTGGACCTGGCTCGCCAGCACGGCGCGCGCTTCCTGCTGGCCTCGACCTCGGAGTGTTACGGCGATCCGCTGGTGCATCCGCAGACGGAATCGTATTGGGGCAACGTAAATCCGGTAGGCGTGCGCTCCTGCTACGACGAGAGCAAACGTTACGCCGAGGCGTTCACCATGGCGTACCACCGCGTCCACGGCGTGCGCACCAACATCGTGCGCATCTTCAATACCTACGGCCCGCGCATGCAACTCGACGACGGGCGCGTGGTGCCCGCCTTCATCGACCAGGCCCTGCACGGCGCGCCGCTCACCGTTTACGGCGACGGCCGGCAGACGCGCAGTTTCTGCTACGTGAGCGACCTGGTGGATGGTCTTCACCGCCTGATGTTCTCCGAAGAACGTTTTCCGGTGAACCTCGGTAATCCGGCGGAGATGACCATCCTGGAATTCGCCGAGGCCGTGCAGAAGGTGGCCGGCAGTAATCTGCCGATCCGGCACGAATCGCTTCCGGAGGACGATCCGAAACGCCGCCGCCCGGATATTTCGAAGGCGCGCGACTTGCTCGGCTGGGAGCCCCGCGTGCCGCTCGAAGAAGGCCTGCGACGAACCTGGGAGTATTTCCGGGACTTGCAATCCGAATAGCGGCTGCATACTATTCGGATTCATGCTCTTTCGGTTGATTCTAGGCGCGGCCCTGGCTGCCTTGTGCGGGGCGCACGGCGAGACCTACGATTTCACCCGCCTGGCGGGCGATCTCATCGACCTGGAAGCGCTCGCGCGGCTGGATTTCCTACCCACGCGCATGGTGTCGAGCTTCGATCGCGCCGGCGGCAACAACGACGCGCTGGTGGGCGCCTGGCGCAAGGGAGACGTCTACACCATCGCGGACCTGGAAGGCCCCGGCGTGATCCGGCGCTTTTATTCGGCGCGTCCGGGAGGCCATCTGCGCATTTACATCGATGGCAGTCCGGCGCCGGTAGTGGACATGCCGTGCGAGGAGTTCTTCTCCGGACGTCACCATCCGTTCACGCGCCCGCTGGTGGGGCCCATGGGCGGCAGCAACTATTCCTATTTCCCCATCCCTTACTCGAAATCCATCAAAATCCAGACCACCGCGCTGCGCCCGGCCGAATTCCCGTATGGCGTTTACTATCAAGTGACCTATCAGACGTTCCCCAAGGGAACCGGGGTGCGATCGCTGGAACTGCCGCTCGACGCGAAAGCCGATGCGGCGTGGAAGAGCGTACTCCGCGTGTGGAGCCATCCTGGCACGGACCCGAAGCCGGGTCTGCCCACGCAAGAGACCATCGCGCGCGAGGTGCGCGTCGAACCCGGCAAGCGCGTCGAAATTGCGCGCATCGCGGGCGCGGCAACCATCGACGAGTTTCGCTTGAAGCTCGATCCCTGCGACGCGCCCATGCTGCGCTCCACGCTGCTCAAGATGCACTGGGACGACGAACCGCGTGACAGCGTCGACACTCCGGTGGGCGATTTCTTCGCCAACAGTTACAACCTCACGCCCTTCAAGAGCCTGCCCATGGGCCTCACCGGCGACGGCTGGTACAGCTACTTTTCGATGCCGTTCGGCAAGCGGGCGTCCATCAGCCTGGTAAACGAGAGCGCGGACCGTGCCATCGTGGCTCGTATCAAGCTGGTGTTTCATCGGACGGCGGGACTGGCCGATAACATGGGCTACTTCCACGCCAAGTGGCGGCGCGAGCAAACCGTGGCCACCGAGTTGGGCTATCGCAACACGACCGGCGAATACAACTACCGCGTGCTCGACGCGCACGGGCAAGGCCGCTACGTGGGCATGAATTTCAACGTTTACAATCGCCACACGCTGTGGTGGGGCGAAGGCGATCCCATGATCTTCGTCGACAACGCCGCCTGGCCGCCTTCCATACACGGCACCGGCACCGAGGAGTATTTCAACGACGGCTGGGGATTTCACCAATTCATCAGCGCCGTGGGGGCCGATAAGGGGCGCCGGGAGCGCAACGTCGTTCCGGTTTCCGGCGTGCTGGTGGGCGGCGTGGAAGATCCGCTCGAGTGCTTCGCGGGCAACGCCGTCTTCAGCTTCCACGTGGCCGATTCGATGGCCTTCCGCGAGCGCATCCTGGTGACGTTCGAGCACGGGCAAGAGCAGAACGATCTGGCAAACGACTATTCCAGCACCGCGTATTGGTATGCGCGGCCGGGTTCGCGCGATTTCTTCGTGATGCGTCCCGCCGGCGAGCGTGTAAACGTCCCTCAGAGCGCATGGCCCAGCGAGCGCAAGGCCGCGGCCCAGCGCTATCTCGCGTGGATCCGATGGCAGTTGGGCGAATTCGCCGCCGCCATTCCCTACCAGCCGAACAACGACATCCTGGCGCGGCCGCGCGCCGTCTTCCTGATGTGGGCCTTGAACGAAGCCGTGAAACTGGGCCTTCCCGCGCAAGAAAGGGACCGCCTAAGGAGAGAGAACAGCGAATTTAAAGGTACGGAACCCGAGCGCCGTCGAAACGTGGACCGGTTGCTCGTGGAGTTGGCCGGCAAACTCGGCCTGAAACGGGAGTAAATCACCTATGAGAAGAGCAATTTTAGCCTTGGCCCTGTTGACGCTGCGCGTTTGGGCGGCTGCGCCGTCGGGCATGGATCCGGAGCGGTTGGCGAGGATTCCGGCCCGCATGAAGCAGTTCGTCGAAAGAGGCAGTGTGGCGGGCACCGTAACGCTGGTGGCGCATCACGGCGCGGTGGCCAGCCTGGAGGCCACCGGATATCAGGATTTGGAAAAGAAAATCCCCATGCGCACGGACTCCATCTTTCAGATCATGTCCATGACCAAGCCGGTCACCGCCATCGGCATCATGATCTTGCTCGAAGAAGGCCGCCTCGGCTTGAACGATCCGGTCGAGAGGCACTTGCCGGAGTTTCGCGGGCAATGGATGATCGACAGCAAACCGGACGACAAGACGCGCATTCTCAAGAGGCCTTCCCGCCCTATCACTATCCGCGATCTTCTGACGCACACCTCCGGCATGAGCGGCGGGCCGCCGGAAGGCTTGAAGGAACTGCTGTTCAAGATGGACCGCACGCTGGCCGATGCCGTGCTCGTATACTCGCAGCAGCCGCTCGAATTCGATCCCGGCAAGAAGTGGTCCTACAGCAATACAGGCATGGCCACGCTGGGACGCATCATCGAAGTGATCTCCGGCATGCCCTTCGAGAAGTTCCTGGAAGCGCGCATCTTCCAGCCGCTCGGCATGAAGGACAGCTTCATCTTCCCGCCCGAGGATAAGAAGCCGCGCATCGCCATGGTCTACAAACTGGAAGGCGGCAATCTAAAGCCGGCAGGCATAGGAGCGCTGGCCGGCGATCCGTGGATTTATCGTAAGGGCGCGAAGTACTCGATGCCGGAGGGAGGATTGTATTCGACGGCTGCGGATCTGGCCGTGCTCTATCAGACGATGCTGAACGGCGGCACGTACAAGGGCTACCGGTTGCTGTCGAAAGCGTCGGTCGAGGCCATGACCAGCGTGCACACCGGCGACCTGCGGCCGAGTTACGGCCTGGGCTGGGCCGTGTCGCAAGGACCGGGATCGGAGCTGACGCTCACGTCGCCCGGCAGCTATGGCCACGGCGGGGCGTTCGGAACGTACGGATGGATCGATCCGAAAAAAGACCTGGTCGGCGTATTCTTGATTCAGCGTTTTGGCGGCGGCACGAACCAGGAGCAGACCGCATTCCAGACCATCGCCAACAGCGCGGTGATCGACTGACGCTTACGCTCTACCAAGCCAGGGCGTAGGCGTCCACGCGCGGATCGGCGCCCGCGTGAAGAACGCCGGTCTGGGGGTCCAGCAGGATGGCGCCGTTCGAACCCTTGGACCACGCCGAGGAGACTCGCAGCTTATGCCCGTAGCGGCGAAGCCGGGAGCGCACCGCCTTGGGCACGCGATCCTCGACGCCCAGATCGAGCGGATGCATCACGTGCGGGAAGGGTGACGACGGGAACGCGCGCGTGGACCAGCGCGGCGCTTCGATGGCTTCCTGTATGTTCATGCCGAACTCGACCACGTTCAGAAACGTCTGCATGGTGCGCATGCATTGATCGTCGCCGCCCGGGCTGCCCAGCAGCATGACGGGCTTGCCGTCCTTCAACACCATGGTGCTTTGCAGTGTGCTGCGCGGACGTTTACCGGGCGCGAGCGCGTTGGCTTGTCCGGGCATGAGCGAGAAATAGTCGCCGCGGCAGTTGAACGAAAACCCCAACTCGCCCATCACCACCTTGGTTCCGAAGGCGGTGTGCAGGCTGGGCGTGAACGAGATGGCGTTGCGATCTTTGTCCACCACGGCGATGTAGCTGGTGTCGCCTTCGTGATCACCCTCACCGGCGAGTTTGTAGTCGAGCGGACGTTCCAGCGTTTCCATGCCTGGCGCGAACTTCTCGGCCACGCCGGGACGCAGTTCGCGCGAGGCCTTCTTCGGATTGATCAAGCGGCGCCGTTCGGCGGCGTAATCTTTCGAGAGCAGCCCTTCCCACGGCACCTTGATGAAATCCGTATCGCCCAGATACTTGTCGCGATCCGCCATGGCCAGCTTGATGGCTTCCGCGGAGGTGTGTATGTAGGCCGCGCTATTGTGGCCAAGTTTCTTGAGATCGAACCCTTCCAGGATATTGAGCGCGAACAGCTCGGCGGGTCCCTGCGTCGGACGATGCGTTCTTGTAGACGCGGTAGCCGCGGTAGTCGATGGACACCGGCTCTTCGAGCTTGGCGGTGTAGGAGGCGAAATCCTCGTAGCGGAACAGGCCGCCGTTTTGCTCGGAGAACTCGGCCATCTCGCGCGCGATGTCGCCTTTGTAGAAGCGGTCGCGCGCGGCGCGCAAGGCTTCGTGACGGCCCCGGGAGGCGCTCGCGCGCTCGGCTTCCACCAATCGCCGCAACGTGCGTGCGAGCTCAGGATTCTTCCAGATCTGGCCGGGCTTGGGACAAACGCCCTCGGGACAGAACGCCTTCATGGTGGTGGGATACTTGCGCAGTTGTTTGGTGGACGCGAGCGTGCGCGCCAGACGATCGTTAATGGGGAAGCCGTTTTCGGCGATGTCGATGGCGTCAGAGAGCACCTGCTCGAAGCTCATGGTGCCCCAACGGTCGAGCAGAATGTACCAGGCGTCCACTAACCCCGGTACGGTACCCGCGAGCAGCGTGTCGTTCACCGGAATCTTGCCCTGCTGGTTCTGCTGGTACCACTCGATGGTGGCGAGTTTGGGTGCGGTGCCTTCGGCGTTGAGCGATAGCACGCGCCCGCTCTTGGAGTCATGGATCAACACTACGGCGTCGCTGCCGATGCCGTTGTTAGCGGCGTCCGCAATGCCCAGCACGGCCTGCCCGGCGACGATGGCGTCGAAGGCGTTGCCGCCCGCGCGCAGGATGCGCTCGGCGGCCTGGCTCGATTCAGGCTTCATCGAGGACACGGCATAATGCGTGCCCCGCACCACGGGGCGCATGGTCCGCCGGGCGGTTTGCGAATTGAGCTGCATGGCACTCACAAGCGAGAAAAGACACACCCAGCGCGCCAAATGGGTACAGGCACGAAATTTCGCACGAGCGGCGAAATGTGAGCCAGTCCCCATTTTGCGCATCATACCGATACCGGCTAGCAAAATTTGACGGTCTCGCCGTCCCAGACGACATCTTCCGGAATCGCGGGAGCCGTCGTCGCGAAAGCGCAATAGCGGGCCTCGACGCGGCTCCTGGCCGGCACCCAACGGAAGCACGGCACGCCGAACATCTTACCGCGGTCGATCATTTCGCGACGCGATTCGGGCACCGGCGAGACGCCAAACTCCATGCCGCGTGTCAGCGACACGCCATTCCACGGCCCGCCCTTGCGGCAATAGTTCTCTTCCCAGATTCCCATCCATGGGAAATCGCTCTGTTTCCAAACGTAGCCGAACAGAGTCTTGGTGGAAGGCTGCCAGGCCATGAAGAACGCCTGCTCGCGCGCCGGGTCCATCAGGTGCGAACTGAACTCGCCGGAGACGGCCGCGTTCGTGAATACGCGCATGTCGGTCGAGCCGCCATCCCGGCGCGGAACCCACGGCCAGTCGAATTCGGCGCCAATCTTCATGTAGCCTTGGCCGTCGCTGAAATCCGTCTCGGTAACTTTGGAACGCGTACACGTGGCGCGAAATTGGGTGGCGCCCTTTTCCAGGAACGGGGGTCCCAGCGTGACGTGCTGCGTCCAGGCGATAGGCTTGTCCTGCGCGGTGACGTTTTCGACCGTCTCGTGGATCTCCACCACGCAGCTGTTCGGGGCGAGCCTGATGCGGCGTTCGAACTGGAGGCCCGCCACGGGCATGGATGCGCGGCAGATCATCCCGGCTCCGTTCACCGCAATCTCGTAAGGGACCACGCTGCTCTCGCCGTGCACCGTCATTCCAGCTTGCGCTTCTTCGCTCGACGGGCCGCCGAACAGGTCCAGGCACAGGTTGTGTCCCATGATGCCGGCGAGCAACTTGCTTTCCGAGTCGCCGCCGTATCCGGGATGGGTCGTGGGTGAGTAGGTGGATGGTTCGATGGATGGCCAAGGCGGAACCCAAAGCGGATTCACTCCACTGGCCTTTTCGAGGATCGCGGCGATGTGCCCGCCCTCGACGGTCACGGTCACGCGCACGGAAGGATTCTCGATCTCAACGGCGCGGCGGTTATGGAAGATCTTTTCAATCATGGTGTCCGGATTAGTAGCATAATCGAATTGCATCCGTTATGCACCTGCTCTGGCTCGCTCTCGTGTGGTTTGCGGCTCCCTTTTGGGAATCCAAGCCGCCCGCCGAATGGACGCGCGCGGAACTCGCGCGCATGTTGAGCGATTCGCCTTGGGCGCAGACCGCTTCCTTCGACAGCCGCATTGGCGGGGCGAGTCCGGTGCGCGTGTTTCTGGCCACGGCCCAGCCCATGCGGGAAGCCGAGGAGCAGGCTCGCCTGCGCGGAGCCAGGCGCCCGGACGCGCCGCTCGGAATCGACCAGGACTACCGCCAGTTTCTGCGCTCGGATTCGGCCAGGCATATCGTGTTGGCGATTTCGGGCTCGACGGCCGAAGGCATGGCCAATGGGGACGAGACCGCACAAATGGAAAAGGAATGCGTGATGAAGCTGGGCCGGAAGAAGTACAAGATGACCGGCCACTTTCCGCCATCTTCCGGCGACCCCTATCTGCGCTTGATCTTTCCGCGCGTAGTGGTGGATTCAGATAAAGAAGTAGTTTTTGAGGTTTACGTGCCTGGCGCGGTGCCGCCTTACCGGGAAGCCTTCTTCAAAGTCCGGGATCTCTTCTACCAGGGAAAGCTGGAGATGTGATAGTGGGGCCGCCGGGGAGGCGACCCCGTAGTGGTTCAGGATTTCTTGGCCTTGGGTTTGGTTTCGGTGCCGCGCCCCATCTTTTCAATTTCGGCGTAGTACACACGCCGGCCTTCGTCCATGGCCAGGTTGGAGAGGATTACGCCCGTGGAATCCGTGAGTCCCACTTCGATATCCGCCTTGGGCCGCTTGCCGTCGCGTGTGCACAGGAGGAAGTCCTCCAGTTCGACGTCGACGGGGTTGCGGGATTCTTCCGGCGTCATGACGCCCTTGCTGTAGAGCCAGCGGCGGGCAAACTTCATTTCGCGAAGCAGGAACGAGTCGTTCGGATTTTGCACGTCACTCGGCAGCAGGAGAGGGAAGCCCTTCTGCGTGGTGGAAGAAGACACCGTGGCTCCGGCGGTCCAGTTCTCCTTGGACTTGCCGGCCGTCTCCACCTTGGGAGCGTTGGGTTCGCGGAACCACATGCCGTTGGCGGGATTCGTGTCGTCGCCGATAGTGATGACGATGGTGCCGCCGGTGCCCATGATGGTTTCGTTGAAATCCAGATGCCCGTTGGTTGAGATGGAGTGGTAGATGAGCTTCCGGCCCTTCGGATAGTTATAGAGAAGTTGGATGTTGTCGAAGGTGTCGCGGCCGTCCTTGTAAGTGTCGATGCCGCCGATGCCGACCACGTACTCCGGCGCGACGCCGAACATCCAGTCCGCCACGTCGATTTGGTGCGAGGCGAGTTCGGCGGTCGGTCCGCCGGAGTACTCGCGATAAAACCGCCAGTTGATCTGCCGCTCCAACGACGGATCCTTGACCGGCCGGCGGCCACTGCCGTTGCGGTCCCATTGCGCCACGACGTGGGTCACGTTGCCGAGCATGCCCTTGTCCACCATCTGCTTGGCGACTTGGTAGAAGCTGCTGTAGCGCCGCTGCAGACCGGTTTGAATGACCTGCTTCGGGTGTTCATTGTGCAGCGCGCGCAAGGCGTGAATCTCTTCCGGTTTGAACACCAGACTCTTTTCGCAGAACACGTGCTTGCCGGCCAGCAGCACGTCGCGCGTCACCGAGAAGTGCGCATACAAAGGCGTGGCGACGTAGACCGCATCCACATCCTTGCGGGCCAGCAACTCGCGGTGGTCCTTGTACGTGTCGACCTTGTACCCGACGGAATCCGCGGCCTTCTTCAAGTTCGGTTCGTAGATGTCGCAGAGAGCGACGCAACGCCCCGCATCGATCTTGCTGAGGTGCTTCAGCAAGTACGTGCCTCGGCTGCCGACTCCGATGAAGGCGTAGTTGACCTGACTATTCGCGGCCCTGACCTTCTGGATGCCCGGCGCCGCCACACGGGATATGGCGGCGGCGGCGGTCGCGGCCCCCGCCATCTTAACTACCTCGCGGCGGGTCACTACTGGCGATTCAGACATAAAAATACACATCCTCTCTAAGGATCTCGATCTCGGATGAATTCCCTACTCGGGCTTCCGTTCTGAGTCTATCGACTTTGGTAGTCGATTGCAATTTGGCTCCGAGTGTGCGTGCGCCGGGTGTTGCGGGCATCCGGAGGCGTGCGCGATTTCCGCGCCCATGAACCCGAAACCAAGTTCGCGGCGGTCCCTTCCGATGGGGGCGGCGCGAGGCACCAGAAGAGCGAGATGGTTGTCTCCGCCCACCAGCAACGCGCCGGCAGGCACGGCAAACTCCACCGTCGTCTCGCCTGGCCGGTCGAGGTTGCCGAGCGGCGTGCCGTTGAGTGAAATCTCCACGGGACGGCCCGGGCAGACGGCGCCCGCGATGCGAACGACAAAGCCGCAAGGCGAGCCGGGTTGGCCGGCAATGCGGAAGCGAATATGTGCCACTGCCTTGGTCCATCGCAACTTGCCCTCCGGGCTGTGGAAGCCCTCCTTCTCGTCAAGGCCGTCTGTAACGCCGATTCTCAATGGCAACGCCGCACTCTCCGCGGGCACCACGTCCACGGCCAGCCGGGCGTTTTCAATAAGGCGGGTCGAGTTTGGCGGACGCTGCTCGGAGGGAGAGTGGAAACTGAGAGCCGGCCAGCCCAAGACATTCCGGCAGGCGCGTTCCGGCTCGAACATGAAGGTCCACTGGGACGCCACGCAGAATGGCGTGCCGCTCCGCGCCAGGCTATCCGCGACTCCCATCATGAATGGCCATCGATCCTGATCGAACCGCAGTTTCACTCCGGTGGCGGGGATCCGATTCTATTTGGGCCAGTGTCCGCTGGATCACGGGGGCCCCCATATAAGCGTTGCGGAAAGCCGGTGCCCCCAACAGCACAAACGCCGCGATCACCATCAGCGCTACGGGAGTGGCCCATGGGCGCCACCCCTCCGGCAGCCGCCCGGACAACAGACCGCAAAGGGTCCACAATCCGAGTACGTGCAGCGAGTAGATGAACAGTCCGTTGAAAGCGAAAAACTCGCCGGTCAACTTCAGCGCCCAGAAAAGAAACATGGCCCAGGCGAGGGCGCCGACCAGCAGCGCGGACGAGACGAATGCTTTTTCGCCGGGGCTGAGGCGCCTGAGGCGAAAGAAAACCGCGGCGGCGAGCGCCAGCGCCACGGCCCAAAAACCAATCGCGGAGCCGCGATGGAGGGCCCCGAGCAATTGCCCGCGTAACGGTTCAAACGCCCATCGCTCGATGTCCGGAGTGAACAGCAGGAAGCCGGCGCAAAACTTGACGGCCTGCGGGAGGGTGTTGAAATGACCACGGGAAGCCACCACATAACCGAGCATGGCGTCCAGATTATCGGGCTCGTGTACCCAGGCTTCAATCACGATGGGGGCCGCCACCACGGCGACGATGGCGGCCGACACCATCAGACGCGCGCGATGGCGGCGAGCCAGTTCGCGCCAGTTCCCCTCCCCGCGCTGCCGCCACACGCCGGCCGCGCACGCACCGGCCGCGATGAGAATTACGAAGGGCGCTTGGGAAGCGTGCCCTTGCGCCAGCAATGCCCCGCCCCCGGCCATCGCCGGCAGGATCGCCAGGTCCCCCGCCCCCACGGCCATCGCCGCCGCCGCGAAGAACAAAAAGTTCCCCAGCAGCCACCCTGGCGGCCAGATCGACACCAGCATCAGGTTCGGCAGACTGCGATTGACCGCGTAGGTTACCAGGGCCAGCATGAGTGCGGCCATGGCAGGGAAGGCGCTGGATGTGAAATGCCGGCGGAAAATGGCCAGCGCGCCCGCGGCAAAAACCAGGCTGAGCAGCATCGCCGAGAGTATCTGCGCGTTGAAAGGCGCCGGCGTCAACCGCAGCAGATCGTGGATCAGGAATTCTCCCGCGGCCAGGAAGTAGAAGTACGCGGGGCCGGGATGGTGGAACTGCCAACGTGAAAAATTGCCCAGCAGTTGCTCGAAATGCTTGGCCCGGAAAATGCGGTACGAGTTGGCCGCCTCGTCTCCGTAGGGAACGATCGGCGCGCGGAACAACTCCGGACTGAGAAGGATGGCGAGGCCGAACAGGATCAACAGACCCGCCATCCAAACCCGCCGGCGGAGAGCGGAGCCAAGCGCGGTCGAGAACTTTGCGAGCATGCGGCCTGCAGGTGCCAGAACCTCGATGATAATACGGGCGGCGCGGCCATCGGCGCGCGAGCGATAATGAATCCGATATGAGCGCCCGGGTGGCCGAGTCCGCGATGCGTGTGCCGCATTCGAGAGTGCGCGAACTGGCCGAAATCGCCATGGCCATGGACCGCGCCGCCGGCTCGCGGGATGACCGCGTGCTGCGGCTTGTACTTCGGCGAATCGAATCTGCCCACGCCGGACTACATCAAGCGCGCGGCCGTGGAAGCGCTCGAGGCCGGCTACACGTTCTACACCGAAAATGCCGGCCTGGTTTCGCTGCGTCTCGCGATCGCCCGCCACTACCAGCGTCTGCACGGCGTGACACTCGATCCGGGAAGTGAGATTGTCGCGACCGCCAGCGGCGTGCAGGCGTTGTGCGTGGGAATTCGCGCGACGCTCGACCCGGGCGACGAAGCGCTCATCCTGACACCGGCGTGGCCCAACGCAAGTTCCATCGTCGAGATGTCGAACGCAGTACCGCGCCACGTACCGCACTCGCTCCACGGCGACCGTTACGCGATCGACTTCGCCGCACTCGAAGCCGCCGTCACTTCCCGCACACGGCTGCTGGTCTACACTTCGCCTTCCAATCCGCTCGGTTGGGTGGCCACGGTGGACGACCAGCACCGCCTGCTGGAATTCGCGCGCCAGCACGGCTTGTGGCTGCTCGCCGACGAAGTCTACGACCGGCTTTATTATGCGTGCGAAAAACCCGGCGAGCCGGTACCGTCCATTCTCCGGTATGCCACGCGCGAAGACGCGGTGCTGGTGGTGCAGTCGTTCTCCAAGGCCTACTGCATGACGGGTTGGCGCGTCGGGTATCTGATCGCGCGCCACGACCTGGCCGCGAAGGCCACCGAACTGAACGAGTTCATCATCAGCCATGCGCCGAGCTTTTCACAGAAGGCCGCCGAAACCGCGTTGGAACATGGCGAAGAGGAAATTCGGCGCATGGTCGAACGGCTGAAGGACCATCGCGACCTGTGCTTAGCCGCGCTCGAACGCATGAGCGGCGTCACCACGCCCGCCCCCGACGGCGCATTCTATCTGTTTCCGCGCATCACTGGCGTCCGCGACTCGTTCGAGTTCTGTCGTCAACTGTTGATGAAGACGCGCGTGGGCCTGGCGCCCGGCGTGGCTTTCGGCACCGGCGGCGAAGGCAGCGTGCGCATCTGCTACGCCGCCGAGCGGTCGATTCTCGAAGCCGCCATGGAACGCCTGGGGCAGTTCCTCGCCAACTGGCCGCGCTAAACACGGCGGCGCGGATTCATTGCGGTTATCTGAAACCGCTCCCTCACGGTCGCGGCTCGGAAGCCGGATCTGAGCCGCGACCGTGAGGGAGCGGACCCGCAATCACTTATGACGCCATGTTTAGACCTCGATCAGGATGTGCAGACCCACGCTCCGCAGTTCGATCTCCTCGCCCGCCGCCACCACTCGAGGCGCGCGGAACGGCTCATGGAGAGTGAGCCTCGAACTGCCCGCGGTCAGCCATCGCCACGTGTAGCGCCGCGCATCTCTGGTGCGATTCACCACCACAATAGCCTTGCGTTTGGTCTGGCGGTCGCCATGCACCGCGAATTGAAGATGGGCGGCTCCCGCCGCGCGTGGGCCTTCGCTCACCACGGCCAATTGATCGTCGAAATAGTCGCCCAGGAAGATCGTGCCGGCGAACTCATGGCGGATTCTTTCGACCTCGCGGATGTACTCGGCCAACTCCCGGTACTGCGGCGCCGCGAGCGAGTTCTGATAGAGTTCCGGCTCCACGCAGATGACGGCGCCGGCGAGCACCGCCATGTTGATATTGAGGAAATCGCGCGGCATGGTAACGTGCAGCGTCGAAGTCCATTCCGGAAACACGTAGCGTAGCGGCGAGATGCCGCGGCTGTCGGCGGCGCGGTAGTACACGTCCACATAAGGGATGAAGCGGTCCACGTGCGCTTCGCTGGCAATCTGAAACTCCGGGTTTATGGCGCGGCACTTGGCGAGCGAGCGCGCGATGCCCTGCACCAGGCCTTCGCACAAAGCCTCGTCCGGTTTACGCGTATTGCGTGGATTGAAGTCCAGCTTTGAGCAAGCCACCACTTTGTCGATCTGCAACCCATCGGCCCCATCGCGCGCGATATCGACGAAGTAGTCCTCCAGAAGCTTCTCCACCGGCGGCACGATGGAGGTGAGAACGTGCCGCCGGACACTGAACCCCTTACGCGCGATGAGCGTGCTCTCACCCCAAGCCATCCCGTTGGGGGTCTGGCCGAACTGGTCCTGCTGCACGTAGGGTTTCAGCTCCCGCTGGTAGTGGCCGCTCGCGCCATCGACGATGTTATAGTTCACAAACGCCAGACATCGCGAGCCACGCGAGCGGATCGACTGCAGCATTTTTCGGAACGCGGGACGCCCGCCCAACTTTTCCTCCGGCACGTACTCAGGGTAGTTGCGTTCAAGGCCGCCACGGTGCCAGCCGATCAATTCGTGGCATCGGATACCGTATCGCTCCGCGTCCTGGCACCACTTGTCGTAGGTCGCGAAATCGGCCACGATGCGGTCCTCAGGCTGGTAAACGATGGACGAGAACCAGGCGCTTTGCTTGCGCAGCCAGCTCCGCGATTTGTCGAACGGAAAGTTCTGAAGGAACCACTCCCGATAGAAGAGCGAGCCTTGGTGCCAGTCGCCTTCGTGCACGCGCAGGATGAACTCTCCGGTCTCGTAAGTCTCGCCCGGACCGACGAAGGGGTAGCGCACATGCGAGAAAACCATTCCGATGGGCGCGCCCGCGGCCTCCGCGGCCGTCATCCAATTCGATTCCGGCAATCCGCTCACATCGGGAAACAGATAGGTGTGCCAGGTCGAGTAGCGGAATGTCTTGTCGTGGTAGCCAAGGTAGAGGCCGGTCTTCGACGCCTCGTCGTACAGATCCCACCAGGGCATGACCATGCCCGGATAGTCGGCGCTGTACTCGGCGGCGTCCGAACCCAAGCCGCGCTCGCCGGGGAAGCGCTCGAACAAGTCCAGTTCATGACGGCAGGAAGTGTAGTTCGGTGTGGCGAGTTTGGCGGAGCGCCCGCCGAACCCGGTCCACCCACCGATGCGCGGAAACCAGAATTCGGAAACCGGGTGCGCACCTCGATTCGTGAGGCGGGCGCGGAACCGCACCGTGTCGCCCACCAGCCGGATGGAATAAGAAAGGTCGATGGGTACGTCGCCCTTTTCCGCGCGCAACCCGGAGAATTCGACGTCCACCTTATCCGCCGTGGCTTCGACGCGTTTGGCCTGCTGCCGCTCGCCGTCCACATAGTTGCAGAGGTAGTCCGGCAAGGGAACGCAGAGGCGGAAATTGGCGGCCAGTCGCTTTTCGCTCACCAATTCCGCGCCGTTTCGCTTGACCAGCAGGCCGGTCAACGCTCCGGTAGTTTGGTCCACCGAGACGGCGAAATGTTCGTTCGAATCCCGCGAGACTCGCCCCGCAGGATGGGCGCAGCGCCCGCCGAGGCGGCCAATTGAAGCCAACGGCGGCGATGGAACGTGGAGTTCATGGTTCCTCCCCGAGCCATCTTACTGTATGTCGAATCGTAAACGGCGAGGATGCGCCGTTTCATCGCGCCACAAACCTGAGGCCGATGCCACCAGGCGTGCGGGTACAATAAAGGTTCCATGCGGATCGCACTGGGGCAGATCAATACCACTGTCGGCGACCTCGCGGGCAATGTCGACCTGATGGTTGGCTACGCCCAGCGCGCCGCCGCGGGTGGCGCCGAACTCGTCGTGTTTCCCGAGTTATCGCTCACCGGCTATCCGCCGCGCGACCTGGTGGAAAAACCCAGCTTCGTCGAGCGCGCCGGCGAGCAGTTGAGGCGGCTGGCGGCGGAAACGGCCGGGCTTAAAGTCACGATCGTGAGTGGCGCCATCGCACCCTCGCCGGCATCGTCGGGCAAGAGCGTCTCGAATTGCGCCGTGGTTCTGAGCGGGGGCGAAATCGTCTTCACGCAACACAAAATGCTGCTGCCCACCTACGACGTGTTCGACGAGGCGCGCTACTTCCTCCCGGCCGAGCGTCAATCCATCGTCACCATCGCGGACGAGCGCGTGGCCCTCACCATCTGCGAAGACGCCTGGAACGACAAGCAGTTCTGGGAGCGCCGTCTGTACCGGCGCGACCCCGTCGAGGAGTTAGCGCAAGCCGGCGCGAAGGTTCTGATCAGCATCAACGCCTCGCCCTATCACATGGGCAAGCGCGCACTGCGGCGCGAAGTCTTCGCCTCGACCGCGCGCCGGTACGGCGTGCCGGTGGTCTACGTCAATCAGGTGGGCGGCAACGATCAACTGGTGTTCGACGGCTCGAGCTTCGCCCTGGACGCCGAAGCGCGCGTGATCGCCTCGGCGCGCTCCTTCGCCGAAGACCTGGTGTTCGTGGACACCGCGACCGGCGCCGGCGATCTGCATGAAGACCTCGCCGACGAAAGCGAAACCGTCTACGAAGCGCTGGTCGTGGGCACGCGCGACTACATCCGCAAGTGCGGCTTCCGCCGCGTGCTCATCGGCCTGAGCGGCGGCATCGACTCGTCGCTCACGGCCGCCATCGCCGTGGACGCCGTCGGAAGCGAGAACGTGACCGGCGTGGGCATGCCCGGCCCGTACTCTTCCGATCACAGCCTGACCGACGCGCGCGCCTTGGCCGCGAGCCTCGGCATCCGCTTCGAGATCGTTCCCATCACGCCGGTCTACGAAAAGTTCCTCGAGGCGCTGGCCCCGCTGTTCGCCGGCGCGCCGCAAGATGTCGCGGAGGAGAATCTGCAGGCGCGCCTGCGCGGCGCGACGCTCATGGCGCTCTCCAACAAGTGGCGCGGCGCGCTGGTGCTCACCACCGGAAACAAGAGCGAGCTCGCGGTGGGCTACTGCACGCTCTACGGCGACATGTGCGGCGGCCTCGCCGTCATCAGCGATGTTCCCAAGACGCTGGTTTACGAGCTCGCGCGCGCGGCCAACCGCCGCCACCACGGCGCCATTCCGGAGAGCGTGTTCACCAAGCCGCCCTCGGCCGAATTGCGTCCGGACCAAAAGGACAGCGATTCGCTGCCGGCCTACGACGTGCTCGATCGAATCCTGCGCGCCTCGATCGAAGAGTATCAGCCACTGCCGCGCATCGCCGCCGAGCAGAGCCTCCCCGTCGAACTGGTGCGCGACATCGTCAACAAAGTGGATCGCAACGAGTACAAGCGGCAGCAGGCCGCGCCGGGATTGAAAGTGACCACCAAGGCGTTCGGCATCGGCCGCCGGTTCCCCATCGCGCAGAGGTTCTTCGAATGAAGCATGTGTCTGGTCGTCGCGCTGGCCGCGCTCGCTGCCGTTCTCTGTTCGCAGCCGTCTCCTCGCGAACAAGTCGGATTTCAACCCGACGGCAGCTTCCTCTTGAATAGCGGCTGGCGCGTGCAGCCGGCCGGAAAGCAAATTGCGGTGGACACGTTCCCGATGTCGTCGGCTCTGGCGCCCGGCGGACGCCACCTGCTGGTGCTGAACGGCGGATACATGCCGCCGTCGATCAGCGTTCTGGATACGGCCGGCGGCCGCGAGATCGCCCGCGTCCCGGTGGCCGACGGATGGCTGGGCCTGGCCTTCGCGCCCGACTCGAAGCACCTCTATGTAGGCGGCGGCAGCCGCGCGTCGGTCTTCGAATTTGCCTGGGACAATGCCACGCTCACCCCCGCGCGGACCTTCGTCGTGGCCGAAGAAAAGGTGCGCACGCATCGCGATTTCATCGGCGATGTCGCGTTCTCGCCAGACGGGCGCCTGCTCTACGCCGCGGATCTTTACCAGGACACCATCGTCGTCATCAACCCGCAATCCGGTCGCGTGATCGAGCGTTTCAAAACGCTCCGGCGGCCGTATCGCATTCTGTTCAACCCCGACGGCAAGTCGTTCTTCGTCTCCAGTTGGAGTAGCGGCTCGGTGGCGCACCATCAGACCTCGAACGGCGAGATTCTCTCCACCGTGCGCATCGGGCCGCACCCCACCGACATGGTGTGGTCGGCGAGGAAGCCGCGGAAGGGCGAAGAACCCGGCGGCTACGCGTATGCGGCGCGATTGTTCGTGGCCGTTTCCAACACCAACGGAGTGCGTGTGGTGGGCGTTTCGGAGTCCGGCGAAATGCGCGTCATCGAAACCATCAACGTATCCATGAGCCGCGCGAGCCGGCTGGTATGACGCCTTCCGCGCTGGCGCTCAGCCCGGCCGGGGACCGTCTCTTCGTTACCTGCTCGGACGCCAACGCCGTCGCCGTCGTGGACGTCACCGAAGAACGCAGCAACGTTCTGGGCTTCGTTCCCACGGGCTGGTATCCCACGGCCGCACGCGCGCTGGCCGACGGAAGGCTGGTGGTGCTCAACGGCCGCGGCGGGCGCAGCCATCCGAATCCGCAAGGACCCAACCCCGCGAAGAAGGCCGCTCCCGCGCACGAAGGGCTATCCGCGGTCCAATACGTGGGACGCATCCAGACCGGCACCGTGTCGCTGGTCGACTCCTTTCAACGACGAGCAACTCGACGCTCACACCAGGACCGTCATGTCCTATTCGCGATACCGCGACACCATGCTGTTCGACGCGGGCGTGCCCGCCGGCAACCCCGTACCCACGCGCCCCAACGATCCAACGCCCATCGAGCACGTCATCTACATCGTCAAGGAGAACCGCACCTACGACCAGGTCTTCGGCGACCTCAAGGAAGGCAACGGCGATCCGTCGCTGGTGCTGTTCGGCGAGCAGGCCGGTCCCAACCACCGCAAGCTGGCGCGCGAGTTCGTGCTGCTGGACAACTTCTACGTGAATTCGGACGTGAGCGCCGACGGGCACAACTGGTCCACCGCCGCCATCGCGCCGGACTACGTGCAGAAGCTGTGGCCCAACAGTTACGGCGCGCGCCGCCGCCACTACGACTACGAAGGCCAGGAGCCCGCCACCTCGCCTCCGGCCGGCTATCTCTGGACCAACGCCGTGGCGGCGGGCATTTCCATGCGCAACTACGGTTACTTCGTGAACAACCGTCCCCGAGGCGGAGCTCGGCGGAGTCCAGGCGGATGGCGTGCGCGATCCCGTTCTCGCCCCCGTCACCAACCTGAACTATCGCGGCTTCGATCTGAGCTATCCCGACGTCGAGCGCGCCAAGGTCTTCCTGCGCGACCTGGCCGAATTCGAAGCTGCCGGCAAGATGCCGCAGCTCATCCTGCATGCGTCTCGGCAACGACCACACCTCGGGCACCGCGCCGGGCCGCGTCGCGCCGCTTTCCGCCTTCGCCGATAACGACTACGCCTTCGGCATGATCGTCGAAGCCGTTTCCAAGAGCCGCGTTCTGGGCGACCACGGCCATCTTCGTTCTGGAAGACGACGCGCAGAACGGCGCCGACCACGTGGATTCGCACCGCTCGCCGGCGTTCGTCATCTCGCCCTACGTGAAGCGGCGTAGCGTCGACAGCACCATGTACAACACGACCTCCATGCTGCGCACCATGGAATTGATTCTCGGCCTGCGCCCCATGACGCACTTCGACGCCGCCGCGCGCCCCATGTATCGTCTGCTTCCAGGCAACCGCCGGACACCAGGCGCCTACGCGGCCGAAAAGCCGCGCATCGCCCTGGACGAACGGAACCCCGCCGCCTCGCCCACAGCGGCGCGCTCGGTGCGCCTGGATTTCGAGGACGCCGATCGCATCGACGACGACGAACTGAACGACATTCTCTGGGCGGCCATCAAAGGCGGCGGCGCTCCGCCGCCGCCCGTACGGAGCTTTTTCGCTCGCTAACCCACAATGCCACGCATTCTGCTTTGTTTCGTCTGGCACATGCACCAGCCGTTTTATAAGGACCTGCTGTCGGGCGAGTACCAGCTTGCCGTGGACGCGGCATGCACGCGCTGAAGGACTACTACGGCATGGTGCACGTCCTGGAGGACTTCCCCGAGGTCCACCAGACGTTCAACCTGGTGCCGTCCATGATGGTGCAGGTGGACGAGTACGCCGCCGGGAAGGCCGTCGACCCGTTCCTGCAGTGCGCGCTCAAGCCCGCCGAGAATCTCACGCGCGAGCAGCAGGACTTCATCCTGCAGTATTTCTTCCAGGCCAACCTCGAGCGCATCATCTACCGCTATCCGCGCTACGGCGAACTGTACGACGCCTGGCATGGCGGCCGACCGCATCCCGAACCGCGCGCGCCGTTTCTTCGATCATCAGGCCTTTCGCGACCTGCAGGTGCTCTCGCAGCTGGCCTGGTTCGACGAAGAGTTTCTCGATGCCGATCCCGAAGTGCGGGCGCTGGCCGCGCGCGGCCGCGACTACTCCCCGGCTGACCAGGCCGCTGGCCGGCCGGAAGCAGCTCGAGATCCTGCGAAGGTGTTGCCGGTATATCGCGAGTTCGCCGCCAGCGGGCAGATCGAAATCTCGACCACGCCCTACTATCACCCGATCCTGCCGCTTCTGTGCGATTCCGACATCGCGCGCGCCGCGCACCCCAACGTGCCGCTGCCCGGCCGCTTCCGCTATCCCGAAGACGCGCGCTGCCAGCTCGAACGCGCGCGCCAATACATGCGCGACGAGTTCGGCGCCTATCCCGAAGGACTTGTGGCCTAGCGAGGGTTCGGTTTCCGACGAAGCGTTCGGCATCGCCGCCGACGTCGGCTTCCGCTGGGCCGCCACCGACAACGGCGTGCTGGCGCGCACGCTCGGCCAGGCCGCCGGCCCCGAATTGACCTACCGGCCCTACGTCTGGCGCCAGGGCGGCCGCGAGCTGCGCATGATCTTCCGCGATCATTTCCTGAGCGACCTGATCGGATTCGTCTACTCCCGCATGGGCGCCCGCGACGCGGCCGGCCATTTCCTGGACCGCATCCGCGAGAACTGCCGCCCGCATTCTCGCCTCCGGACGCGACGCGCTGGTGCCCATCATTCTGGACGGCGAAAACGCCTGGGAGTATTACGACCACAACGGCCGTCCGTTCCTGCGCGAGCTGTACGGGAGGATCTCGAGCGATCCGGAAATGAAGGCGCTCACGGTCTCCGAAGCGCTTTCGCAAGTGGAAGCCCAGCCGCTCCAGGGTATCTTTCCCGGCTCCTGGATCAACGCGAATTTCGATATCTGGATCGGCGCCGAGGAAGACAACCACGCCTGGGACTATCTGCTGCGCGCGCGCCAGACCTACGAACAGGCCGTGAACGGAGAGACAGCTTCGACCGTCTCGGCGAAGCACGGCGCCTGGCCTACGAAGAGTTGCTGATCGCCGAAGGCAGCGACTGGTGCTGGTGGTACGGACCCGAACACGATTCGGCCAACCGCCCGGAGTTCGACCAGCTGTTCCGCGAACACCTGGCCAACGTCTATCGCGCCTTGAGTCTGGCGCCGCCCGAGGAATTGTCGCGGCCCATCCTGCACGTCGAAAGCAAGGATCTGCATGTTCCGCCCACGGCGCGCATCCAGCCGCGCATCGACGGCGAGGTGACCTCGTATTTCGAGTGGATGGGCGCCGGCATGTATCGCGCCGACGCGCGTTCGGGCGCCATGCACGGGAAGAAGTTCGTGATTCGCGAGCTTTACTACGGCTCCGACGGCAAGAACCTTTACGTACGGCTCGACGTGGATGCGAACGCCCTCAGCCAGGCGCGCCAGGTCGAGGCGCGCGTCAACATCGAACCCCGGCGCGAAGGCGGCGCGCCCAGCCGCATCAGAATCAGATTGGATGAAACCACCAGCCCGATCGCCGAAGCGCACCTGGCCGGCGCCGCGATTCCGGCCGCCACCGAAGCCGCCTTCCACAAGGTGCTCGAACTGCGAGTCGCGCTCGCCGCGCTCGGCGTCGAGCCGGGCGGCGCCCTGCGTCTGGAGGCCTCCGTGTGGCAATCCGGGCTCCCTATGGACGCCGCACCGCAGCAAGGCTGGCTCGATATTTCGACCTCCGATCCCACCGGCAGTTGACGAAGTGTGCGACCAGGAAGCCATGACCGCCGGCGGATAGATTGCTCACGCGCCTGATGGATTACAATTGTTCTTCCACTGGGCTGGTTTTCCTGGCCGCATCGCTGTACGATGTAAGCCACGGCGCGGGGCCTCTCATGCGTGCCGGCGCCGACGACCCAGCGGAGAGGAATTTATGTCCACTATCAATATGAGGCGCGTTATCGGCGGTGGTCTGCTCGCGGGTTTGGTGATCAACGTCGTGGAATTCCTGGTGAATGGTTTGTGGCTGGCCGCCGATTGGGCGGCGGCCATGAGCGCTCTTGGCAAGAGCGGCGAATACGGCGTCACGCAAATGGTGGTCTTCAACTTGTGGGGATTCGCCATGGGCGTGTTCGCGGTGTGGCTCTATGCAGCCATCCGGCCAAGGTTCGGCGCCGGGCCGACGACCGCCTACACCGCGGCCGTGGCGGCCTGGGTGCCGGGCTATCTCTTGGCGATGGTTCCCCCGGCGGTGTTCGGGATGTTCCCCATCCGGCTGATGCTGATCGGAATCGCCGTGGGGCTGGTCGAACTGATCCTGGGAACTCAACTGGGCGCGGCCATCTACCAGGAAGCCCCCGCCTCGGGAGCCCAGGCCGCTAGCGCTTAAGGGGCACCCTCCGCTTCGTATCAAGTGGCGGAGCGGGTCGAAGGTAGTGTAATATAGAGTTTTGCGGCTCATGGCGCGCGCGTGTATGGGTGTGCGTCTCCTGTAAGCAGCCTCCCGGTAGACCAACAAGTCAAAGAGGATGGTTATGTACGCTGTGATTGAGACGGGCGGGAAGCAGTATCGCGTGGCGCCCGGCGACAGTATCAAGGTTGAAACGTTGCAAGGCGAAATTGGCGCCGCCGTCGAGTTCGACAAAGTTCTCGCGGTGGTGAAAGGGCCGGAAGAGGTGGTTGCGGGTCCGGCTTTGAACAGCGCCAGAGTGAAAGCCACCATCACGGCGCACGGCCGGGGAGACAAGATTCTGGTTTTCAAGTTTCGCCGCAAGAAGCAATACAAGCGGACCATCGGACACCGGCAGAACTTCACGCAGGTGAAGGTGGACGAGATCGTCGCGTAGGGGTGCAGCATGGCACATAAAAAAGGTTTAGGAAGTTCACGTAACGGCCGCGATTCGAATGCGCAGCGGCTGGGTGTGAAGGTGTTCGGCGGCCAGGCGGTTCCCGGCGGCTCCATCCTGGTACGGCAGCGCGGCACGAAGATCAAACCGGGCGAAAACGTGGGACTCGGCAAGGACGACACGTTGTTTGCCCGCATCGGCGGCGTGGTCGAGTATCGCGACCGTGGCCGTCACGGCAAGTTTGTGAGTGTTCGCGCGGCGTCCCTGGACGCATAGCGCTGAACCGGGGTTTTGCAACCAGGCCGCCGCTTTGAACGTGGCGGCCATTTTTATGTTCATCGACGAAGCCAGAATTTACGTGAAGGCGGGCGACGGCGGCAACGGATGCCTGGCGTTCCGGCGCGAGAAGTTCGTCCCGCACGGTGGCCCCAGCGGCGGCAACGGCGGGCGCGGCGGAGACGTGGTCTTCGTGGCCAGCATTCACTACAATACGCTGCTTCACTTCCGTTTCAATCCCGAGCATAAAGGCGAGCGCGGCCGCCACGGCGAAGGCAGCAACCGCACCGGCCACGACGGCACTTCCATTGAGGTTCCGGTGCCCGTGGGCACCGTGGTTTTCGACGAATTGACCGGCGAATTGGTGCACGACTTCGCCACCGCCGGCGATCGTTTCACGATTGCGCGCGGCGGACGCGGCGGACGCGGCAACGCGTGCTTCGCCACCTCGACGCACCAGACTCCCACCGAACACGAGCCCGGCCATCCCGGCGAAGAGATGCGGCTGCGCCTCGAACTGAAACTGCTGGCCGACGTGGGGCTGGTGGGGTTTCCGAATGCCGGCAAGTCCACGTTGATTTCCCGCATCTCGGCCGCGCGGCCCAAGATCGCGGACTACCCTTTCACCACGCTTCAGCCGAACCTGGGTGTCGTGCAGGCCGGCGACGGGCGCACCTACGTGGTGGCCGACATTCCCGGCTTGATCGAAGGCGCGCACCTGGGGCACGGTCTCGGCATCCATTTCTTGCGACACGTCGAACGCACACGCCTGCTGGTGCATCTGGTGGATATGTCGGAGACGGCCGGCCGCGATCCGGTGGAAGATTTTGAAGTCATCATGCGCGAACTCGCCAGCTTCAGCCCCGCCATGGCGGCCAAGCCCATGCTGCTGGTGGCGGCGAAGATGGACGTGGCGCAGGACGCCGAGCGCGTCGAAGCGCTGGCGCAACTCTCGGCCGCGCGCGGGCTCGAGTTCTTCCGCCTCTCCAGCGTCACCGGCTTGGGCGTCGAAGCGCTGAAGTACCGCATGGGCGAGATCTGCCTCACTCCGCGGGAAGCGGAACCCGACGCCGCGCCCACCAGCACGCCAGAAGCGCCGGCGGCAGATTGACCATCGCCATTAGAGCCGCCGTTTTCAAGAAGCCGTAAACGGGAATGAGCCACGCGCCGATCAGGAGCGCGCCCGCGCACGCACCCACCAGGTCCCACGCGTAGAGCGCGCCCGCGCCGCCGCCTTCGGATTCCCGTTGCGCGAAGTAGACGCGGCTGGCGACCGGGAACTGCCACCCGCCGAGCAATCCCGCCAGCGCCGCAAGCCCCGGAAATAGAATCTGGCTTCCCACCAGGAAGCCCACTGCATCTTCGGCCCGGGCGAGCGCCGCCATGGCGGCGACCAGCACGACGGAGGAGGCCACCGAGATCCAACCCAGCCACGCCAGCGCGCGCGCATGTCCGCGCACGGTCGTTAGGCCGCGCCAGCTTCCCAATGCCATCCCGCCCATGAACGCGCCGATCACCACGGCGAGTTGCTGGTAGACCACGCCGTAGACGGCCTGGTAGCCCAGCAGCACAAGCAGTTCCAGTCCCATCATGGTGAAGCCCATGGCTGCCACGGAGAAACCGGCTACGCCGCACTGAGAATTGCGCCGGCGGCTGAAAAGCAGCGCGGCCAGCGACATAACCACGCCCATCGCGATGGCCGCCGTTTCAAAAGGTACGCGCGAGGCGGTTTCCAGCCATTCGCGCGCGCGATCGCGGAACTGCGCGCTCCACAAGATGGCGTTGAAGTAGTAGGCCACCGGCGCGAAGTCGCGATTCACCGGCGTATCGGCTTGCGGCCGTATGGCCAGGCCCAGTTGAAGCACACGATCTTCGGTCAGCCGGAACGGAATGTCGAACTCGCTCACATACTGTGCCGCTATATGCCGCGACTTCAAGCGCGCAATGAGTTCCCGCGGATCCGCCACCAGCGGCGCGCGCCGGTTCGCGGCAAAGAAATGCACCGATGCGCCGGGGTACGCCATCACTTGGAGGAACGACTGCCGAAGCGTCTTATTGATGGAGCGCAGGAAGGCGCCGCGTGACGGGCTGATATAGTTCTCGCCCCCCGTGAGCCGGAACGAGAACACCCCGGTGGGCGTGAGGCGTCGCGCCACTTCGCGGAAAAATTCAACCGTGTAGAAGCGGTTGAGCTGCGCGGTTTGCGGGTCTTTCAGGTTCACAACGATCACGTCGAACTTGCGCCGGGTGGTCTTCAGCCATCGCCTTGCATCGGCTGAATGCATCGAGACGCGGGGATCGCTTTCGATCGCGCGCCAGCGGAGCGAGAAGTATCGTGCGGCCACGCGGAGCACCGCCGGGTCCAGTTCGACGCAGTCGATGCGTTCGAGGCTGGGGTGCTTGAGCGCTTCCGCGATGCCTCCGCCGAGCGCGCCGCCGATGAGGAGCAACGACTCGGGCGCAGCGTGTTGGAGCAGCGCGAAGTGCACGGACTCTTCGGCCGAGGCCACATCCGCCGCGCTCGCCGACACCAGGCCATTCTCATAGAGCGTGCGGCTCTCGCCGTCCCCCACCACGGCCAGGTTCGCATAGGGTGAGTTCTCGCTCGCGACCAGCGGCAAGCCGCGCCACATTCCTCCCAGAGACGCCCGCACCAGAAACGGCGCCGCCACCGCGAAGGCGGGCACCATCGCCAGCACCATCACCGCGGCCCGCCTGGCGCCAGCGCCGAGGAGCAGAGCGGCGGCCGCGAGAAGATTAATGCCGCCAGCCAGCAGCGCGATCTCCATCGAATCCAGGCGGCCCACCAGGAAAAGACCGGCGAGGAGCCCACCCGCCAGCGCGCCCACGGCTTCCAGCAGATACACCGTGCCGGCCGCCGCGCTCGCCACTGCTCCGCATGCGGCGCTCCAAGCGCGGCTGCCCGTGGCGAACAGCGCGCCGGAAAACGCGCAGAACACGCTGAGCGTCGCCAGCGCGGCCAGCAGTGCCAGCGGCGGCCCCAGGGTTTCCCCCGGAACCGCGTGGAGCGCCGCGCGGATCCATCGAATGGCGAACACCGTTCCGGGCAGCGCCAGGCCGCTCAGGACTTCGAGCTGTATAAAGCGCCGCAATGGATCGGCGGCGCTCGCGCGTCCCGCCACACCGCTGCCCAGCGCGGTCCAGGCGAGCCATGCGGCCAGAGCCAGCGCGATGGTAATTTCGTTGCCTTGGAACACCACCAGAAACTCACGCAGAAATACCGTTTGCGCCACGACGGCGGTAAATCCAATCAGCGCAAGGGCGGCAGCCAGCATGTTATTCGTCTTAAAATTAGCACGGAGGCCAGATGATGCAAACCGTGGACGGCGCTCTGGATCGGCGCAAGATGCTCCTGCACGTGGCGCGAGCGGGCGGCGCCGGCGTGGGCCTGGCGGGCGCGGCCTGGTGGCTCCATGGGCGCAGCCATCGGCCGGAAGAGCCGCTGGCTGTGATGGTCAAGCACGACTTCACGGTGGCGCGCCAGGCATCGCTCGCCGACATGGCGGTGGTGCAAGGCGATGGGCCTGGCGCAATCGTGCGGCGCGCTATCGACGAGTTGGGCGGCATCGGACGATTCGTCTCGCGCGGCGACGTGGTGGTCCTCAAGCCGAACATCGGCTGGGACCGCACGCCGGAACAGGCCGCCAACACCAATCCCGAAATTGTCGCCGTGGTGGCGCGGATGTGTTTCGAGGCCGGCGCCAAGAGCGTCGTGGTCACCGACGTTCCGGTGAACGAACCGCGGCGATGCTTCGCGCGCAGTGGCATCGAGGCCGCCGCCCGCCAGGTGGGCGCGCAAGTGGTGCTGCCCGAAGATCGCAAATTCAAGGAAGTGGATCTGGGGGGAGATCTGCTGAGCGTCTGCCCGGTACTGGAACCGTTTCTGGCCGCCGACAAGATGATTAACATCCCGGTGGCCAAACATCACAGCCTCACCGGGGCCACACTCGGCATGAAGAACTGGTACGGCATTCTGGGCGGTGTACGCCATCGGCTGCACCAGCGCATACACGAGAGCCTGGCGGATCTGGCCGCATTCATGCGTCCCACGCTCACCATCGTCGATGCGTATCGCGTGCTTGTGCGCAACGGCCCCACGGGCGGCAACCTGGCCGACGTCGCGCTCAAGAAAACCGTCATCGCGTCCATCGATCCGGTGGCCGTGGACGCTTACGCCGCCAAGGCCTACTGGGACCTGGACCCCGCGCGCATGCCCTATCTCAAGTTTGCCGCCGATCGTGGTCTGGGAACGGTGAGCTTCGAATCCCTGCGCAGCCGCGTGGTGCAACTCTGAGGCGTCCTACGGCGCGGTGGGCGTGCGTCGCGCGCCCTGATACGCCTTGAGCGTCGGATAGGGATCCGGCGTGCGCGCCTGTATCGGCAGACCCGCCGGAATGGCTTTGCCGTCGAGCACGCCCGCGTAAGCCTGCGCCATGCGAAGCGTGAGCCGCACGTTGGTGAACAGCTCGCCTCGATAGAAGCCCGCCCACTTGCCGTACTCGCTCTTGTGGAAGCTTTCGAGTACGCGATCCAGATCCGCGACGGCGGCGGCCGCGTGGCGCTTGCGCCCGGCGCTGGTCGCGGCGAGATAAGCTTCGGCCACGCTTTTCAACGCCCGGTTACTGTACTGGTGCACGTCGAGCTGCGTGAGCACGTGCGACTGGAAGAACGGCCGGCGATCCGGCGGGATGAGCTTCGACGCGCGTTCGGCGAGTGCGCGAGCGTGCGCCCAGCGCGGCTCGGCCTCGGCCGCGAGTTTGCGCCAGTGTTCGGCGAAAGCGCGGTAGTCCTCCACCGGCATCCCGCCTTCGGATTTTTCGGTTTTGCCGATGAGCAGCTTCGTGAGGATGTGCCGCGCGAGGGTGTGATAGGCGCAATCGGAAAACGTCTGGCTCTCTTGGGTCCCGTAACGCGCGGGCGCCGCGAAGAAAGCGTTGTAGTAGTCGACCAGAGTGGCCGAGGCGCGCGCGCCGAACTGGCTGCGTGTCCACTTGGCCAGGTAGGCCCGGCTCTCCGCGCCGTCCTGCTTCATCCACTCATCGGCGTTCCAGGCAAGTTCCATGACGGCCCCGGTGGTCATCACCACCGGACGAATGTCGCTTACGTTCACCAGCAGATACTCGGTGGCGCCGGCGCGGGCAGCGCGTCCCAACTCGTGCTGGATGCGCGCGAGCGGCACCATTTCGGTGAGCTGGTTGGCCATGAAGTTGTGCATGGCCGTGTGGTAGTAAACACCCTCGCCCTTAGCGATCGCGCCTTCGTCGCGAATCATGCCGTGACCGTTATCGGGCCACACCAGCGTTACGCCGCGGGGGATCTTCAGGTATCCTTTTCGCACCAGCGGCACGGCCTCGTCCCAGGCGTTCATCAAGAACGTCGGATTGCGGCGCACGGCGCGCACGATGGCGATTTCGGCTTCGATGGCGCGTTGAATCACCGCCGCGCGGCCGCGCTCGGACTTATCGGCCGAAGCATCATCCTCCCAGAAAGCGCGGTCGTGACGCCCGCGATAGCCCACCGTCCAGATCACTTCCTGTTGGGGCTGGTATGCGCGCACGCTGGCGCGCCAGGCGGCCTTGAGCAACTCGGGGCGGCTCAGGAACGAATACGGCAATTCTTCGGGCCAGCGATAGGTGTTGAGACCCACCACTTCAATGTGATGCTGTGTGATGATGAGGCCACGCTCGCCGGCGGCCACCACTTGCGGCTCGTCGGGGAACAGGAAGGTGCCCGGCACAATCATGTTGCCCTTGAGCCGCAACAGCGTTTCGAATATCTTGTCCCAGATTTCGAGCGAGAAGCCTGAGGCGCGGTCCGGCTTCCAGCCGGTAAGCAGATCCTCGTCGTTGATGAACCAGCCGCGATAACGGAATCGCGGCGGCCCGTCCTGATGACGGTGCCCGAGGGGATCTTCGCCGCGGACATGCGCGCGGGCTCGTGGTCGTTCCAGTAGTAGAACGGATCGACGCCCAGGAAGCGGCGCGAAAACTCGTAGACGGCGTAGATGGCGCCGCGCAGATCCGAACCCGTCAGCACCACGCCTTCGGGGATGGCGCGGATTTCCAGCACTTCGGTGCCGCTGGGGCGCGCGCCGCCGCATTGTTTCCCTGAGAGGCACACGAAAACAGCCGGCGCTTTCACTTCCGCGCGGCTGCTCACCACGCGCGCCGGCGCGCCGAAGACCTTGGTCATGTCGGCGGCCAGATCGGCCACCGCGCGGCGCAGCGCGGCGGGTTCGCCCGGGTCCACGACGATGGCGCTGCGAGCATCGATCCGGACATCGGCGAAAGCGGCGCTGGAGAGCACGGCCAGCGAACAAATCAAGAGACGCATCTTCACGGCGAATGAAACCCCCTGAATCCACAAGGATAAGGGATAGCACAAGGCTCGTGTGGTGGCGCGGGGTCCCCAGCCCGAGCGACCGGCTGCGGAACGCTGTCGCAAACGACAGCGATGGGATTAGCCGGACCGACCGGTCGGCCTAAGATCGGGGGGAAAGTCATTGGACATGGAAGAAGCCGTTACAATGAAAGCGGTTGCCGCTCGAGTTCGCTGATGGCGGTTTCGTGCTATGCTGCCTGGACCGGGTTCATCCAGGTCAGCATAAACGAAAGTTAGGCGCTACTGAGACGTAAAGAATGGGCGCTCGTCTCGGGTGAATGCCACATCGCGTCACACTACTCGCAACAGTCATCAGGAGGTTCCATGAAACTCAACCGTCTCTTTTTGTTGACGGCTCTCGCCGCTTCCATGTCTACTGCTACGCTGTTCGCCCAAGACACCGGCAAGATTCTCGATACCGTTGTTGAGTGGGGAAACGGTAAGGCCTATCTCTTCAAGGGTGCTCAATATGTGCGTTACGACATCACGGCCGACCGAGTGGATCCTGGCTATCCGAAGTCGATCAGCGAGTGGACGGGCCTGCCCTGGACGAACGGCATCGATGCCGCCATCAACTGGGGAAATGGCAAGGCGTATTTCTTCAAGGGCGCTCAGTACGTTCGCTGGGACATTCAAGCCGACCGAGTGGATCCTGGCTACCCGAAACCGATCAGCGAGTGGACGGGCCTGCCCTGGACGAAAGGCATCGATGCCGCCGTCAACTGGGGAAATGGCAAGGCGTACTTCTTCAAGGGCGCTCAGTACGTTCGCTGGGACATTAAAGCCGACCGAGTGGATCCCGGCTACCCGAAGTCGATCAGCGAGTGGACGGGCCTGCCCTGGACGAACGGCATCGATGCCGCCAGCAACTGGGGAAACGGCAAGGCGTACTTCTTCAAGGGCGCTCAGTACGTTCGCTGGGACATTAAAGCCGACCGAGTGGATCCTGGCTACCCGAAACCGATCAATGATGAGACATGGCCAGGAATACAGGGCCTCCTGCGCTAGGGTCAGACTACCCCGCCGTGGGGCCGTGCCTGGCTCGCTGGCGCATTGCCGCTGAGCGCCAAATCATGTTGCCCTTGAGCCGCGGCAGCGTTTCGAATATCTTGTCCCAGATTTCGAGCGAGAAGCCTGAGGCGCGGTCCGGCTTCCAGCCGGTAAGCAGATCCTCGTCGTTGATGAACCAGCCGCGATAACGGAATCGCGGCGGCCCGTCCTGGTTGACGGTGCCCGGGGAATCTTCGCCGCGGACATGTGCGCGGCTGCTCATCACGCGCGCCGGCGCGCCGAAGACCTTGGTCATGTCGGCGGCCAGATCGGCCACCGCGCGGCGCAGCGCGGCGGGCTCAGTCGGATCCACCACGATGGCGCTGCGAGCATCGATACGGACATCGGCGAAAGCGGCGCTGGAGAGCACGGCCAGCGAACAAATCAAGAGACGCATCTTCACGGCGAATGAAACCCCCTGCACAATCCACAGGGATAAGGGATAGCGCCAGGCGTGTGTAGTTGCGCGGATTAGCACGCCCGTCGCGCGTCCGCCCTTCAAGAGACCGGCGACGGCTGCCTCCGGGCGCTGGGCTTGGCCTTGCCCCTTACTCGCCACACCACCACACGGTAGCCCAGGAGCAGCGTCGCCAGAGCGCCATAAAACAACGGCAACCGGACGTCCGACTTCACCAGCCAGTAGTAATGCACGACCCCGGCGATCATGGCGAAATAGATCAGCTTGTGCAGCCGCTGCCAGCGTTTGCCGCCCAGCCGCCGTATCCACCCGGCCGTGGATGTCAGCGCCAGCGCCGTCAACGCCAAGTACGCCGAAAATCCCGCCGTGATGAACCGCCGCTTAGCCACGTCCGCGATTATGGCGTGAAAATCGAAAAAGTGATCGATCACCACGTAGGTCAGTAAATGCAGCGAGGCGTAAAAGTAGGCATACAGGCCCAGCATGCGGCGATACCGGATCAAGTCGGGAAGCCCGAGCAATTTCCGCATCGGCGTCACCGCCAGCGTGATGATCAGCAGGCGGATGGTCCAGTCGCCCGTGAAGTGCGTGATGTACTCCACCGGGTTGGCCGTCAGATCCTGATTCCACGCCCGCCACGCGAGATATCCCAGCGGCGCCAGGCACACCAGGAAGATCACCACCTTGAGCCAGCGTTTCCTCAGCATGGCCTCAAAAGTACTTCCGCAGATCCATGCCGTTGTAGAGGCTGGCCACCTCGCTGTAACCGTTGAACATCAGCGTCTTCCGGCGAAAGAAATCCCCCAGCCGCCGCTCGGTGGCCTGGGTCCAGCGGGGATGGTCCACCTGCGGATTCACGTTGGAATAGAAGCCGTACTCGTGGGCGTTTGTCAGGTTCCAGGTGACGGGCGGCTGTTTTTCCACCAGCCTGATTTTCACGATGGACTTGATGCTCTTGAACCCGTACTTCCACGGCACCACCAGCCGCACCGGCGCGCCGTCCTGCGGCGGCAGCGTGGCCCCGTACATGCCAACACACAGAAGCGCCAGCGGATGCATGGCCTCGTCCAACCTCAGCCCTTCCACGTACGGCAACCCGATTCCCGCCGAGCGGCCCCAGGGCATCTGTTTCGTATCGTAGTAGCTCTGGAAGGCCACGAACCGGGCCTTCGAAGTGGGCTGCGCGGCCTTCAGAATGTGGCTGAGAGAATAGCCGATCCAGGGCACCACGATCGACCAGCCCTCCACGCACCGGTGCCGGTAGATCCGCTCTTCCAGCGGCATCAGTTTGAGGATCTCCTCCATGGCGTACTTGCGCGGCTTCGCCACTTCACCCTCTACCGACACGGTCCAGGGAGAGGTCCGGAAGTTCTGCGCGTTCTTCGACGGCTCGTCCTTCTGGGTGCCAAACTCGTAGAAGTTGTTGTACGTCGTGACGTCCTTGTAGGGCGTCTGTTTCTCCGTGGTCGTGAAGGCACTCTTGGCCAGGTTGGGAAGCTTCACCGGAGTATCGGCGCGAGCCCGGGCCGGTGAAAGGAGTTCGCTGCCGCCCAGCGCCAGACCGTAAACGCCGGACAGAATCTGGCGTCGATTGAAGTACAGCTCCTTGGGAGTGACCTCTGAATAGCAAATATCAGCAGCCTTCTTGATCAACATATTCCCCTATTACCATGCTAAAGCCTCGGATGCCCGGATGGTGGCCGTGAAGGAATCCATGTTCATCCCCGGTTCCTCACAAGGTCCCATCCGTAAACCACGGCCGGTCCAGCCACCGTGGCAAATAGTACCGCGCCGACGTGCGCCAGAAGATAATGGCCCGCGTCATGATGCGGGCAGAAGACCAAGAGGACCACAAATCCGGTCAACCCCCCGGTCAGCCCTGCCACAGCCGCGGCAGTCCCGCGCGAGACCACAAAGCCCCTCCGCAGTACCACCACGCACAGCGCTCCCATTACCGAAGCATGCAGGGTGCCGATGGCGAAGCATGCTGCCACGGCTCGGGCGAAGTGCTGGTACTGCGCCAGTGGATACAACATCGCCCCCACCAACAGGAGCATCATGGCCATTGCCGCCAGCCAGCCTGGAGGGACCCGTTGCAATTCCCCAGGAATCATCAGCCGGGGCAGCCGTGTCGCCGAAACCAGGATTGCGGCCGAGAGAACAGCCACGAAATATCCCTTCTGAAATGTGCTGCTCGCAGCCCAGCCGGTGCTCCCGAGGAACGCGATTCCCGCGACTGCCACAATTGCGGCGGCGGCCAGGATCACGGCGGTGTATCGCCAGGGCGCAGCCACTGCGGATACAGGCTTCAAATCGGCCGTCGCCGCGGCAACGTATCTGCTCTCGGCCTCCGCGCTGATTTTCGCCTCATCGCCCGGCTGCTCGAAAATAGCCGCCAGACTCCGACAGCTCTCACAGGTGCGCAAATGCGCCTCGGCGCCGGAAGGCAATGGCGCTCCCGCCGCCAGCGTCCTCGAGATGTCCTTACACGTCATTGGTCTGTCCCAATAACGCGCCATCGCGGACCGCGCGAAGACGCTCATAGGCCCGGTGGGCCTTCTGCTTCACCGCGCCGACTGTAGAACAGGTCGCCCGCGCCACCTCTTCCAGCGACATTCCGCAGCCCTTCAGCAGGATAATAACCTCCCGCTGCCCGGGAGGCAAAGGCGCGAGCAGTTCTGATAGTGGCCGTGCCGCTTCCGGCCCCGCGGGCGAGACCATGTCCGGCGGCCTTTCCATCTGCACCTCGCGGATCCGGTGTCGTTGCCGTCTCCGCCGAAAGTCCAGTCTAGTGTGTCGCGCGATGGCGTAGAGCCATGGTTCCGGGGCTGCGTCCGGGCGAAACGTGTGCAGCGCCTTGTGGATGCGCAGCCAAATCTCCTGCACGATGTCCTCTACATCCTCGCGGCTGTCACCCTGCCCGAGACAAAAGCGGACAAACATCGGGGAGACCATGCGCACCAGGGCAGTTGCTGCCGCCCCGTTCCCCTTTTGGTACAGCAGCAACTGCTCCCGAATTCCAACTTGCCCGTTCTCCCAGGGGCCGCTCTGCATCTACTTCCCAGGTTACCGCCCCGCCAGTCCTGCGGCGCTCATCGGCAGACCGCCAACCGTCCCGACGGAGGTAAGACTCCCATCGGACATGACCTCGAACGCGGAGATACTACCACTCGCGAGGGCGTACAAGTACCTGTCGTTGACACTGAAGGCCAGGTCGATCGCCGCCGTCCCGGCGCCGGTCGAGCCTGCCGCCGCGTTCAGCAAAGTGAGAGCGCCGTGCCGTCCCACCGCGATGCTGCTGATGCTGCTGCTCCCGGTGTTCGCCGCATAGGCGTACTTCCCGTTCTTCGTAACGGCAACCCAACATGCGGCTGTCTGGGTGGTCGGGAGAGCAACGGTGATTGGGACCAGGGTCCCGTCATCGTCCAGCCAGTAGCTGGAGACTGTGCTAGCTCCCGGCGCTCCCCCGGCAGCCTCGCTCACCACCAGGATATCCCGGTGTCCGAAAGCGAACCCGAATGGCGTCGCGCCTGAGGACGTTGTTACGAAAGGCCCCTTCAGGTTCCCGCGCCTACCGAACGTGAATGTCTCGATGATGTTGGATGCCTTGTCAGTCACCACCAGCGTCGTGCCATGATCGTCAAACGAAACCTGGGCCGGACCCGCACCGCTCAGCGTGCCTACGGCTCCCGGGATTGCTTCCAGCTCACCGTCGTGCGTCAGACGGAATCCATTGATTCTGGGATTGCCGGCATTCAGCACGAATACCATATCCCCATGAAGCGCAATGCTGATCGGCATGTCGCCTCCTGACGGAGTTCTGCTTCGCGCCTTCAGCGACCCATTGGAACGAACCGAAAACACGGTAATGTCATCGCTTCCGGCGTTGACCGCCAACAACCGCTGCCCGCTCTCGCTAAGGGCAATAGCCCCCTGCGAGCCAAGCCCCGATCCAGTCCCCATGCCGCCCGTCGCGAAGTATTGGGGCGAACCGAGACCGCCGTCAGCCGTGCGGCTGTAGGCCACAATCTCATTGGCACCCGCGTCATTGGTGGACGTGTAAACTGCGCCCGGTGCTGCCGGCAGTACTTGTGGGGCAATCCCGAGAAACATCGCCAAAACCGTCGTGTTGAGCGTAACCGCCGCTCGCGAAAAACCCAGTTTGAACATCTGAAAAACCCTCCTGCTAGTTCTTCGCGCGCACCGCCCCAAAAGTTACGCCGCCAGCCGATTACGTCCATACCTGGCCAAACTCGTCCGGATCATACTGCTGGAAGCGCGGGAAGCTGTCCACCAGGTACGCCTCCCGCGGGCGCCCAGTGCACGCGCCCGGTCAATTCAGCCGGCCTGAGGCAAGCCAACCGCCTGGAAGTCCTCTTGCGTGTGGATCCAGCCTTCCTTGCCGTCTATGCGCACCTTGAGCCAGATGGCCTCGGAAACGCCCAACCCGACTTGCCCCGAGGATTCCTCCCACTGGAGCGCGGCCTCAGCCTCCACGAACTCGACCACAGAGTCCTTCTTGACCACCGCATGAAGAGGGATACCGGCCTTCTCATCGGCTTCCTGAAACAATCGCACAAAGGTCAGACCCTCTTCCGGCCTCCTCTCGGCCTCGACGCGGAAGCGGCACGCCTCCGTCGGCCCAGATCCGGTCAGCTTCCAGCAACGATAGGCGGGTCTCACCGAACCCCTCGTCCAATCGACGCGGAGCGGCACCATCACGAAGAAGTTGCCGGTCCAGATACGGAAGTTCAGCACATCGGCCTTGAGAGTTTCGTCCCAGGATGTAATTGCGGCGTTCCCGGACGTTGGACTTGCAAGGTCTCCTGCCACCGAGATGGGCCCGGAGAATGGCACGAGTTGCCCATTCACGACTCCGAGGACCTGCCAGGACTGCCCTCCCAGCGGCGTCGAAGGAGTAACTCCATAGGTCAGCAGCAGCCCTGTGCCGGACCTTCCCTTGAGGATCTCCGCATGGACGGCCATGGTCTCCTCGAATCGTTCGCCCCAGACCTTGTAGGGCAGAGCCCTCTGGAAATGCACCTTCCCGGCCTGGTCCCGTATCTGGACGTTGGAAACCGTCTCGCCGAAATCTGGATCTGGGATTCCTCCACCACGCAATTGCTTGACTTGGAGGGCCACATGGAAGGTGCGGCCACCCACGGCGAAAGGTCCGGCAACCCTCTCGATGTTCCTGACCGGGGCATCCGGCTTCACCTGCCCAAAGGAGGCCGTCGAAACGACCACAGCAAGCAAGATTCGCACCATGGCTTCTAACCCAATCTACCAGCACTTTGCCCAGTTCTAGCCGCTGACTTCGGAGGTACCCCCGGCACTGAGGCGACCCGGCCTTGCCATGCATGCACTAAACTCAATACTCATGAAGCGATTTTTCCTCCTACTCTCCGCCCCGCTGGCCGCTGTCCTGCTCGCCCAGGCTCCCTCCCAGGACGGCCGTGATTCGTATCGCCAGGAGTTCCTGAAACTCAAGTTCGGCCTTTTCCTGCACTTCAACATGGGGACCTTCGCGGATCGCGAATGGGCCACCGGCTATGAAGATCCGGCTATCTTCAAACCCTCGAAGCTGGATTGCCGCCAATGGGCCTCCGCGGCACGGCAAGCCGGGATGCAGTACGCCGTCCTCACCGTGAAGCACACCGGTGGCTGGTGCCTCTGGGATAGCAAGTACACCACCCACGACATTGCCGCTTTCCAGAACTTCCGCCATGGCAAGGGCGACCTGGTGCGCGAATTCGTCGACGCCTTCCGCGCTGGTGGCCTCAAGGTCGGCTTCTACTACTGCTTCCCCGGCGACTATGCCTTGCACAAGACTCTGGGGCACGGCATCCCTCCCGGCAAGATCGATCTCCACGGACTTCCGCCGGAAGCCGCTGGCGACTACGTGGGCTTCATGAAGAAACAGCTTGCGGAGCTTCTGACCAACTATGGCCCCGTTGACGTGCTCTGGATTGATCAGTACAGCAACAAGTACACGGTGGCGAGTTGGAAGGAGATCCTCGCTTATGTGCATTCGCTTCAGCCACGCACGATTGTGGTGGCCAACAACGCCGGCAGCCTGGATATTTCCGACGTTTTGAGCTTCGAGTTCCCCTGGAAACCCGAACGCCTCCCGCCCGACGGCAACCGCGTTCCCTCCGAGATCGCCGACACCATCGACCGCAAAGGCTGGTTCTGGCATCCGGCCGCTCCAGAGGACGTAAAACCCGCTGACGGCATCGTCAAGATGGTGCGCTTTGCCAACCAGCGCAGCTCCAACTACATTCTCAACGTTCCGCCAGACCGCGACGGCCTCATTTCCGGCACGCGCCTCGAACGCATGCGCGAGATCGGCCGTCTGCTCGGCGGGAAATAAGCGGGCCTGCTGGCCTGACGGGCTACTTCAACTTCGAGAAATCCGTCGGACTGAGGAACACCGACTCTACATGGTCCACAATCTTGCCGGCGACCTCCGACTCCATCCGCGCCTTGAGCCAATCCGGGTCTTTGCGAAACGCTTCCCAGGAGGCTGTCGCCGCATCGCGGCTCTTGTGCCGCAGAATGTAGTACAGCGTGTTCTGGGATCTCGGCGGATCGGCCGGCACCCAATAGCCGACATTCTCCATGCCGTGTTTCTCAAAGATCTTGAGCGTGTGATCGCGGAACCGCGCCATCAGGGCGGGAAGCTTCCCCTCACGCGTGGTGTAAATGCGGAGCTCATAAACCGGCCCGGGGGATTGAGCCGAAGCGGGGGGCGCCGCCACTAGAACGACGCCGAGCGTCAATATCGCTGCGAAAAGCGCATTCCTCATCATGATGTCTCCCATTATGCTGGATTTTCGCTCTCCGGCGTCGCGGACAATAGGAGGTCCGCCGGTGGAGCGAATCACACTCGTCGCCGAGGCGATCATGCCACTGATGCCGCTGAGAGTGTCAGCCGGAACATCTCTGCCGGCGGTTCCAACCACACCGCGGCATCCCTGTTGATCGCAGGGCGTACACCCTCGGCAGATCATGGAGTTGTTGGGCCACGGCACGATCACCCTGACCATGAACAAGTACGGCCACGTCTATGCAAGCGTCAGCACAGCCACGACATGACGGCCATCGTTCCGCGGAATTCCGAGGGTCAGATCACCGGCACGCCGCACGAAATGAGGTATTCTGCGACCGAGTCGTATGCTGAAACCGGCCGCGTCGGATCGGTAGTGTCGCCCTTCGGCACCCAAATGACCATCCCCTCGCGCGCGCGCGTCAACAGAACCCTGTACTTATTCAGTGCGTACCGGTGTTTTGGGGCGTTGCGCACCATCTGCCAGTGAGTTCCCCTGAAGGCTCGGGCGTCCCAGCCTCCGCCGCTTGGCACGAGATCGATGTCCCAGCAGAGCCCAATCCAATCCAATTCGAGCCCCTGAATTCCAAACTCGGTTGCGGGGGTTTCAAGATAGTAGGACGAGCGGACGTCGGAACTCGGATTGAGGAACCAGTTCTCAACGTCGAGTTCCGATCGAACATCGAGGCCGTGAGCTTTCAGCCGGCGACCGCCGCTGCTGGCGATCAGGCCGATTCTCCGGGAACCGCGCTGCCGGCGTTTGAGCCACTCGCGAGCCACCGCCAGGTCCCGAGTCATGACGATTGGGAATTGAGGGCAGGACGCCAGCGCCGATCGAGACTTCTCGACCTGCTGCGAAAGCACATAGGCGACGAATTCAGACACGGCCTGAGCCTTATACGACCGCAGCGAGACGTCCAGGTGCAGGGCAGCATCTTCCAGCAGGCAGATCTCACTCTGTGGGCGTTCGAACAGGGGGTCGCCGTTGCCATCGGGATCGCCTCTCGTCACGTGCGGAGATATTAGCACGCCCCAGTGACCGAACCGTCTGGCCAGTGCTCGCCCCCACTCACCCAGGCCCGCTTCGCCGGTGTTGATTTCCTGTCCGCTCCCAACGAGCGCTACGATCACCGCCCATCCATCGTGCCGATCCATGATATCGAGCATGATCTCCGGCTCAGATCGGTCGCGCTTAAATTTCCTCTGCGACTGCTCTCGATTCCAGGCGCGCTGTGCCTCATCGAAAACGATTACTCGATCCGGCGGTGGAACCGATGAGGCGAAATGCGCATCGATGAATCGGTGAACGTTCTGGATGAACGTCGACACCCTGCGGCGAGATTCGGCGATCGATTTCCGCGTTCGTTCGCTGTGGTCGCGAGCCAGCGCCTCCGAGAGGACCTTAACGAGAGGGCCGTTGCCCGAGAGGAATACACCGAGTGAGCCTTCGTGCAGCTCTCTGTTGTGAACGATGTTCAGGCCGGCGAGAGTCTTGCCTGCCCCTGGTACGCCTGTCACGAAGCAGATCAGCTTACGCCCTTCGTGGTGGGCGCGTTGGATGGCGAGCATGACGGCCGCGCTGGTCTTGGTGAGATTCTCCGCGCCTGCGTGGCAGCGCGAAATCTCGCGAACATTCTGCCCCTCGTAGAGGACTCGCGCAGCTTCCACGATGGTCGGTGTGGGCACATACTCCGAGGCGTCCCAGCGGCTGGGATCAATAGGGTCCTGAGTGGACGATTGGTACCGGATGACGGCCTGCTCGATTATTTGTGCGAGTGAGTCCGCATTGGCGAACCAGATCGGAGCCACCGAATCGATCACTTCGCCGGAAGGCGGAAGCCGTTCTTCAGCTTTTGTGGCGGCCAGAATGGGAACCAGCGTTCGCCGATGACTTTCGCGGTGGAAGTCCCGCAGATCCAGACAGTAGTCCTCAACCTGAACACAAGCCTCGCGATCAAATTTCCTCGCACCGCACTTGAACTCGACCACCAGGATCAAGTCCTCGGCGAGAATGACGGCGTCGATTCTCTTGCCGCGCCTCGGGATCGGGTATTCCAACAGCAGATGCCAGTTCCTGCCGGAGTGTGGACTCAGCGCCGACCGAAGGATCGCTATCTGCTGGCGCCAGGCTTCAAGTTGTTCTGCAGTCAGTTCGGTAAGCCCGAGCTTGGTAACGGCAGATTGGCGGCCGATGATCAGGTCCTCCTCGTGCGCGAGGAACTCGTGCACTGCAGCCTGGTAGAAAGCCGGCATGACTCCTTAGTTTAGGCGGTCATGGTGTCAGTTGGGGCGACTTTAAGGCACGATTCTCGAAGAAGACCGGGAAAGCGGTTGAATCCACGGTGCCCGGGGTGGGACATGAACCCACACTCCCGTTACCGGGAAAAGAACTTTAAGGTTCCTGGACGTCTCTTCCCTGTATGCTGGAAGTGTTCAGACGCAGCACGGCAAGCGCACGTGAGGCGCTTGCTCCTTCTCATTACAACGGCTCACCGGAGATCATTGCATGGGTCACTCCAGCTCAGATTGGCTTCACGACGGCTGCGACAACTCGAACCGGCCCCATCAGACCCGATTCTCGTAACGGCGAGTCCGCTTTGAATTTCATCACGTTGGTGTGCGTGAAGCGCTTCCCGGCGGGCAGCGCGGCATCGCCGATCAGCCGGTTCGGCCACAGGTTCGTCACCGCGATCTCCAGCAGGTTCTCGCCTGCCCGGGCGGCTTCCCCAATCTCCACCCGCCAGGGCTCTTTCCAGAGCACCCCCAGGCTGCGCCCGTTCAGCTTTACTTCCGCCAGATTCCTTACTCGGCCGAGGTCGAGTTCCAGGTGCTGGTTGAGCCGCCGGGGAGCAAGCCGGAAGCGCGTCTGGTAGACGGCGGTCCCGGAAAAGTGGCGAATACCTTCCTCGGCACTCTCGGTCCACGATATCAACCTGGGGAACACCGCGGATTCCGGCGCGCCCCATCCCTGGGGGAAACGTACGGTCCACGGTCCCGCAATGCCGACCGCCTCCGGCACGCTGGGCACCTGGAGGTGGACCGTGCGCCCATCCGCGCGCCGCACGTCGTACTGCCCCGCCTTCCACACCAGGCACTCGATAGCGCTCTTCCGGGCTCGCAGATCGATCTCGCGCGGCGCCTCAACGATATGACTGCGCCGGACCGCGCCACGGAACACCACGAACACGGAGCCATACGGCGGCAAACGCAATGGCAGCGTGGTCGCATCCGGCTGGGCATCGAACACCACCTGTTCTTGGCGACGCCCCGTGGCGGCGTCCCAAAGCTCCGGGTTCTTTCCCGTCACACGGAACGTGGCGCGGATCTCTTCCCAGCGATCGCATTGGTTCGAAACGAAATAGATGTCGGTGGCATCTACGCGGCGGTGTATGAAGTCCAGTTCCGGGTTGGCGCCCGCGCCGGTGTAAGCGAAATCCGGCCGCACGCGGTCCGAGCGAAGCACCTCGCGCAGGCTTTTGCCCCACACCACACGGCCTTTGCCATAGCGGCGTTCTCCCTCGCCGGTACCCCACATGGCGCCGGCGAGTTCCTGGACGGCACGGTCGTTCTCGAGGTAGTTCCGCAGCCCCACCGACTTCACCGGCCGCGGTCCCACCAAGGTGGCTCCGTCGCGCACCAGTTCCGCCATCTTCCGCAGCACCTCGATACTGATGGCATCCTGGCGCGGCAGCACCAGCAGGCGGTACCGCATGCCGTCGGGCAGCGCGAGAAAACCGTCTTTCACCGTCAGGCGCGTCAGGACCACCTCGGCGTTGGCGACGTCGTAGTCGTAGCCGAATCCCAACGCAGGATCCACGTGCTTGCGCGCGACAAAGTTGGGTATCTGCTCCCCGTTGAAGTAGAGCACATCCGCCACGAACAGCCCCTGCGCGAGCAGATACTGGCAGCGGGCCAGGTAGTCGGTCCACACCCGCGCCTGCTCCCACCAGGTGATGTTGGGATTGAAGTGAGTGCCCGCCAGGTACTCGTAGCCCGGCTTGCCGGCTTCGGCCGGAGAATGCGTGAAGGTGTGCAGCACCATGCGATTGGCGCCTTCGACGAAAGCCCTGTCGGCAATGGGTTTCAGCTCCCGCGGGTCCTCTTCCCAATTCGGACCTTCGGAGGTGAAAGCCTCCATGGCAGCATACTTCTTGCCGTAGAGGTGCGCGGCGGAAGCCGCCGGCTTGATGAACAGACGCGTATCCTCCGTAGTGCGATGGGTGGCGGCCTTGATCCAGAATTCGCCCATCGGAAAATCGTTCCGGCTCAGCGCGGACAGCGCATCCACCGGGAACAGGTGCGGCCCGCCGCTCTCGGAATGAAAGCCGATCCCCAGTTGGTGACAACGCTCCAGAAGCCGTCCGTAATGGTAATCGTTCAGGCAGTCGGCCAGGGTTCGTCGCACGTCGTGCCGGAAACGCTCCGAGACTTCGGGGTTGACGACGGTTTTCCCCGCCAGCGCCGCCAGATACGGCAGCGGATCGTAACCCCGTCTTTGCCGGAACTCCTCGAGCAGATTGGGAGTCCAACTGGCCGAGTCGATTTCCCAACTGTCGCAGTGGAAATACTTCAGACTGCGGCCGGCGTACTCACCGGCGTCGCGGACCAACGGTTCCACGAAGCTGCGCACCTGAAAATCCATGGCCTCCGGGCTGAAGTGGTCCGCGAACATGCCGTGGTCGCGATGGCTTCCCGGACTGCCGTAGCTGAGCTTCTGCGGCGTCACGACGTAGCCGAAACGCAGCACCGTCCAGGTGCCCCGGGGCACGTCCCACTCCAGGCGTCCGTTCTGGTCCATGTGCGCGGAGATGTCCACCCAGCGGTGATCCTCGCCGCCCGCCACCACGGCCACTTCGCGGTACAGCGACACCGGCTGCTTGGAGAACCGGGCGACCACCCGCTCCAGACCGGGAACCGACGGCCAGCGCTTCGCGTTGGCCGCCGACGGCAACTCACCCACGAACTTGCGCGGACCTTCGATGGTGGTCTCGCTCCAGGCCAGCATTTTGGCGCCCACCTCGGGCGTGATCCAAGGCCCCCCGCAATTGGGCCCGGTGCCCATGTTCAGGCTGATCTCAATCCCCAACCGGCCGGCCTCGCGGACGGCGTGCGTCACCATCTCGCGCCACTCCGGGCTCATCACGCGCGGCCCCGGCGGCAGATCCGCCATCCCGATCCCATACACGCCGCTGGGCCCCGACCCGCCGTCCCACAGGAGTGCGCCGCCGATGCCCTGGCGCTTCATCTGCTCCAGGTCTTGCGTCAGCTCCGTCTTGCGCAGAGTCGTCTGCAGCCACCACCAGAAGGCACGGGGCCTGGCCCAGGACGGCGGATCGGCGAAGCCCGCGCCCAGGTCCGTGCCCGGCCCGGCGGCGGCCCATGCGCTCAGCGCCAAAACGGCGGCACACGCCAACACGAAGACTGGCTTCTTCCCGGTCATGACTCTCCTATCTGCCGCGGCGCGTATCAGACCTTCTCCGGGCACCACGTACGGCGCGCGGTAGTTGCGAGTGAGCAGGAGGTCGGCTTCCGGGTCGCTCGCGAACCGCCAGGCGGCCGGATCAACCTTGAGCCTGCGCCCCACACGGTAGCTGATGTTGGCCAGGTGGCAGTAGGCGGCCGAAGTCACCCCTATTTCGACCTCCGCGTTCAGCGCCTTGTAATCGCGGCTGCGCACAGCGGCGAGGAAATTGGCCATGTGGGGCCGGGTATCGTCGCTGGCGGGCTCGCTGCGCACCTGGTCGCGCACCAGTTCCCGCTTGCGTCCCTGGTAGATGCGGAAGCCTGCGCCGTCCAACGTCAGGAAGCCCTCGCTTCCGAAGAAGATGTTCCCGACGAAGTGGTCAGCCCGGCGGACGTCGCCTTCCCCGGGTGTGATCAAGCCGCGCACATCGAACACAATCTGGCACTCGCCGAACTCCAACGTGGACAACTGCGTGTTGGGCGTCTCCTGGTCGTCGTGGTACAGGAACTTCCCACCCGTCGAGGTCACGTGCGTGGGCAAGCCGGCGTCCTTCAGCGCCCATCGCGCGATGTCCATCTCGTGCACACCCTGGTTGCCGATATCGCCGTTGCCGGTGTCCCAGAACCAGTGCCAGTTGTAGTGGAAGCGGTTCATGCTGAACGGCCGCATGGGCGCCGGTCCCAGGAACACGTCCCAGTTGATGCCGGCGGGCACCGGGGTGTCGGGCGTATGGCCGATCGATTGGCGCGGGTTGAAGCAGAGCCCTTTCACCATGTAGAGCTGGCCGATGATTCCCTGGCCCAGCAGCTCGATGGCGAGCCGCTTGGTCGGCTGGCTGCGGCTTTGCGAGCCCACCTGCACCATGCGCTTGTACTTGCGGGCCGCCTCGATCATCTTGCGGCCCTCGAACACGTTGTGGCAGGCGGGCTTCTCGACGTATACGTCCTTACCCGCCTGGCAGGCCCAGATGGTGCCGAGCGCATGCCAGTGGTTGGGCGTGGCGAAGGACACCGCGTCGATCTCCTTGTCGTCGAACACCTGGCGCATGTCGGCGTAGGTCTTCGGCTCGCCACCCTGGAGCTTCTTCACCAGCGCGCTCCCGCGTTCACGCGCCGCCTGGTCCACGTCGCAGATGCCGGCGATCCGGCAATCCGGAATTTTGGCCAGGTTGTTGACGTGATCCCGGCCGCGTCCGCCGAATCCAATCACCACCACATTGATCCGGTCGTTGGCGCCAAGCACCGGCATCGCCCGGCTGGCCAACAGCGCCGCTGTCGTAGTCCGCAGAAAGTTCCTTCTATTTTCTGGTTTCATGTTCGATGAAGGCATTATATCGGAGGCAGGTGGCACTGGGAGATTGCCGATTGCTCTCAGTCGGCGGATCAGTCCTCGACCCGCACCCAGAGGTGCGCGATGGCGGCAGATGGGGACGTTGCGCCGACTCACGATGTGTATCGGCACTCCCATCGACGCTTCGCAGCTCAATGCTCACTTCCGAACAGTGAAGTTAGCCGTGGGACTGAGCGCGAAGACGCGCAAGCGGCCAAGGCCAGCATGTTGGCATGCGGCGTAAGGCTGGGAATTTCGCAGCCGCCGCCCACGATGTAGCGCGGTCCGGCCTGAATATGGCAGGCCTCCACGGCTCGCATCACGTCCTCGGGCGAACCGTCCTGGAGTATCCGGACAGGATCGATGCCGCCAAGCAGGATCTGCTTCGGGCCCATGGCGGTGCGCGCATCGGCGAGCGAGACCATGGAATCGATGTCGACAATGTCGCAACCGAGACGTCCCATCTGCGCCAGAGTTCGACGTGTGTTGCCGCAGATGTGCAGACGGACGAACGCACCGGCGGCATGAAGACTATCCACCAGCCGTTTCTGGAAAGGCCAGACGAACTCATCGTAGAGACGCGGGCCGACCAGGGAGGCGGCTGGATCGCCGATGCCGATGAGATCGGCGCCGGCCTCCACCTGCGCCCGACCGAAGGCGATGGCGAGTTCCAGAACGAACTCGAACAGATCGCGGACAAATGCGGGATCGTCGTGAAAATCCAACATCAGGCGGTTGATGCCTCGCAGGTCCGCGGCCGCGCCACAAGGCCCCTCCACCCAGCCTTCGACGATCCGGTCCGCTCCCGCACGGATGCTGAGTTGTTGGATGCCGAGCAGGCGGTCAAGCATGTGCGTGGCCGTGTGCGGATCAGGCATGGGAAGGTGCGCGAAGACGGACTTGCCGGCCAGCAGTGATTGCTCTTCGCTCAGCGCATAGGGCTGGTCGTCGAACAAACACAGAGGAGCACCGCAATCCGGAGCTTCGCGTGTCTCGGTGATGGCGGAGACATGGTCGAGCCCATACTCTTCCGCGGTGCGCAGTTGTGCTTCCACCAGGACGCTGTGATCGAGCGCATAGCGGCCATATTTCGCGCCGATCCGGCCAGCGGCAAACATCATCGTGATGGGCATCAGGCCGAGATGGTCAGGGGTCCCGCCATGCAGCAAACACAAGATACGCTCGCGTCCGGTCATGCCGAATGGCCCTCGCTGGAGGCCTGGAACACCAGGCGGCAGTTCGCTTCCACCTGTTAATGATACTTGGGGAACATGCCGATGACGACGGCGCCGGTGCGCTTGGCGTGGCCCAATGCCGCGTGGCTCCGTACATCTTGAAGATGCGGCAGGGCTTGCCGCCAACGAATAGACGGGGGATGGCGTATTCGCCCAATCGGACTGCGGGCATCGCCGGCGCGGGTCCGGCCACGCCTACCTTCGTCACGCCCGGATTGTAGGCCGCTCTGGGGAACCTCGTGAGATAGATTGCGGATTCCGGGCTGAAGGTTCTCAACTTCACCGGTCGTAATGAGAACGACTCGCACGGCTCCGTACTCTTTTCGACGCCCACAGTTGAGAACTGCGCCAGCGCTTTCCTGAACGAATCGCGGTGAGGGCGGAGCTGTTCACGTATGATCCGGATGCAGTTGAGAGTATACTTGCCGGTGGCCGGGAAGGCAAAACCGAAATCCTGGCTGAGAAGCAACTTAGCCGGGGAGGGGGGCGCGAGGAGTTCGTTTCGGCTGAAAGGACTTCCGGCGAGGCGGCATTACCGTGCTGAAGGAGAAAATAATATGACAAAAGGATCCAAACGGGCGTTGTACTGGGCTCCGCGGGCGGTGTCGATCGCGTTTATCGCATTCTTGAGTTTGTTCGCTTTGGATGTTTTCGGCTCGGGTCAGGGCGTCTGGAAGACTCTGCTTGCGCTGGGGATGCACTTGATCCCGAGTTTCGTACTGATCGCCGTGCTGGTTCTGGCATGGCGATGGGAGTGGATTGGCGCGGCGCTCTATGCGGGCGCCGGGATGTTCTATGTCGCGTCGGTGTGGCAGCGGCCGCTTCCCCCGGCGGTCAGGCTGAGTTGGATTCTCACGATAGCCGGGCCGGCATTTGTCATTGCGGCGCTGTTCCTGTGGAATTGGTTGAAACGAAGCGAACTACGGGCGAGGGGATAGGAGACGGCCGGAGAGCTAGCGCGACGGGGATTGTCTAACCATCATGTTCAAAATCCTGATTCGCGGCCTGTTGAAACTTCTGTATCGGCTCGATGTTCGTGGTTCATTACCTTCCGCCACGAAGACCCTTGTGGTCGCGAATCACCAGTCCTTCCTGGACGCCGCGATTCTCTTTGCTTGCCTTCCGGCGAATGCCCTTTGGGTGGTACAAACTCAGGTGCTCCAGCAAGCGCTGTTTCGCGTGCTCTTGAAGCGGGTCGACCATATCGTCATCGACACCACGAACCCTTTTGCGCTCAAGTCCACCGTCGAAGTCATCGAGTCCGGCCGGCCCGTGGTCATCTTCCCCGAGGGGCGCGTCACTATTACCGGGACTCTGATGAAGGTCTACGACGGCCCCGCGTTAATCGCCGCCAAGACCGCTTGCACGGTCGCGCCCATCATCATCGACGGCGCGGTGCGCGCCAAGGGCTTCAGCCGCATGTCGGGTGACTTTCCGCTCGCGCTGTTTCCCAAGATTCACGTCACGTTCTGTCCCGGAACTACCATTCCCATGCCGGAAGGCGCGTCCGGCAAGATTCGCCGCCGCAAGGCCGGCGAGGAGATGCGGCGCCTTCTGCAACGCTGCTGGTTCGAAGCCCGGCCCCGGCGCTCGCTGCATGAGGCCTTCCTGGACGCCGTCGAGACCTATGGCCGCTCCCGCCTCACCGTGGAGGATGCCACCGGCGCCGAGCAGACTTACGGCGATGTTCTGAAGGGCTCGCTGGCCCTGGGCCGTCTGGCCTCCAAGCTCACCGTCGAGAACGAAGTGGTCGGCGTCCTCATGCCCAACGCCGCCGCCACACTTTCGCTCACCCTGGGGCTCTTCGGCGTGCGCCGCATTCCGGCGATGCTGAATTTCACGGCCGGCGTGGACGGATTGCAGAGCGCTATCAAGGCCGCTCAGATCAAAACCATCCTCACCTCACGAGCATTTCTTGAGAAGGGCAAGCTGGCGCATCTGGTCGAGAAGCTACAGGGCGTGCAGGTCGTCTGTCTGGAAGACCTCCGCCAGCGATTCACGCTTGCCGACAAGCTCTGGCTGATCCTCTATGCCCTGCGGAATCCGCGCGCGGCCACGCTCCCCAGCGCGCCGGAAGACCCAGCCGTGGTCCTCTTCACTTCGGGCTCGGAGGGCAAGCCCAAAGGCGTCGTGCTTAGCCACAGCTCGATCCTCGCCAACGTCGAGCAGGCCCTCATCGCTGTCGACGCCTCCCCCGCCGACAAGATCCTCTCGGCCATGCCCGTCTTCCACAGCTTCGGCCTCACCGTCGGATTTATGCTGCCCATCATCAGCGGTATCCATGTCTTCCTCTACCCCTCACCGCTGCACTACAGCATCGTGCCCGAGCTCTTCTACGACCGCAATGCCACCATTATGTTTGCCACGCCGACGTTCCTGAAGAACTACGCCAGGCGCGCCCACCCCTACGACTTCCGCAAGGCGCGGCTTCTGCTTGCCGGCGCGGAGAAACTCTCCGCCGACGTGCGCGACCTCTACATCAACAAATTCGGAGTCCGGCTGCTGGAGGGATACGGCGCCACCGAGTGCTCGCCCGTCATCGCGGTGAATAGCGCCATGCGCTGCAAGGAAGGCACGGTTGGCGAACTCCTGCCGGGCATGGAGTACCGGCTCGAACCCGTCCCCGGGATCGACGAAGGCGGGCTACTGCATTTGAAGGGGCCTAATTTGATGCTCGGCTACTGGCGCGAGTCCAACCCGCGCGTCCTGGAAAGGCCGTCCTCGATCTTCGGCGAAGGCTGGTACTCGACCGGCGATCTGGCCCTGGTAGACGAAGACGGATTCCTCAAGCTGCTCGGCCGCGTGAAGCGATTCGCGAAGGTGGCCGGCGAGATGGTCTCGCTCGAAGTGGTGGAGAAGATCGCCGACACCGCTTCGCCCGCCTCCGTCCATGCCGCCATCATCCGGCCCGATGCCGGCCGCGGCGAGATGATCGTGCTCTGCACACAGGACCCCAACCTAAAACGCGAGCAACTCCTCCATGCTGCTCGCGAACTCGGCGCGCCGGAGCTTGCCATCCCGCGCCGCATCCTGCTGATCGAGAAGATCCCCCTGCTCGGCACCGGCAAGAAAAACTATCCCAAGCTCACCCAGATGGTGGAGGCGCGAATTGCACGGCCCACAGCTTGAACTCTCCTACAGCCGCCGGGAACAGCGTGCGTGGTACATGTACGACTTCGCGAACTCCGCGTTCGCCTCCACCGTCGTCACGCTATTTCTTGGCCCTTACCTCACCGAGCTGGCCAAGACCGCGGCCGGCGCCGGCGGCCACATCTACCCGCTCGGTATCGAGGTGGATCCGCGCAGCTATTGGAGCTATCTGATCTCCCTCTCGGTTCTCATGCAGGTCTTCTTCCTGCCAATGCTAGGCGCGGTGGCTGACTACAGCCCCAGCAAGAAGCGGCTGCTGGGCGTGCTCACCTACCTCGGCGCTGGCGCCACCATCGCCATGTTCGCGCTGCAGGATGGCCACTACCAGCTTGGCGGCGCTCTGTTTCTCACCGCCAATCTCGCCTTCGGCGGCGCCGTCGTGGTCTACAACAGTTTCCTGAACGATATCGCGCCGGAAGCGGAGCGGGACGCGGTTTCCTCCAAGGGGTGGGGCATCGGCTATCTGGGCGGCGGCGTTTTGCTGGGCCTGAATCTGCTGCTGTATCAGAACGCGGAAAAGCTCGGCATCTCCGGCGGCATGGCGGTGCGCATCAGCCTCGGGTCGGCGGGAGCGTGGTGGGCCGTTTTCGCGCTGATCCCGATGTTCGGCCTCCGCCACAGGCCGCCGATGCACTCCGCGGCCGCCGGTGAAAGCGTGTTTGCCAAAGGGTTCATGCAACTCTTCCAGACCCTGCGCGACATGCGCCACTATCCGCAAACGCTGACGTTTCTGGTCGCTTATCTGATCTACAACGACGCGATACAGGCCGTCATCACGCTGGCCGGCCAGTACGGCTCGGACTATTTGAAGATCCCGATGGAATCGCTCACCATGGCCATTCTGATGGTGCAGTTTGTGGCCTTCGGCGGCGCGATGCTGTTCAGTTACCTGGCGAAGTGGATGACTGCTTTCCGCGCCGTGATACTCAGTCTGCTGATCTGGACCATGTTGATGTGTGGCGTGTTCCTGGTGAAGACGACCGCTCACTACTTCGTCGCCGCCGCTCTGGTCGCCATCGTGATGGGCGGGAGTCAGGCACTAAGCCGCTCTTTGTATTCCGTCATGATCCCGAAGGGCAAAGAGGCGGAGTACTTCTCCTTGTACGAGATCAGCGACAAGGGCACCAGTTGGCTGGCGCCGCTAATGTTCGGACTGACTCTACAATTCACCGGTAGTTACCAGATCGCCATCCTCTCTTTGATCATCTTCTTCGTCACGGGTCTGGCTGTACTTTCCCGAGTCAACGTAAAACGAGCCTCGCTGGAGGCAGGCAACCAAGCGTGAGCCAAGCCTTCCATGGAGGTGCGTTTCCCGACGCGATTGGTGTCGATTTGCGTCATTTAGACCGTGTTTCAGAGGTGGTTAGCGCCGCAGCCTTCGTTCCGTAGCATCTACCCATTACAACGGCTGGGTGGTAAAGCGGCTCCCGTCGTTGCGGTCAAACTCCTGGAAGTGATTGAATCCATGGTGCCCGGGGTGGGACTTGAACCCACACTCCCGTTGCCGGGAAAAGGATTTTAAGTCCTTTGCGTCTGCCGGTTTCGCCACCCGGGCGTGCTTCCAATGAGACTACCACCAAGATAGCAGCTTGCCTGGCGTGCGTTGCCGCTTGCTGATGCGCGCGGCTCAGCAAAGGCTTCTGAGCCGTGACCGTGAGGGAGCGGTTGGAAAGCTTGTTTCATGACAGGCCCTAGTCCAATCGGAACTTCGCGTCCGGCAGCGGCACGCCATCCTCTCCGGTAATGCGCACATCGAACGCCCAAGCGCCGTGATAGTTGACGCTGGTCACAACCAGTTTGTTGCGGCCCGCCTGCAACTCGATGGGGACCTGCTTTTCGAAACGGTACTTATCGAGGTAGAGCAGTCCCTTGATCTGGCGCGCGTCGTGGCTGGTATCGAAGACGATATTGCCGTTCCAGCGGATGGTGGCGACATCGTCCCAGCCGATGTGCAGCAGGGCGCGGCGCGGCGCGGCGGCGTGAACGTAGGTGGCGAAATGGGCGCTGCTGGAATCCGTGGCGCGCCAGTCGAACACGTACTGGCAATTCACGATGCCGCGTGGATCGTACAGGCTGATGGGGAACCAGCGCAGCGCGCCATCGCGTCCGTGATGCGCGGTTTCACACTCGATGGGCGCGGTGGCGGCTCCGCTGGCGGCGAATTGCGGCGCCTTGCGCGGATGGCCGAGCAGGCCCAGAACCCACCAGCGGCCCGGCGTGCCGAAGGCGTCGCAAAGCTGGTCGGGCGATATCTCGCCGCGGTCGAAACGATGTATGCTCTCGATGGTGCCGCGCCATTTGGCGGGCGGCGCGGAGCGGTCCGCCATTACCTTCTGCCAATCGCGAATGTCGATGTCGCCACGTTTCAGGTCCGGCTTGCGCAGGCCGTATTTGGCTTCCATTTCGGGCGAATAAACGTACCAGATCGGATTACCTGAAAACGTCCAAACGTAGCGTTTGGCGACGGCGCGCACCAGCGTCATCTGTTCGCGAAGATCGGCTATTTCGCGTTTCCAAGGCTGCATGGGGTAGTCCTTGCCGCCGGTCTCGACCATGTGCAGCGGCCACACGCCCGGCGCCACCGTGCAGCGGCGTTTCCAATAGGCGGCGGAGGCCGGCGAAGCGAGCTTGGGGATCAACGGATCTTCCTGGCGCGCGGTGGCCAGCGTGGAAAGCGCGTCGCCGGTGGTGTAAGTGTATTCGGCGCCAAGATGCAGGCCGCCCGGCGCGTCGCGGCGGGCCATCTCGTCGAAGACGCCGCGCATGTACTCGCGGCCCAGGCGGCGCATGCGGTGCAGTTCGCCGGGCAGCAGGATGACGACGGCCTCGGGATACTCGTCCAGCAGCGCGGCGATAGCCGCCTGGCCTTGCCGGTACGCCGCGCCGATGAGGTCCTCCGCGGTATATCCACCGTACTTCCAGACGGGGTGGTCCAGAGCGTAGCGCTTGTAGGGGTACTCGACGTCTATGGAGACACCGCGGAAGCCGAGAGATTTGGCGGCGCGGCCCACGGCGGCGAACTCCGCCCGCATCTTGGCTAATCCGGCTTCACCCAGCAGTGTTTGCTCGGAAGGCCATCCGCCTTCTTCGCCGAAGGAGACGCCCAGGAAGTTCTCGCTCACGCCGGCCTGGCGAAGCGAGGCGATATTCCTGCGCAGATCGTTCAGCCACTTATTGTTGGCGGAGGCCAGGCGCGTGGAAGCGTCCGACCAATCGCCCGCCACGAAGAAGAATCCGTCGGCGAACTTCTTGATATCGGCGGCATGATCGTCGAGGTAGCCGCTCGGTTGAGCCGAGTAGACGATCATCGACGAGTGGGTAGCGCCGCAGAGCGGCGACCGGCACGAGGAGCAGGGCAAGCCAGGTCTTCGGAGTCATCGTAAGGATCTTAGCGCGTGTAGTTGCGGCCGGCCAGACGCGCGGTTTCGAACTTGCGGCTGGTGGAGTAGACCTTCACCTGATGCGGCATCAGGCGCGCGACGATTTCGCCGCGCGATACCTTCACCGTGTTGCCGGTGTAGAGTTCGTGCAACACCCGGCCGTTGAGCGGCGCCAGTCCGCCCACCTCGACGCCCATGTGTGCGCGCGCGTCCTCGTTCGCCAGCACGATGAGCCAATCGGTGGCCGTGCGGCGGGCCATCCAACTCACGCCGCGATCGCCCACTTGGCTGCGTCCTTCGGACTCCACCAGCTTCACGCGCACGGTCTTGTCTTCGGGCGCCACCAGGAACGGCTGCAGCGCGGAGAGCTCGCTGGTCATGGCGAGGATCGAAGTGCGGAACGGCTCATCTGGGGGAACGTACGCCGATCCCCAATAGAGGATCGCCTTGGCGCCATGCGTGAGCGAAGCATAGGCCATCAAGCGGGTCTCATCGAAGGTCGGATAAGTGACGGCTTCGGTCGAATAGCCTTTCAGGTTCCCCCAGGAAAACGCCTGCAGCACCATCCATACGGGCCGGCCGCGGCCGATGGCTTTGAAGCGGTCCGTGTAGTCGGCGAGGGTGGCGGGTTCCTTCTCCTTTTCGTGGATCGGGTATTGATCGCAACCGGTGATGTCGATCGAATCGATGTATTGGCGGATGTAGCCGAAATCGCTTTGGGCGGCTTCGTTGATCCAGAGTGGGCGGCGCTTCGGGTCGAGCGTGCGAACCAGGCGTGCGCCCTCGCGAAGCTGGGGCATGATCCGGGCGGCTTCCTTCTCCGCATAGGAGAGCGCATTAGGCGTTTGCAGCCACCATTCGCCCTTCACCTTGTGGATGCCACTCCGGAAGAGTTGACTTAAGGCGGTGAAGTTCCAAACCACTTCGTCCGGCCCTTCCCACACAGCTAGCGCGGGGTGCGCCTTGACGCTGTCGATGGCTTTTCGCAGAACACCTTTCGGGTCGTCGCCAATCTGCATGGGCACGCTTACCCAGCCCAGCATTCCCGCGCGAGCGGCGCGGTCCAGGTCTGCCGCGTTGCCGCAGTGAACCAGGTTAATGCCGGCCTCGGCCATGGATTTCAGGTCGGCATCGCTTTTCGGCATTTCGTAACTGCCGATGGGGAAGGCCACACGGCCGCCATGGGTGAGGAGGCCCGAGACCTGGGCCCAGATCGGGAGAGCCAGAAGCGCGGCCAGCGCGAGATATAGGATACGCATAGGTATAGACTACCGCCGCGCGATGGGCAGCGGGAGGATGCGGCGGCCAGTCAGGCCGCACAGACCAGGACGTCGCGAATCCGGGGGTCCCGCGTGGAGGCGATGATTTCAACGACGCGTTCGGCGGCCAATCCGGAGAGAGCGTTGGCTGTGGAGTGCATTCGGCGCTTTCTTTCTCATGGGCTCCTCGACGGGATAACTATGCGTGTATCACGCCTATCCTGCCTAGAAAGGATCCGGCCGAAGCAGGGACGGCGCGAGCGAAGATTCCCGATAGGTCTCTACGCGAAACCGTTTGCCATCGGTGGAGATTGACACGAGCCCCCGTTCGTCGGTGCGCAATGTGGCGATATGACGGCTGGCGAGCCGGCGCAGCACATCCGGATGAGGGTGCCGGTAGGAATTCTCAAAACCCACTGAAATCAATGCGAAAGCGGGATGCACGGCGTCCAGGAAGGCGTCCCGGGTGCTGGTCCTGCTGCCGTGGTGGGCGACCTTTAGTACGTCCGAGCCCGGAAGAATGCCGCGGGCCAGGAGGTCGCTTTCGAGGTCGTGCTCGGCGTCGCCGGTGAGCAGAAACGAGTGGTGGCCGTAGCTGAGCCGCAGGATGAGGGAATCGTTCTTGCGCTGGCGCTCGGAGGCCGAAACGACGTCGGCGCGGGCGCCGCCCAAGTCGAAACTCTGCCCGGTACTGAGCTTCACGATGCGCGTACCTTGCCGCATCGCCTCGTCCCGCAAAGGCTTCCAGACGGACTCATCGCCGACTCCCACCCATAACTCCGAGGGACGGAAATTGCGGATCACGGCGGTCAATCCACCGATGTGGTCTTCGTCGGGATGGGAAAAGGCCACCACATCCAGGCGGCGGATAGAACGGCTCCACAGGTAGGGCGAGACAACGTCTTCTCCGATATCCAGCCGCGGGCGATGCTGGCTGGAATAGCGCACGATGCCGCCCCCATCCATGAGCATGAGTTTGCCGCCGGGTGCCACGACCAGAAGGCTGTCGCCTTCGCCCACATCGATGGCGGTGAGTTCCAAGACGCCGCGACGTAGCACGGGCGCGAAGGGATGCCACAGCAGAACGGCGAATACGACGAACGTCGCCCCCAGCGCGGCGAACCGGAAGAAACGGCCCCGGCGGAGGGCGAATGGTAAGGCCAGCAGCGCGGCGACGAAGGCCAGCGCCAGCAGGAACGGGGGGTCCGGCACTCTCCAGTTGGGCTCGATCTTGGCGCACCACCCGGCCACCGCTCCAGCCAGCGTGAGGAACAACTCGGCCAACTTCGCGGCCCATTTCCAGTTGCAGAACACGGCCACGAAGCCGATAGGGACGACGGCCGAAAGCAGCGGCACGACCACCGCGTTGGCGAGTACGCCGGTGAACGAGGCGCGATGGAAATAGACGATCATGGGCAACGCGAGACCCACCTGGATGACCGCCGAGACCATGGTCAGCTCGAACATGTAGAACAACGGGCGCAGGATGGCCGCAATGCCGAACAGCCAGAACCGTTGGGGGATGCGCGTCCACAGCGTGGCGGTTTGGGCGAGCAGGCGCATCTCGACCCGGAAGGCCGCCACGCGCGGCAAGAGGTCGGGGTCCCAACTCAGATTGGAGAGCCCGCGCAGGCCGCGCGAGAGAGGTCCACACGTAGCTTCGAGCAGCGGGACGGCCAGCGCGCCGATGGCCGCCACGGACAGGAACGAGAGTTGGAAGCTGGCTTCGAACATTTGGTTGGGGTCGAGCAGCAGAAAGGCCAGCGCCACGGCGGCGAGCAGGTTCATGACGCGAGTGTGGCGGTAGAAGAAGCGCGCCATCAGGTAAAGTGTGAATCCGCCGGCGGCGCGCACCACGGGCGCCTGCCAGCCCGCCACCAGTGCGTAGAGCCAGGCGGCCACCGCGGTGGCCAGCAGCGACGGCATTTCTCCCACCCCGGCAAGCCGCAGCAACAGGAGCAGGAAACCCGCGAGCACCGTGACGTGCAGTCCGGAGATGACCAGCGCATGGTAGGTCCCGGTGCGGCGGAAATGCTCGGTCCACACCTTTTCAAGTTGCGACGATTCGCCGATCAGGATGGCCTGCATCATGCCGATGGCCCAGGCGTTGCCGCGGTAGAGTTCTTCCAAGCGCCTGAGCGCGCGCGTACGCAGCATGAAAATGGCCTTCCAGAACGGGGTGCCGCAGGAGCCATCGAGAAGGTGGACGCTTTCGACGCCGCTTGCCGAAGCGCTCCAGTAAATGTCCTGGCGGGCCAGATAGCCCACGTGGTCGAACGCCCCGGGATTACCGAAATTATGAGGGCGGCGGACGCGGGCGTCCAATTCGATCCGTTGTCCGTAATTCAAAGTTGGCGGCGTTTCGCCTTCGCGAAGGTACAAGTTCACGCGGGCGCGAGCGCCGGGCGCGAGTTCGAGCAGGAATTGATCGCGGCCCTCGTAGAGCGCCGGCGGCGAGACCACACAACCGGCCAGCAGAACAGTCTCGTCGAAAGAGGCGTCGATGGTGGGAGGCGGCCCCGGAGTGTGGATGGTCTGAAGCAGGGCGCCCAAGCTGGCCACCCCCAGGAGCACGCACACCAGGGCGAGCCCGCGCAAGGCGCGACGGTGGGCCACAATCGCCAGCAGAACGAACGCCACCCCGGCAGCTAGAAGTTCGCGTATCTCGCATGAAACAAAACGCGAAAATAAGATGCCCAGGACGGCGGCGGCCAACGGGGCAAGTAACGGGTCTCGCAAAAGGCTCTCGGAAGATTGTAGGCTGGGGAGGAGAATGTTCTCAGCTAGATTTCTTTCCCTCTTTTTGACGCTGGGCGCGGCTGCGCTGAGCGCCGCGCCGCGGGCCGAATTCATTTACGAGAAAGCCCCCTTCCCGTCCTGTCACGCTTCCACAATCGTGGAACTTGCGCCCGGCGAGTTCATGGCGGCCTGGTTCGGAGGGCGCGAAGAGGGCTCAAACGACGTGGCTATCTGGGGCGCGCGCCGTAACAAGAGTGGCTGGTCCGAGCCTTTCGAAATGGCGCGGGAGGACCATACACCCACTTGGAATCCGGTGTTGTTCACGGCCGCCGACGGCACTATCTGGCTGTACTACAAGTTCGGCCCCAACCCGCAGGAGTGGACGGCGGGGCGGCGCGCGAGCCGCGACGGCGGCAAGACTTGGTTACCGCCGGAGCATCTACCGGCGGGGATCTATGGACCTATCAAGAACAAGCCCCTCGTGCGGGGCGATGGAACCATCGTAAGTGGCACATCCGTAGAGAGTTATCGTTCCTGGTCGTGCTGGGCGGAGGTGAGCCGCGACAACGGTAAAACCTGGACTCGCCACGGCCCCATCATGCCGGAGGATTTGGGGCAGGTGAAACCGGGAGCGCCCATGCAACTCGCCGCGGTGCCGGGTTCAGAGAACTGGCATCGCACGCATGGCATCATCCAACCAGCGGTGGTGCCCCTGGGAGCCCAACGGATCCGCATGTTCGTGCGCGCGACGCAGGACATCGGCCGCATCTGCTACACCGATTCTCTGGATGGCGGCGCGACCTGGACGCCGGCCAAGCGTACGCAGTTGCCGAACCCGAACAGCGGCATCGATGCCGTCGGGTTGCGCGACGGGCGCATCGCAATGGTGTATAACCACACCGCACGCGGCCGTTCGCCGCTGAACGTCGCCGTCTCGCGCGATGGAGACCACTGGAACAGTTTCTTAGCGCTCGAGACCGAACCGGGCGAGTTCTCCTACCCCGCCGTGATCCAGGCGCACGACGGCAGCCTGCACATCACCTACACCTGGAACCGGAAGAAGATCAAGCACGTGGTGGTGCCGCTAAACGACATTCCGTAGGCTGCGGCGACGAGCAGGCGCCGGTGTTACACGCCGTCCGCCAATCGGTTTATTTCTTGGGCGGTAGGATGATGTTCACTCTAATTGGGAAGACCTGATTGAGCGGATCGACTCGCAACCGAACCACGAAAGAGGAAGAAGCAATCTTGGCGGCGTCCACCAGCTTCAGCGTCAGTTTTGCGGTTTCGCCGGTCTTCAGTTCAGATCGATCCAGCTTGGCATCCAGTCCGTCGGGAAGGGCGCCTTCGATTCCGGCATTCACCTTGCCCGGCATTCTGCTGGAAAGGACCACCACGGCGGAAGGCGCGGTGGCACTCAGGCGGACCACGCTCTTGTCGACAGCAACCAGTTTGCTAAGTTGCGCCAGCGAAGGCATCTGACCCATTCCACCTGACGGGGACCCGCCTGCGGGATTATCCGGACCGGGCTTCATCTTGCCGAAAGGAGTGTCATACGACGCTGGCGCGGGAGGCAGGTACCAGAACCACTTCCCGCCCACGGTCTTCCAGTACATGGTGAGGGGCATCTTGACCAGCATGGGCCGGGAACTCATGGCGAGTTGCATTTCGGTCCCGCACACGGCCAGCACGGTCGCCTTGGTGTAGTTCTCGCTGTAAGTGACTTTGGCGATTTCGAAATCGCGGTAGCGGCGTTTTTGCGCTTCGAAAAACGCATCCTTGCTTTCGTCGGCGACGTATTGATCGGCCAGGCGAAACTTGCCGTCCACGTGGGCCTGCAGGAATGCCGTGGCGCGCTCGCGCAAGGCTTGATCCACTTCCGGCGGCGCTTTTTGGAACAAATCCGCCGGACCCTGCGCCATGGCGGCGGTCGAGAGCAGGGCGGCGAGCCAGACGTAACGTGCGATGGACATCTCTTCCATTTTAGCGTCTGCGCCCACGGGAGGGGCCGGTGAGATAGACTACCTCTTTCAGGAGCCGTATTCCATGACAACAAGCCAACCGATTAATCGCCGCCAAATTCTGCAATACGCCGTGGCGCCTCTCTTCGTGCCCCGAAGCGCGTTTGGCGCCAACGACCGCATCAACGTGGGGATCATCGGCACGGGTGGCCGCGGGAATTTGCTCATCGACCAACTGCCGGAAAAAGGGCGGATTGTCGCGGCGGCGGACTGCTTCTTCCAACGTTGCCAGGCCGCGGCGGCCAAGCGGAAAGCCTCCTGGAAGCTCTACAACGACTACCGCAAACTGCTCGACGACAAAGACGTCGATGCCGTGATTGTGTCGACGCCCGACCACGGTCGTGTGCTCACGTCCATCCATGCCTGCCAGGCGGGCAAGGACATTTACGCGGAAAAGCCGCTTACCGTGTACATCGAAGAGGGGCGCGCGCTGGTGAAAGCGGTGCGCAAGTACAAGCGCGTGTTTCAGGTGGGAAGCCAGCAGCGCTCCATGGCCATGGACCGCCTGGCCTGCGAGTTCGTGCGGAAGGGTGGGCTCGGCAAAATCAAGCTGGTGCAGGGTGCCAATTACACCAGTTCGAAGCGCTACACGGGACTGCCCGAGGAACCCACGCCGGAGACCTTGAATTGGGACATGTGGCAGAACTTCACCGCCGCGCGTCCTTTCAACAAGAAACTGCGCGGCGGGTGGATGGGCTGGTGGGATTATTCGGGCGGCGAGATGACCAACTGGGGCGCGCATGGCTTGGACATGATCCAATACGCTCTGGGCATGGATGGCACCGGGCCGGTGGAATGGTGGCCGCTGGAGGATGGTCCGAAGGATTCGATCGGCTTCCGCTATGCCAATGGCGTTCCCGTGCGGCTGGAACTGCCCTCGGGTCCCATCCTGGGCGGCGCCCTGTTCATCGGCGAGAAGGGCAGGATCGAAATCATCCGGAACAATTTCCGGACCGAGCCGCGCGGGATGATCAAGGACCTGCCCAGCCGCGAAGAAGTTCAGAAGTGGCGCGACGAAGTGGCGTTGTGGCAGGCGCGCTACCACATGGAGAACTGGCTGGACTGCATACCCACGCGCGCAACACCGGTTGCGGACGTCGAGATCGGCCACCGCTCGGTGAGCATCGCGCACCTGGCCAACATCACGCGGCAACTCGGCCGCAAGCTTGCCTGGGATCCGCGCAAGGAACGCTTCGTGGGCGACAAGGAAGCCAACCGGCTGGTGAACCGCCCGCGCCGCAAAGGCTACGGACTGCCCGTGAAGGCGTGAAACCGGGACAGTCAGCAATTTCCCCTTTTTCTTGAGAGGATGCAAAGAGTTCCGGCACACAACATTTGTATGCCGCGATCCCAAAGAATTGTCGTGGTGGACTGCGCCCACCATGTTACGCAAAGAGGGAACCATCAGGGAATTGTCTTTGACAGTGATGAGGATCGAGAAGTCTATCTGGACCTGGTCAAGAAGAACGCCTCCAACTGTCATGTTTCGATCCTCGGCTATGCGCTGATGCCGAACCATGTGCATTGGATTGTGACGCCGCACAGGGAAGACTCTTTGGCGACGGCGTTTGGGCGGGCGCACTACCGCTACTCGAACTATTTCCAGGCGAGGAGACGGACGACGGGACACTTGTGGCAGAATCGGTTCTACAGTTGCCCACTGGGTGTAGACCAGTTGGTTAGGGCCATGCGGTACGTGGAGCAGAACCCGGTTCGCGCAGGTTTGGCGCATCAGGCTGATGACTACAGGTGGTCGAGTGCATGGGCCCACCTGGAGGAACGCGACGAACGGGAAATGCTGGATCTGCACGCCTGGCAAGCGATCTGCGGGGCGCAAGAATGGCGGGAATTGTTGAAGTGGGTGCCCGATGGAGGGGAGTGGAAGGATTTGGAGCGATGCACGTTTGGTGGAAAGCCATTCTGCGGAGAGGCGTTTCGGCGGGAGATTGGTCTGAAGTCAGGCCGTGACGTCACGCCGCGCGGCCCGGGGCGACCGAAGAACCCGATGAACGCACCGCTCGCAAAACCGGTAAATTGCTGACTGTCCCGGTTTAGGGAAATACGCGCGCGATGTGGCGCTCGTAGAGATTGAGCGTGACGTTGCGGGCGATGGACTCTTCGCACGCGTCAAGCATATCGAGATAGCGCGCACCCATCTTGGCCGCCACCTTATAGCCCACGTGCAGCAGTTGGCGCACGTGCGGATTGTAGGCCGGGCACGAAGGATCGTGCCGCAGCGCACTGGTGAACTCTTCCGGCGTCCACGCATCCACCTGCGCGGGCGCGGGCAAACGCGCGGCGTCGATGTCGATGACCGTGGCGTAAGGGGCGCAGAGCGCATCGCGATCGGCGAAGGCCTTGGCGTAAACTTCCCTGGCCAGCGCCAGACCCTCGCCGCCGGCTTCGGCCAACCCGATGATTTCCTCGAGCCAGGTGGTGCCGGCCGTCTTCAGGTGCACGCCCGCGCCGAAGCGTTCGAGCGAGCGGCGAATGGCCGGATAAATGGAAAACTTATCGCTGCCCGAGTGCACGCTCAGCTTGAGATTTTCGGGCAGGCCGTAGCGCGGAGCGGCATAGGCGATGACGGCGATGTCACTCGAAAATTCACGCTCGAACTGAGCCACGTCGCCCACGTAATCGACGCCCTTGTTGAAACGGCCGGTGAATTTTGGCGCGATGGTTTGCGCGGGGATGCGCTGGTCGGCCAGGGCCGCCAGGATGACCAGCAACTCGGGCGGCGTCTGCGGCAAGTCGGTCTCGTCCATCGAAACCTCGGTGACGAAATGGCCCTCGCCCTGGCTCGCTGCGATGTGGCGATAGATGCGGCCCGCTTCGCGCACGGCGCACAAGTACTTGGCGGCGATGGCCGCGGCCGCTTCGCGCGAAAGCGCGAGCGGCGCATCCAGGCCGGGAATCTCGATCGCGCGGGTAAGCTCGGTGTGCCGCGCCAGAAACGCGTCGATATCGCCAGGCTCGACCGGACGGCCGATGGCGGAGGCGACATCGATGGTAAAGAAATCGCAGGCGCCCAGGAAGCCCGCGACATTGTCGAGGTTGATGTGATCGGCGTCGACGAAGTAATGGCGCTTCCAACCGAGTTCGGCGACGGCCTGGTCGGCGGCCTGGCGCGCGCTCACGGGCGCGGAGCCCACAATGCTGTGCTCGCGATAAGACTTATTCCAGACCGGAACCACCTCCACACCCTGCGAGGCGGCCTTCCTGCAAGCCGCAAGCTGCGCCTTGGCCTGGTGGGCGAAACGGTCGCCCACACCGATGGAATACTTGTCCAGAATCAGCATATCTCTTACATCATAGGTTGCTTTGCGGCGTGGGAGAATAAGTCACGGCACGGCGGGCGTAACCCGCCGCGCGCGGCAAGCGTCCAGATATCGGCGATGAAAACCTGGCGATGGGTGACGGGGGTCGTACTTTGTGCCGGCGCGGTGTCCGCTCAGGTGTTGGGGGGGCCTGGGCAGAGTCCCTTCCCGACCGGGCCGCCCGCGGGGCAAACGCGTGGCAGCAGCAGGCAGGAACGGAACGTGGACGGCGTGTTGCTGGGCTTCGGCGGCAGAATTCGCTCCGTCGACGCGAAGGCCATGGTGCTCGCGACCGAGGATGGCCGGGAACTGCGGATCTTCCTTACCAAGAGCACCAGGTTCGTGCGCGAGGGCGAGACGCTGAAGACGGTCACGCTGAAGCCCGGCATGGTGGTAAGCGTTGAGGCGCGGCAAAACGCGGAGTTCTTCCTCTATGCGGTGACCGTGCAGATCATGAAAGACGTCGCGGACGCCGCGCCGGAGGCGGCACCCAAAGCGGCACCCAAGGCGGCCGAAATCGGAAGCGGCCGCGGCCGAAGCCACAGGGACTATGGAACCAACCACAACCATGGCGCCGGCTCCGTCGGTGGATCCCGACGACGCCGGGCCGCCGAAGGTGAAGCGCGGCAAACCGGAGCGTGTCGTACGCGCCGAGCGGGAAGCGGCGAAGGCGCCCGCGGCGCGTCCCGGTTGCGGTAGCGGCTGCGGCTCCCAGCGTCACCATCGACGAGCCCATGGAAGATCCGCAGATCGCCAAGGCGCGCGAGGTGGCCCAGGAGTTCACCGCCTCGCTTCCAAACTATCTGGTCCGCCAGTATGCCACGCGATACTGGAGCGACACGGCCAAGGTGGATTGGAGGCCGCTGGACGTTCTTTCGCTCACGGTGGTGTACGAGAACGGCAAGGAAAGCTATCGCAGCGTGCGTGTGAACAACAAACTTACCAGCAAGCCGCTGGAGGCGCTGAGCGGAACGGTGTCGCAAGGCGAATTCGGCTCGACGCTGGCGGATCTGCTGTCGAGTTCCACCAACGCGGAGTTTCGCCGCCGCGGCACGACTCAGGTTGGTGGCCGTGCGGCGTGGCGCTTCGACTTCAAGGTGGAGTTGGCCAACTCGCACTGGACCATCCGAACCGGTTCGCAATCCATACGCCCGGCTTACAAGGGCACGATTTGGGTGGAGCGCGACACGGCGCGCGTGCTGCGCATTGAGATGCAGGCGCAGAACCTGCCCGGCGATTATCCGCTGGACGTGTCCGAGTGGGTGGTGGAGTACGGTTCGGTGAAATTCGACACGCACGAGTTCCTGGTGCCGGTGAAAGCGGAAGTGCTGGCGTGCTGGCGAGGATCGGCCAAATGCAGCCGCAACTCGACCGAGTTCCGCAACTACCACCGTTTTACCGGTGAATCGGATTTGTACCTGGTGGAAACGAACGTGGACTTCGGTTCCGAAGCCGCGCCCGCCCCGCCCGCGACGCCAACGGCGACTCCGGCCGCGAAGCCGTGACGTAGCGGCCAGAATCAGCGCGCCGCTGCCCACCCAACCATGTTGCGCACGAACCGGCGCAGATGCGGCGGGGCTTCCGCAGCGCGGTCCGGGTTCATCTTGAGCCGGGGCGGCGACTCGTGGTGGCCGATCTGCGCAATCACCACGGTCCCCGCGCCGTAATGGCGCGCCAGGATCACGGGAACGCGGGCGGGATCCACCACGGAAGTCCAGCGCGGACCGAAGGTTTCCCGGCCGTTGGAGAACTGGCCTCCGCTCCGGTTCCGCAGGACCGAGTACGCCAGTTCACGCCAGTCCTCGGAGGCTTTGCGCATACTGGTCGGGAAACTGTCTTGGGGATCGAAACTGACCTCCATGCCGGAGAGTCCCGCGATCAGCGGATGAGCCCCGCCGGCGAACTGCATGGACTCTGCCGGAGCGATACGAAGTATCGGTCCATAATTCAATTCCATCGAGGAACGGGTCGGCGCCGGCGCGCGCCAGCGGATCCCAGATCACCAGCTTGCCTCCCTGGCGAACCCACGCCTCCAGTTGCGGCCGGAATCGCCGGTAGTTGGGAGAGAAGAGGTCGTACACAATCACCAGTTTGGCGCGTAGAAACGGATGGTCACCGAAACCGTAGGATTGGCCGGTCCATCCGGCGGTTTCCCGGTAATGTTCCAGCAACCAGTGGAAAGTGTTCGACGCATCGCTCATGGGGCCATCGAGTCCGAGCCACACCACTTCGGCGCCGCGCGCACCGTGCGCAGCCTGTTCCCGGTAGAATGCCGCTTCCGCCTCGAAGGCCTTGCGCATGTCGCTCCACTGGTACCACTCACCGATGTCGCTGGCCTGCTTGTAAGACGGCGTGGCCAGTTGTTCGAGCGCGGCGTACTCCTTCACGCTGGCTTCGAGTTTTCGAAGCATCCCGTCGAGATGCTGGCGCTGGCCCGAGCGGTCGTAGAGTCCTTTCTCGATGGCCGCGGCAAATTTCGCGTCATAGAACCTGGCGGTGTGCAGGATGCACCGCGCGTCGTTCAGGAAGCGAGCGTACTCGAGCTGCTCGCGCCGGACGGATCCGGCCGCCGATTCGAGGCCCGCCAGCGCCTCCCCGGCCATCTCCACCAACAGGGCGCTCAGCTCCAGAGGCGCGATCGAGTCGTCCCGCTTTCCCGCAACCTGTTGCTCCACGAACTCCTTCACCGATAGGGGCGGCTTTTGCCGCGCGGTCTCGCTCAGCTTGCCGTACTTGTTTCGATACAGGTCCAGCGTCACATCATCCAGGGGGCGCGCCAGGTAGTCGCCGACGCCTTCCCAGCGGTCCGAGTGCAGAATGGCGTTCAGGCTCGCCTCCCGGCTCACGCTGATGGGATGCCATCCCATGTTGAAGCAGTTGGTGACATTCTCCAGCGCGGGGAGGATCGGGCCGGTGCGTACGTAGTATTGGTAGATGGCTTGCCCGGCATCCGGAGAGCCGAACCGTTCGGTGAGTTTCGCCTGCCAGTAAGCCTGCTCCTCAGCCGCGGGACGGTCGGGGTTCCAGACGTAGCGCCCGAAGGCTTCCAGCCAGATACGGTCGCGTTCCACGGTGGATAGCGGCGGCTCCACACGGTCCATGGTGTCCGGCCACAGCCAGCACACCAGCGGATACAGGTGCAGCCCGCTGGCGCCCATCTTCTTCCACTGCCGCACCATCTGCTGGATGAAGGGCATGGAGCCCCAGCGGTACGGCACGATGTCCGTATTCAGGTGTACGTTGATGATGTGGCTCTGGCCATAAGCGATCCAGGTCCGGTTGCGCGGGTCGGGATAGGGGCTGACGATCATCTCGGTGTTGTGCTTCATCATCGTGAAGAGATTGTCGTAGTGCGGCTTGATGATGTCGCGATACCGCTCGGGTGAGATGGTCCACTGCCGGACGATCAAGGGCGGCGTCTTGCCGCTATCCTTAATGCCGGGAATGATCACGTCGCGGACGTACTCCTCCTTGTCCACCGCCAGCGCCTCGCCCGCAGTGATCATGATGCCCACGCTCGGGTAGGATTTCACGAACTCACTAACCGCGTACCGCATGTAGGCGCTCAGCAGCGGAGTGGCGGCGCGATTTTCCACTCTCACGCCTTCGCGCTCGTGCGCCTTGGCGAACGCCGGCGAGACGTGAAGGTTGTAGAAGTGGAACACCGTCCAGATCCCGCGCCGGTCCGCCGCTTCCGTAAACCATTTCATATGCTCCATGTTCCGCCGCAGTTCCGCGTCGCCCAGCATGCGGGCTTCCGGATACCGCGGCAGTTCGAGAAAGAAGGGGAAGGGGTGGCCGGTCCAGAAGTAAATCGTGTTGTACCGGTTGGCCACCAGTTCATCCAGATACCGCTCCATGAGCACCCGGTCGTAAAACCAGGGGAAGTTTTCGCGGGTGACGGGCCAGTTGTAGCCCTTCTCCCCCCATTTCATCCAGAACAGGTTCGTGCCGCGGATCTTGAAGGCCGGCCCATCCGTCAGGTTCAGTTCCGGCGGCGGGCCGCCCGGCGCGGTGATTCTCCGGCCCAGCTCCAGGCATCCGTACAGAACTCCGGAGGGATCCGCCCCTTCCACCAGCCATCCGCCGCCGGATCGTGTCAGGCGGAATGACTCAGCTTTGCCAAGCCGCGGCTGCTTCCGTACCGTGACACGCGCGCCGGGAATCGCCCGCAGCGCATCGCGGAGCCTCTCCACCGCGTACTCCTCTCGCGGCGTGAGGTTCGCATCGGTGAGGATGACCGGCGGTTCGGCGGCTGCGCCGCAACACGCCAGCGTGAAAACGATCCAGGAGAGAATGCGCATGGAATTCATCCCGAGCTCCACGCCAGTATACATCCGCAGCCCTGCCGCCTTTCGGACTATGATGATGTGTTATCGTCGCGCGGCTGGAAGCCGGAAGGAGAAGCAGAATGGACCAGATCATCCAGGACAACCTGAGTCCTGAGGAGCCGGGAAGACTGCCCGTTTACCACGTCGAGGCCGGCTCCATCCCGGAAGCCTATTACGGGGCGCTCAAGGCGGTTCACTTTGGCGGCCACACCTTGCGCACCCAGTATGACCGTCGGGATTCCGACGGCAACTTCATCGACCCGCCGGGCAAGGACGCCCGGGTCACTATCCGGATCCGCGATCCGTTCGCCCAACCGCGCTATCCGGCGCTCAGCTACTGTGAGCGGGGCAAGTACATCGCCGAGTTTCTGGGCGCCAAGGACCATCTGGTGGTTCCCTACCGGGAACTGCTGCGAAGGGTTCGCGAGGGGGAGAGTTCGAAGCCACCGAGTGGCCCTACTGCTATCATCAGCGGCTGGCGGCTTACCCGCGCTCGGACGGGACCACCATGGACCAGCTCGAGCTGATCCTCGACAAACTGGCCAAGGACCCCATCACACGCCGCGCCGTAGCCACCACGCGAGTGCCCGAAATCGACCTCTTCATGGTTTCCGACATGCCCTGCCTGGGGGAAGTGCAACTACGGTCCATCCCGGATGAGCAGGGACGGCTGGTGCTGAACATGCAGACCATGTGGCGCAGCCGGGACCTCTTCAAGGCGTGGGGCGACAATCTGATCGGGATCACCAACCTTCAGGCGCGGCTCGCCGCGCGTCTGGCGGAGAAGACCGGCCGCGAGGTGCTGGTGGGGCCCTACAGCGAGTCGAACGGGTCGCTGCACATCTACGGGCAGGACTACAAATTCAAAGGCATGGACAAGTTCTTCACGCGCTTCCCCACCTGCGAGTCGTTTGTGCAAAGGGCGCGTTCCAGCGAAGACATGTGCGAGATGGAGGTCATCCCGCAACTGGAGGATCTGCTGAAGGAAACCACCTGGAAGTTTCCGCCGGAGGCGCTGGCCCTGATCCAGGGCATGATCGACGACTACCGTTCCGGCCGCTTCACGCCCTGAAAAGGCAAACCGGGACAGTCAGCAATTTCCCCTTTTCCGCTGACGCGGAATAGGGGAAAGTGCTGACTGTCCCGGTTTGTCGGAATACCCCCTATTTCAAATTGACACTGACAGCCGACGAAGTACCTAACTTGTTGGAAATGGTGGTGGAAACCGACTGGATGGTATCCACCAGACTGTTGACACTGGTCACGTCGCCCGCGAAGGTAAAAGTGAGGGTGGCGGTGAACAGGCTGCCGTAACTCTGCGAAGCCGCGCTCTGGTACCAGGCCACGAACGAGGATTCCACCGGAAGAGAGAGCTTCAACGTCGACACGTTTTCTCCGCTGGTGGGCGTGAAGGTGAAGTCCATCTGGGTCAGGGTGCGGCTGGTGGCATAGCCGGTGATCTGCAGCGTGAACGTGGCGGCGGACTTGGAACTCACCACCACGTTCATCAGGCGCGGCGCCGCTTGGGCCAGAGTGAAGCTCAGCGTCTGTGGATTGGCCGGCGTGATATTGACACCACCATCCACCGTAACAAACGACGGCGTGAGGACTATGGTTCCCGCCACCGAGCCCGTCTGCAAACGGATCTGCGTATCGTTATTCTGGAACACAGCGTCGGTTTGACCAGCCGGGATACTGAAAGTCACGCTCTTGCCGCCGGTGGCAAACTGCACCGCCGGATCCGTGCTGAAAACTTCCGAATTGAAGGTCAGCGTGAGTGTGCCGGTAAGCGCAAATGGATAGGCGGAGTCGAGCGCAAGGCGGACGGCCGGTTGCTGTAATGGCTCCACCAGCCCCGAGGAAGATCCGAAGCGGTAATCGGGAAGAGCGGCAGGCGGGTTGGCGGACGCCGACAGATTGAAGGTCAGGGCGTTCACCATCAATTGCGCTGTGCCGGCACCCGCGGCCACGGGCTTGAAGGTGGCCATAAAGGATATGGTCGCGGCCGGCGCGATGGTCGCCGGGAAGGCCGGTAATCCACTCAGCGTGAATATGGTGCCGGTCGAACTCAAGCTAATGCTGCTCACCGTGGCGGGCAGGTTGCCCGTGTTCGTCATCAAGAATTGAACGCTGGCCGTGCCGCCCACCTGGACGGGCTGGAAAACCACCGTGCCGTTGTTCTGCACTTCGCTGGAAACGCCGGCGGTCTCGAAGTAGTATTTCACGGCGGCCGCCAGGCCGGTGCCGCTCAAATCGAACAGGTCCGTGCCGATTAGCAATTTCGCCGTGATACTGCCGGAAAGCGTCGGGTTGAAGGCCACCACCACGGCGGCGGAGCCGCCCGGCTGCAGGGTCAGCGGCACGATAGGAGAATCGACGATCTGATAGCCGGTGCCGATCACGCTGATGTTGGACACCGTACCGGGGGTGTTGCCGATATTGCGCACGCGGACCGTGGCGTTGCTGGTTTCGCCGGTGTTGGTGTCGGGGAAGCCGATGGGTTGCCCGGGCGCGAGCGCCGAGGTCGTATTGCCGCTCACCACTTCATAGGCATATGCGGCCAGCAACCCGGAGCCCGTCAGATTGAAGCTGACCGCGCGACCCACCAGTTCGATGGCCAGCGTGCCCGGAAGTGGGTTCACCTGTTTCGGTGTATACAGCACCGTGAATTGCAACGTCTGGCCCGCCCCGACGCTGGTGGCCGGAAGCGGCAACCCCGCAAGCTGGAAATTCTGTCCCGTGGCCGAGATCGCGTTGACCGTGCCGGTCCCGCTGCCGCGGTTGATGATGGACACGCTGGCGCTGGATGTCGCGTCGATGGCCACCGCCGGCAGCGTGATCAGCCCGCCCGGCGCCAGCAAGGTGGCGTTACCGCCCTGCGGCGTGTAGCTGAAGGCGAAATCCGCCGCCGTGCCGGCCAGGTTAATGGTGATGGATACGTTGTTCGTGCCTTCGGTGTAAGTGACCACTAACTTGCCGTAGACTTTATCGCGGCTGGTGGGGCGGAAGGTGATGGTCATCCCCACGGGGACGTTGGGCTGAATGATGGTCGTCGCGTCCGGCAAGCTCGTGTAACTGAAATCGAGCGCGCCGGTGTACTGCACGCTGACGAAATTCACGGTAGTGGAAGCGCCCGTGTAGGTGAACGACACTGCCGCGGAGGTGGAGAGCCCCACCGCGTCGGCGTTCATGTTGATGGTGCCGCCACTGGAGAGATCCTGCACGTTCTGCCCTTGCTGCACGCGAATGGACCAGGGCAGGTTGGTTTGACCGAAGGCAAGCCCAGCCACAACGAACAGCAGGAGGGCTAACGTAAATGAGAACGAGTGCTTGCGCGTCATGGCCTATTCCTCCCCTCCCGGATTGTCGTTGACGGGGATGAAATACACACCGGGACTTTGTCCGGTGTCCAGAACCAGCAGCGGCCTACTGCCCCGCGCGGCGTTGTTCATCACAAAGAGCGAACCGCCGGCAAGTGGTTTCAGGAAGGAAGGTTCGAAGTCGAGCGGCATACGGCCGATGGTCTCGCGACTGGTTAAGGAGAACGCCAGTACTTCCTTGGTCGTGGCGCTCGCGGCGTACAGCGTGTTGCCGTCGCGCGAAACCGCCAGGCCCACTGGGCCTTCCACGCTGCCCGCGGCGGAGAAGCTCAGCACTTCGAACTCGCCCGCGAAATTGCGGATTTCGAATATCTCGCCGGAAACGCCGTCGGCGACGAACGCATCGGCGCCGTTGCGTGCCAGCGTGACGGCGCGCGCCGCCCCCAGCCGCACCAGAAGCCGGGCCGTGGTCCCATCGCCGGGCACCAGATACAGCGCGGCGCCTTCACCGTCCTCGAAGCCGGCCAGAATCGACTTGCCGGCGAGCGTCAAGCTGGACAGATGCGCACCGAGAGCCGCTACGTCCACGGGGGCCTCGACCCTCGGGGTGCCGCCGAGGTCGCTTACCAGCCGGATGGCGCCCGCAGCCGCGCCATAGATCGCCGCGGCGGACGCATCCGCGTTCCACACCATCTCGTCGATCGCTCCGATGTCCTCGGCGAGCAACTGCGGCTCCGACATCTCGGCGCCCAGGTTGCGGATCAGGTATAGACCGCCCTCGCGCGCCACCAGGGCCACCTTGCCATCCGGAGACACAGCGGCTTGATCGAGAGCGCCCACCAGCGGGCCGCCGGCGTAAGCGGAACCCGCCACGCCAAACACCGGACGAATGGCCCGTTGCTGGGTATCGAACACATAGCCCGCCACGGGTCCGGACAGCGTTTGCGCCATCAGAGGCAGCAGCACGCTCACAAACAATGCGAGAAAGAGTGTTTTTTTCATGTGCGCTCGCCTCCTATTTGGGATTGCCCACCGTGATAGCGCCGGCACTAATGGTCACCGGCGTAGTCACCGCCGTGGTCGTGGTCGTACCGCTGCCCCGGCGCGCCGCATAGATGCCTCCGCCAGCGGCCGCCGCGATCCCCAGGATCAGCACGGGCTTCCACCAGCGGGACTTGCCGGCGACGGTCAAATCCTTGCCGGCGCGTTCGACGTTGCTTTGCGCAATGACCATGCTGGCCGTGGCGTCGCCCGCGATGGCCGTGACTTTAATGTTGAAGCGGCCCTCCATGTCGTTGGGTGTCAAACCCGACGCGGTGGCCTGCCCGCGCTCGTCGGTGCGCATGGTCTGCGTGCGCATCCAATCGTAGAACACGCCGCCTGGCCCGGAGGCCGGCAGTTGGAAGATCACCTCCGCATTAGCAACCGGCTTGCCGTTCTCGTCCCTAACTTCCACGGCGGGTTGCGTGGCGGAGCGGGCTTTCACACTGTTCTTGGCGCCCTCGCCTTGCGTGGCGATGATTTTCAGACTTTTCGGCCCGGCTGCCGGTTTGGGTGCCGGCATGGCGGGCTGCGCCGGAACCGCGGACGGCGCCAACTGGGCCGGCAGACTGCCGGCCAGCATGAGAAACACGGCCAGACCGGCCACACTCTTTCGTTGCCGCAAGATTACCTCCTCGATCGCTTCCTAAGGATTGCTCACTCAGTATATCGAAAGCCGAATAAGCGCAATAAGGTAGGGACGCTTCAAACAAGTAGCAATGTTACCGGCCTGCGACAAGATTTCGAGTTCTTACCGCAGGGTGACCTTGCCCGGCGGGCCGTATTCGATGAGGGCCTCGCGGCCGCCGTTCAATATCGACAGGCGCCCGGCTTCCATCACCAACTCGTTGAAGCGGCTGTTCGCGGGTGTGGCCATGATGCCCGCCGCGTCGTATTCTTTGACTATCGCCTGGCGCTTGGCCAGAGCTTCCTTCGCCGTCAGAGCTGTGGTTTCGGCTTCCGCGCGAAGGCACGCCTTTACGATGTACTCGACCGAACGGAAACCGTAGCCCACCGGCGTCAAGCCCGGACCGCCCACGTCGATGTACTGGAAGTAGTCCGTGCTGGGTTCCGTGTAGACGGTGTTGCCGGCGCCGCCCGGCCGCTCGGTGTAGCAATACGAGATGCCGCGGTACTGGTCGTCGTGGCGCAGCCAGGCGCCCTTCTCCTGGCCCGCGCAATACATGGTGATGCCCTGCGTGTTGGTGCCCGGCGCGTCGTCGGGGAAGCCCAGCGCGTTCTGCACGTTCAGCGCACGCGCCGTTGTTCCAGATGACGCGCGCGTCGGTCCAGAGGTAGCCCTCCTTGCCGTTCGGATACTTGTCCAGGATGCCGTAGACGCTCACCGACGTCGGCAGCAGGCCGGTGATGAAATGCACCAGGTCGACGTAATGGCAGCCGATGTAGGTGAAGGCGTCCGAGTTCTCCGCCGGTGCACCAGTTCTGGAAATTGGAGTGGCGGTAGTACCACTTCTCGAGCAGCGCGGCGGTGCCCAGGCGGAACTCGCCGAACAGGCCGTCGCGATAACGGCGGCGCGCCATCAGGCTCCGGTCGTCGAAGCGCTTGTGATACTCGATGCCGACCACCAGCCCGCGCTTAAGAGCTTCCGCTTCGATGATCTCGACTTCCCTGGCGGTCAGCACCAGCGGCTTGACCGTACAGACGTGCTGATCGGCCTGGAGCGCCGTCATGATCGTGTCGAAGTGGAGCTGGTCCGGCACGGCCACCACCACCACGTTGCGCGGCGGCATTTGAGCCAGAACTTCGCGGAACAGGTCCGGGTGCGGCTGATCCAGATCGCCGCCCAGGTCCGGGTAGGCGCGGAAGCTCTGCCCCGGAAAGGCGCGGCGCATCATTTCGGCCTCGGACAGGTCCTTCAGGAAGCGGCCCTTCAGGGCGCAAACGGCGATCTCGCCGATGGCGCCCTGGCGCTGCATCTGATAGAGCGAGGGCAGGATCTGATCGTGCGTGATCATCCCGCCGCCGACCACGGTGACTTGCGCGAGACTCATCGCTGCAACGCCTCGCGGAAGGCTTCCTCGAGCACGCCGAGGCTCTCCAGGGTGGCTTCCTGGTTGATCACCAGCGGCGGCGCGATCTTCACCGTGCTGCCGCAGCAAGCCCACCGGCGAGAACATCAGCACGCCCTTCTGGATGCACTTGTTGACCACTTCCCAGGCCAGGTCGCCGTCGGGTTCCTTCGTGCCCGGCTTCACGCAGGCGACGCCGGCCACCAGCCCCTTGCCATCCACCCAACCGATTTCAGGGAACTTGCTCTTCAGGCTTTGAAGTCCTTTGTGCAACACGTCGCCCATCCTGCGCGCGTTCCCGGCCAGGTCCTCTTTCACGACGAGATCGATGGACGCCAGCGCCGCGGCGCAGCAGACCGGGTTGCCGGTGTGCGTCGAGGTCATGCTGCCCGGCGGATGCAGATCCATCACGTCCGGGCGTCCGGCCACCGCCGAAAGCGGCAGCGAACTCGAAATGCCCTTGCCGAACGTGGTCAGGTCCGGCACGATGCCGTAGTGCTCGAAGCCCCACAACGTGCCGGTGCGGCCGAAGCCCGCCTGCACCTCGTCGCACACCAGCAGCGCCTTGTGGCGGTCGCACCACTTGCGCAGCTGCCTGCATGTACTCCGGCGGGGCGAACGACGCGCTGCCGCCCTGGTAGGTCTCCAGCATCACGCCGCCAACGTTCTCCGGCGCCACGCCCGGCTTCGGAGAGGCACTTCTCGAAGTAAGCGAACGAGGTGTCCTCGTTGCGGAAGCCGTCCGGGAACGGCACCTGCACGAAGCCCGGGTCGAGGTTGACGATCCACTCCTTCAGCGCCGGAATGCCGCCGGCCTGCTGCGCGCCCAGCGTGCGCCCGTGGAAGGCCTTGTCGAAACTCACGAAAACCACTTTCTTGCGCCCGCCCACTCGCACACCCTCGGTGCGGCAGAGCTTGATGGCGCACTCGACGGCCTCGGAGCCGGTGGTCAGCAGGAAGACCTTCTTGAGCGGCTCGGGCAGCAGGCTGGCGAGCTTCTCGACCAACTGCGCGCGCGTTTCGGTGGGGAAGCAGTAGGTGGTCAGCAGGTGCTTCCGGGCCTGCGCCACGATCGCGTCGACGATTTCCTGGCGGCCGTGGCCGGCGTTGGTGATCAGCACGCCGCTGGACCAGTCGATCCAGCAGTTGCCGTACGCATCGTAAACCTGGAAGCCTTCGGCGTGATCCCAGACGATGGGCGGCTGGCCGCGCATGGCCACCGGCTCGATGCGCTCCAGCAACTCGAGCGTGGGAATGGAGCCCGGCGCCGGAATCTCCGTCACAATGCGCCGGTACTTCGTCTCTACGCGGGGAACCCGCTGGGGTATGAGTTCGTATGCTTTTCCCATGGAATTTACCATTGTAGCCGCTACCAATGCCCAAGTTCCACGCCCGCACGGCTACCGCTTGTAGACCGTCATGTGCTGCTTGGTCGTCGAGCGCCATTCTCGATGCGGCGGCGCACCGCTGCGCTCGAAGAAACCGCGCAAGTTCGCGGGCAAGCGCGCGGATCTGCGCCTGCTGCGCGGCATCGCCGATCGCGTTGCGCGTCTCGCCGGGATCGGCTTCCAGATCGTAGAACTCGCTGGGCCACTCGCGCGTGCGCTCGACATACTTTAAATTCCCGGTGCGAATCCCACGCACGTTGGCATATTCGAAATACAGCCGCGAGCGCCACTGCGGACTCTTGCCGGCTAGAAACGCCGCGTAGCTCTCGTCCCACGCGGCGCGCATCGCGTGGCGCCTTCACGCCCAGATAGTCGAGAATCGTCGGGAAGAAATCGTAGCTCGAAACCATGGGCGCGGGCGTGCGTCCCGCCGCGATGCGTCCCGGATGATTCCAGATGAGCGGCACGCGCAACGATTCCTCGTACATGTTGAACGGCACGGTGCCGTTGCCCTTGCCCCACACGCCGTGATGGCCGGCATTGTAGCCCTGGTCGGCCGTGAAGATTACCGTGGTGTTCTCGCGCACGCCCATCTCGTCCAACTTCCGCAGGACGCGCCCCACGTTCGCGTCCACGCCGGTGATCAGCGCCGAATAAGAGCGCCGGCTATCCGGATTCGCGCGCAATCCCTTCATGCTGGGATTCTGCCACGGGTGCATCGGCGTCTTCGGGAAACAACCGAACGTGGCGTTTTCGTATGGCTTGCGATATACGTCCGGCTGATAGTCGAACGGCGTGTGCGGCGCGTAGAACGGCACGAAGAGGAAGAACGGGCGGCTCTTAGTCCGATCGAGAAAGTCGAGCGCGAAGTCGCCGACTGCGTCGGTCTTGAAGCCCGGCATCTTGCGGCGCGCGCCGTTCACCACGAATTCGACGTCGCGGTAAGGCCCGCCGCCGCCCGGCACCGTGGCCCAATAGGAGAAGCCCGCCTGCGCGCGGTCGTCCTCGCCCATGTGCCACTTGCCGCACATGCCCAGCGTGTAGCCGTTCGCCGCCAGCACTTCGCTCCAGGTGGTGAACCCCGCCAGCCACCGGTGGCTGGTCGCGCCGTAACTATCGCGAGGGACCAGCCAATCCTGCACGCCGTGACGCGACGGGATGGCGCCGGTCATGTAAGTCATGCGACTGGGCGAACACACCGGCGTGCACGCGAAAGCGCGGGTGAAGCGAGTGCCGCCCGCGGCCAACCGGTCGATGTTCGGCGTGTGCATCTCGCCGCAACCGTACGAACCCAGCGCCCACGCGCCATGATCGTCGGTCATGAACATCACGACGTTGGGCCGCCGCGGCGCGGTGCGCGACGCCAGCGCCAGTGCCGGCGCCGCGGAGGTGGCCAGCCAATGCCTGCGGCTGATGGATATCTCGGACATGTGTAACATTGTCCGCCGCATCAAGCGAGGGCACAAGTGGTGCACCGCTGGACTCGAAGCTTCGTCCACGCACACTCGCCCGTCTGGTCATTTATCAAACTGCAGGATCTGTGACCGATTTGTGCAGTAGAAGGCCGGCCAACGACGGCCTGCCATTCGAAATGTGGGTGATATCCTGTGAGAACGGTGATCAGAGACCTCCTGACGATGGGCGCAGTTCTGGCGGTGGCGGCCCTGAGGCTGGCGGCCGCCGACCGCCCGTCAATCTCGGCGGAGACCGGCGTGTTCAGCCAGTACGTCTGGCGCGGGATGCTGCCGACCAACGGACCGGTGCTCCAGAATTCCGTGACCGCCGCGTGGCGCGGCGCGCACCTGAACATGTGGACGAATCAGGACCTAAACGCGGCCAACGGGCTGCGGGGGAAGTTCAGCGAAGTCGATTTCGACGCGGGCTACGACCGCTCGCTGAAGAAGGCCGGCATTTCGGCCGGCGTGATCCGCTACACGTTTCCGAACACGCTCGCCGCCGCGACCACGGAACTCTACGCCGGCGCCGCGCTGACGGCACCGCTGCGGCCCGCGATAAAGGCTTTCTTCGACGTGGACGGCATTCGCGGCGCCTACTTGACGTTCGACGTCTCGCACGCGGTACCCATGCCCAAGCCGGTCCCCTCAGTGGATTGGAGCGTGGAGTTGGCGGCCGGCGTGGGGTGGGGATCCTCCGGTTACAGTCTGGCCAACTTCGGCGTCCGGGAGCCCGGCTGGGTGGATTTCCATCCCAGCCTGGCTGTACCACTCAGCTTCGGCAAGCACTGGAGCCTCACGCCGCGCCTCAGCTACGCGACGCTGGCCCGGAGCACTCTGCGGCAATCCGGAGTTCCGGCCCCTCACGGCTTCACCGTCGGCCTCGCCCTGGGCTTCACTTACTGAAGAAGCCTGTTGCGCCGCCAGCAGCCACAACAACAGGAGCGGAACCAGGCCGGCCCAGCGGCGCACGGAGCAGGAATGACACGTCCCGATCATTCTACAATTTTGATGGCTGTGGAAAACCGGTGGAAAACAGGTGCAGCCTGTGGAAGACTGCGCCTCGCCAGAGCCCCAAAAAGCGAATGCCCATCCGCTGCCGGATGGGCATTCTCTTTCCATTTCCTGGCTTACCAGGACGATGTTAATGGGAGAATCAGATTCGACGGCGTCGCGGCCGTGAGAACCTGTCGTGATTGGATATTAGGGCCTACGAAGCCTGAAGTCAAGAAAAAAAGGCGGCGGGACGATTTGCCTCTAAGCCTTTAGAATCAAGCCGTTTAGAGGATCTGTGGAAATCGTGCGGCCTGTTGAAAACTGGCGTAAACGCGTCTTTCGACACCCCCGGTTTCTCTCTAAGCAGAAGAAACCAGCGAGCTTATTTCCCATCCGAGAGGTCCAGCGTGATGACATCCTCGGACGCGGGCGACCAGCCCAGAAAACGGCGCGCCGCGGCACGCAAGCCGCCGAACGCCAACCCGGACACCAAGGCGAAGACCAACAGAATGCCGATGAGGGAGAAGACGTTGAGGATGAGGTCGCCAACATTGTCACGGCGCGTAGGAACTCGTTCATTCCATGATATTTCTGCTTCGTAGCGAACGCGTGAAAGCAGTTTTTCAGCGGCGTTTTCGTTTGTCGGCGAAGCGATTACGGCGACCAGCGGACCGCTGCGTTTGACCATGGCGCCGGCAAGTTTCTGAAATGCGCTCTCCTGTTCCCGCGCGATGTGGGGGGTCGGATAGGAGAACACAGCCATCACCATTTCGCCGCCGGCGGCACGGTAGCGGGCCAAATGGGCTTCCGCGCCGAAGCGGAACCCGGCCAGGGCGGACGGAATCTGGGGGTAGAAGCGTTCGAGCGCCACCGGTCCGACGATATGGCGGCGGGAATTCGCCACCATATCCTGGAGAGGGAGATTGGTGGGAAACGCCGGCAACGGCGACTGTTCCAATCTCGCCAAACCACCCAAAAGTACCTGTAAATCAGAAGGTTCCGGACGAGCTCCGCTAAACTGGAACAGGTAGTTTCCGAAGGCCAGCCACACGTCCCCGCCCGCTTCGGCGGCCAGCTTCCCAAGCGTGCTGGGGCGGGCGTTGGGAGCTTCGCGCCAAAGGAAAGCGGCGAAGGCGCCTGTCGAATCCTTGAACCGCCAGGCCGTGGCGGTGAGTTTGCCACCCTTGGCGGCGGTGAATTCGGCTTTTTCGGTCGCTTCGAGGCCGTATTCATCCCACAACGCCTGATCGGTTGTGGGTGCGGCGGCCACCGATGTTACGCGCGTGAAGCCGCCGAAGCTCTCCGGCCAGAGTGCGCCGTAGGCCGGCAGGCAGACCAGGAAGGCCAACGCGCAACCGGGCAGACGCGCGCGCAGGTGCGAGCTTAATCCGCGGAACCGCAGCATTTCTTATATTTCTTTCCGCTGCCGCACGGGCAAGGCTCGTTGCGGCCGACCTTCTTGGACTTGACGATGGGACCTCGGGGCGCGGAAGCCTCGCCACCCACAAATTGCAGCTCAGCCAATTCCCTTTCCTTCTTGCGCTGGATATTGCGCGTGAAATCCTGAATGGAATTCTGGGCCATGGACGGAGGGGGGGCGACGGCCAAGGCTTCCTGGTCCCCGTCCTCATCCGCGTATTCGTCTTCTTCGGGGAACGGCAGCATGGGCCGCCCGTCCTGAACCGGCTGTAGGAAAGACAGGAACCGGATGGTCTCGTCCTCGATGCGGTCCATCATTTCCTGAAAAATGACGTAAGATTCCTTCTTGTATTCGACCAGCGGGTCTTTTTGACCGTAACCGCGCAAGCCAATGCCTTCCTTCAGGTGATCCATCGACAGCAGGTGGTCCTTCCACTGTCCGTCGATGACATGCAGCATGATCATGCGCTCGGTTTCGCGCATGACTTCGAGACCGACAAGCTTCTCCTTTTCCTGGTAACGCGCGGAGAGCTGTTCGACGATGGTGTCCTCGATCTCTTCGCGGCGCAGCTCGGCCAGTTCGGCGACGTTGATCTTGTGGCCGAAGGCGGTGAGGATGTCCGACTGCAGCGCGGCAAATTCCCAGGTACTGGGATGGGCGCCGTCGGGGCAGCGCGTGGGCACCGCCGAACCCACGATGCCGCGCATCATGTCGATCACGTGTTCCTTCTGATCCTCGCCTTCCAGCAAGCGGCGCCGCATGCGGTAGACGTACTGCCGCTGCTTGTTCATCACGTCGTCGTACTCGAGAATGTGTTTGCGGGCGGCGAAGTTCTGCGCTTCGACGGCCTTCTGCGCCTTCTCGATGCGCCGGGTGATCAGGCGCGACTCGATGGGCACGTCCTCTTCCATGCCCAGGCGCAGCATCAAATTCTGGATGCGGTCGCCGCCGAAAATGCGCAGCAGGTCGTCCTGCAGGGAGAGGAAGAAGCGCGAACTGCCAGGATCGCCCTGGCGGCCGGCACGTCCGCGAAGCTGGTTATCGATGCGCCGCGATTCGTGCCGCTCGGTTCCGACGATGTGCAAGCCGCCGAGCGCCACCACATCCTCGTGCTCGACGTCGGTTTGCGCCTTGGCTTCGCGCAAGAACTCGTCCCAGCGCGGGCGCGCTACCCGGTAGAACTGCCCCAGGTGATGGAAGTGATAGAACTCGTGATCGCTGAGAAAGGTCTCCTGTCCTTCGGGCAGGGTCTCCACCAACTTCTGGCGCAGACACTGTTCCTTGGCCATGAACTCGGCGTTGCCGCCCAACAGGATGTCGGTGCCGCGGCCGGCCATGTTGGTCGAAACGGTGACGGCGGCCTTACGGCCGGCCTGCGCGACGATGGACGCTTCGCGGTCGTGATTCTTCGCGTTGAGCACTTCATGCCGCACGCCCATGCGCTTGAGAATGCCCGAGAGCTTTTCGCTCTTTTCGACCGAAATGGTGCCCACCAGCACGGGCTGGCCCTTCTCGTTGCGCTCCTTGATTTCCTTGGCGGCGTTGCGGAACTTCTCTTCCTCGGTGCGATAGACGGTATCCGCGTTCTCCAGGCGGATGAGAGTGCGGTTGGTGGGGATCACCACCACGTCGAGGTTGTAGATCTTTTGAAATTCGGCCGCTTCGGTTTCGGCGGTACCGGTCATGCCGGCGAGTTTCTTGTACAGGCGGAAGTAATTCTGGAAGGTGATGGTGGCGAGCGTCTGGTTTTCGCGCTCGATCTTGACGTTCTCCTTGGCCTCGACGGCTTGATGCAGACCGTCGCTCCAGCGGCGGCCGGGCATGAGGCGGCCGGTGAACTCGTCAACGATGATGACCTGGCCGTCCTTGACCACGTAATCTTTGTCGTTGTGATAGAGCACGTGCGCGCGCAGGCCCTGCTGCACGTGGTGGTTCCACTCCATGTTCACCGGGTCGTAGAGGTTGCCGACGCCCAGCAGCTTCTCGCACTTGAGCACGCCCTCTTCGGTGAGACCGACGCTGCGGTGCTTCTCGTCGACGGTGTAGTCGCCGGTCAGATACTTTTCGCCGGGCTCCTTGCCCTCGATGACCTCGCCGCGGATGAGTTTCGGAATAATACGGTTGGCCTTGTAGTACTTGTCGGTGGACTCCTCGCTGGGGCCGGAGATGATGAGCGGGGTGCGCGCTTCGTCGATGAGGATGGAGTCCACTTCGTCGACGATGGCGAAGTGGTGCTCGCGCTGGGCGCAATCCTCCAGACGGAACTTCATGTTGTCGCGGAGGTAGTCGAATCCGAATTCGTTGTTAGTGCCGTAGGTGATGTCCGACCGGTAGGCCACGTGGCGCTCCTGGTCGTCCAGGTCGTGGACGATGGTGCCCACCGTCATGCCCAGGAACTTGTAGATTCTGCCCATCCACTCGGCGTCGCGCTTGGCCAGGTAGTCGTTGACCGTGACCACGTGCACGCCCTTGGACGCAAGCGCGTTCAGATACACGGGCAAGGTGGCCACCAGCGTCTTGCCTTCACCGGTTTTCATTTCGGCGATTCTGCCGCGGTGCAGGACAATGCCGCCGATCAACTGCACGTCGAAATGGCGCATGTCGAGGGCGCGGCGGCCGGCTTCGCGCACCACGGCGAAGGCTTCAATGAGCAGGTCGTCGAGCGGGGCGCCTTGCTCGAGGCGTGTACGGAACTGCGCGGTTTGGGCCGCCAGTTCGGCGTCGGAAAGCGCGCTGACGCGAGGTTCCAGTTCATTGATAGCCGCGACAATTGGCTGGATACGCTTAATTTCGCGCTCGTTTTGAGTGCCGAAGACTTTGGCGAGAATGGCGTCGATCATACGGAGGGATGAATCTTCATTGTACTGCACCCGGACGGACGCGCCTGCTCTCGCCACCGCTCCACGCCGGACGTGGCGGCAGAGCACGAACGCGTCGTTGAGTCCGCCGGAGGCGAGATCGAGCAGTGGCTATCAACTCCGGCGGTCGAGCGCGCGCGGGATCGAGCCGCCGGGCCTCGTCAAGCCGCGCGGCGCCCATGCTATACTTGGACTTTCCAGACCATGCCTAAACTGAAGACACACAAAGGTGCGGCCAAGCGATTCAGGAAGACGGCCAGCGGCAAGATCAAACGCAGCCATGCTTTTACCCGTCATATCCTGACGTCGAAGACCCGCACGCGGAAGCGGCGCCTGGGCCAGAGCGTGATCGTCGATAAGGCGGATCACAAGGGCGTAGCGCTGATGCTTCCCTACTAGACTCAATACCGCCCTCAGCGGGCGGCGGCGGGTGCGAACGGCGCGCGTGGCACGTGCCCGATTCGCCCCAAATTGATACACAAAGCCAAAGGAGACAAACGTGCCCAGAGTAAAACGCGGTACCAAACGCCGCGCTTCCAGAAAGAAAACCCTGGCGCTCGCCAAGGGATTTTTCCTCACCAAGAGTAAACTGCACCGTTCGGCGCAAGAGGCCGTGGAGCGTTCGCTGCGCCACGGTTACGTCGGCCGCAAGCGCAAGAAGCGCGATTTCCGATCGTTGTGGATCGTGCGCATCGGCGCCGCCTGCCGGACCGCCGGCACCAGCTACAGCAAGTTCATGAGCGGCCTGAAGAAGGCCGGCATTGAGCTCAACCGCAAGGTACTCTCGGACATCGCCGCCACCGACGCGGCGGCTTTCTCGAAACTGGTGGAGCAAGCCCAGGCCGCTTCGAAGACTGCGTGACGCTCATGCCTCGCGAAGACGAACTGGATTCGCTGGCGGGCCTGGAGGAACGCATTCTAAAGGCCGTCGAGCTGATTGCGCGCCTCAAGAAAGAGAGAGAGGCCGCCGTGAGCGAGGCCGCCGAAGCGCGCGCCCAGGCGGCTCGCCTGGCGGAAGAAATGGACTCTCTGCGCAGCGAACGCAAGCACGTGCGCACGCGCATCGAGAAATTACTCGGGCAAATGGACCTGCTCAGCGAATAGAATAGTGGGGATGGATTCCGGCGCCCCCGATAAGCAGTCCGTTCGCGTCAACATATTCAACCAGAGCTATACGCTGCGCGCCTCCGCCGGCGCCGCCGAAACGGCGGCCCTGGCCGCGCGCGTGGATGAGCTCATGACCACCATTGCCTCGCGCGCGGGTGCCGGCGACCCCACGCGTGTGGCCGTGCTGGCCTGCCTCCACCTTACCGACCGCCTGCAATCGCTCGAGCGCCAGGTGGCCCACATACAAGAGTGGTGCGCCACTAAGACCGGCCCCCTCTCGGCCATGCTCGACGAGGTCATCGAGTCCGATCCATCCAAAGACGCCACGGGCGAGTAGCCGCGGCACTACACTGGAAGTGTCACTATGGCGGAAAACATTTTGCATCCTCGAAGGACTTTTCTTGCGACGACGCTGGCGGGCGCGCCCGCGCTGTTGGGACAATCCAAGGCGAAGGAAACCATCGGCGTCGGAATCATCGGCGTGGGTCTGCGCGGCAAACGCCTGCTGGGCTGGGCGCAACAGGCGCCCGGCGCGGAAGTGCGCATCATGGCGGATCTCTACGACGCCAATCTGCGCAAGGCCCAGGACCTGTGCATGAACCGCAATGTGCGCCTGACCAAGGAATGGGAGCGCGTGATCGAAGACCCATCCGTGCAGGCCGTGATCATCGCCACACCGGATTTCTGGCACGCGCCCATGGTCATCGCCGCCGCGCAGGCCGGCAAGCACATTTACGTCGAGAAGGGCTGGTGCCTGAAGCTTTCCGAAGCCAAGGCCATGCGCCAGGCCGTGAAGCAGAGCAAGGTGGTGATGCAGCTCGGGCACCACTACAATAGCTGGCCCACTTACGTGCGCGCGAAAGAGATCTTCAAGTCCGGAGTGCTCGGCAAAGTGACGCTGGTTCGCACCTGCTACGATTCGGGCACGGAATACCCCAACTGGAAGTTCTACGCGAGCGACTACGACACGCACACCATGCCAGCCGATGCGACCACCGAGCACATCGACTGGGCCCGCTTCGTCGGCAACGCGCCCCAGCGCGATTTCAGCGCCGACCGTTTCTTCACCTGGCGCTGCTATTGGGACTACTCGACGGGTCTGGCCGGCGACGTCATGAGCCACATGTGGGACGCCGTGAACATGATCATGGGCATGGGCATCCCCGAGACGGTTTCCGCCCAAGGCGGCCTGTACATGTGGAAGCAGGACCGGGAAGTGCCGGACGTTTGGAACACCACGTTCGAGTATCCCGCGCGGGACCTGGCCGTCACGTTCTCCAGTACCACGGCGAACGGGTACAACTTCCGCTATGCGCAATTTTTGGGGCGCGAGAAGACGCTGGTGGTCAACGATCAATACTGCCGCCTCTACGACGCCGAGTGGAAGCCCAATTATCCGGCGCGTCTGAAAGCGGCGCAGCGGGACGCGGCCAAGATCGGCGTGCCAGCGCTGGACGCCGTCGTGCAGCCCGAATACTCCATGAAGCCGGACGAAGTAAAGGTGACCAGCCACATGGAGAATCTGTTCGACTGCATCCGCACGGGCCAGACGCCGCGCTGCGGCGTCGATCGCGCGTTTGAAGAAGCCGCGACCATCTGCATGTCGGTGGATGCCTATCGAAGGCGCCGCACGGTGCGTTGGGACGCGGCGCGAGAGGAGATCGTCGATGCTTAAGAGTTCGCGACGCGAGTGGTTCGGATGGCTGGCTTCGACCGCCGTGGCCGCGCCCAAAACGAAAATCCCGGTGGGCGGGCATCCGTGGCTCTACGCCAAGTTCCGGCCCAATTACGACATCACGGCCATACTGGAAGACATTTTCTCGGACTTCCGTTACGCCGGCATGGACGGCATCGAGCTGATCTATACGGTGATCCAGAAGCCGGAGACCGTCGAGCGCGTGGCCGCGCTTTCGAGCAAATACAAGCTGCCCATCATCGGCATGTCCTATCAGGCAGACATGTGGGACCGCTCCAAACACAACGCCATTCTCGACGAGGTGAGCCTGCTTTTGCCGCGCCTGGCGAAATTGGGCGGCCACACCATGGGCACCGGCGTGGGCACGCCGAACCGCAAGAAGAGCGCCGCGGAACTGGACGCGCAGGCGGAGGTATTGCGCAAGCTGATGCCGCTGTGCCGCAAGCATGGCGTAGTGCTCAACCTGCACAATCACACGTATGAAGTGAAAGACGGCGAGTACGATTTGAACGGCACGCTGAGCCGCATACCGGACGCGCCTCTGGGCCCGGATCTCGGATGGCTGGCCGAAGCCGGCATCGATCCGGTGGACTTTCTCCGGCGCCGTGGGAAGACCGTGGTGTTCGCGCACCTGCGCGACCGCAAGGCCGACGGCAACTGGGCCGACGTCATGGGCGAAGGCGTCATAGACTACGCCGGTGTGGCGCGCGTGTTGCGGGCGGCGAACTTCAAAGGTACGCTGGTGATCGAGCTGACCAGTTCGACCGGCCGCCTGCCGGAGCGGCCGTTGCGCGATTGCTTCAAGCTCAGCCGGGAGTACGTGCGCCGCGTGATGGGCTGGTAGGCGCGGCAGGCGGATGGCCCGCCCCGCAATCAGAACAAACGGTCCTGGCGCTTCAGGGAACCGAAGCTGCCGAAATTGGCCACGGCGAAGGACATGCGGAACTGGTTCTCGTTGCGCGTGCCGAAGCTGAAGCGCCGGTATTGCACGCTGAAGCCGCAGCAGTCGGTGTTATAGGTAATCTGCGTGGTGGCGAACTGGAGAATGCTCACGCGGAAGTCATAGACCGCGTTGAAGGCGGCATTCCAGCCGCGGCGGTTATCGTTTCCGATGCCGAATGTCCCGCGGAACTGGTTGGCGCTGGGCGTGAGCAGCGGCACGCTGTAGATGTGATTGTGCCCGAGCGAGAGGAAGTAGTGGGAGACCCGGGCGTCGGCGACAACACCGCTCGCCGTGATCCGCCCGCGCAGAGGATCGTAGTCGGAGCGCCACTCCACGCCCAAAATGTGCGTGGGATTCAGGCGTAGCGCCGAAACCACCGGCGAGTAGTGCCGGGGCCCGTCCAGGAAGGCATAGGGCGTCATCTCGACCGCGCTCAGCACCACGTTGCGCTGTCCCGCCACGACGGCCCCGCCGAAACTCGGATCGAAGTACCTGCGCTGCCACAATTGCCAACTGGCGATCTCGCGCACCTCCCCGCCGCGCTTCACATAGAAGCGGTTCGTGATGGAGTACTCGACTTCGGTGGTGTTCGACACCAATTCGGTTTCGTCGAAGCGGATGAGGCGGTCGAAGTCTTGCACGCCGCCGGCCCAACGAAAACCGGCGCGCGGCTCGATGACGTGCTTGAGCTTGTCTCCCAGCCATTTGGGGCTGTCGAAGATGCGCGAGAGGGACGGCATCACAAACTCGGCGGCGAATTCGCGCGAACTCACGTTCAGGTTCTCGCCCACGATGCGCCCCGCCTGCTGCTGCTCGCCGTAGTGGCGTTCGCGAATCGAAAAACTGGGCAGAAGCGAGAAGCCCTTCCAGCGCAGCGCGGTCATCACGCGCGGCGCGAAATCGACACGTTCCAAGTACTGCCGGGTCTGAAACAGCGGCTGGTCGCGCCGCACCAGGCCGGCCGTGGATTCCAGCGACACCCACACCGGGAGCGGCCCCTTGGTCACCTGCTTGTCGCGGCTGCGGAATTCGAGCTGCGGCAGTTTGCGAATCACGATCTTGTCACCCGCCGCCGCGCTCTGGTAATTGACCGTATGCGAAAACACGATGTCGAGATCGTAGTACGACCAATGCTTGGTGACGAAGCCGACCGAATGGACTTCGGAGAAGACGGCTTCGTTGAACGACTCGGTGAACGCCTGCCGGAACACGAACGACGACAGATAGTTGACCTCGGCCCGGAACGTAAAGCCGCGCCCCAGGTCCGAACGGCCTTGCGTCGTGATCAGGAAGCCGCCTTGCTTGAGCAAGCTGCCGTCGCCGAGTTGCAAGCCCCGATCGTTCACGCCGTAGAGGATGAAGTTGAAGTCGGTCCCGGCTCGAGGCTTGCCGCGGAAGTCCACATGGTGCGCGAAGCCCCGCTGCGTGAATAACTGAGAGCGGTAGGTCAGGTCCAGGCTGCGGTTGATAGCCCAGTAATAGCCCACGCCCACCATCTTTCCGCGGCGTGAACTATTGCCGATGTTGGGCGTCAGAAAACCGCTCTTGCGCGGCCGCTCTTCGAGAGACTTGTAGAACATGGGCGCATAGAACAGCGGCATCCAGCGCAGGCGGAATATGGCGCGGTAGGCCAGCGCGCGTTGGTTGGGGATGATGTCGAACTTCGGCGCCCGCAAGGTCCACCAGGGCCTCGGCATGATGCAGTCGGTGATGAATCCCTGGTGCAGGATGTACTTATCCTTGAGCCGCTCGGCCCATTCGCTTTCGAAATAGAACGGATTGTGCGTAATGAGTATGCCGGGGCGGGGATCGATCTTGACGCTGGCTTTGCCGCGCACATGGTAGAACTTGCCGGTCTCCTCGCCCAGGTTGTACTCGACGCGGGCGGCCCAAAGCTCCTCGCCCGGACTCGAAGTTCTGATAGTGTACGTTGCCGCGCGCCTCCACGTCGCCGGTTTCTTCGTTGTAGTCGATCTGGTCGCTGGTGATACGCATTTCGGTGACCTCGACCTTGGCGTGCCCGCGCAAACGGCGCCAGGGGCCGTCCATTTCCTGCGTCACCGCCGAGACCAGCATCTGGTTGCGTGGAACCGCGTCGGCGCGGGGCGCGAGCGGACGCGGGATGGCGGACCGAACGGGGGCCGGCTGGGTCGCCGGGCGATACGGTGGAGGAGAGAATTGGGCGTGCGCCAGGCACCCGAGCACCAAGGCGCCATAAAGCCGGGGAGCGCGGCTGCCGAACAAGAAGGGAGGAAGGCGAAAGAAAATTCCGTGACAAAAAGTGCCAAATATGTTACGAAGGAAGAAGTGGCCACGGTGCTGAAACTGGCGCAAGGGGTTCAACCATGCACCCTAGCATGGGGATGCCGTAAGCCGCAAGCGGCCGTTGCAATGCGATGAAGTGCCATTGGTGCGGGACCGGCAATCACGAGGAAGACCATCGCTGCAAGCGATGTGGACGACGTCTGGGCGTGGCCGGAACGCAGCCCGGGCCCGCCACGTATCCCGTTCTTCGTGCCTCCGCAATCCCCAAGACGCACATTGAAGAACGCGAGCCGGCGCTGATGGCCCCGCCCGAACCGCCGCCGGCCCACCGCCCGCCGACGCAGACCGTTCTTTCGTTCGACTCCGACAGCCCACGGGTCATTCCCTTCCATGTCCAGGGCGCGAAACGCACGGGGACGACGCGCCGCCGCGGCGCACCGGATGTCCCACCCACTCGCCGGGCGCGAGTGGCGGAGGCTGTGAATCTGGAGTTGGGCCTGCGGGAAGCGCTGCCGAAAGAACCGGAAGATACCGCGCCGCGTTCTTTCCTTTACGGTTACGCGCGTGCCGCCTCGCCCATGCATCGCTCGCTGGCCGCAGTGCTGGATGGGAGCATGATTCTGATCGCCGCTGGCCTGTTCCTGCTGACCTTCCACCTGGGCGGCGGCGAACTGGCCTTCAACAAGGGGACCGTCCCCTTCTACGCCGCCGTCCCTTTGCTGATCGCATGGTTCTACGAGATGGTCTGCGCGCTCGGCGGAGGAGTCACGGTGGGCATGCACTGGACGCGGCTGCGCCTGCTGAACTTCGATGGTCGCAAGCCCAGTACCGAGGAATGCCTGCTGCGAGTTCTGGGGAACGCCGTGAGCTTGGCGGCCATCGGCCTGGGCCACCTGTGGGCCTTGTTCGACGAAGAGAACCTGGCTTGGCAGGACCACATCTCGAAGACCTTTCCTACCCCGTCTCAAATCCAACGGCCGTTCTGAAGTATCCTGAATTTTCAGGATATGGCGATATATTTCGACGAAACCAATCTGCGTGCGGGCATGGTGGGCGCCGCCGACGGCATTTCGGAGGCTGAAATCCGCCGCTACAGTCCGAAGGCGCTTTCCGGGCTCAAGAACCTCCGTGCGCGGTGCGACGAGGGACGCTACGGCTTCCCCGCCCTGCCGTTCGACGAGACCACTTGCCGCGCGATTCAGCGTTACGCCGCCGAAGTGCGCGGCACCTACGACACCGTATGCCTGGTGGGCATTGGAGGCAGCGCCCTGGGCGCCTGGGCGCTCGATTGCGGCATGCGAGGTCCGCATCCGGTGCAGGGCGCGTTCTCGAAGGACTTTCCACGGTTGGTGATTCTCGACAACGTCGACCCGACCTTCGTCGAGCCGGCGCTCGAATCCATGAACCCGGCGCGCACCTTGTCGCTGGTGATCGCCAAATCCGGCTCGACGGCCGAAACCATCTCCAACTTTCTGATCGTGCGCGACTGGATGGAGAAGAAGCTGGGAGCGAAGACCAACCAGCGTATCGCTGTCGTGACCAGTGCCGGGCGCGGAGAGTTGCAGGCGCTGGCGACCGGGGAAGGCTACCGCACGTTCCATCTTCCGGACAACGTGGGGGGCCGGTTCAGCGTGCTGAGCGCCGTGGGTCTGGTGCCCGCGGCGCTCATTGGCATCGATATACGCAAGCTGCTCAAGGGCGCCGCGGCCATCAGCGCCATGAGTTGGTCCAAGGACCTTACGGCCAACATGGCCCTGCGCGCCGCGCTGCTGCACTATCTGCTCTGGACCAAGAGGAACAAACCCATCCAGGTGGCCTTCCCTTATTCGAACCGTTTGTGGGGCACGGCACTCTGGTTCCGGCAATTGTGGGCCGAGTCGCTGGGCAAGGCGCGCACGCGAGCCGGCGTGTTGGTGAACACGGGCCAGACACCGGTGGCCGCGCTGGGCACTACCGATCAGCACTCGCAAGTGCAACTTTACATAGAAGGCCCGCGCGACAAGGTGTTCAGCTTCTGGAGCGTCTCGAAGCCCGCCATGCGGGGGCGCATCCCTCGCACGCGCACCGGCTACGAAGCGTTCGATTACCTGGGCGGGCAGAGCCTGGCCAAGCTCATCGAAGCCGAGCGCCGCTCGACTGAGGCGGCCCTCACCGAAAACGGCCGTCCCAACTGCACCTTCACGCTAGACAAGATCGACGAGGAGCATCTGGGCGCGTTCCTGCAACTCATGGAATTCGAAACCGCCTTCACCGGCGAACTGCTCGACATCGACGCGTTCGACCAGGAAGGCGTCGAGTTAGGCAAGAAGTTCACCTTCGCCCTGATGGGCCGCAAAGGCTACGACGAGTACGCCGCCCGCTTTGCCAGTTACGAAAAGAAACGCTCGGGTGGCGCGGGCTGCGACTGCGGCGACGCTCACTGCGACGCGCCGAAAGCGGCCAAGCATCCCCGGAAGAAGAAGTGAGGGCGCGAGGTTGCGCGCGCGCCGCGGCGCGCAACCGGGAGCGGTGCCGCCTTGTATAATACCCAAGTACTTCTAACGTCCTTGGAGGCAGCAATGCATACACCCGAGTGCGCGCTTTCGCGGCGCCGCTTTACTCTCTCTTTGTGCGGTCTTCCCTTCGCGGGTCTTCCGCTCGCCGCCGGCGAGTTGGCCGGTATGGAATGGAACCAGCCGGCCACGGTCGCGCGGGTCTATCTGGCATCGAATACGGTGCACTGGCCCAAGCCCACGCTCGATATCGATCAGGACGTCGCCGAGATCGAACGGCAAATGGCCGGAGTGGCCGCCAAGCATAAACAGAACGTCCGCCTGATCGGCGGCGAAGTACTCAAGACCGCCGACGAAGTCGCGCCCTGGCTCGCCAAGATGGGCCCCATCGACGGCTGCCTCATCATCCCCCTCACGCAGCCCACCACACCGCTCTCAGCCCTGCTGAGCCAACTCCAGGTGCCGGCGCTGTTCTTCTCCCGGCCGTACGCCACACACGCCTGGTCGAACATCGCCACCATGCGCAAGAAGGGCAAGAAGATCGACGTGGTAGCGACATCCAGCTACGGCGACCTGGACCCGTACATGCGGATGTTCCGCACCGTGCACCACCTCCGGACCAGCAAGGTGCTGGTGGGTGCGGCCACGCCCGCGGGCCGCCAGCCCAGCGCCGACGCCTACCACGAACATTTCGGCACCACCTTCAAGTTCGTCACCGGCCCCGAGTTCAAGGACGCCTTCGCCGCCATGGAAGAGAAGAAGGCCCGGAAGGTGGCCGACGATTTCACGCGCGGCGCCCTGCGCGTGGTGGAGGCGACGCCCAAGGAGATCCTCGACGGTGTGCGCTTCTATCTGGCGATCGAAGAGATGATGAAGCGCGAGAAGGCCAACGCCGTCACCATCGATTGCTTCGGATCGCTCGCCGCCAACAAACTGCCCGGCTATCCGTGCATTGCCTGGTCGAAGCTGAACGACGTGGGGCTCTACGGCGTCTGCGAAGGCGACCTGGCCTCCACCATGACGCAGATCCTGGTTACGTCCTTCACCGGCATGCCCGGCTTCGTCTCCGATCCGGTCTTCGACACCAGCCGCAACGAAGTGATTCATGCGCACTGCGTGTCGGCGACGAAGATGAAAGGGATCAACGGCCCCTCTTATCCCTATATTGTCCGCAATCACCTGGAGACCAACGAAGGCGCGGTGGTGCAGGTGATGATGCCGTCCAACGAAACCATCACGGTGGCGCGCTTCACCGATCCCAAACGGATGCTGATCTCGACGGCCGAGGTGACCGGACCGGTGATGGATAGCGACCGCGGCTGCCGCAGCCAGATCCGCACGCGCGTGAGCGACGCCGAAAAGTGGCTGCAAAATTTCACCGCCGGCCTGCATCGCGTCATTTTCTACGGCGATCACGTGCGCGATGTCGAGCGCATGGGCCGCCTGATGGGCTTCGAAATGGTACGGGAGATTTGATTTTGCGACGACTCATCCTGGCGATGGCCGCGCTGGTTTCGGCGGCCCTCGCCTCCGACCAATTCAGCGGCAAGTTCTTCCGCGGCACGGGCGACGTCGAGTACTTACAATATCTCGACATCGCCCGGCGCATGTTCGCGCCGGACCCGGAGTTCCAGAGCCTGCCCATGCTCTACACGCCCAAGTGGAACGGCTTCGTCGAGGGCCCCACCTGGGACGCCTGGTGGATACAGAACAGCTACGGGACCACCTACTGCGCGCTGCCGTTCCTCACCGAGCCCTACACCACGTTTCTGAAGAATTCGCACGACCTGTGGTGGGACCAGATGGGCGACGGCAAACGTGTGGGCGCGACCGACGTCGCTCGCCACAGGCTGGTGGCTCCCGACGGCGCGCTGTGCGATGCCGCGCGCCCCGGCTGGATTGTCTACAAGCAAGGCGACGGCCGCATGGAGATTCACGACTGGGCCTTTGAGTTCACCGCCGCGGGCGTCCTGATGCAGGCCGAACTGCTTCTCATCAGCCGCGACCCGGCGGCCATCGCGCACTACCTGCCGAAGATGGAACGCAGCGTGGCGTTCATCGAAACGCGGCGCGACCCGAAGAACAACTTGTTCCTGGTGGGCGCGGCCGCGAATCTGCTGGCCCCTAGTTACGCCGGCTGGAAGAAACCCGACGGCACGTACGGCCGCGCTTACCTGGCCGGGCTTTCCGTCACGCACATCGCCGCGCTGGATCGCATGATCGAACTCGAAAAGCTGGCGGGCCGCGCGGAGCAGGCCGCCCGATACGCCGCCCTGCGCGCGAGCGCGCGCCAGGGACTCGGAGAGTTGACCACGGCCGAAGGATACTTCGTGAAGTCCATGGATCCCGACGGCACGCGGCACGGCGTGTACGGCGCCACAAAGCACGGCTATTTCGAAACGCCGCCCAACCACGACGCCATCGCTTTCCGCGTGGTGGACGACTCGCAGGCGGCAAGGATCTTCGCGAAGATGGCCGCGATTCCCGAATTGCGGCCGCACAGTTTCATTCTGCCGAACTACCCTTCGCTCGACGACATGTACGAAGAACCCAAGGGACTCTGGCGCTTCGGTCATTGGGTGAACGGCGGCCATTGGTCGACCTGCGAAGGCCGCATGATCATGGCCTACTATCGCCTGGGCAAGTACGAAGACGCGCGCCGCTCCATGAGGCAATTGCTCAAGTTCGCCCGGGCGTTTCGCATGGACAACCCGCTGGTCGATTTCGGCGACGCCGTCTACCAGCCCAAGCCGCCCATCAACATCACTTACGATGCGTTCGCGCCGGCCGCCGCGCTGGTGCGCGGCCTGTTCGAATATCTCTACACGGCCGAGGGCCTGAAGATCGTGCCGCACATTCCGCCCGGCATCCGCGAATTGCAGCAGTTGTTCCCGGTGCGCTTCGGCTCGAAGAAGCTGTTCTTGTCCATACTGGGCACGGGGCCCATCACCACGGTACGCGTGAACGGCAAGCCGTGGACGGAGTTCGACTCCACCAGCATGTTTCTGCCCTACGCCGAAACGCCGGAGGCCGCCCGCATCGTGATTGCGCGCGGCGGATTGAAATCGGATCGCCCGGCGCGGCGCGAAGATGTGAAGACGCCGCCGGCGCCGGCCAACGCGGCGCTCGACGCGCTGGACGCGCAGGCGTTGCAGGCCGCCAAACTCTATGGCAAATTGGTCGAGGCGGGCCGCGGCGCAAGCTACCAGGCCGCGCACGCGCGCCTGGTCGTGGATATGGTCGAGGCGCTAAAGCAGCGGTTCGCGCTGATTGCCGCGGGCAAGCTAAAGCCGCTCGACGAACCGGCTGAGAGCACCGCCGACAAGCTCTACGTGGAAACGGTGGAGCGTTTGGCGGCGGGCCTGGACGCGAACGCGAAACCCTAGCGCCACGCGCCGCGTGGTTTCTTCCCCGGCCGCAAGGAGCATGCGGCGCGAGGGCGAGGCATGCCTCGCCCCTACAAAGGTGCGGCGTAGGGGCTGGGCATGCCCGGCCCGCGGCGCTGAGGGACAAATCACGCGGTCAGGGATCTAGCTATCGCTCCGCAGCATTTCTTCCCACCCCACTTCGCGCCTGCGGTCGATGGCCATGCGGCCCAACAGCGACGTGAAGGTGCTGTCGCAGGCGTCGAACGCCATGTTGAAGGGTCTCTTCTCGACGATCGCGGTGAGAAACGCCGCCACGGCGTCCACGGTGATGTCGCCTTTCGAAATCACGCGCACATCGTCGCCCACGCCGCGATGCCACTTGTAGTATTGGCGCTCGGTTTCGAGAACTCCTTCCGAGCCGAAGAACTGCTCTTTCACATCCCAATACTGCTTCACGGCAAGCTGCGTGGCGGCCAGAAAGCCGTGCATGCCGTTGGGATATTCGTAGGTGACGTTGAGGTGGTCGAGGTTGTCACCGTACTTGCGAAAACGCCGTCCGCCCATCCCCAGGGCCTTCACCGGATGCGCGGAGGCGAACCAATTGAGCACATCCACGCCGTGGCAATCCTGCTCCACGATGATGTCGCCGGAGGTCTCCCGCCAAGCGTCCCAGTGCCGGATCTTGCGCTCCTCAACCGGAAACGGAGACTGGAACATCTTGCCGTTCACGCCACCAAGAATCCAATCGCTGCGCATCAGCAGCAGTTCGCCCAACTGCCCCGAACGCAGGATTTTCTCGGCCGCCAGGTATTCGGGACTGAAGCGTTGCTGGAAGCCGAAGGCCACGCACTTGGAGCGGTCCACCTGCTGGGCGGCGCGCAGAAGCCGCTTCACCCCGGCGACGCTTGCTCCGGCGGGCTTCTCGCAGTAAATGTGCCTGGCGGCGCGCGCAGCGGCCTCGAAGTGCTCCGGGTGCAAATAGACCGGCGTGGCGATGTACACGGCGTCGATGTCGGGTTGCGCGAGCAATTCGTGCAGGTCCTGGTAGACGCGCGCGGTGGCGGCGGCCGGGATCTTGCGCTTGGCCAGATCGATGCGATCCGGGTAGATGTCGCAAATGGCGGTTAGGCGCGCGTGCGGGTCGCTGGCAAACATGCCGCCCACATAACTGCCCCGGCCGCCCGTTCCGATAATGCCCACGCTCACGGCCGAGTTGGCCTGGGTTCCGAAAGCGGCGGCCGCGCTAAGTCCCGCGAGCGCCCCGCGCCTGCTGATGGGATTCATGATTGCTCCCGTACGGGTCGGATATATCCAACCCGTACAAATGGCAAATCCCAAACACATATCTATGTGCCATCTCCACGCCGCCGGTCCATCCGTTTGCCCGGCTACGACTATAGCAATCCCGGCGCGTATTTTGTGACCATGTGCACCCGAAATGGGAGCTGCCTGTTCGGCGAGATATCGGACGGGCGGATGTCGTGCAATCTACTCGGTGAACTGGCACATTCCTGCTGGCTTGACATACCCCTGCATTTCCCGCACGTGGGCCTCGACGCCTTCGTGGTGATGCCGGATCATCTACACGGGATTTTAATACTTGGGGACGTACGGGCGGGATAGGTCCCGCCCGTGCATCTAATCGACCCCTACCAGTTCAAATGCATGGCCAGCTTGAGGAACCGCGGCATGTTGGCCTGGTTGGGGCTCAACTGGCCGAACAGTGCGTTGGTCACGTCCACCGAGGCCAGGTTCTGCATGAACGGATGGTTCATCATGTTCACCATCTCGAAGCGGAACTGCAGATTGACTTTCTCTTTGATGGGGAAGAGCTTCGACACCGACGCATCCCAGTTCTGATACCCGGGCCTGCGGACGTCACTGAACAGGAAGGGGTAGTTACGTAGTGTGTAAGCTTCGGGCAAGGCGATCGGCGTGCCGTCGGACTTCTTCCACAGCGACGTGTTGAACCACTGTGTCCGCGTCGGATTGTCCAGCTTGGCGCTACCCGGCGCGTTCTGAAGAGCATTGGGGTAGTCCGACCACGTTGCCGCTCTGGTAGGTCACGTCCCAGTTAAGCTGCCAGCCGCCGATGATCTGGTTCACGATTCCCGGGACGTCCCCTCGCTAGCGGTTTGCCCTTGCCGAACGGCAGTTCGTAGAGGCCGGCGATGACGAACTTCTGTGGGATGTCGACGTTCTGGTCGGACTCCTTAACCAGCTTGGGTGCTTTCCCAGTTGCTCGAGCCCGCCGAAGTCCGGCGCGTTGAGAATGCTGGTTTGGCGCAGGTTCTTGCCGGTGCTGAAGCTGGACAGGAAGCTCAAGCCGTGGGACAGCCGCTTGGTGAACTTGACGTTCACACCGTGGTATTGCGCCCGGCCGACCGGCACACTGCTGATGGTCACGCCACTATACTGCGGGTAGGCGTACCACAGCACCGGCCGCGACACGGTGGCCCCGTTCAGCGAAGCGTTGTTCGGGATCAGGCCCGCCATGGGGTTGGGAATCTTCGCCGTGTAATACGCCGTGTCGATGGCGCCGGTGGACGTGCGCCGGGCATATTCATTCAGAGGCATGTAATTCAAGCTGAACGACACCGGCAGGCTCCGGGTGGTATTGCCCGTGTAGCCGACCTCCACCAGAATGGAACCCGGCAGTTCCCGCTGGATGTCGAGCGAGTACTGGTGCGAATAGGGCATGCCGCGGTTCTGCATGAAGCCTGACACGCCCTCGCCCAGGAAGCTGGAGGCACCCAGGCTGGTGCCGATGGGATCGAGAAGCTTGCCGCCCGGCAGCGCCACAAAGGGATTCGCCGTCTTCATGCCCGGATAAGGCACCAGGCCGTCCGTCGACACGATCGCGTTGGTCTGCCGGCTGAACCCGTTGGTCGAGCCGAGGGCATCCTCGCCCGAATAGTACAGGCCGTAACCTCCCCGCAGCACCCATTTCTCGCCCACCCTGTAGGCCAGGCCGATGCGAGGCTGCCAGTTGTTCTTGTCGGTGTCGATTAATGAACGGGGCACACCGCCGACGCCGGCAAACAGAACCGCGCCCTTCAGCGTGAGCCCGGTCACCTGGCTGGCAATGGGGCTGGCGGCATCCCAATCCAGTCCGGTGACCTGGCGGTTAAACCGCTCCACGTTCCCGCTCTCGGCATCCCAGCGCAGGCCGACGTTCATGGTCAACCGCGAGGTGATCTTCCAATCGTCCTGGAAGAACCCGGCATAGTAGTTGTGCGAGTGGTAGGGGTCGATTACCTTCTGCACGTAAGCGCTGCTCGGAATACCCATGAGCATGGTGGCCAGGCCATTGCCGGAGACCGCATCCGCGCGCGTCGCATTCGCCTGCGTCCAGGCCTTGTTGAAACTCCAGGAGCCCGAAGGCTGGCCGCCGCCGTAGTTGCCCCGGTTGTAACGTCTGGCTTCCACCCCGAACTTCAGGAAGTGGCGGCCGATCACCTTGTTGAAGTTGGGCTGAATGCTGTAAGTATCGCGGATGGCGGGACTGATGGCGCTCGCGCCCATCGTTTGGTAGCCCTCGATGTTGATTAGAGGAAACTGGTAGGCCTGGAACTGGGCCACCAGGTTGGAATCGATGCCGAGCTGCTTCGGATCGTATCCGGCGCCGATCAGGTTGCCTCCCGTCTCCTCCCAGCGGGTCAAGCCCGCGCGGAGGTCGAAGGTCATGGTCGGCGAAATCGTCGAAGTCCAGTTCATGGTTACGCTGCGGCCATTGCGCAGAAGGGTGCCGGACGGCTCGGCGGGATTGGTCAGGCCAAAGGTGATGTCGCGGAACTGCTGGAAGGGATTATCGTTGTAACGGAAGAAGAAGTTGTTCTTGGAGTTGATCACCAAATCCGTGCGGCCCACAAACTGATCGAAACTGCACTTCCACAAAGACGGGTACGGATTGTTGTTGGCGTGGGCGTACGCGGTCCCGCTGCTGGAAGGCGCGGGATAGTAGCTCAGCAGCTTTACCGCGACAGGGTCAAGCTGGCTGGTCGGAATCCTGTTGCCCACGATCGGGGTGCGCGAACCGTCCGCCTTGGTGCTGTAAGGGTCGTAGATCAGCACCTGCTGGTTGTTAGCGTTAAACAGGTTGGTAAAGTCTCCCCCGCGAATGTCCATGATGGGGAACGTCTTTACACCCGGGTCCGCCGAGCGCTGCCGCATACTCTCCCACGACACCATCCAAAACGCGCGGTTCTTGGTGTTGATGACTTTCGGGATCATGAATGGGCCGGAAGCCGTGGCGCCGAAGTGATTGATGTGGAGCGGCGCTTTTAGGCCGTTAGGGTAGAATGTCCCGCCCAGCGTCTGCGGCTGGTTCAGTTCGGTAAAGTTGGCGTTGAGCTTGTCGTTCTGGAAATACTCGAACGCGGTGCCGTGGAAGTCGTTGCCGCCCCCCTTGGTCACGATGGTGATCACGCCGCCCGAGGTGCGCCCGTACTGGGCATCATAGGTTGCCGACTGAACCTTGAACTCCTGAATGGACTCCGGATTGGGAACACTGATGACCGTCCATTCCGCGCGGACGTTGCTGATACCGTCCAGCAGCACTTCGTTCTGCCCCTCGCGGCCGCCGTTGATGGTAATGCTGGTGGTGCCGGCGATGTCGAACGAGCGCAGATATCGCCACCCGGTGCCCTTGATGACGCCGGCCGCCGCCCAGGCGATCTGAAACGGATTGCGGCCTTGCGTGGGAATGTTGGCGATGATTTCGCTCGCCAGGACCTGCGACCGGCTGGCCGTCTCCGTCTGCAACTGCGAGACCTCGCCGGCCACCGTTACGCTACTGGTCACGTCACCGACTTCCAGCGTGACGTCCAGGCGCAACTTGTCCTGCGCCTGCAAGGCGATATTCTGGCGCACGAACTTCTTGAAGCCGGGGGCTTCCACCGCAAGTTCATACTTGCCGGGCGCCAGGAACGGCGTGGCAAAGCTGCCCGTTTCGTTGCTCTTGGCCGAAATGACCGTACTGGTAGCGGCGTTGGTCACATGGACGGTCGCTCCCGAAACTGCCGCGCCGGTCGGGTCGGTAATCTGACCCGTGACGCTGGCGCGGACGTCCTGCGAATACGCCAGGGGAACGAGCACAAGGATAGCCAAAATCGCTAGAAAGCACTTTGACTGAGATGGCATGCTAAACCTCCTCCTGAAGTTGCTTGCTGCTGGTGGACACTGCGCCTACCCAGGTAGAACTATGTAGCAGAATTCTGTGGAAATCAATCTCAATGCGGTGGGGTGTTCAGGGCAGCCGAACAAACGGCCATTTTTTTTACAGCCGCACGATCTTATCCGACCGAACGCCCTTCAGCGCGTTGCGGGTGTCGACAATCAGCCGGGCGTGTTCGGCCAGCGCCGCGTAGTCGAAAGCCGTGTGATTCGTGACGATCACCACGCAGTCGGCCGAGGCGGCCATGGGATCGAGGGCCTCGGCGCGCAACTCCTCATCTTTCACCCTGATCGACGCTACGTACGGGTCGCTGTAAGTCACACGGGCGCCGCGCTTGGTTAGCAGATGGATGATGTCGAGCGCGGGAGACTCGCGCACGTCGTCGATGTCGCGCTTGTAGGCCACGCCCACAATGTGTATGTGTGAGCCGCGCAAGGGCTTGGAATGATCGTTCAGGGCGCCTACGATCTTCTCCACCACGAAGTGCGGCATCTGTCCGTTGATGTAACCGGCCAGTTCGATAAAGCGCGCCTCGATGCCGGCCTGCTTAGTCTTCCAGGACAGATAGAACGGATCGATGGGGATGCAGTGGCCGCCCAGTCCCGGGCCGGGATAGAACGGCATGAAGCCGAACGGCTTGGTGGCGGCGGCGTCGATGATCTCCCAGACGTTGATGTCCATGCGGTCGCACATAAGCGCCATTTCGTTGACCAGGCCGATGTTGATCATGCGAAACGTGTTCTCGAGCAGCTTGACCATTTCGGCCACCTTGGTCGAGCTGACCGGCACGACGTGTTCGAGTGCCTGCTGGTAGAACAACGCACCCATGCGCGTGCATTCGGGCGTGATGCCTCCAACTACTTTGGGGATGTTACGAGTCTGGTAGTTGGGATTGCCTGGGTCAACTCGCTCGGGCGAGAAACACAGGAAGAATTCCTGACCCGGACGCAGCCCTTCCTTTTCGAGCATGGGCAGCAGCAACTCGTCGGTGGTGCCTGGATAGGTGGTGGATTCCAGGATGACCAGCTTGCCCGCGTCGAAGTATTTCGCCAGATCCTGGCAGGCCGCCACCACGTAGCTCATGTCCGGATCCTTGGTCTTACGCAACGGCGTGGGCACGGCAATATTGATGGTGTCCAGGCCGGCGACGTCCGAAAAGTCCGTGGTGGCGCGCAGACGTCCCCCGGCGACCAGCGGGGCCAACTCGGCCGAAGGCACGTCTTGCACGTAAGAGTCTCCGGCGTTGACACGCGCGATCTTGTTTTCCTGGACGTCGATGCCCGTCACGACAAAGCCGGCCTTGGCAAATTCGACGGCCAGCGGTAGCCCGACATAGCCTAAGCCGATGACGCCCACGCGCGCGGAGCGTTCGCGGATCTTGGTTTCCAACTGTGCGCCCCAGTGGCTCGATGACGGCACGATGACCTCCCGTTCAATCTAAGTATTGGTATTCGCCCCGGGCGATAATCTCCGCCGGACCTACCATGCTGTATGCTTCCCCGCCCTGAATGTCAAGCGGCCCAGCCGGAGTCACCACACGCACCGGACTCTGGGCCACTCCGCGCAAGATGGACGCCGCCGCCGCACCCGTGGAGCCGGTTCCGGAACTCATGGTTTCGCCCGCGCCACGCTCCCAGATCCGCACCTCGACGGTGTGAAGGTCGACGGGCCGCACGAAAGAAACATTAGTGCGATTCGGGAAGCGGGGATGGCGCTCCAGTTCGGCGCCCATGGAGCGCCAGTCGAAATTGAAGTTTTCGACGAAGACGGCGCACTGGGGATTCCCGACATCGAGGATGGTGGCTTCGCACGCGCCGCCCCGCAACTCGATCCTGGCGCGCAGATCCTCCGGCCGCCACCCGACGCGTCCCATGCACATCTCGAAGAGGAAACGCGGCCCATCGCGCTCCATCAGCTTGAGACGCTTGAGTCCGGCACCGGTCAGGATGCGGATTTCGTTCGACTCCACGCCGGCGTCCAGGAGCCAGGCGGCGGCGCAACGCGTACCGTTGCCCGACACCTCGGCCGGGCTGCCGTCGGAGTTGAGCAGCCGCACGCGGGCATGATACTCGGCCCCTTGGACGCGTTCGATCAAGTACCAGCCATCCGCACCGATGCCAGTATGGCGGTCGCAGATGGCCCGCGCCACTTCGGCCAGATCGGCTGCCGGCGCGGCCTCGGCGGGTGTCAGCAGAAAGTCGTTTTTCGCACCGTGAGCCTTGGTAAAGGGAATCTTCATGGGCGCCTCTTGTAGATTTCGATCACTGGCGCACCTTTGGCAGCGATTATTTTGACACAGTCGTAGTGTGGACCGTGACGCGATGCGCGCAAAATGGCGGTGGCAATGCGATCGCCGGAGTTGGTGACGGCCCATTCCTCGTGCAGGAACAGGTCGGGACGGGCCGCCGCGGCGTACCACAGGAGCACGTTGTCTTCCTGCAGCACTTCCCGGTACGGGATGCCGGCGCGGCGCGCGACGTCGGCGAGGTCGGCGAAGGTGAGAATGACGCCCTCGCCGGGACGGTAATGGGCGCGCAAGAACTCGGCCGCGCTTTGGAGCGTCGCGCGGCGGATGTTCCAATTCACCTGCGCTTCCTTCCACGAGATCCAGGCGTCCGGACGCGGCTGCGCGATCCAGTTCGACGCGCCCATCAACACCACTGCAATCACGGCCCACGCCCGGCTGCGGCGCGGCACAAGCGCCACCAGTGCAGCGGCGGCGAATGCGGCCAGGGGCAGCGCCACGACCCCGTAGCGCGTGTTGTAGTAAGCGTTCGGCCACAGGTGCGGCAGATAGATCGGCGTGCCGGACGAATACAGGCTCAGCACGTAGAAAAGCGGCGCAAGAGCCAGCAACAGCAAAGGCCAGAACACACGCTTCCACGCGCAGGCGAGCACGCCGAGCAGCGCCAGGGCGCCCAGCGGCCAACCCAGGACGCATCGCACAGCCTCGCCATAGTAGTGCAGCGCCTCGCGCCAGTTGTGATTTCCCGGGTAGCGCGCCATGCCGCCGGAGAGCGAACGCTGGTAGATCGCCATGGCCGAGTAAGGCCCGTTGTAGAATTCCAGCGCGTTGCCGAACAGCCACCAATTGTGCGCCAGCCAATAGAGCGGGCCGAGCGACGCCACGGCGCCGAACACGGCGGCGTTGAGAATGCGCCGGCGCTTGGAGGCCACCAGGAAATAGAGCGTCGCGAAGGGAATCAGGAACCAGCCTTCATAACGCGTGAGCGTTCCGGCCAAGGCGGCCAGGGCGGCGGCCAGAACCGCGCCCATGGATTGCGTCTCGCGGAAGCGCACGGTCGCGTAAAGCAGAGCGGACAGGCAGGCCAGCATGAGCGGCTCGGTCATAGGCGTGGCCTGCAAATAGAGAAGGTTCGGATTCAGCGCGAACAAGGCCAGCGCGGCGAACCCGGCCGCCGCGGACGAGAACGCGCGCCGGGCCGCCGCGAACAAAAACACGGCGGCCAGAATGAACGCCATCGTGGAGGGGATGACGCCCGCCACGCCGCTTCGCCACCACTCGTCGCGGGCGGCCAGCGGCGCCACCAGCAAGTGCGGCAGCGGTAGCCATACGGTGCCGATCTGTGAATAGCCCGGCGTGCGCGAGTCCAGGATGCGGCGCGCGATGTTGAGGTGCGCGGCCGCGTCCCCATAGGCCAAGCTGTCGCCTCGCGCGAAAAACCAGCACGACGCGAGCACGCCAAGCGACGCCGCGAGCGCCAGCGCCGCCGCCAGCTCAAAAACGCGTGAAAGCCTGGAACTCTTGGAAACGGGCATCGATTTGGGCGCGAGTGAGAGTCCGGAAGCGGTCCACGCCGAACTGCTCGCAGCAGAAGCTTCCCATCACGGAGCCATACATGACGGCGCGGCGCAAAGTATCCGTGCCGGTATCTTGCGCGGGATTGTAACCGCATCCGGCCAAGTAGCCAATGAAGCCTCCGGCGAATGAATCTCCCGCGCCGGTCGGATCGAAGACGCTGTCCAGCAAATAGCCGGGCGCGGTGAAATAGCCGTCGCGGTGAAACAGAATGGCGCCATATTCGCCGCGCTTGATCACCAGCGCGCCCGGACCCATGTCGAGGATCTTCCGCGCCGCCTTGAGCAGGTTGCTCTCGCCCGAAAGCATGCGCGCCTCGCTGTCGTTGATCAGCAGAAAATCCCAGGCGCGAATGGTGGCTACGAGATCGGCACGATAGTCCTGGATCCAATAGTTCATGGTGTCGCCGCCGGCGAACCGAAGTCCGCGCATTTGCGAGTGTACGCGGCGCTGCAGGTCGGGCTGAATGTTGCCCAGCAGCAGATAGGGATACGACTTATAGCGCTCGGGCAGCTTCGGCTGAAAGTCCGCGAATACGTTCAAGTCCGTGCGCAGCGTGGTGCGATCGTTCATGTCGGCCGAGTAAACGCCCGACCAGAAGAAGGTCTTGCCCGGAGCGCGCTCCAAGCCTTCCAGATCGATGCCGCGGCCGGCGAGCAGATCGACGTCCTCTCTAGCGAAGTCGTCGCCAACCACCGCGACAATGGAAACCGGCGTGAAGTAGCTGGCGGCCAGCGAGATGTACGTGCAGGCGCCTCCCAGCATGCGATCCACTTTCCCGTGCGGCGTCTCCACGCCGTCATAGGCCACCGAACCGACCACCACAAGTGACATAGATCGATTGTAGCGGGAGCGCGTGGCGCCATGCGCGGGCGGATCGTGTCGGATGAAAGGAGCCGACCGGGCACGGTGGCGGCAACTCTGGCGAAACCGCACGGCGTGAACTGCTTCCATATCTGGGCGACGGGTGTGGTCGCAGCGGGCGCACGGCATCACGTAACCCGGCGCGGCAATGGCCGCCAGGATCCGTGCCCGCAAGCCATCGGCCTGGTCGAGGTGAGAGAAACACGCATCGACTGAGCGTCGATCCGCGTCGATTCCTGGCGCTACAGGACTTGTGAAATGCGCGGTTGGGGGCACCGCTACGCAGCGATGTTCACAGCGTGAACTGCGGAATTTTCCGGAGTTCTCCGTCCTTCTGGGCGGAGAGGTGGGCGTAGTAGCCGGGAACCGTCATGTTCAGCGCATCGACGACGCCGACGGCGGGTTGGCGGCCCCGGAGGATGGCGTCGATGAAGTCGTCGGCGAGGTAGCCGTGGGAACCGCCGTGGCCGCCCGGGGCGACGCCGGAGGGCAGGGCGGGCTTCTTCGTTCGTAGGCCTTTGGCGAGGGCGTCTTTGAGGCGCTGCTTTCCGGCGGCGTCGCCGGTGAAACCGTCGGTGCGGCCGTTGTGAGAGTCGTAGCCGGCATACTCGCCACGGAGGCGGCCGGCTTCGAGGTACTCGCCCTGGGAGCCGCAGATAATGATCCGGCAGAAGCCGCCTTCGCGGGTTCGGAAAAGGCCGACTTCGGAGTTGAAGATGTTGCCGATGAGGTTGGGCTGGCGATTGGCTTTGTCGAACGGCGAGGTTCCCTGGCAACTTACCTCAACCAAGCCGCCGTGGGTGACGCCGACGTAGTAGGCGGTGGCGTGGGTGGGATACCACATGGGCGTGCCCTTGCGGCGCCATTCGTTGTACGAACCGAGCGCGGGCGAACCCAGGCTGTGCGGATGACAGTACTCGCCTTCGGAGTAGACGATGTGGCCGAAAACATCCGCCGCATAGAGCTGCTTCATGGCGTACAGATCGTCGTGAAAGACCGAGGTTTCAAACATGGCAAAGACGAGGCCGGAATTCTTCCGAACACATTCGATCAGCTTTTCGGCATCGGCGATGTCGCCATAGAAGGCGGGCACGGCGGTGCACACGTGCTTGCCGTGGTTGAGCACCTCCATGCAGTGTCTGGCATGCGAGGGAGCGTCGGTGGCGACGAAGATGGCCTCGATGCGGTCGTCCTTCACCATCTCCTCGAGCGACGGGTAGGTCCTGGCGCAGCGCACGTGCTTGGCCAGCGCCTCGCGGCGGTCGGGGTAGAGGTCGCTGACGGCGACCACCTCGACGTTGGGGTGATTCTGGAATTCGAATTGGGCCGAGAATTTGCAGACGCCGTAACCGACCAGACCGACGCGGACTTTGCGGTCGCTGAAGGGTTTCCAAGGCCGGGTTGTGTCGTAGTTGGTGCGGGTCTGGTCAAAGCCGGGGATGACCTGGGCGCCGAGGGCTGTGGCGGTGGTTGCGAAAAGAGAACGGCGAGTGACGCGGGTTGGCATGTGGGTCCTCACGGAACGCTCCGGATGGGCGGAGGGTGGACCACCCAGTATGGGCATTGCCCGAACGCTTGTCAATGCGCGGGCGGATCGCGCGCCCCGCGCCGCGCCCCGCGCCGCGCCATGCGCGGGATAGAATTAGGAAGAGTCTCGCGGATGCAGGTGCGCTGGCGGTACATCCCAGAAGTCCTCACGCTGCTGATCGCGGTGTTCGTGCAGTTCAAGCTGGCCGAGTGGCTACTGGCGACCCATCGCGCGCAACGCTCGGAACGGCTGCGCCACGCCATTCGCGTGGCCACGCTGGGTTCCTGCGTCTGGCTCTTCTTCGGGTTCGCCTTCAGCATTCCGGCGCATTCGGGCTGGCTTCCCAATTGGCATTGGCTGTCCTTCGTGCGCGCCGGAGCCATACTCTGGGCCATCTGTTCGACGGGAGCGGTGATCGTTTACCCGTTCTGGAAAGGCGTGGAGCGATTCAACCCGCAGCGGCGGAGATCTCTCATCGTGCTGCGCGACGCGCTGGCCGTGGCGCCCATCGCCGCGGCGGGCTACGGCACTTTCATCGAACGTACCTGGTTTCGGACAACCGAGGTCAGCGTCGCCATCCCCGGTCTGCCGAAGGATCTCGACGGCTTGCGGATGGTGCAATTGACCGACATCCACCTGAGCGCGTTCCTGAGCTTGAAAGAGTTGGCTCGGGTAGTGGACATGGCCAACGAAACGCGTCCGCATATCGCGCTGGTAACCGGCGACATCATCACGGGAACTGGCGACCCGCTGGAGGCTGGGATAGGGCAACTCGCGCGGCTGCGCGGCGACGCGGGCACGCTGGGCTGCATGGGCAATCACGAGATCTACGCCCACGTCCTGGACCTGACGGAGAATCTGGGCGCGCGGCAGGGCATCCTGTTTCTGCGCAGCTCGGCGCGTCTGCTGAAGTTCGGCACGGCGTCGTTGAACGTCGCGGGCGTCGACTTTCAACGTATGGGCGAGCCCTACCTGCGCGGCGCCGGAACGATGCTGGTCCCCGGCGCGACGAATATCCTGCTCTCGCACAATCCGGATGTGTTTCCCGTGGCCGCGCGGCAAGGTTGGGACCTGACCATCGCCGGCCACTTGCACGGCGGACAGATCTGCGTGGAGATTCTGGGGGAGAACCTCAGCGTGGCGCGTCTCTACACGCCCTACGTCCACGGCTTGTACCGCAGGGACGCGTCAGCCATTTACGTGTCGCGCGGCGTGGGTACGGTCGGCATCCCCACCCGCATCGGCGCGCCTCCGGAGGTCTCGTTGATCCGCCTGTGCGCTATCTGATCCTGAGCGACATTCACGCGAACCTGGAAGCGCTCGTAGCGGTGCTGGCGGACGCCCGGGACGACTACGATCAGATCGCCTGTTGTGGCGATGTGGTGGGCTATGGCGCCGATCCCAATGCGGTCTGTGACTGGACCCAAGCGAACCTGCACGCGGTGGTGCGCGGAAATCACGATAAAGCCTGCGCCCGCCCCGCCGGCGCCGATTGGTTCAACGCGCGCGCGCAAGCCTCGACCGCGTGGACTCGCGCGGCGCTGTCGAGCGAGAATCTCGCCTATGTGGGGGCGCTCCCGCAAGGCCCCGTCGAAATCGTTGGCGCACACTTAGTGCACGGCTCGCCCCTCGACGAAGATGAATACGTGCTCTCGGAGCAGGAAGCCGTGCGCGCCACGGCACGCCTGCGGCCCGGCATCTACTTTTTCGGCCACAGCCACATGCAAGGCGGGTTTCAGATCGATTGGAAAGGCGTGCGCCCATTGCCCCATCCCGACGCTTCCGCCACCGAGCGCACGTTCACGCTGGGGCTCGATCGTCTCTATTTGATCAATCCCGGCGCGGTGGGTCAGCCGCGAGACGGCGATCCGCGCGCGGGATACGCGATTTATCGGTCCGAGGAGCGCGTGGTGAATCTGAGGCGCGTGGCTTACGACGTCCAGCGCGCACAGGCCAAAATTCACCAGGCGGGACTTCCGCCTTCACTTGCGGACCGGCTTGCGGCGGGACGGTGAACCTTTCGCCGGCGCGGTCATGCGCTTTTGGCGCCGCGCGCGATGGAAGGTGATGGCGAAGCGGTGCGCTTCGTCGCGGATGACTTCGATCAAGTGCCGAACCGGCGAGTGAGCGGTCCAGCTTCACCGGTTCGTCTTCCTGGCCGTGCACGTAAATGATCTCCTCGCGCTTGGCGATGGAAGCCAGCGGCTGGTCGGTGATGCCCAGCGCGTCCAGCGCTTCGGCGGCGGACGACAACTGCCCCAGCCCGCCGTCCACCAGCACCAGGCCCGGCACGCGGCTTGCCTTCTCGCTCCAGACGCGAATAGCGTCGCGTGATCACCTCGCGCATGGAGGCGAAATCGTCGTTGGAGGCGACCGTGCGCATAATGAACTTGCGGTAGTCGGACTTCTTCATGCGGCCGTCCTCCCACACCACCATGCTGGCCACAATGTCGCTGCCTTGGATGTGCGAGATATCGAAGCACTCGATGCGGCGCGGCGCTTCTTCCAGCCCCAGCACTTCCCGCAGAGCTTCCTGAATGGCTTCGGAGGTGGGCTTGCGCACGCGGAATCGCTGCTCAAAGCTGTGTCGGGCGTTGGTTTCCGCAAGCGCCAGCATGGCGCGCTTCTCGCCGCGCCGCGGCGTGTGGATTTCAACCTTGTGAGCGCTCTTTTCCGCCAGCAACTCTTCCAGCACCTCGCGGTCCTCCAGTTCCACCGGCACGTGTATGCGCGATGGGATGTAGGCCTGGTCGCCATAGAACTGCATAAGCAGCGAGGTGAAGAACTCGTCCGGAGCGAATTCGAAGGCGTCCTCCCAGAAGTACTCGTGGCGGTCCACGATGCGCCCATTGCGCAGGTGGAAGACGTTCACCGCGGCCAGCGGCGGCTCGGCGTAGCAGGCGAAGATGTCGGTGTTGTCGCCTTCGGCGGCGGCCATCTTCTGCTTCTGCTCGACCTCTTCGACCGTGACGATCAGGTCGCGCAGCATGGCGGCCTGCTCGAAGCGCATTTCGTCAGAGGCGCCGCTCCATGCGCCGGCGCAGATCGTCGGCCAGGTCGCGGTGCCGGCCCTCCAGAAACAACCGCACGTCGCCGGCGGCCTGCGCATAGGCTGCATCGGTGGTGAGTCCTTCGGCGCAGGGCCCCAGGCAGCGGTGTATGTGGTACTGCAGGCACGGCTGTGGATGCTTGCGCGTCAGATCGATCTTGCACGATGGCACCAGGAAGCGGCGATGGATGAAGTGAACCAGCCGGTAGGCCAGGCTCCCCGGAAAGTAAGGGCCGAAGTACGTGGCGCCGTCCTTGAGCACGCGGCGGGTCACGTAGACGCGCGGGTACTTCTCGGCGGTGAGTTTTATGTATGGATAGGTCTTGTCGTCGCGCAATAGAACGTTGAAACGCGGTTTGTACTGCTTGATCAGGTTGTTCTCGAGCGCCAGAGCTTCCTTCTCGTTGTCGACCTGGATGTAGTCGATGTCGCGCGCTTCCGCAAATGAGCCGTGCCGGTCTTCGCTTCCGCCAGGCGATCCTCGTTGAAGTAGCCACGGACGCGGTTGCGGAGATTCTTGGCCTTGCCGACGTAGAGCACCCGCCCTTCCGCGTCCTTGTACAGGTACACGCCGGGCACGGTGGGCAGCAAGGCGCTCTTTTCGCGGAGATCCATGGGGACGATATAATTTAATTGTGTCACGCGCTTTGATACTGGCGCTGTTCGTCGCGCTGTGCCGCCGGCGCCGCTCTCCCGCAGCCGCCCAAGGCCGCGCCGCCCGCCGCTCAGCCCGGCGAGCCGCCGGAAGAAGATCAGAGCATGATTCCGAAGGAATACGCCTTCAACCCCCTGCAAGCGACGAAGGAAATGAAGGTCGGTAATTACTACTTCAAGAAGGGCAATTTTCGCGCGGCGGCGATGCGCTTTCGAAGAAGCCACCAAGTGGAACCCCGGCGACGCGGAAGCGTGGTTGCGTCTGGGAGACGCGCGAGGAGAAGTTGAAGGACAAGAAGGGCGCCCGCGAAGCCTGGAAGAAGTACGTCGAGTTGTCTTCGGACCCGAAGCTGGCGGAAGCGGTGAAGAAGAAGCTAGCCGGCAAGCCGTAGACGGGTTCGGTTCTTGGACTTCTGCGTCTCCATGGTTTCGACGACCCGGCGGAATCCACGTTCCCAATCCGGGAACAGATCCACATACTGCAGTTCGCGGCGGATGCGCGGAGGCACGCCGCACTCTTCCAGTCGAATGGGGACGATGAAGACCTCATCGAGCGGTATCCGCGCGGCGCAATCCAGCGCGTAGCGCAATTCGGCCTGGAACGGTCCGCGCTTGCCTCCGGCGCGATGGGAGAAACACGGCAGGAAGAAGGTGGATATCTCGATGGCCTGCTCGATGGCGCGCGGCCAGTTCTGCCCGGGCAGCAGTTTCTTCTTGTCGAGCCACGGTTCGTACCCTTGCGCGCGCAGTTGGAGGCAGAGACGGTGCACCAGAGGGTAGTCCTCATTGACATACGCCAGGAAGACCTGTGGACTGGATTGCGGCACGAACTCGAAGCGCCCGCCGGCGCTGGGACGGAATACGCCGAGCCCGTCGATTTCCACCGTCGCGCCCTCTTCCAGGGATTGGCGCACCAGGCGCGCCACCTGTTCGCTGGAATTCCATTGTTCGGCGACCATGGCGGTGATCCTCTAGGGCCCGTAACGGGATCCCGTAGCCGGGCGTTCGGGTCCGCTTGCTGACGCGCGCGGCTCGGCAAAGGCTTCTGAGCCGTGACCGTGAGGGAGCGGTTGGAAAGCTTGTTTCATGACAGGTCCTCTACTTGCGCCTCGCGCGCGGGGCGGGCCCCGAATCGAACTTGAAGTCAGGGTGATTTCCCGGAGTGAACGTGCCGAGACCAGGCAGGCGGACTGGCACGCCGCGGCGCAGGTTCTTGACGATGTCGTGCACGACGCGGTCGAGTTCATCGGCGGCGGCGGCCTTGCTGAGGTTGGTGTCGCGCGCCAGGCGTTGGGCGAGGTCGTTCTTCTTCATCCCGCTGGCATGGTAGCAGACCACTGGGGCGTCCGACGGCGCACAGGTGCGCGCGGCAAGCGCGAACCACGCAGGAAGCCTTTCTTTTCCAAGGCCTTGCGAGAAACATGCGTAACGGGGTGAAGAGCTGTGACTGAAGTTCTCGCCGCTACGGGTTGAAGCGATGCCGGCTGCGCGCCACACGCCGCCGGTAGTTCTCACGACCTTCATAGCGCGCGTTCACGGTTGCACCCGCAGCCTGGTAGCGGCGGATCTGTTCGCCCAGCCGCGCGGCGCGATCCGCCGACCGCGGATGGCTGCGGAAGTAATCGCCCAGCGCATCTCCGGCGGCGCGGGCGGATTCCGCGACGGGCGATTTGGCGGCGCGCGGCGCGGGCGGCCTGGCCAGCAGAGTGAGGCGACGGAAGACCCGCGCCGCGGCCTCCGGGTTGTAGCCGGCTTCGGCCGCCAGCCGCACACCCTGCGCGTCGGCCTCCTGCTCCTGGAACTTCGCGTACTCGGCGGAGGCCAGCGTGCGGAACATGTCCACCAGACGGCCCGCTGGCGCCGCGGACAACTTTCGCAGCTTTAGCGCGTACTGATAGCGCTCGACGCAATGGCGCAAATCGACATGCGAGATTTCGTGTCCCAGAATGGCCGCCAGCTCCGCTTCCGATTCCAGCCGCGCGAGCATTCCCGTGGAGATGTAGACCTGCCCGCCCGCGATGGCGAACGCGTTCGGCGCATTCCACTCGATCACGTGGAACTCGTACCGCACACCGCTCCGGCGCACGAACGGCGTGAGCGTCTGGCCCACGTCTTGCACGTAAGCCTGCCAGGAGGCATCGGCGGCTGGCGGCCAGGGAGACGCCGCCGCCAGGTCGCGCCCGAGTTGCATCTCCTCGGCATCGGTCACCCTCGTGATACGCAGGCCGATTTGATCCGCGTCGCGCAGCACGTCGCCCCAGATCTCGAGCACGCTCGCGAAGCTCACCGGCTGCTCGCGCGTGCCGTAGAGCACCGCTACGCCGCAGCCAATAGCGAACAGCACCACCAGCGTCAGACGCACTTTGTCCGTCATGGGGAGCCTCACAAGTACCGCCGGATCGCGTCGCGGAAACGCGTGTAGATCCAGGAAACGCCCAGCAGGAACAGGCCCAGCAGGAGGAAGGAAAGGATGCGATGCGGCGTGTCCAAACGGCCCAGGTCGTAAAAGAACAGCTTCGCGATGCAGATCGCCAGCAGCGCCAGAGCCGACAGCCGCATGCCGCGCTCGCGCAAGCTGAACCCGGCCACCAGCAGCGCCACACCCTGTAGACCCCACGAAACCGTGAGCAGCCCGCCCGAAACCTCGTAGTAGATCAGGACGGCCAACAACACCGTCGCGAGCAAGCTGAACATGACGCGCGCCCGCGCGTCCATGCGATCCACCATTCGCACGGAACCCTCCGCTGGTTTGCGGGGGCACAGGAACTCGCCCGCGTAAAAGCAGGCGATCACGATGGCGCCCGTGAGCACGCGCATCCGCCAGCCGCCCATGCTCTCGGGTATGTAGAAATTAGTGTTCCAGCTTCTTACGAACGCAAAGATCGCAAGGATGTAGCTCTGCCATCGCAAATCCGGCTCGCCGTAACGGAAGCCGAGCGCGAGCAGCACCAGCGCAAACACGCTCCACCCCGTCACTGTGAACACGCGCCCGAATTCAAAGCGCATGAGAACGGTGACGAGAATCGCCGCCGTATAGAGGTACGCGCGGCACAAGCGCGCCTGGCCCTGGTCGCGCAAGCGCTTCCACAGGTAGTAATGGAGGACCACGATGGGCAGGACCGTGAGCACCCGATGCGAGAAAATACCCGTCGCGCCCGTGCCCGTGAAGTTCGCCAGAAACAAACGCCCGAACGCCAGCGCGCCCGCCGCATGGCCCTGGTGCCCCAGAAACGGGATGCGCAGCGCGTATCCAACTTCGACCAGCAACAGCCCTTCCAGCGCCCACGCCACCGCCACCAGTTCTACCGGCAGCACGTTCCAGGCAAGCACCGCCAGCATAGTGCTGCCCGCGGCGGAGAGAACATCACGAACCATGTCGCGTTCGCCGCCCGAAAGCACATCCGGGCGGAACGCGATCAAGCGCGCGGCGGCGCCGTAGAGCATCCCCAGCGCGATCAGTTGCGGCACCCAATCGGGACGCGCGCCGGAGACACCCGCGCCGCAGACATTCACAATCGCGAGCGCCCATAGCCCCGCGAATCCCACGCCGTAAGCTTGATAGCGAAAATCGCGCCGGTCGCGATCGAGTCCGAATTCGAACAGCACGCCGGCCAGGAGCACCCACGCCGGAGCAATGTATTCGTGCGGGACTTCGTAGCCGAGAATCAGAACCCCCAGCACGGCCGCCACATAGCCGAAGTAGCGGCGCGCGGGCCGGAGCGCGCGGTTCAAATAGAAGAGGCCCGCCGAAAGCGCGGCAAACGGCGTCCAGGAGAGGAGGTTGCGGCCGAGCAGCACACTGCGAGTCGAGTCGTCCAAATGCCAGCCGGCCAAGCGAAGCATGGGAAGCGCGAAGAGCACGCTACCCAAATTTCGCGGATAGCTCTCTTTCAAGAACACGCCGGCGAGGAAGAGCAACTCCGCTTCGCCCAACAGGTACAGCGAGAGTCTCAAGCCGTCGGTGAATTGAAATAGCGCCACGGCGGCCAATCCGGCGGCGAGCGTCAAGGTGCCTTCATAACCTCCCGCCCAACAACGATCGAAGGTGTCGGAGTCCGGCGCGAAACTCGATGGCGGACGCACGCGCGCGCGCACCGCGGTAGCCGCCAGATTCAGTCCCGCGGCGAGGAACCACAGTTTGTACATATGCGCCGGCTGCGAGTGGGTCCAGACCGCGGCCGATGCCACCAGAAACCAGATGGCGTTGAGCGGGCTCAGTGCGTACATCGCTCCACGCGGTCCCGCGCACTGCGCCGCGTCCAGGATGTCGAGACCTTCAAACAGCAACCAATAGACCACCAGGACAGACTGCGCCGCGGCCAGGCTGCCACCGCTCGAACGCGCCACGCTCATCAGGAACACGCCGTAGGTGGCCACCACGCCACCCACCGCGATTCCTCCCCACGAGAATCGTTTCGACAGGTACGCAAGCGACGCGGCTAGCGGTACCAGCGCGGTCACGGAAAACGCCGTGACGGGTGTGACAGCGAGCGAAACGAAGCCGGCAAAGTAGGCCAGGCTTGCTACCGTTTGGGAACGATATCGCAGCGCATGCGCGATCATGCCGGCGGAAACCGCGGCGAGCATGGCGGCCCCGGCGCGCGGATCGGCGACGATGCGCGCGGCGTCCAGCGCGTGCGCGGCGTAAGTAGTGAAGTACAGCGCGGCCCATCCCCCGCCGATGAGCCCTCGTCCATAAATCAGATATCGTGGCCGGCGCTCCAGCGCCACACCCGCGCCCAACATCGCCAGGCCCAGCATGTATCCGGCGGCCACGCGGCCGGCCGGCCCCATGTGGTTCAACGAATAGCTCAGGAAGAGCGCCAGACCAATCACCGTAACCAACACGCCCAGCTTATTCAGCAAGCTTCCGCCAACCACCGCTTCCCACTCTTCGCCCTGCATCTTCTCGCGCAGGTGCTCGCTCCAGGTGGGTTTCAAGGCGATGGGCTCCGGCGCAGGCGGCGGCGGGGCCGGCGGCGGCGCGGGCGGCGGCACGAAGGTGGAAGAAGGTTCTAACGCGGGGTGCGGCGGCAATTTGATGGGGGGCGGCGGCGCGACCGATGGCTGGGCGTCCTGCGTCTCCAGCGCGTAGACTCGCTGGATGGTGGCGCGCTGCCGCTCTTCGATTTCCTCCAGCCGGCGCTTCAAGCGCCTGATCTGCACAAACGACACGATGGCGATAACCGTGAGGATCAGAATCAGAAAGACAATCATGAGCGTCTCGCCGTGCACTCCAGCATATCTTCGTTTGGATCATGCCGCGAGCGCGCCGTTCCTTTCGGGACGCTCCCATTGAGCGTCCTTCTGGTTCTTCGAGCGGAAACGCCGCCATGCCGAAGCCGAGCGGCGCGTGATATCCTGTCAACGTTTATGAACAAAAGATTCCTAGCGCTGCTATTGGCCCTGCCGTCGTTGGTTCTGGCGGCGGATGCGTTCATCACCCACACCAACGTATTCCGCGCCGGAGAGGATGGCTACCATTCCTATCGCATTCCGGCCATCGTCGCCACCCCGGACGGCTCCCTGGTCGCCTTCGCCGAGGCGCGCAAGGAGAACCGGAGCGATCCGGGTGGCGGCGACATCGATCTGGTGGCGAAACGCAGCATCGACCAGGGTGCCACGTGGTCCCAGATGCAGATCGTGGACAATCCCGGCGAGAAGTGGGGTGCCTCGAATCCTACCCCGGTGGTGGACCGTTCGAACGGGCGGCTGTGGATCGCATTTAACCGCTGGGAGCCGGGCAAAGGCACGGAGGAGTCGCGCCCCGGAACAACCGACAACCAGGCTTGGCTGCGCTTTAGCGACGATAACGGGCAGACCTGGTCGGCGGCGCGCGACATCACCCGCGTGGCTCGCGATTTCGATAATTGGCGCTCGATGTTCCTGGGCCCCGGCGGCGCCATACAGGCGCGCTCCGGCCGTCTAATCCTTCCCGCCGCCGCGTGTGCGGACGTTTGTTCGGTGGAGGCCGGCAGCGGCACCTTCCGCGGGCGTCTTCACTACATGCGCTCTTACGCCATCTATAGCGACGACCACGGCACCACCTGGAAACGCGGCCCGCAGATTCGCGCGCTCACCGACGAGAATCAACTGGTGGAACTGACTGACGGCGCGGTCCTGATGGACGCGCGGCAGGGCGGAGGCAACGCGCGATACGTCGCCGTGAGCCACGACGGCGGAGAGAGTTGGTCCTCGCCGCGCGGCGGCGAAATCGTCACGCCGGTGGCCACGGCCATCGAGCGCTTCACCTCGGTGAAGGACGGCGCCGGCCGGGACCGTATCCTGTGGACCGGCCCGCAGGGCGATGCGCGCCGCCGCCTGGTGGTGCGCGTGAGCTACGACGAAGGCCAGACGTTTACCAACGAACGCTTGCTTTACGGAGGGCTGTCCGCCTATTCCGACTTGAGCATCTTGAAAGACGGAACGGTGGGCGTACTTTGGGAACGCGGTGTAAGCGACGGCTACCAGTTCATCACCTTCACGCGCTTCAACCGCGAATTCCTCGAACCAGCCGGAACCGTGATCCCGGCGTCGCACTGAAGTCGAACATAGATCACGACGAGACGTAACGTCGTCCTATTCCATTTGAATTTCTCTTATACACCACGAATTAAGTAATTGCGCACAGGCGACGCAGGACCTGGCTCCATGATGCCCGCTCCTCAAACTTGGACTGGACAGCGTCGACCACTTCGTCCGGACTGGGGAAATGCCAATGATGCAAGCCCTGGCGGGGTGTGGGCCTCCACACTCCTCACATGGGATTCAGATCGGGACGAAATGGGGCGGCGTTGCCACGGATCTCATCCTGCAAGCCGAGGATGATGGTAGGTGCGTCCGCGATGGAGAGAGCCTGCAGGTCCCCATCGAAGCACAAGCGATCATCCTGCGCACTTACTTACTGCGGCGCGTGTAGATAGCGTAAAATCGATACTTGGCTGAACCCCGGGTCACGGTTGCGATCCCTACTCTCGCGGCGGATTCGGCGCTGATCGAGTGTCTCGAATCTCTTTCGGTGCATGCCGCGCGCGACGTTGAGGTGGTGGTGGTGGACAACAGCGGCCAGGGACTGGTGGGCAAGAAAGGGCTGGCCCGCGGATCGGTCCGGGTCATTGAAAACCGGTGCAACGAGGGGTTCGGCGCGGCCATCAACGCCGTCTACCGCGCGTCCGGCGCGCCTTACGTTGCCGCGTTGAACGACGACGCGGTAGTTCGGCCAGGTTGGGCGGAGGCGCTGGTGGAAGCAGCCGAACGCGACGCGGGCGTGGGTATGTGTGCCTCGCGGATTCTGCTTTCGGGCTCGGGCGCGCTGGATTCGGCGGGGATGTTGATCGCGCGCGATGCTTCCAGTAAGCAGCGCGGCCACGCCTTGGCGGCATCCGCATTCGATACGAAGGAGGACGTACTGTTTCCCAGTGGATGCGCCGCGCTATACCGGCGTGCGATGCTCGATGAAATCGGAGGATTCGACGAGGATTTCTTCCTCTACTGCGAGGACACGGACTTGGGCTTGAGAGCGCAATGGGCCGGCTGGCGGTGTATTTACGTGCCGGAAGCCGTGGTGGAACACCGTTACTCACATTCGGCGGGCCGCGCCTCGGCTTTGAAGGCGTATTACGTGGAACGCAACCGGCTTTTTGTGTTGGCGAAAAACTATCCCGCGAATCTGGTGCCGGGCGCGTTGTGCGCGACCGTGGCGCGCTATTTCTGGCACGCCTGGTTCCTCATGGGGCGGCGCGGCGCTGCCGCGAAATACCGCCACGACGGAGGTAGCGCCTTCGCATTAGTCTGGTTCGCGGCGCGCGCGCACCTGGCGGTCCTGGCAAACTGGACCAGCCTGCGCCGGAAGCGCCGCCGGATTCTGGAGAGTGCGCGCATCGGTTCGCGAGAGTTCAGGGCGCTGCTCGGACGCCACAGCATCACGGTGAAGGAGGTTGCCGCGATATGACAAACTCCGGCGGAGCCGGCTCCGTGCTCATCATCGTGCCCGCGTATAACGAAGAGGGCGCGGTGGGCGGCGTGGTTGAGGAGATTTGTACGACCTTGCCCGGCGTGCCGGTGCTGGTGATCGACGATTGCTCGGAGGATTCCACCATCGCGACGGCGCGCGCGGCCGGCGCGCGTGTGTTGCCGCTGCCGCATCACCTGGGTCTCGGGGGCGCGGTGCAGGCCGGCTACAAGCTGGCCTTTGAACTCGGCTACGAATATGTGATCCGGCTGGATGGCGACGGCCAGCACGACCCGCGTGACATTCCCGGCGTGCTCGACGCTCTGCGGTCGAGCGGATGCGAGATGGTGATCGGTTCGCGCTACGTCGCCGAGGACTCCAACCATACCAGTTTTCTTCGCTCGCTGGGCATACGCTTCTTCCGGTTGATGCTGCGGCCCATTCTGGGCAAGCCCGTGCTCGATCCGACGTCCGGCTTCGTGGGCGTGAACCGTGCCGCGCTGCAGGTCTTCAGCAGGAGCTTTCCACTCGAGTATCCTGAAATCGAGGCGCTGGTAGTGTTGAAGCGCCGCGCATTCCGCTTCATGGAGGTGCCGTGCCGCGTGCGGCCGCGCGCGGCGGGCAAGAGCAGCATCACTCCGTTGAAGTCGGTCTACTACATCGTTCACGTTCTAATGGGCGTTCTGGTGAACATCCTGAAGTTCGAACGCCGCAGGTGGAGGAGGTAACCGTGGAGCCGTTGTTGAATGCGATCACGATCGCCAGCCTCGCGGTGATCGTCCTGGTGCTTCTGTCGCTGAGGCGCGCGCACATCCGCGTGGAATATTCGATGAGCTGGCTGGGCGCCGCCGTGACGCTGCTGATTTTGTCGAGGTGGCGGAGCCTGCTCGAGCGCGGAATGGGATGGCTGGGCTTGGGAAACGATCCCGCTTCCGCGCTGGTCTTGCTGATCGTCTGCCTCCTGTTCGTGGTCAGCTACCGGTTCTCCATCGTGATCTCCCGTTTGAAGGACGCCAATATCGCCCTGGCGCAGAAAGTGGCGATGCTGGAATTCCGAGTTCGCACCCTAGATGAAAAGCAGCCAGCCGAAAGTTCCTCCTAAACCTCTGCCCCACCAGGGCCCCCGGCTCTGGCTCTACCTTGTGGTGGGGTGCGTCACCTTGCTGGCGCTGCTCGAGGCGTATCAGCCGGCGTTGAACGGACCATTCCTGTTCGACGACCTCTACCTGCCCTTCCAACTCCCGAACTTCATCCAGGCTCCGCTGACCTATTGGTTGCATCAAACGCGGCCCTTTCTGATGCTCACGTTCTGGCTGAACCTGAGAGTGTTCGGCTTGGATCCTTACTTCTTCCACCTGTTCAACATCCTGTTCCACTTCGCCAACGGCGTGCTGGTGTTCTTGATCGTCCGGCGCCTGCTGCGGCAGGTTGGCGTGGAAGGATGGAACCAGGTTCTGCATGCGGGGTTCGCCGCGGGCGTATTTCTGTTTCATCCTCTGCAAACCGAGTCGGTGGCCTACGTGGCGAGCCGGTCGGAAACGTTGAGCGTGCTGTTCTTCTATGCGGCGTTCGTGGTGTTTCTATATCGGCCGAGGCCCGCCGCCTCGTGGAGCGTTACGGCCGCCGTGACGTTGTTGTTCGCAGCGGCGGCGCTGACCAAGGAACACACCGTGATTTTGCCGGCTCTGCTGCTCTTGACGGACTACTTCTGGAACCCGGGCTTCTCCTTTGGCGGCATCCGACGGAACTGGAAGCTGTATACCGCGCTGTCGGCCGCCGGCGCGCTGGGTTTGGGATTCGTTTGGAGAGTGATTCGCCACGCCGACACGGCCGGATTCGCGGTTGCCGGACTGCCCTGGCACGACTATCTCTACACGCAAGGCCGCGCCATCTGGGTCTACCTGCGGATGTTCGTTCTGCCGGTGGGGCTGAATTTGGATCACGACTTCGCGATATCCAGGAGCCCTCTGGACCATGGCGCAATCCTCGGACTGGCGGCGCTGGGTGCGTTGGGCGCCGCCGCCATCGCGCTTCGGCGCAAGTATCCGCTGAGCAGTTACGGCGTTCTGGTGTTTCTGCTGCTGATCGCGCCGACGTCGTCCTTCATCCCCATCAAAGACCCGCTGGTCGAACGGCGGATGTATCTGCCGATGATCGGACTGGTTCTGGTGGTCGCCGACATTACGCGGCGGCTGGCTCTCCGCCGCGCGACGCTGGCCTGGACGGCGGCGGGCATCCTGTTGGCGGCCGGAGTGGCGGCGCGCGCGCGCAATCAGGTCTGGAGCGGCGCCATCCCATTATGGGAGGATTCGGTGGCGAAATCGCCCCGGAAATTCCGGCCACATTTCCAACTTGCCTACGCGTATTTCCAGGCGGGGCGCTGCCAGGAAGCCGCCCGGCAATACGAATTGTCTTCTCGATTGACGGCGAAGGATTACGGTCTGCTGGTGGATTGGGCCCTGGCCTGCGATTGTGCGCAACAACCCGATCTGGCGGTGGAACGACTTCGGGAGGCAATCCAGATGGAAAGAACCGCGCACGCGTACGCGCTGATCGGCATGATCTACGCCAAGCGCGCGCGGCGCGCCGAGGCCGAGGCAGCCCTCGCCGAGGCCGAGAAGATCAATCCGCTCTTCGCCAAGACCTACGTCTACCGCGGTAATCTGCAAGTTACTTCGGGCGAGTACGCGGCCGCGGCCGACAGTTACCGGCGCGCCCTGGCGCTTAGCCCGGACGATCCGGATGCCAGCGCCGGATTAGCTATGGCGCGAAGGAACCTGAAGGTTGCATACTAAATGGATTGGGTAATCAGGAGAAACATCTCCGCATCGGCATCGACGCGCTGTATCTGATACCAGGCGGAGTCGGAGGGACCGAGATTTATCTGCGCAGCCTGGTGGCCGCGCTCGCCGCCATCGACTCCCGGAATCAGTACGTCGTGTATGTCAACCGCGAGACCGGCGCTGGGTTGTGCCCCGATGCGCCGAACTTCTCGATCTCCGTGCAACCGGTGCGCGCGGCGGTGCGCCCTTACAGGATTCTCTGGGAGCAGTTCGTGATGCCCTGGCGGATCCGCCGGGATCGCCTCGACGTGGTTTTCTGCCCCGGCTTTACCATGCCTTTGGCATCTAGCTGCCCGGCGGTTGTCGTATTTCACGATCTGCAACACAAACGCCGGCCGCAGCATTTCCGCTGGTATGAGCTGCCGTTCTGGGAATTCTTTTTGTGGGCCTCGGCGCACCGGGCCGCGCGTCTCATCGCGGTTTCCGAAAGTACGCGGCGGGATATTTTACTCTATTACACAGTGACGGATGGAAAGATCGATGTCGTGAGACATGGCGTGGAGGAGCGTTTCTTCGAAATCTCCCGATCGAGATCGCCGCGTCCGGCCGATCCATTTCTTCTGTGCGTCTCCACCTTGCACGCCCACAAGAACCTGGATGGTCTGATCCGGGCGTTCGCCGAATTCCGGCGCGAACGGCCGGAGTTCCGGCTGGTGATCGCCGGTATGCGTGGGCATTACAGCGCGGAACTGGAACGGCTGGTCCGAAAGCTGAAACTGAATGAGTCCGTGAGATTTACCGGCTGGATTTCACGCGAGGAACTCTATAACCTGTTCCGCGAGGCCCATTCGTTCGTCTATCCGTCGAGCTTCGAAGGGTTCGGAATGCCCGTGCTGGAAGCGCTGGCATCGGGTATCCCCACGGCCTGTTCGGACATTCCGGCACTCGGCGAATTCGTGGGACGGGCCGCGCTGCGTTTCGATCCCGCCGATGTTGGCGCCATCCGTGAGGCCATGGAACGGATCGTCAGCGACGGCAAACTGCGCGCGGAACTGGCCGTGGAAGGCCCAGCTCGCGCCTCCAAGTTCAGTTGGAAAATTTCGGCGCGGGAAACGCTCGCGGTGCTGGAGACCGCGGCCGGTCAGCGAAGAAGATCTTCGAGCTGAATCTTCGTGTCGGTCTTCGAGTCGCGATACTTCACGATAACCGGCGTGTAGAGCGAAATGCCCCATTCGCGCCCCACGCCGCTGGTAATCATGCGCGAGCCCGCCACTACCACGGCTTCCTCGGGAATCACCAGCGGTGCGTCGCCCTCGGCCCGGTGGATGACGCCGCGGACCAGATCATAGACCGGCGTCGAGCGATTCACGATGGTGCCGGTGCCCAGCACCGCGCGCCGCTTGATCACCGCGCCTTCGTAGATGCCGCAGTTGCCGCCGATCAGCACTTCGTCTTCGATGATCACCGGCAAAGCGCCCACCGGTTCCAGCACGCCTCCGATTTGCGCGGCGGCCGAAACGTGACAATGCGCGCCCACCTGCGCGCAGCTTCCCACCAGGGCGTGAGAGTCGATCAAGGTGCCATCGCCCACATAGCTGCCGGTGTTGATGTAGGCCGGCGGCATGATGGTAACGCTCTTGCCGACGTGGCAGCCGTCGCGCACGCTGGTGCCGCCGGGCACGATGCGCACGCCGCTGGAGGCGTCGAAGCGGTGCACGGGATAGGTGGCCTTGTCGAACCAGGGCTGCCGCGAAGCGTCCACCGACATGTCCACAATGCCGCCCATGCGGAAACCGAGCAGGACGCCCTTCTTTACCCAACTGTTCACTCTCCAGCCGCTGGGCATCGACGCATCCGGCGACGCCGCACGAACCCGGCCCGAGTTCAATTCTTCCTTGAAGCGCTGGAACAGACGGAAGTGCTCGCCGGTGTAGTGTTCCGGTTTCTCGTCGAATAGTCTCTCGATCTCAGCCTGCAACGCGCACGCTCCGTTTGGGCAGGAGTCCCGCCTCTTCGATCACCGCCTCGATTTTGGCCCGATTTTGCGGTTGCGGGGGAACCAGCGGCAACCGCCACACCGGTTCGAGCAAACCCATGGCGGCCATGGCCGCTTTCACCGGAATGGGATTCGACTCGACGAAGTTCACGCCCATCAGGGGAAGATACTTGCGCTGCAACTCGCGCGCGCTGGGAAAATCGCCGATCAGGCACAGCCGCGCCAGTTCGGTCATAGCGGCCGGAATTTCGTTGGATGCCACGGAGATGATGCCGCGGCCGCCCAAGGCGATCAGCGGCAGCGTGACTACGTCGTCTCCGGAGAGCACCGCAAAGCTTTCGGGCACCTCGTGAAGAATGGAGGCGATCTGGCTGATGTTGCCGGAAGCTTCCTTCACGCCCACGATGTTGTCGATGCCGGCCAGGCGCTTGAGGGTGGCCGGTTCCACGTTTACGCCTGTGCGGCCCTGCACGCTGTAAACGATGATGGGGGTAGCCACGGCCGAAGCGATGGCCTGGTAGTGCTGGTAGAGGCCTTCCTGCGTGGGCTTGTTGTAGTAAGGCGTCACCGAGAGAATGCCGTCCACGCCCATGGCCGAAAGCTCGCGGGCGAGTTCGATGACCGCAGCCGTGTTGTAACCGCCGGCCCCGGCCAGAATCGGCACCACCCCGTGGGCTTCCTCCAGCGTGATCTCCACCACGCGCAGATGCTCGGCGTGCGTGAGCGTGGGACTTTCGCCGGTAGTGCCGCAGGGCACCAGGAAATTGATGCCGGCTTCCACTTGCCGCCGGACAAGCTTACGCAGGGTGGCCTCGTCGAGCGAGGAATCCGCCCGGAACGGCGTCACCAGCGCGGTACCGCAACCTTCAAACATCATTCACCTCACGTTCCCGAATACGATGTCGCCAAACTCGTGCAATCCACGCTTGCCCGCCACCCAGCCGGCCGCCTTCAATGCGCCGCGGGCGAACCCTTCCCGGCTGCGCGCCGTGTGGCGAAGCGTGATGGTGTCGGCCGAAGAGTCGAACCCGATTTCGTGTGTGCCCGGGTGCGCGCCGGCGCGGTTCGAGCCGGTGTCGATGGGGCGCGCGTATCCGGCGTTCTTCATATCGCCCACCAGTTTCAGCAGCGTGCCCGAGGGCGCGTCCTTCTTGGTGCTGTGATGAATCTCCCACGCCCATGCGCCGTACTGCGGTTCTTCGGCGAGCAGGCGCGCCGCCTCCGCCACCAGCCGCGAGAAAACGTTTACCCCGATGGAAAAGTTGGGGCTCCACACCAAAGCGATGCCGTGCTGGTCGACCAGCGCGCGGACGCGGTCCATTTGATCCAGCCAGCCCGTGGTGCCTACCACCATGTTCACGCCCAGCGCCGCGATGCGCTCGATGTTTGCGACCACCGTGGAAGGCGTCGAAAACTCGATGGCGACGTCCACGCCTTGGAAGTTTTCCCGGGTGATGCCGGCGAAGTTCACGTTGTTGAATTCATCGAGCTTGAGCGAGACCGTGAAGCCGTAGTCCGGAGCAAGCTGCTCGACCAGCTTGCCCATCTTGCCGTAACCGACGATGGCGAGTTTCATGCGGATTCCCAGGGTGCGGGATGGGCTCGTAAGCTCCCGCGGCTTGGTCAATCAAATACCGCCGGGTCGACCTCGGCGAAAAACTCGTCGTGCAAAGCGGCGACGGATCGGGTCAAGTCGGCCTCGGATACTACAAAGCCGAAGTTTAGCAGAGACGCGCCTTGGGAGATCATGCCGATGTTGACGTCGGAGAGCGCGCGGAAGATGCGTGCCGCCACGCCCTCCGTGGAGCGGATGTTGTCGCCCACCAGGCACACGATGGCCTGGTTTTGCTCGACATTCACTTCGGCGAAATCTTCGAGCTCCGCCGCGATCTCCTTCAGCCGCGCCGTATTGTCGATGGTGAGCGAAACGCTCACCTCGCTGGTGGCCACCATGTCGACCGGCGTTTCGAAGCGGTCGAACACCTCGAAGATCCGGTGCAAAAAGCCATGGGCCATCAGCATGCGGCTCGAGGTGATGTTGACCAGGGTGATGTTGCGCTTGCAGGCGATGGACTTGATGGGGTTGGTGCACGGCACGGCTTCGGCGACGATGCGCGTGCCTTCCACTTCCGGCCGCCGCGAATTCAAGATCAACACCGGGATGTTCTTGTCGACGGCCGGCAGCACGGTGGAAGGATGCAGCACCTTGGCGCCGAAGTAGGCCAACTCGGCGGCCTCTCCGAACGAAATCGTCTTCACGCGGCGGACGCCGTCGATGATGCGTGGATCGCCCGTGAGCATGCCGTCCACGTCGGTCCAGATCTCGATCTCCTCGGCGCCGATGCCCGCGCCCACGATGGCGGCGGTGAAGTCGGAGCCGCCGCGGCCCAGCGTGGTGGTGACGCCGCTTTCGGTGGATGCGATGAAGCCGCCCATCACCACTACGTGTCCCTGGGCAAGCGGCGCAATGGTGGCCGCCAGCCGCGCGTACGTTTCCGAGAGCTTCGGCGCGGCCTGCGTGTGGCGATTATCGGTGACCACCACGCGCCGCGAATCGACATGCACGGCGTCCATGCCGGCGCGGCGGAAGGCGTAAGTGACCACGATGCTCGAAATGCGTTCGCCGTAACTCGAAATCGCGTCGATCATCCGCGGCGTGATTTCTCCCACCACGGCCAGCGCGCGAGCCAGCTCCGCGATCTCCTGAAAATGGTCCTGAATCGTGCTCTCGACTTGGGGCCAATCCGAATCGAGCACCACCGGGCGCGCCTCCCGCAGATGGAAATCGCGCAGTTCAACCGCCAGCTTGATGGCCTCCTCGCGCTGGCCCGCCGCGGACTTCGCGGCGATGGTCAGAAGATGATTAGTGGTCTTGCCCATGGCCGAAACCACCACCACGGGATGGCGCTCGACACGCGCTTTTACGATGGACGCGACTCTCTCGATGGCGGCCGCCGATTCGACCGACGAGCCGCCGAATTTCATGACGATCATTTTTCGAGCCACCCTTCCGAGTGCATCAGCTCCGCATTCAGCACGGCCGCGCCGGCCGCCCCGCGGATGGTGTTGTGCCCCAGCGCGATGAACTTGTAGCCGAGCACCGGGCAGGTGCGCAAGCGGCCCACAAACGTCGTCATGCCGTTGCCGCGCGATGCGTCGCGACGCGGCTGCGGGCGGTCGCGTTCGGCCATGTAGACTACCGGTTGTGGAGGCGCGCTGGGCAGGTTGCGCTCCTGCGGCAGGCCGCGGAAGTTTTGGAGGGCTTCGATAACGGCCTGGATGTCCGGCTTGGCGGCCAGGTCCACCGACACAGCCTCGGTGTGGCCGTCCACCACTTGTACGCGGTTGCAGTGCGCGCTCACGCCCGCGGCCAGCGGCTCGACATGGTCGCCGGCCAACTCGCCCAGGATCTTTTGCGTCTCCTGCTCCATCTTCTCTTCTTCGCCGCCGATGAATGGGATGACGTTGGCCGTAATGTCCATCGAAGGCACGCCGGGATAGCCGGCGCCGGAAATCGCCTGCATGGTGGTGACGACAACGCGCTGGATGCCGAACTGTTTCAACGGCCCGAGCGCCATGGTCAACACCACGGTCGAGCAATTCGGGTTGGTGACAATTTGCCCCTTCCAGCCGCGCGCGGCCTGCTGCAGCGGGATCAGCTTCAGATGATCCGCGTTTACTTCCGGAACCAGCAGCGGCACATCGCTTTCCATGCGGTGATTGCGCGAGTTGGACACCACCACGTGTGCGGCTTGCGCGAAGGCGCGTTCGATCTCGGTGGCCACCGAGGCGTCGGTCGCGGAAAACACCAGTCGCGGCGCGTTGCCCGGCACGCATTCCTGGACCGTGAGGCCCGCGATCTTCTCCGGCATGACACCTTCCAGGCGCCATTGCGTCGCGTCCGAATACTTCTTGCCCGCGGAGCGGTCGCTGGCTCCCACCCAAGTCAACTCGAACCAGGGATGGTTCTGCAAGAACTTCACGAAATGCTGGCCCACCATACCGGTGGCGCCGAGTACACCAACCTCGATTTTTTTCATGTTGTTTTTCCTACGCGGCAGCCAGAAGCTGCCGCACCATCTTCTTGTAAATCTCGATAGCGTCGGCGATTTGCTTCTTGGGTACCCGTTCTTCGAGGGTGTGGGCGACGTGTATGGTGCCGGGGCCCAAAAGGAAGGGCTGCCCCCAGGCGCCGCCGAACGCGGGGATATCGGTGGTAAACGATACTACGGAGGTTTCTAATCCGGCCAGTTGGCCCAGGCGCACCACGGGGATGAGCAGCACCTCTCGTGCTTGCACCTGGTCGCCGGCCGCTTCGACGAACGCTTTGCGCAATGGCTCGGCGTCCTGCACCAGGCGGAGCATGATTTCGGCCTGGGCCGCGTCCGGCACCACATTGGGCGCGCGGCCGCCGCAAATGGTGCCAATGTTCATGGTGCTGGGGCCCAGAATTTCGTCCACCGGCAGCGGCACACGGCGAATGCGGTCCATGGCGTCGAGCAATTTCAAGATGGCCGAATCGCCCAGCTCCGGATACGCCGAGTGCGCCATTCGTCCTTCGGCGATCAGTTCGTATCGTAGTGCGCCCTTGGAGCCCAGCGCGAGCTTGTTTTCGGTGGGCTCGCCGTTGATCAGGTAACGCGATCCCCGGGGATGCCGCGCCGCCATGTAGGCGCCGGCGCTGTTGCGCTCCTCGCCCACCACCAACAGCACCGCCACTCCGCGCACGCCTTCTTCCAACAGCGCTTCCACGGCTTTGAGCATCGACGCGATGATGCCCTTGGTGTCGCAGGCGCCGCGGCCCCATATGTATTCGGAGTCTTCGCTCGACGGAATGAACGGAGGCACCGTGTCGATGTGCGTCGACAAAGTCACCACCGGCTGGCCCCAGGTGGCCAGGACGTTGAAGCGGTTGGCTTCCACCTCCATGCGCTCGACGCTGCCGCCATGACGCGCGGCAAGAACCGCCAGGTAATCGGCCAGATAGCAGCCGACCTGGTACTCGTTGCCGGTAAGGGACTCGATGTCCACGAGTTCCCGCGTCAGTTGATAAACGTCCATTTGCCTACACGCCAACAGTTGGAATTGCGCGGTGGAAACTTCAGGATATCATGACCGCCGCGCGGGGCTGCAATCGCAGCCACTCAGGCGCAAATCGGCTTCTTGACCTTCGTGGCGCGGCCCCGGCTCGATCCGGCCGACTTGCGACCACTCCTCGCGGTTGCCTTGATGTCGGTCATCCGAATCACCAGGTTCTTGCCGAGCACCTTCGCGGCTCGCGCCAGGGCTTCGAGTGAGATGGATACTTTCTCGGGGTCCAACAGGCGATCCAACTGCGAACGGCTCGTTCCGAGTTCTCGCGCCAGGACTTGCTTGGTCTTGCGCTGTTCTCGCATGGCTTGTGAAAGCTGCCACGCCAGGACCCTCTTTATGGCTATGGCCTCCACTTCTTCCAGAATGCCTGCTTCTTCGAAAAAGCTGTCAACGCTGGAACCGCTGTGATCGAACTTGGCGCTCTCCACTCTTTTCATCTTCATGGCAGCCCCCTTTCATGCTTTCGTTTATTGCCGTTCGCCAACCGCAGGTCTTCGGCGGGCGTCATCTGAGTCTTCTTGATGAACCCGTGCAGCAGCACCATTCGCCCGAAGGCGTCGATGTAGAACAGTACGCGCGCGATGCGGTTCCTCGCGAGATTCGTCCGCACCTCGTAGATTCCTCCGCTCATCGACCGGCAGACCGGCATTCCGAGCGGCCATCCGAACTCGACTGTCTTGATATCCTCGCCGATTCTCTTACGGTCGTCGGGATAAGGCAGGCTCTTGAGCCACTCTCGCACCGGTTCGCCGCCTGCGGCCGTTCGGAAGAATATCGCGGGGACCCGCTTTCCAGACTGCGAGACGGCCGATCGCCGGTCCGCCGAACGCTCCCCGCTCCTTTCGGCCACGGCTTTCAGTGTACCATATGTGGTACGCGAGGGTGGCGCAATGCAGGCGAGCGCAGGGGCATTCGGCCGCGCGCCCCCAGGCCCTCCGCATCTCCGCTACAGCCACTCGAAGTTGATGGTGTGGTCGAAGGGGCTGAAGGCCGTGAGAAAGACGCTCTTGCCGGGGAGTTTCGGCGGCAGGCGGTGCAGTTGCGTATAGGCGTGCTGCTCGATGCCCGGGCCGAAGCGCATGGCGTGGGCCCCATTGCGGTAAACGCCGAAACCCGAACCGAGCAGATACGCGTCGGCCACCTCGGGCGCGGGGTGGCAACCCTCCAGCGCGCCGTTCGAACGGAAGTTGAGTTCGACGGCGATGGGCACGTCCTTGGTTCCGGCGGCCGCAAAGCGCAACCGCAACCCGTTGCGGATTTCGCTGACATCGGCCGAGAAACGCAACTCGCACGCCTCGGTCATGCGGCGTTCGGTTCGTGTGGGATACCAGGTCCGCGTGGTGACGCGTCGCGGCGGATCGAGCGGTTGGAAGTAACCGGCCTGGATGGTCTGCTCGAAATGGTATACGCCCTTGCGCTTCTGCGCCAGGGTGGGCGTGAACATGCCCCGGCCGAAGAACGATCCCGCCATGCGCACGCCGTCCACCACCGCGCCGCCGTCGCGGAAGGCCAGGAACTTGCTCGAGTTGCGCAACAACAGCGTGGCGCTCATCTGGCCGCGGCGGATGCGCGCGTAGCCGTTGATGGGGTAGATTTTCTCGTAGTTGTCCGGCACCGGCTTGGGAGCGGGACCGGGCGCGAGCAATTCCGGATACTGCATCAACTCGCTGAGCGAGGCGTGGTCGCGATAATGCCTCTCGACGTCGGCGAACTGGCCGTTGTTGTCGCGCACCGCGAGCCACCGCAGCGCCAGCCAGTTGCGCCCCATGTCGCCGGGCAGGTCCTTGTCCTGCCGGCCGGAGATCTCCGTCACCACTTCCCAATCGGGGTGGAGCATGTAGAGCATCATCTCCAGGTTGCGCCGCACGGGGTCGAGCAGGTCGGGGCGGTTCAACTTGATGGCCAGCGTGGTGAGCGCGCGGTTCACCACCGAGTTGTAGATGGCTGTGCTGCGTTCGGTGTACTGGCCTTCCTCGTCGATGTCGATGCCTTCGGCCAGCCATTGATCGATGCGGCGGCGGTAAGCCGGGTTTGGCAGGATCTCGTCGATTTGCGCCAGCGCCTGGCACATCACCCAACGGTGGTTGGGCGTGTGCACGCCACCCACGGCCAGACCCGCGCCCGCCTTCGTGAGAAACGGCACCATCAGGCGGAATACTTCCTGCTCTTTGGCGCGCTTGGCAAGACAGGCGGCGCCGGCCACGCCATGCACCACGAAACCGGTGTCGGGCGGCGAGTTGAAATTGGTCACCAGCAGGCTGATGAAACCCTGCGGGCTCTGCGCGCGCTCCAGATAGCCGGCCGCCATCTTCATGCGCGGCAAAAGCTCTTTCTGCTTGTAGTAGCGGGAGCGCGGGTGCAGGAAGCCCACCACGAAGTTGGAAAGCAGACCGCCGGCACTGCCCGCCTCGGCGATTCCGAATTGATCCGGATGGGCGCCGTACCAGCGGCTGGCCGGGTCGGTGACTTGCGCGCGTAGAGAGGCTTCGACGGCCTTGTCGTTATTCTTCAGCGCGCGGTCTTCAAGCTCTCGATTTTGGGGCGCGGCCAAAGCGGCGGCCGCGGACACAAATTCCCTGCGGGTTACGGAAAACGGCATGGTGAAATCTTATGGTAGCAGGACGCGGCCGCGAACTTGACCCTAGGGAGCGAGTTGTCCGCTTACTGCTGCGCGTAATCGGAGAGTCGAACGCCCGCGAAATCGAACTCGCGGCGAAGGTGCGCCACGGGCTTCACGATGAGCCAGTCGGTGGGCTGCCGCCCGGTCGACTGGCCAAGCCAGCGGCGCGCCATTCGTACCCACGGTGTAAGCCAGGGGCGACCGGAACTGGTGCGTAGACCGGCCCCAGGTCGCCCACGACAAAACTCGCCCCTCGTCGTCGCCGCCAGGGCGGCGCGTGGTAACGGCGAATTGCACACCGTAGACACGGCGAGGATGGTTCTGCCTCGCGGAAACCGTGGCATGAACCGGTTGCCGCAACGGCCTGCCTCCGGAACTGCCGTTTCGAAGTTGAGCGAAGTTGATCGGCACCGCTCCGGTACGCCGCAGCAGCGTGAAGGCCATGGTCCCGTGCACACGCACCGGCGTGTTCTTCAGGCGCTCGAAAACGTCGCGATCGATGAACGCCCGCAGCCACGCCGCTTGCCGGGCGAGGTCCGGGTTGCCGTCGCGGCATGTCCCAACCGGAGCACCAGGTGCCGCCCTCGGCCCAGGAAACGCAAACTCGCGTCCAATCGTCGATCGGATGCAGATCGGACGCCAAACCATCAATGCGGACCGGAATCTTGACTTGAACACCCGCAGGGTCGTTCGAAGATCGGCTCCACACAAGCGCACGCTGTCCGGCGCGCGCCTGGTCGAAGCGAATGTTTACGCCGTCGGCGCGCTCCCGCGAGAGTGCGGTCTGAATGGCGACGGCCGGCGCAACGCGGGGCATCGAGTACGTCGCGAAGCGCCAATGCGGCGGTCGCCGCGAGCAGCAGGCGGCCCCAAAGCGTTTTGCGGCGTGTGTACTGCAGCACAAGCACCGAGGCTCCGCCCGCGCCGATCACTCGCCACCGTCATGACGATACGAATCCAATGGAAGGTGCCCCAGACGGGTGAGCCCCCTGTGAAACAAGTACGCCCCCACGGTCGAGAGGACAATAAACCCGGCCAGGGTGACAAGGATGGCTTGCCCCACGCCCCGGGTGACTGCGCTTAGAGCCGCCGCGGGCAGGATGAAGGCCAGCTGTGAAAAGCAACGGGTACCAGAAGAAGCGCGGTCAGATTATCGAGGACCGGCATGGCGGCGGACTTCAACATAATCGCCCGCATGAGCAGCATGGGCACATTGAGGAATCACGACGAAGAACAGCGCCTTGGCGGCCACCAGGTGCCACGCGGTGAACGGCCGCGTCAAGCCAGTACTGGCGGTCGCCGATGAGCGTCTCGTGTTGGATGGCCACCACCACCAGCAGGAACATCGCGACGGGGATAGCGAGGTTTGGAAGAGCAGGACTCGAAGCCATTGCGGCGCGGCCGCGCCGGAGATCGCTCCTGAACCAGACAGCCAACAGAGACCCAGGAAGACCAGCAATCCACGGCCACAGGTGGCGCACATCCTTGCGAACTAGCTGTATGGCTTCCTTCACGGCTAGTGTCCTGTCTCTGAAGTTCGCGCACAAAAACGCGCGAGCGATGCCAGGATCTCGTCCGCGGTCTTGGTCCAGACGAATGGTTTGGGCGACCCGTTCGTGACTCGGCCAGATAGTGCTTGATGGCCGTCTCCAGCTCGCCCACGCTACGATGAGCGCCACGACGAATCTGCTTCTCCGTCAGCGTCGCGAACCAGCGTTCGACCAGGTTGATCCAGGACGCGCTGGTGGGCGTGAAGTGCACATGAAACCGTGGACGTTTGAGCAGCCAGTTCCGGATCGTTGCCGTCTTGTGGGTGCCGTAGTTGTCCAGGATCAGGTGGACCTCCAGGAGTCTGGCACGTTTGCATCGATGGTGTCGAGAAACTTGCGGAATTCGCGCTGCGCATGTCGTCGGTGGCATTCGCCGATTGTGCTTCCGGTCTTGACGTCCAACGCGGCGAACAGAGATGTCGTGCCGTGCCGTTTGTAGTCGTGGCTACGACGTTCCACTTGTCCCGGACGCATGGGGAGCATCGGTTTGGTGCGGTCGAGTGCCTGAATCTGAGACTTCTCGTCCACGCACAGAACCATCGCCCGGTCCGGTGGATTCAGATAGAGCCCAACAATGTCGCGCACTTTGTCGATGAACAGCGGGTCCTTGGAAAGCTTGAAGGTTTCGCTGCGATGTGGCTGGAGGGCGAAAGCCCGCCAGATGCGGCTCACCGTGCTCCGGCTCAACCCGCATTGCCGGCCATCGACCGTGTGCTCCAATGGGTGGCGTCGCGCGGCTGTGATTCCAGCGTCATGGTCAGCACCTTCTCCACCTCGGCGTCGCTGACCTTGCGCGGTGTTCCCGGACGCGGTTCGTCCAACAGGCCTTCCAGACCCTTGCCGAGGAAGCGAGACCGCCACTTGCTTACGGTCTGTTCCCGGACGTGCACCTGCTGCGCGACGACCGTGTTTGGGTTGCCCTCCGCGCAGCCAAGGATGATGCGTGCCCGCAATGCCAAGGCTTGCGCCGTCTTAGGGCGGCGCGTCCAGTTTCTCCAGCGTGCCACGCTGATCCTCTGTGATCGACATCGGCGGAATGGGACGTCCAGTTCGCATCTCGAAACTCCTTTGTACATGAGATGCGTACCGAGCGTAAACTTATTCAACGAACATTAGAGACAGTACACTAGGGCTCAATCAAATTGGAACGGCCGACCTCATAGGGGCGAAGCCGGATTTCGGGTATGTCCAGACCGACTTCGATGTAGTTCTCCACGCGCCGTGTCAGCAGCGTGGCCGTTCGCGTCGCACGGCCCGGATACGCGAGTAGTTCCTGGTGTGCCGCCATGCCGACAACGGATCGATGATGCCGAAGAAGAGTACAGCACTCCTGGGATGCGCGGCCGTACTTGCGAATCCCACCAGACCTCTTGATGATTCGCACCGTCATCCGTCGAGAAGCAACTAACCGAGTAGCTGAAGCGTGCCGAAACGGAGCAGACGCAATGGAGGACACACATTGGGCCAGCACTCCTACCGGCAATTGCCGGCTTCCGGCTGGCCGAGAACCGTGAAGGCCAGGCGCGCGTGAATCCGAGCGGGACGATCCTTCGCAATGTCGAAAAACGAAGCATCGATGATCAGCGCGAGAACGTCCGCGCCATTGCGCCGGACCAGGCGTCTGCCACCGCCCAACCCCCCGATGCCGCTCAGCGCGCGCCAGCCGGAATCCCACATCCGCCTTCCGGCAATTCCACACGGGTGCGAATGCGCTCACCGATAAGTTGCATCCCCTCGGGAATACCCGCTAGTTGGACTGGTATCTTGAGGTCAACCGACGTTCGCCTCGGAAGAACCGGTACATTCGTAGGTCCGGCGGCTCTGGCGGGCGCACTGCGGTCGTAGCGAACCGATACGGGTGGCGCGGTGGCCGGACTAGCGTACATCCACGTTTGCAGTTCCCACGCCTCGTGCCACCAATCCAGATGCATCAACGCAGGCACAGTCAGGAGCAAAGCCGCAAGAAGGCATCTGGCCAATGTGGTCGAATGCCGTCGGTACATGATTAGGACCAATGCGACGATGCCCGCGAACATGATGAGCTGCCGCACTTGCCATGCGAATCCACTCTACGCCTCCCCAATAGCCCTGTTCGTAGGTCCGGCTGAAGAGGAATCTGAACAGGACCAATTGGGTGATAATTGCGGCCGACAGTGCGAGAAAAGACTGCGTGAGGTTGCGTGTGACCACCGCAAAGGCCATGGCTATGGCGGCAAGAAGAAGAACGATGCCGCCCTTGGGCGGCAGAGCTGTCAGTGAGACGAGAACCGGCAGTCCATTCACCGTCGTCGTGATAAGCTGCGCCACAAGCATCGGCAGCACCATGAAAACAACTGCAAAGAGCGCTTTGGCCGTCAGTAGACTGCGCCAGTCGAAGGGCCGCGTCAGCCAGAATTGACGGTCGCCTACGAGCGCGTCTTCGTGAACCAAAACTGCCATCAGGTAGAAGCAGGCGCCCACTAACGCCATCGCCGGTGTAGCCCTTCGCAGTGCAATTCCGGGATTGCCCGGCGCGGCGGTGTCCAGAAAAGCGTAGCCTGCGAGCAACGCCCAAAAGACCGCAACTCTGTGGCCACAGGTGGCGCACGTCTTTGCGGAGGATGAGAAGCGCTTGTCGCATGGATGGCGTCCTCTCAGGCGGCAGCGCGGCTGGCTTTGGCCAGCGCGACGAAGATCGCCCGCAGCGGCATACCGTTCGTGGCGATGTCCCGCACGCTGGCGACCAAGCGGCGCAACTCGGCCGGCGTACGTTCGGCGTCGAATTGCGTGTCGATGAAGCGCAGTACCGTGCCTGCGGCTTCCGGCTGCAACCAGGCGGTGGGCCAGGGCGTGGGGACCGTGACCGGTTCGTCGAGCGTCACAATCACTTCGCGGAAGCGCGCCGTCAGCGGTTCAAGTTCTTCGGAGAACTGCAACCGCCCTTGATCCAGATAGCCGACGTGACTTGAGAAACTCTCGATTTCCGCCAGATCGTGCGACGAGATGAAGATCGTGGTGTTTTCGGCGCGCGCGAGCAGGCTCTCGATCAATTCGTCGCGCACCAGCGCGTCGAGACCGGTGAAGGGCTCGTCCAGCACAATCAGGGAGGGGCGGTAGGCCAGCGAACTCGCCAGCGCGGCCTTCATGCGCATGCCGCGCGACAGGTGGCGCAGCTTGCGGTTGGTTGGAAGTTGGAACTGCGCCACCAATTCCGAGGCCAGTGCTTCATCCCAGGTTGGATAGAACGGCGCCAGGAATTTCAGGAAGTACTCGACCGTCATCCACTCAGGCATTTCCTGGTTTTCCGAGACGTAGCCGATGCGCGCAAAGTCGCGCGGCCCAAGCCGGCGCGAATCGGTGTCCAACACCGCGCTCGTTCCAGCCGTCGGCGAGTGTATGTTCATGAGGACTTTGATCGCGGTGGTCTTGCCCGCACCGTTGGGCCCGACCAGCGCGTAGATGCCGCCTTCGGGAACCTCCAGGTTCAGGCCATCGAGCGCCAGCATGTGGCGGAAACGCTTCGTCAAGCCCTGCGAATGAATGGCTGCGTTCATTTCTTTGTCCGATCTCCCTTAACAGCGCCGCCGGGCTCCAACCGCTTCCAGTGGCGCGCGAGCGCGGTGGTCACGTCCTCCAATTCCATGCCCAGCTTCTTGGCTTCGACGGCGAGCTGTTCGAGCTGGCCTTCCAGTAGGTGCGCGCGCTCGGCGGCGGTAGATGCCGGCAGCGGCGCGACCACCGTCCCGGTGCCGGGCATCACTTCGAGCAGGCCGTCGTTGAGCAGGTGCGTGACAACCTTGTGCGCGGTGTTGGGATTGATTTTGAGCGCGGTGCTGAGCGTGCGCACCGACGGAAAGGGATCTCCAGGGCGCAGCAGGCCGGTGATGAGCGCCTTCTTGGCGGCATAAACGACCTGCTCGTAGAGGGAGCTGCCCGGCCGGAAGACGACCTGGAACGGTATCACATGTGTATTATGACTCATAGTACAGTAAGCGTCAACACTTTTTTTCAAGCGGCGCGGTAGCCTGGAGTCATGGCCGAGGACGATCTGGTTCCCGTAGCGGTCTTCACGTTTCCGGATGAAGCCCGCCTGGCGCGGTCCATGCTGGATTCAGCGGGCATCCCGGCGTACTTAGAAAACGAACACATCGGGACCATCTATGGAGGAGCGATCCAGATGCTGGATGGCGGCCTGCGTTTGCTGGTTCCACCTTCACGCCTGGAAGAAGCCCGCGAGGTCCTGGAAACGCCGGTTTCCGAAGAGAGCCTCAACCAACAGGCCGAAGCCGCGGGACCGGCGGACGAGTAGTCGACAAAAAAGGGACAGCGATCTCATCCGTCAGCGGACCGTTCGGCAATGGCGCGATCCATTTCGGCCAGAGAGACCGCCCTCGGCCGCGGAGGCTTCACGATTCCTCTCAATGCACGAAGCTCGCGGTTCAGGACCTTCACGACCACGTCGCCCGACCCGGCCACCTGAAAGTCCAGGCGGTGCCCTGTCGTTCTTGTAAGGAAAATTGGCGCGGTGATCAAGCCCTCTCACGGGGTACACGACAAGAACGTGGGCAGAGGCGAAAACTCGGGACAGACAGCCTTTTCCGCCAGGGTGCCAACTTTCCCTCTCCGTGGATGTGTTGTGGCGCAAAAGGTGTCAGTCGCAGTTTTCGGGCCGCTCTCACGCACCGTTGCGCTATGGTTGAGCTGATGCGATTCGTAACACTTGCCTTGACTTTGGCCGCCTTGGCGGCGCCAGCGCAGAAAGCCGTCTGGAGCGAACAGGAGAAGGCCATCGCGGGGCGGATGAAACTTCGCCAGTTGCCCGACGCCGAGCGCGCTCGCGCCACCCGGCAACTCGCGCTGGACATCCGGCAACTGCCCTCCTCCGCCAACAAGGTAAGCCTGGCCTCTGGCCTGGCCAATCTGGCTACGGAAGGCGACTTCGGTCGCGACACGCTGCAGGAAGTTGCCACCACGCTTGCGGAAGCCCTTCGAGCGAATCCGCTGCTGGAGTCCGACGGCAAGCCCGCCTCGCCTTACGTGCAACTGGCGCAACTTGTCCGTTACGAGAACATGCACGCCGCGCTCGACGCTCCGCAACTCACCGCGGCCATGGCGAAGCTGGCTGCCGACGACGAAGCGCGCGGCAAGGCCGACTTCACCTTAAAGGATCTCGACGGCCACGCGTGGACCTTGAGCCAGCTTCGCGGCAAGGTGGTGCTGGTGAACTTCTGGGCCACCTGGTGCCCGCCCTGCCGCAAGGAGATGCCGGATCTCGAGGCACTCTACGCGCGCTTCAAGAAGCGGGGCTTCGTGGTTCTCGCCATCTCGGACGAACCGGCGGAAAAGGTGCGCCCGTTCATCTCCGAGCACAAGTACAAGTTCCCGGCGCTGCTCGATCCCGGCCGCGCGGTGAACCAACTGTTTCGCGTCGAAGGCATCCCGAAGACGTTCATATACGACCGTGAGGGCAAGTTGGCCGCGCAGTCCATCGACATGCGCACGATGCCTCAGTTTCTCGCTCTGCTGGAGAAGGCGGGGCTCAAGTAGGTCAGGTGTAGCGAAGGACGCTGGGGTCGATTTCCCGGCTCCAGCGTTCGATGCCTCCGGCCAGGCTCTGGCAGCCGGCGACACCCTGCTCGCGCAGCCAGCTCACCACTTGGAGGCTGCGCACACCGTGATGACAGATGACGATGAGCGGCGCGCCGTCCTCATCGCCGAGCGTCGCGAGCGAGGAAGGGATGTCGCGCATGGGAATCAGTTCCGCCCCTTCGATGCGCGCGGTCTGGTACTCGCGCGGTTCGCGAACGTCGATCAGGCGCAGTTTCTCGCCCGCATCCAGGCGCCGCCGCACCTCGCGCGGCGTGATTTCCAGCGGCGTGACGGAAGCCGGCACCGCTAGTCGCCTCCGCTCTTGGCCGCGCCCACGTTGGCCGAGATGTTCATGGAGCAGAACTTCGGACCGCACATGGAGCAGTAGTGCGCATCCTTGAAGCCGCTGTCGGGCAACGTTTCATCGTGCATGGCGCGCGCGGTTTCCGGATCCAGCGCCAGCTCGAACTGGCGGTTCCAATCGAAGGCGTAGCGGGCGCGCGCCATGGCATCGTCGCGGTCGCGAGCGTGAGGCCGCTGGCGGGCGATGTCGGCGGCATGCGCGGCGATCTTGTAGGCGATGATGCCCTGCTTGACGTCCTCGCGATTCGGCAGACCCAGGTGCTCCTTCGGCGTGACGTAGCAAAGCATGGCGGCGCCGTACCAACCGATCATGGCCGCGCCGATGGCGCTGGTGATGTGATCGTAGCCGGGCGCGATGTCGGTGACCACGGGGCCCAGCGTGTAGAACGGCGCGCCGTCGCACATCTCGATTTCCTTGGTCACCTGCATTTGGATCTGGTCCATGGGAATGTGACCCGGACCTTCGATCATCACCTGCACGTCGTACTCCCAGGCTTTGCGCGCCAGGTCGCCCAAGGTCTTCAACTCGGCGAACTGCGCTTCATCGCTCGCGTCGGCCAGGCACCCCGGCCGCAGCCCGTCGCCCAGCGAGAAGCATACGTCGTATTTCTGGAAAATCCGGCAGATGTCTTCGAACCGCTCGTAGAGCATGTTCTGGCGATGGTTCTTCATCATCCATTCGGCCAGAATGGCGCCGCCGCGGCTGACGATGCCGGTGGTGCGGCGCGCGGCCATGGGAATGTGCTCCACCAGTAGCCCCGCATGGATGGTCATGTAGTCGACGCCCTGCGCCGCCTGCTGCTCAATTACTTCCAGCATGAGATCGGCGGTGAGATCCTCGATGCGGCGCACCTTGGTAAGCGCTTCGTAGATGGGCACCGTGCCCATGGGCACGGTGGAGTGCGCGATCATGGCTTGGCGGATGCCGGGGATGTCTCCGCCGGTGGATAGGTCCATGACCGTGTCGGCGCCGTAATGCACGGCATAATGCAGTTTCTCGAGTTCCTCCGCGATTTCGCTGGTGACCGGCGAGGTGCCCAGATTGGCGTTGATCTTGCATCGCGTGGCTACGCCGATGCCGATGGGTTCGAGGTTCGCGTGGCTCACGTTGGCCGGGATGATCAACCGGCCGGCGGCCACTTCCTGCCGTACGAACTCCGCATCCAGGTGCTCGGCGCGTGCCACGAACTCCATCTCTTCGGTGACGATGCCTTTCCGGGCGTAGTGCATTTGTGTCCGGATCGGGTCGTTTTGACGCTTCGCCACCCAGTCTTTCCGCATGGAATGAACTCCTTGGTGAGGACCTGGCCCCCTGCTTTTCAAGTCTAACAAAATGGGCATTGGATATACTCGATACTGAATGTTGCGAGTATCGGCGCTTCTGGCTTTCTGGTTGTGCGCACTCCCGGTTTGCGCAGCCGACGCGCGTCTGGCCGAGGACTGCCGCACGCGCCGCGCGGCGTTGCGCAAGGCCCTTCCCAACGGCATCGTGCTGGTGTTCGCCTGGACCGAAAAGGATGCGGACGACGATCGCGCCGGGTTCTTCCAGGAACCCAATTTTGCCTACCTCACCGGCTGGGACGAGCCTGGCGCGCTGCTGGCCATGACCCCCACCTCCGAGATTCTGTTTCTGCCCAAGCGCAACGCGGAAACTGAGAAATGGACCGGCCGTAAGGCCGCGCCCGGCGATGCGGGCATCCGGGAGCGAACCGGGTTCGACCAGGTGATGGCGCTGGAAAGCTTCGAGAGCCAGTGGCCCAAGCTGCTCGAATCGGCCGGCACCGTCTACACCCCGCTGCGCTCGCCGGCCGGGGCGAAGGTGCGTGCGCTGGCGCCCTTGCGCGAGGTGATGGACGCCGCACCCGAAATCGCCAAGCTGCGGATGAAGAAGTCCGCGCTGGAACTCGAACGGATGCGCCGCTCGATCGATGTGACCGTGGAGGCGCACCGCGCGGCATGGCAGCGCCTGGCGCCCGGCATGCACGAGTACCAGTTGGCGGCGGTAATGACGAACGTCTTCATGGTGCGCGGCTGCCGGCGCAACGCCTTCGCGCCCATTGTCGGCTCGGGCCCCAACGGCGCGGTGCTGCACTACACCGGCAACACGAGGCAGATGGACGCGGGCGAAGTGGTGGTGATGGACGTGGGCGCCGAGTGCGCCGGATACGCCGCCGACGTGACGCGCACGGTACCGGTGAACGGGAAGTTCACCGCGCGGCAAGCCGAGTTGTACGACATCGTACTGGGCGCGCACGATGCGGTGCTGGCGGCCGTGAAGCCCGGCATGACGCTGGCCAAGACCTCGCCCAACAGCCTCTACAAGATCGCTCTGGATTACTGCAACGCCCACGGGAAGGACCGCTCCGGCGCGCCGCTTGGAAAGTACTTCACACACGGCATCGGACATCATGTAGGCTTGGAGGTTCACGACGCGGGCGATCCGGCGGCACCGCTGGAAGCCGGAATGGTGATCACCGTCGAGCCGGGCCTCTACCTCCCCGATGAGGGCATCGGCATCCGCATTGAAGACATGGTTTTGGTTACCGCCACCGGTGGGGAAGTCCTCACGGGAGCGCTTCCCAACGCGCGGCGAAAGATAGAGGACGCTCTTCGAAAATAAAGTGGCCATGCCTCGCCTCAACCGCCAAGCCGCGGGCTATCTGGCAACGCTGGTGGTGTGCTTTCTGGTGGCGCAGGCGGGCGGCTGGACGGACTTCGCCAGACAGGTGGACGGCGTCGCCTACGACGTGATGTTCCGCCTGTCGCCGCCCGCGACCAAGACGCTCGATTCCGTGATCCTGGCCATCGACGAGGCTTCGCTCAAGGAACTGGGCGGCATGCCGAAGGTGCGCGGCGCGCTGGCCGAGGCCCTGGAACGCATCGCGCCCGAGCGGCCTAAAGCGGTGGCGGTGGATTTGGTTCTGGCGGACGCCAGCGACGCGGCCGACGACGACCGGCTCGAGGAGGCTTTCGCCAAGACCCCGCATCTGGTCCTGGCCAGCGACATCGTTCCTGGATCGACGCCTGGTGCGATGCAATGGGAAGACCCCATCGAGCAATTCCGCCGGCACGCCGTCGCCGTCGGCCACGTGCACGCCGCACCCGATCCGGTGAGCCGGCAATTGCCGCTCGAAAAGGCCGTGGGACGCGATCGCCGCTGGGCGCTGGCGCTGGAAGCTTTCCGGGCGACGCTGAAGGACGCCGCCATTCTGGAAACGCCGGACGCGCTCGAAATCGGCCCCCTGACCATTCCCGCCGCGCGTTCGACGGCGCGCGCGCTCTATATCAGCTATCCCAAGCTTCGCCCCGACGGACAATTCTCGATTCCGCACATTTCCTTGAAGCAGTTGCACGATAATCCGGCGCTGGCGCGGCAGTTCAGGAACAAAGTTGTGTTCGCCGGCGTCACCGCGCAGACGGCCGCCCGCGACCGCCTGATTACGCCTTACGGCACCATGATGACCGGCGTGGAGATTCACGCTTGCGCTTACGAAACGCTCGCCAACGGTGAATTTCTGGAGCCCGCCTCAGACATCGCGGTGGTGGCTTTCAGCCTGCTGATTACCGTGGCGGCCGGCGCGGTCTTCCGTTTTCGTTACGGCTGGCAGGCCTACGCGATGGGCGGCATGGTGCTGTCCATCGCGCACCTGGCGCCGTACCTGATGTTCGCCGGCCACACCGTGTTTCCGTATTTCGCCCCTGTGTCGGTGGCCTGGATCACGGTGGCCGGCGCGGCCAGCTACCAGCATTTCGTGGTGCGGCGGCGACTCGCGCGTTCGGAAACCGAGAGCGCGCGATACCAGCAGGCCATCCACTTCGTAACCCACGAGATGCGCACGCCGCTCACCGCCATCCAAGGTTCCAGCGAACTGATGACGCGCTACAACCTGAACGACGAAAAGCGTAAGCAGATCGCGCAGTTGATCAACTCCGAGTCGCGCCGGCTGGCACGCATGGTGGAGACTTTCCTGAACGTCGAACGGTTGAGCGAAGGGCAGATGGATCTCAAGCGCGAGCCGTTTCCGGTTTCCGAAACTATGCATGCCTGCATCGACCGCGCCCGCCCGCTGGCCGAACGCAAGCGCATCGAGTTGTGTATACAGCCGCTTCCCGAAGCGACGCTGCTGGGAGACCGCGAGCTGATGGAATACGCCTTCTATAATCTATTGAATAACGCCATCAAGTATTCGCCGGTTGAAACGCAGGTCACCGTCGCCGGCGAGGCCGACGGCCACCGTCTGCGATTGTCGGTGCGCGATCAGGGCATCGGAATGGACGAGAAGGAATTGCGCCAGATTTTCAAGAAGTTTTACCGTACCAAGAGGGCGGAGGCCTCGGGTGAGTCCGGAACCGGCATAGGACTTTCGATCGTGGAGCAGATTGTGACGCACCACGGCGGTACCATCGAGGTAGCCAGCGCGCCCGGAAAAGGTTCGTGTTTTACGCTGTCACTGCCGCTTGCCGCCGGGGGCGCGGCCGCCCGGAGTTGAATGAGGAAGCTAAGTTGCCACCATTGCTGGTAGTTGAGGACGACGCTTCGGTCCGGACCACCATCGTCACGTTCCTGGAGCTGGAAGGCTACCAGGTCGAGGCCGTGTCCTCCACCCACGAAGCGCTTGACCGGCTCAGCCGGTCGGCGTACCCCATCGTCATTTCCGACATCTATTTGGACGAGCGCACCGGCCTGGACGTTCTGGAGGCCGCGCGGCGCAAGGACCCCAACTGCGCCGTCATTCTGATGACCGCGCGCGGCACCATGGAAACCGTGATGGCCGCCACGCGCGGCGGCGCGTTCGACTACATCGCCAAGCCCTTCGAGCTGGACCGCATGCTGGAGACCGTGCAGCGCGCCGAAGCCAGCCACACGCCCGACGAGGAAGAGGTTGACGAAGAGGACCTGCCGCTGAGCGAGATGATCGGCAGCTCGGACGAGATGGTCGAAATCTATAAGATGGTGTCGCGCGTCGCGCCCACCGACGCCACCGTGCTCATCGAAGGCGAGACCGGCACGGGCAAGGAGCTGATCGCGCGCATGATCCACGTCAACAGCCTGCGCGCCGCGCAGGCCTTCGTCGCCGTGGACTGCGCCTCGATCGCCCCGTCGCTGCTCGAAAGCGAACTGTTCGGCGCCATGAAGGGCGCCTACACCGGCGCCGACCGCGACCGCATCGGCGTGTTCGAGGCCGCCGACCACGGCACCGTGCTCTTGGACGAAATCGGCGACATCGAACTCAATTTCCAACTGAAACTTCTGCGCTTTCTGCAAGAGCGTGAAGTCCGGCCGCTGGGCGCATCGCGCGCGCGTACCATCGATGTCCGCGTGATCGCCGCCACCAATCGAAACCTGCAGAAGATGGTGGAAGAGAAGAAATTCCGCGAAGATCTGTGGTTCCGCCTAAACGTGGTGCGCATCACCATGCCGCCCTTGCGGGAACGCCACGGCGACGTGCCGCTGCTGGCGCATTTCTTCCTGAACCGCTACAACGAACGCTACAGCCAGGACGCCCGCCTGCTCGATTCCGGCGTGAAGGCGCTGGAAGAATACACCTGGCCCGGCAACGTCCGCCAGCTTCAACACATGATGGAACGCCTGATGATTCTCACCCCCGGCGGCCGCATCGACGGCCCCGCCATCCGCTTTACCATCGAGGCCATGCAGCCCACCGAGCAGGCCGGCGACAGCCTGGCCGAAACCGAGGCCGAGCAAATCCGCCGCGTGCTCTCCGCCACCGGCGGCAATAAGAGCCACGCCGCCAAGATCCTGGGCATCGAGCGCAAGACCCTCTACCGCAAGCTCGAACGGCTGCAATCGTAAGCGCCCACATCGGTTGCCAGCGCTCGCGGCTTCGTCATCTTGTGGAGTGACCATGAAAACGCCCGCCGACTGGGCAAGCCTGGGTTGCGGGGCCGCGTCATCGGCAAGGTGGATGTGGAGTGCCCTATTGCGCTGCGGCGATCACGAAGGCCTGGGCCGCAAGATCCTGACCGAACATACGCAGGAGCTCCGGGGGCGCTTTGCCCGTCACGCCCTGGAAGTGCTTGAATCCGCCAGGTCAGGCGGCCGCGCTGGCAGGATTGCAGGCGCTGGATGGGACTTCCCTACGGGCAGTTGCGTCTCTTTGTGCGGCATGCCATAATTCTGTTCGATCTGACCAAAACAGTATTACAATAGCTCAGCGGGTCTAATAAGACGTACATATTTGAAAAAGAGGGAGGTTTGAGACAATGTTCGAAAGCCTCGATGATCAGATTAAGCACGACGTGGACGCGGGATCCTCCAAGAAGGAACGGATTCTGTGCTGGGTCGCGGCGGTTGTGGCGACCGTGTTGGTCTTAGGCGGCCTGTACTTCGGCGTTCGAATGCTGGGGTAAGGTCAATGGGCTGCGGCCCGGCCATCTAACGAAGCGGGACCGATGAGTCCCATGACGCGGGTCACCGTGCTCGTGTAGGCGGGCAGGGGGTTGTACGTTTGCAGGAGACTCTCCAACCCCTTGTTTTTGTAACAACTGGAATTCTCCAGTTGTTCGGCTACATGGTGGATGCCTGCGCGCACGCTCGTGAAGCTTCGGCGCGCGGATCCCCACCCCATGATGTTGTTGTTCCGGTAGGCTTTCCCACCAGTTGATTCGACGAAAGCAATGCTGGGAAGAAGCCGCCAGTCCAGCCCGTGACGGTCGGAGGCGACTAGAAAATCCTCCGCCAGGTTGCGAGCGGGACAATCGCGGTCACCGAAGAATTTCTCCAAGGACGCCCGGCGTGGATCGTTGCGGTACTCCGAAACCGGCACACGTTGGTCGGGGATGACTGTCGGCGCGATGAACAGCGCCGTCAATAGGCTGCCTCCAACGGCGAAAGATTTATTCAATCCCATTTCCTTTCTTCGAGTTGCCAAGGTTCCAAGGATCGTCGCGACGGACGATTGGTTTGATTGATACTGAAGAGAGCCCGTGCCATCCCAGGTCTCCGGGCCAAAATGAACTAGGGTTCCATTATAGCAGAGTGTCAAGCCCTGGCTAAGGCAATCACCCAGTCGCAAGTAGGGAATAGGCGGGGTTACGGAAGGTGGGATTTCGGCCTCTCGCCGCACGTCTCAGCAGAGCGGCGAGAGGCCGTGTATATCAGGCTCTAACGGTGAAGGCGCCTCAGTTCGAACGCTTGGCCGTCATCTCGGTGGTGCGTTCGGCACCCTCCCGCTGGACGGTGAATTTAATCTCGTCACCCGCGACTTTACCTTTGTAGAGCATTTTGACCTGGTTGTCGCCCCTGGTCATCTTCACGGCAAACGAGATGTCGTCGCCCACGACTTTGCCTTCGGAAATCTCGCGGTCGCCCCTGCGGCCAGAGACGGTTCCGGTCAAATTCCCGCCGTCCACTTTGAAGTTGTAAACCACCTCGCGCGCCTTGCCATCGCGTCCCTGCGTCGAGGCTGTCCACTTGCCGCTCACGTCGGCGGCGGAGGCCGTCATCACAAACAGCGCCACAAGCGCCGTCAAAACCAGCATCGTTCGAAATCTCACAAGTTGCCCTCCTGGTCGGGTCGTAGACCCAACCATATGATGGCGCCCGAGAGACAAATGTTACGTCCGGGAAGCGAAAGTCTTCAAACGGCTTGCGGGACCGGGCCCGTCCGGGGGAGCATATCCATATGCGCATACGCCCATGGCTCCTTCTGCTGGCGGTTTCCGCGATGGCCCCGGCCCGCACCCTGGTAGTCTCCCCACAAGGCCCCTTGAAGACCCTGGCGGAAGCTCGCGACGCGATCCGCGTACTGCGCCAGCAGGGCGCGGATGAGGCGTTCCTGGTTCAGGTGCGGGGCGGCACGTATCGCCTGAACGAGCCTTTCGTGCTAGCCCCGGAGGATTCGGGCGCACCCGGCAAACTGGTGGTGTACGAAGCCTATCCGGGCGAACATCCATTGATTAGCGGCGGGCGTCCTTTGCAGGGCACTCTTGCCGCGAAGGGCCACCTGTGGACCGCCAAGGTGGCCCAGGGTTCGAACTTCCACCAATTGTTCGTCGGAGGCGTGCGCGCGCGGCGCGCGCGCACGCCGAACAACGGATTCTTCCGGGCCGAAGGCCCCAGTTCGCAGGACAAACCCTACCGGCTGAAGTTCCGCGGTGCGGACGTGAAACCGGAATGGGCCGAGCGTGGCGACGTCGAGGCCGTGGTGTTGCTCTCCTGGGCCGAACTGCGCATGCCCATCGTAAGCGTGGACAAACAGGCCGGCGTGGCAGTGCTCGGGGGCAACCCTCAGCCGTCCAACCAGGAGCGCGATGCGCGCTACTACATCGAGAATGCGCCCGACGCATTGGACGAAACCGGCGAGTGGTACCTGGACCGCAAGAACGGGACCGTGTCCTATCGCGCCTCCTCCAACGAGAACATGCTGGCCGAGGAGGTGGTAGCACCGGTGCTCGCGCAACTGGTCCGGCTGGAGGGCCAGCCCGAGCGGGGCCGCTACGTCCGGCACGTGGTCTTTCGCGGCCTCGAATTCTCGCACACGGACTGGACCATGGGCCCCCAGGGCGTGGCCGAGCCTCAGGCCAGCGTCGGTTTGAGCGCCGCCTTTGAAGCCGTGGGCGCCGAGGAGTGCGTCATCGAGCGGTGCGTCTTCAGCCGCCTGGGCAGCTACGCCATCGAGTTCGGACGCGGCTCGCGGCGTAATCGCATCGTGGGCAACGAGATTCGCGACATCGGCGCGGGCGGCATTAAGATCGGCGAAACGCGCATGCGCGAAGACCAGCGTGAGCGGAACTTCGAGCACACCGTGACCGACAACCACCTGCACGACCTGGGCGTGGTCTTCCCGTCGGCGGTGGGGATTCTGGTGGGCCAAAGCAGCCGCAATACGATCTCGCACAATCACATCCACGACCTCTACTACACGGCCATCTCGGTGGGCTGGACCTGGGGCTACGCGCCGAACCAGTGCAACGGAAACATCGTCGAGTACAACCACTTGCATCACGTCGGCCGGGAGATGCTGAGCGACATGGGTGCCATCTACACGCTCGGCGTCCAGCCCGGCACGCGCATCCGCTACAATCTGATTCACGACGTGCGCGCCTTTACTTACGGAGGCTGGGGCATCTATCCCGACGAAGGATCCAGCGAAATGCTCATTGAGAACAACGTGGTCTACCGGAACAAGAGCGCCGGTTTCCACCAGCACTACGGCCGCGAAAACATGGTGCGCAACAACATCTTCGCCTTCAACGACGAGGTCCAACTCATGCGCTCGCGCCTGGAGCCGCACCTCTCCTTCACGTTCGAAAACAACATCGTGATCTTCGACTCGGGCCGCCTGCTCGGCGCGCGCTGGAACGACGGCAAGTTCGTCATGAAGAACAATGTGTACTGGGACAGGCGCGCGGGCGCCATTCGGTTCGGAACGGAAAGCTGGGACGAGTGGCGCGCGCGGGGCATGGACGCGGGGTCGGTGATCGCGAATCCGCTGTTTGTGGACGCGGTCAACTACGATTTCCGGCTGCGCCCGGAGTCTCCCGCGCTCAAGCTGGGCTTCCGGCCCATCGATCTGAGCGGCGTGGGGCCGCGGCCGCACAAGCCCTGAGCGAGTTTACTTCGGGATCTCGTCCTCGCGCGCCGATTCGCGCGCCCATCGCGCGGACCATTCCGCCCCAGCCAGGACCACCATGGCCGCGACGGTGCTCCACAACACGATGCTCACCGAGTAGAAGAACGGTCCGACTTCATGGAACAACTTTTTGCTCAGATAGGGCCAGGTGATCAGATTGACGTACTTCAGCACCTCCAGCACCAGACCCACGCAGATGGCCACCGGCACTACATGCATCGGTGCGATCTTGCGGTTGGGCAGCAGCCAGTAGACCAGAAAGATTACCAGGATCACCATCGGCAGGGCCGCCAGCTTGAAGAACAGGAGGTTTATGGAGAGGGGCAGGCTCTCCCCGCTCGGCAGACTGGACGTCCAGAAGTCGCGGTTCACCGCCGTGAGCGTGGTGGAGACCAGCGCCAGGGCGCCGCAAGTGAAGATAAGCCCCAGGCTCACCAACTGGTTGTGAAAATAGTTCCGGTTCTTGGTCACGCCCCAGGCGCGGTTCAGCGCCACCTCGAGCGGTTCGAAGATGCCGTTGGCGGTGAACAGCAGCAGGATCAGCGAAACGGCCTGAAAGGGGCCGCGGTCCCGAACCATCACCGTCACGTTGTAGCGGATGAATTCGCCCACCGTATCCGGGAAGTAGTCCTTCAGCCCGATCAGGATGGTATCGGCGGCGGTGGGCCAGTGGAACACTCTCTGGCACAGGGTCACGATCACAATGAGAAACGGAAAGAAGGACAGCAGTACGTTGGCGGCGATGGAGAAGGCGTAGACGTGCACCTCGGTTTCCATCAGGTAATGCAGGGTGGGGCGCAGGTCCCGCACCAGGCGCCGCGCGAGGCCCGCTGGGGGCCGCGAACTCAGAATCTCCACACTTATTATGATAGGGCCGCGCCCGCCTCTACTGCGTCTCTTCCCCAGGCGGTTTCTTGTGCTTGGGTTTCTTGCGCAGCGGTTTCGGCACCATGACTTTCGCGGCGGGAACAGTGCCGATCCGCTCGCGCGCGATCGCGCGCACGTCCTTATCGCGGTCGTATTTCTTCTGTCGGGCCATGTCGGACATCCATCCGGACGGCGCGGGCTCCAGCCGCGCGGCTTGACTCGCCTTCCAGGCGGTACCTACAATGAAGGTGTACAAAAGGAGGCCGCATGAGGTCCATTGGCGTGCCTGAGCTTCTAGTCATTTTGGGAATCGCGGTTCTGCTCTTCGGCGGTAAGAAGATTCCTGAAGTAGCAAAAGGTTTGGGTGAAGGCATCCGCAACTTCAAGAACGCCCTGAAGGGCGAAGAGAAGACTGAAGAAAAGAAGCAGGCATAGGCTTCCTGGCCCGCCCGCACCCCAGGGCGGCTGTCCTATCGGTTGCAAGAAAAGAACCCCGCGATTAATCGCGGGGTTCCAGTTTTTTAAACTCCGCCTAAAGTTACTTACTTCTTCTTGGGCGGTACGATCGCGTCCTTGATGGCCTTGGCGACGCGGAACTTCACGACCTTCTTGGCCGGGATCTTGATGGCTGCGCCGGTAGCCGGATTGCGCCCCATGCGGGCCTTGCGATCGACACGCACCAACCGTCCCAAGCCGGGCAGCACGAACACGCCGGTCTTCTTGGTTTCGGCGACGGCGATGGCGGCGTAGTCGGTGATGAACGCCTTGGCAACTTTGTTGCTTACCTCGAGACCCTCGGCAAGCTTCTTCACCAGTTGTGACTGAGTCATTCCTCTTAACCTCCTTGAACGGTTCTCCCATGCGGGATCCGAACGTCTCGCTCCGGAAGGCTTTCCGCCAGATCAAAACATCTCCGGGCGAAAATGTTCAGAACCCAGATTGCAACCTCATCATAAGGGATGAACCGCGAGTTGTAAAGAGGAAATTGCGCGGAAGGCCCATTTTTCAGGGCTTCCGAGACATGCATGGTCGCCGCAGCCCCTAGAAACAGGCTACTGGGGCCTGATGGGTCGCCGCGGGCCTACGCCACCGCCGATTGCGGCGCGTCCGCCGGGGCAGCCAGACCCAGCCGGGCACGCAGTTCGGCGTCGAGTTTGTCGCGCGCGCCGGGGTGCTCGAGCAGGAAAACGCGGGCGTTTTCCCGGCCCTGTCCGATGCGTTCGCCACCATAGCCATACCAGGAGCCGCTCTTTTCGACCACCCCCTGCGCCACGCCCAGATCGATCAGGTCGCCCTCGCGCGAAATGCCTTCCCCGAAGAGAAGATCTAATTCGGCCTCGCGGAACGGCGCCGCGACTTTGTTCTTGACCACTTTCACCTTCACGCGGTTGCCGATGACCCGCTCGCCGTCCTTGATGGAGGCGATGCGGCGCACCTCGGTACGCACGCTGGCGTAGAACTTCAGTGCGCGCCCCCCGGTGGTGGTCTCCGGGTTACCGAACATGACGCCGATTTTCTCGCGGATCTGGTTGATGAAAACCAGGCAGGTGTTGGTGCGCGCGACATGGCCGGTGAGCTTACGCATGGCCTGCGACATGAGCCGCGCGTGCAGTCCCATGAAGCTGTCGCCCATTTCGCCTTCGAGTTCGGCCTTCGGCACCAGGGCCGCTACCGAGTCCACCACTACCGCGGCCACGGCGCCGGAGCCGATCAACGTGGAGGCGATCTCCAGCGCCTGCTCGCCGTTGTCCGGCTGCGAGACCAGAAGGTTCTCGACGTCCACGCCCAAGCGCCGCGCGTAGGCGGGATCGAGGGCGTGCTCGGCATCGATGAAGGCCGCCGTCCCGCCGGCCTTTTGAGCTTGCGCGATGATGTGCAGCGCGAGTGTGGTCTTGCCCGAGGATTCCGGGCCGAACACCTCCACCACCCTCCCGCGCGGGAATCCACCCACGCCCAGAGCCGCATCCAGCGAGACCGCGCCGCTCGAGATCACCGTCACCGGAACAACATTGTGCGATCCCAACCGCAGCACCGTGCCTTTGCCGAACTGCTTGTCCATCTGTAAAAGGGCGAGATCAATGACGCGCTGACGTTCGCTTGCATCCATCGGGGAACTCCTTTACGAGGCCTACCAAAGGAATGGTGCCCCGCATCCCCCATCTCTCTCAAGCAACCCTTGGGGAAATCGACGCCCTCCGTTTTCGGTGTGGGACACCCACGCCCGCCGCCCGAAAGGGAACCGGAACCAGGGGCCCTCGTGCGCGGGTTATAGGAGATAATCTTGCCTATGGCGTTCGGGGCGGAGCGTGCGGTGGGCAAGACGGGGGGCGCGCTGGCGGAAGGCGGCCGCCTGGTCGCGTCCCTGCCCAACAGCGGCAATCTGTACTTCCATCTCAATATTCTGATGGGGCGATTCCCTGCTCACGGGCGCGGCTTGTTCGACCGGACGCACCTGCACTGCTAAACCTGGCGCGACTGGGTGGAACTGTTCGAGAAGGCGAGGTTCCGCATGGAAAGCGCGCGACTCACCACGGGTCCCTTCGGCGGGTGTTTCCACGCCTCGCCCAAACGGCCCTCGTGGGCGGGATGGAAAGCATGTATTCGCTTGCCGCGCGCTTGAAGAAATTGTTCGCCTATCACTTCGTCGTCGTCGCGCGTCGCGCGGAGAAACGCTCTTGATCCGTCCGGCGGTCCGGCGCTCGAACTCCCTTACGGGGCCTTCGGCGCCTGAGTGGTGCCCGACACCCACGCCCGCCGCACCAAAGGGAATCGGAACAATTGGTTATCGTGCCCGGTTTAGGAGATAATTTCGCCTATGGTCTAAATGACGGAGCGCCCGCCGAGGGTTGGATCCTATGGACTGTCGTTGGTTCTGATTGGATAAGACCAAAGTTATGTCTCAGCGCCTGAAAACAGCTTGCATCGCCGCGAGTCTGTTCGTTGTAAACCTGTGGGTCGCGAAAACCCTGTTGTTTTCGGATTTCATCAACCAGATGTATTCGATCGAGGGCACTCATATTGCCCTCGGCCGTTTCGTTCTCAACCACTGGGGAGACCTATACTGGTTCCCGCTGTGGTACAACGGCGTGCCTTTCCAGAATACATATCCTCCGGTGCATCCCTTTCTGGTGGCCGCCGTGGCCGGGTTGTGCGACCTTGCGACGCCCCGCGCCTATCACGCCCTCACGGCCATACTCTATGCCCTGGGGCCGGTCACCCTCTTTCTTTTGGCGTTCAAGCTCAGCGGCTCCCGCTGGTACAGTTCCGCCGCCGCGCTGGTCTATTCCTTCAGTTCCTCCTCCACGTTGCTGATTCCGGCGGTGTCGCGCGATGCGGGCGGTTTCTGGCACGCGAGGCGCCTGCAAGTGCTGGTTAGGTACGGCGAAGGCCCGCACATCGCTGCCGTGACGCTGCTCCCGCTGGCGCTTCTCTTGCTCATCCTGGCTTTTGAAAAGCGCAAGCCATTGTGGTGGGCCATGGCGGCCGTGGGACTCGCAGCTACGGCTCTCACAAACTGGCTCGGCGCCTTCGCGCTGGCGCTCGCCGCACTCGCGTGGCTGCTGGTCTCGGCGGATTCGGCCGGGTTCTGGAAATGGCTGGCCGCGATCGGGCTCGGCCTAGGGGCTTATGCGATCGCGTGCCCGTGGCTCCTGCCCTCCACGATCATGACCACATTCGCTGGAGAGACACTGGCGACCGGATCCGCGGAAACTTTGGGGCGGCCCATGGCTATTCTGATTGGCGCGCTACTGTTTTTCGCGCTGTATAAGTTGCTTCGGCTCAGCCGGACGCCATCCGCCCTGGCCTTCTCCGCCCTCTTTCTGTTCGCCATAGCTTATCTGACGCTCGCGGCGGAGTGGCGTGGCATAGCCATCCTGCATCAAGCCACGCGCCTGCACCTCGAAATGGAGATGGGGATCGCGCTCGCGGTGAGTTTTGGCGCGAAGTCGATTCTGGACTTGACGCCGCGGCGCACGCGCGTCGCGGCCGCCTGCGCGATTCTCGCGCTCAGCGTATACGGCGCGGTGCGTTACAGCGCGAATGCCAGAAGAATGTTTCACGCCATCGACGTTCACCGGACCATCGAGTACCGCGAAGCGAAATGGATTTCCGAGAACCTGAAAGGCCAGCGCGTCTTGGCGCCTGGCTCGGTAGGCTTCTTCCTGAATGTGTTTTCGGATACACCTCAATTCAACGGCGGCTACTACCAGGCCGTAGTGAATCCCTTCGTTAGTCACACCCTCTATCAGATTTTCAGCGGCGATGGCGCCGGAGCGAACGAGGGCGCCATCGCAGTGACGCTATTGAAAGCCTTCGGTGTGGGTGCGGTCGGCGTAAGCGGTCCGAACAGCGAGGAGGCTTACAAGCCGTTCCGCAATCCGAAGAAATTCGACGGCCTCCTTCCCGAAATTTGGCGCGACGGAGATGACGTCATCTATGGGATACCACGACGGTCCCAATCTTTGGCGCACGTTGTCCGGCTGGCCGATCTACCCGCGCGGGCACCTTCGAGCACGCTCGATGTGGAGCCGATCCGCCCTTACCTCCGCGCCCTGGACGATCCCGCGCTTCCGCTTGCCACCATGGCCTGGCTGAATCAACACTCCGCGGCTATCTCGGCGTCTCTCCAGCGGGGCCAGATTCTGTCCGTCCAGGTCAGCTACCATCCGGCCTGGACCGCGACCGCGAACGGCCGGCCGTGCCGGATTCTGCGCGACAATCTCGGTCAGCTCGCGGTGCTCCCGGATTGCGTTGGGCCGTGCAAGGTGGAGATCGCTTATTACGGCGGCACGGAGTTGTTAGTAGCTTCCGCGGTCTGCTGGTCGGCGCTGTTAGGAGGTCTCGCTTGGATCGTCCTCAGCGCGGCGGCTTTCAAACGTCGCGGGGCATTGGGGCAACGTTGTTGATCGATTCGGGATTGCGGCGCTGCGCAAGTTCTCTCCCCATACGCCGGTGAAGGTGTACTGCATCCACGTGGCGTTCTTCTGTTGCCCGGGCATGGTGGGCGTTTACGGCCCGGTGAGGGGGTGCGGCCATACGCGTGGCGTGGATTCCGGTGTACACGCAGGCAAACGAACGTGCCACGACTAGCGCCTATGCGGCGGCTCTCGAGATAAGGTCCCGATTCGCGGGCGACCTCGAAGTGGTGGGGCACGGACGAGCTTCACGTCCGCGCCGCGACCCGATCGGGACACGCGCTGACGGTTCTGGTAAGCTGGGACCCTTATTGGCGCGCATACGTGGACGGGCGCCGGTTGCCGATTCGAAAGGACGTGAAGGGTTTCATGCTCATCGAACCACCGCCGGCGAGCATGACATCCGGCTGGTGTTCGAGCTGCCGCGCGGCAATAAGATCGGCCGCGTCGTCAGCTCGCTGGCAATGTTAACCGCGGTGGCGCTGCTGATCTGGGAATGAAAAAGGAAACGCGAGCAGGCGGCCTGAAGTCGCGCGGCTGGATTCTCCACGCGATTTTCGCGCTGATGGGGTTCGCCGTCAGCGCGCGGATCGACACTTTGCTGTTTCAACGCGCTGAGACGCCGGACCGGGATTCCATCGAGGGCGGCTACCGGACCATCGCGCGCTTCGTCGCGGTCATGGACGACGCCTCACGGCCGCGCCTGGCGGTCGAACGCGGCAAAATGGGATTCATGTTCGTCCATGCCGAATCCGGGGAAGGCGCGAAAATCCGGCTGCATTACGGCGGCACCGCCGGGCAGCGTGCCATAGCGGCGATTAGCGCCCTCGCGTGGACCGCGCCGCTGGTGGCGCTCGCGCGCAACCGCCGCGAGAGAACGGTCGAGGCCGTATGAGGTTTTGGGGCCATACCTTCTGGTGGCTTCTGCGCCGCTCGCTCGTGCGCGCGTGGGAAGACGGCTGCCTGGGCATTGCGAAAGCGGCGGCCTATTCGGCGCTGCTCTCGTTCTTTCCCGTGTTGACCGTCACGGCCACCATACTGGTGCAGGCCAACGCGGAATCGGTCTCGCGGAGAATCTCCCGTTTCCTGTTCGAAGTTAGTCCCGCCCGGGACCGAGGAATTGGTGATGCGCCAGTTCACCGTGCGTGGCGCGCGTCCCGTATCGCTGCTGGTGTTCGCCGGTTTACTTTCGCTGTGGGCCGCCAGCGGGCTCACCACCAGCCTGATGGAAGGATTCGACGCCACCTACCGCGTGCCGTGCGGGCGGCCGTTCCTGAAGCAGCGCCTGGTCGGCATCCTGCTGGTGTTTTGCGGCGTGCTGCCGGCCTTGGGCGCATCCGCGCTGATCGTCTTCGGCGATCGCACGGAGCAGGCGGCGCTGCGCGCCATCGGCCTGGTCCCCACCAGCGCGCCTCTGGCGGGCGGCGTGGCTTTGGTCGGCCGGGTGATGCGTTTTCTCATCGCCTTCGCCTCCACTGTGTTCGTCACCGCCACCATGTATTACTTCGGGCCGAACCGTCCGCAGAGGTGGCGCGCCGTGTGGCCCGGAGCCATTCTGGCCACGTTCATTTGGTTGGGCGCCACGTCGGTATTCGCCTGGTACGTGCGCTACATCGGCAACTACAACGTTTTGTACGGCAGCGTGGGCGCGGTTGTCGCGCTGCTGGTGTGGATGTACGTGATGGTCGTCATCGCCCTGGTGGGTTGCGAATTCAACGCCGAGCGCGAACATTTGCGCCGCGCCTTCGGTATGCCACACTGAGGACGATGAGTTTTCATCTCGTCGTCGATTACCGTCCCCGGGGTGACCAGGAGCAGGCCATCGAGCAGCTCTCGCGCGGCGTGCGCGACGGCCAGCGCCACCAGGTTCTGCTGGGCGTCACGGGCTCCGGCAAGACCTTCACCATGGCCAAGGTCATCGAGAAGGCGGGGCGCCCGGCCCTGGTTCTGGCGCACAACAAGACGCTGGCCGCACAGCTCTACCACGAGTTCAGGACGTACTTTCCCTCCAACGCCGTCGAGTATTTCGTCAGCTATTACGACTACTATCAGCCGGAAGCCTACCTCCCCTCGAGCAATGTTTATATCGAGAAGGAAGCCACCGTCAACGAGGAACTCGACAAGCTGCGCATGGCGGCCACGCGCTCGCTTTTCGAGCGCCGCGATTGCGTCATCGTCGCCAGCGTGAGCTGCATCTACGGGTTGGGTTCGCCCGAAGCTTACTACGGCATGCTGTTGATGCTTGAAAAGGGCCAGAAGATCGCACGCGAAGCGATCCTGGCGAAGCTGGTTGAAATTCTCTACGAGCGCAACGACACCGATTTCAAGCGCGGCACCTTCCGCGTGCGTGGCGACGTGATCGAGGTCTATCCGACTTACGACGATTACGCCTGCCGCATCGAACTCTGGGGCGACGAGATCGAGAATCTCTATCAGATCGACCCGCTGACCGGCCAGGTGCGTCAATCCTACCTGCGGCTGCCCATCTATCCCAAGAGCCACTACGTGATGAGCGAGGAGACTCGCGAGCAGGCCGCGCGGAGCATCGAGCGCGAACTCCTCTGGTGGCGCAGTGAGCTGGAGAAGCAGAACAAACTCGTCGAGGCACAGCGTCTCTATCAACGCACCATGTTCGATCTGGAAATGATGCGCCAGATCGGCTACTGCCACGGCATCGAAAACTACTCGAGGCATTTCTCGGGCCGCCTGCCGGGCGAAGCGCCGCCCACGCTGCTCGACTACCTGCCGCAGGACTCGCTCCTGTTCATCGACGAAAGCCATCAGACGGTTCCACAGATTCGCGGCATGTCCCACGGCGACCGTTCGCGCAAGGAGACGCTGGTGTCGTTCGGGTTCCGCCTGCCCAGCGCGCTCGACAACCGGCCCTTGACCTTCGAGGAATTCGAGAACCGCGTCAACCAGGTGGTTTACGTCTCGGCGACGCCGGGGCCGTACGAACTGACGCGCGCGGCCGGCGTGGTGGTCGAGCAGATCATCCGGCCCACCGGATTGATCGATCCGAAAGTCGAAATAAGGCCCATTCGCGGGCAGGTGGACGATCTGCTCGGCGAAATTCGCGCCCGCCGGGAGCGCCACGAGCGCGTTCTGGTCACCACACTGACCAAACGCATGGCCGAGGATCTCTCCGAGTATCTCATCGAAGCCGGCGTGAAGTGCGCCTACCTGCATTCCGAAATCGCCACACTGGACCGCATCAAGATTTTGCGCCAGTTGCGCCGCGGCGAATTCGAAGCGCTCATCGGAGTAAATCTTCTGCGCGAGGGGCTGGACCTGCCCGAGGTCTCGCTGGTGGCGATTCTGGACGCCGACAAGGAGGGCTTCCTGCGCTCCGCCGGCGCGCTCATCCAGACCATGGGGCGCGCGGCGCGCCATATCAACGGCATGGCGATTCTCTACGCCGAACACATGACCGGCAGCATGCGGCAGGCCATCGACGAAACCAATCGGCGACGCTCAATCCAGGCCCTCTACAACGAAGAGAATGACATCACGCCGCAGAGCATCGTCAAACCTATCGATATGAGCCTGATCGCCATCGCCGAGGGCGATTATGTTACTGTGTCCACCGAGGAGGAGTGCGAGGACCTCGCCGCACTGAGTCCGGAAAAACGCGAGAAGCTGCTTGCCGAACTCGAGCAACAGATGAAGGAAGCCGCGCGTAAGTTCGAATTTGAGCGCGCGGCCGAACTGCGCGATCGCATCAAAGCCTGGAGGAAACGGGAGGTTTATGGCGAAGTCGCAGTTGATCGCCCTGGTGGCGGCGGGACCGGTTAGCAGATCGTTTCTGGTCCGGCTGCCGCGCCTGCGCGAGCGCATTGGACCCGTGAAAGCGGCCTCTATCCGAGTGGCCAGCCGCATCGTGAATGCCATTCACGCCGGCCGTCCGGTACGCGACTTACAAGAGCATAACCGACGCCCGCGTCATCGTCATTTATCTTCCCGCCGAACACCTCGCGCACGCCTTGGAGCATATGCTTGCGACCGGCGCCAACTGGCGCGGCAAGACGGTTTTGCTCTGCGACGCCGCGTTATCGAGCGCCGCGCTGGAACCGCTGACTGCGGCGGGAGCTTCGGTCGCGACCCTGGCGCCCATAGACGGATTCGACGAGCAGCGCTTCGTGGTGGAGGGTGATGCGCGCGCCGTGCGCGCCGCGCGGTTGCTGGTGGAGGACGGCCGCACGCGAGTTGTTATCATCGCACCGGGCACCAAGGACCTGTTTCTGGCCGGACTGGTCTTCGCCACCAGCCTTTTCACTCCCCTGGCCGCCGCCGCCATCGAGTGCCTGAAGGGCGCGGGACTGGAGACGGGTGTCGCCACCCATGTTGCCGAGCGCCTGTTCGAGCACTCCTTGCGAGGTTACATGAAAGCGGGCAGAAAGAGTTGGGCGGTCCGCTAGCCGTGAAAGACCAGAAGCAGGTCCGCCGTCAACTCGACGCGCTGTTCCGAATCAGCCCGTTGCTGGCCAGCTACTACACCGAAAGCGCGTTGTTCGCCCTGCGTCTCTTTCACCAGGAGAGCGAATGGCTGCCCATCGCTCGCGCCGCCGCTACCGGGTAGCCACCGGGGCACCGGCGCGAATCGAAACCGGACCGATCAATCCGCTGTGGGCCAGGCGCGGCAACTTGCGCGCGCGATTGTCCACGGCGCGCTCGTTCTCCATGGTGTTGGTCACCAGAATCTTCACCGTGTTCTTGCCCGGCTTCACCAAATCCGTAATGTCGAAAGCAAACGGCAGCCAAACGCGCGTGCCGGCCGGCTTGCCGTTCACCCAGACTTCCGCCACGACGCCCACTTCGCCGCAATCGAGCGTGAGCTTGCGGCCGGCGTACGTGACCGGGATTTCGAACTCCTTCTCGTAAGCGGCGCTACCCGAGTAGTAAGGCAGCCCGCGATCGAGCCACGAGCCCAGCTTGGTCCTGGCCGAGCCGAGCGTGAACTTGGGCGCGTCCTGGAATTCGTCGCCCGCGACAAGCTTCATGGTCAGGACGTTGCTTTCGCCTTCGGCCGCAGTGGGCAGCGTCGCGCGACCCTGGGCGTCCGGCGCGAGCTTCAGCCCGTTGTACCAGGCGGTGTACGGCTTGCGGAAGCGCGGCAACTCGACGGCGGTGGCCGTCGCCGGCACCGGAATGCGGTACCACACGTTCAGATAGGTGCTGCCGGCGGCGCGCAGGACTTTGTCGGGGCTGAACACCAGGTCGGCCATGTTGTTGCCGGCGCTATCGGTGGCCCGCACCATGAAGGAGAACGTGCCCCGGCGGAAACGCGAGACTTTCAACAGGATGGGGTTCCAGCCCGCCTCCAACCGCGCCTTGCGCGACAGAGAGAAGTCTTCGCGCATTTCGTAGTACCAGGGGTGAATATGCCAATCCAGCAGCTTCTTGCCGTTCACCCAGAGATGGGCGTTATTATTCGCCGTCACGCGGAATTCCACTTCGCGAGCCGTGGGGGAGTGCACCCAAGTGAGCGCGTAGGCCGTGCCGTTCGAATTCAGGGCCATACCAAGCGCCGAATAAAGATCCACATACATGGTGGGCGAGTTGTAGCGCTTCCACTTGTATTCGCCGTAGGTGGCCTTGGGATCCGGATTGCTCTCCGGCGGGAAGGAGCCATAGCAGCCCGCGTGATCTTCGTTCGGAAATGGCCCCACCAGCCACCACTCGCGCACGGTTTGACGTTCGCGGCTGAGCCAATCGTCCATCCAGCGGGCATCGTCGTGGTCCACGTCCGTGAAGCCCTTGGTCTCACCCAATCCGTCCCACACCTGCTGGAAGCGCTTCCCGTAAGGTGCCGCTACCTGCGTCTTCTCCGGCGTCAGTTTCCACTCGCCCGCGAGCGCGAGGTCGTCCAGCTTCTGGTAGGGAGCTTCGGGCGCTTTCACCTTCGCCTCCGGATTGCCGAACACAACGTAGTAGGCGTCCCAGGCGTCGAAGTGCAGTTTCACTTCGGTGCCCTCGGGTGTCGCGCGCGATTCGAGCGCCTCGCGATTGCCCGTCGCGGCATCCCACTTCTCCGGCACACCCTTCACGGCGAGAGCCACGGTCACATCGCGCGGCGCGGCGCTGTCGTTCACCAGCCAGTAGTATTCCAGCCCGCCCTTGGCGCGGTGCAGCGCGCCCAAGTGCTGGGACCCGCCCGCAACCACCTTCACGTCGCGCTTCAGGTTCGCATCCAGGACGGGGAATAACTCCTCAATGTTGTCGCGAATGAAATACGCTTTCCCGCCGGCCCCGTTCGCCTGCGCGGCGAAGGCTTGCGCGCCCACCGTACCGAAAATGGCTTTCACGTCCGCCATGACCTGCGCGTCGTGGCGGCCTTCTTCCATGGAATCGGTGGGGAGCATGTTCACGGCCACCACTACGCCGCCCCGTTCATAGAACTCGCGCAGCTTGCGCATGGTGGCGCGCCGCACAGTGGTCAACGGAGGCAGCACCACCACGCGATACGATTCGTTGGCCAGCGTGAGCGCCTTACCGTCCAGCTTGGCTTGATTAAGGAAGTAGGAATCCGCCACGTCGAAATCCCGCAGCTCCTGCGCCATGCGGTTCATCAGGTCGCCGTAGTAGAGGTTGATTTTGGGCAGCGGGTTCGAATCCCAATCCGGCACCGGCGCGAAGTTCGTCTCGGCGTTGGCCCAGGCCGTCTCGGTGGGCTGGAAAAGCAGGATGCCGGCGTAGTGGCGTCCGCCGTCGTTCATGTAGGCGATGCGGCGCGCGTAATCGGCGTAGTGCTTAAAGTACTTCCAATAGGGCTGATGGAAGAACCAGTCGCTCGGAAACTCGATGCGCGAAGGATGGTAGTTGAAGGCGTGGGGGATGAACAGGCTGGTGCCCCACACGCCCAGCATGTTGGTTCCCAGACGCATCTTCTGCATGTCCAGATAGGATTCGCCGCCTTGCACGCCCTGGTTTTCCACCGTGAAACGCGTGCCGCGGAAATGTGCCACCGAGCCGGCCGCTTTCAGATCGCGCGGCCAGCGTCCCAGATCGTGCAGCGAGTCGACGCCCGGCCACGGCCAGGCGCGCATGATGCGCTGCAAGTCGCCCACGGCGGCGGCTTCGCTGATGAGATTCTCTTCCCAAACGTGGCCCGAGATCTTGATGTTGTGCCGCTCGCACCAGTCGGCCACCTGTTTGAAGTAGCTGTTGGTGTAAAGTTCGCTCACCACGTCCAGATAGTCGCAGCGCACCTTGGGCGTGATCTTTCCGCTGTCGAACATCAGCGCGGGCAGGTAGGGCCGCATGTCGTAGCCCTTCATCTTCTGGAAGGTCTCGAAGAACTTGGGCGTCCAGGCGATGCGCCGGCCGTAGTCGCCTTCGTGGTCGCTGTAGAAGCTGTCGATGGTGGTGCCGAAGTACTCGGGTCCGAGCTTGTAGTACTTCTCGTGGACTTCGTCGATCCAGGTGCGGATGGCGTCGTGGCTCATCAGGTCCACCAGGCCGCCGTCGCGGCCCTGGCTCGGTTCCAGATAGAAGGCCATCAAACGCCACTTGCCTTGGGGCGCGGTCCAGGCCACCGATCCGTGGGCCGCGTCGCCCTCAACCACCTTGAGGGAGTCGCCGTCCATCGCGCTCGGGCCGGTGACCCGCGCCGCCACCGCGAACTGGTAGTTCTTCACGCCGGTGATTTCGATGCGTCCTGGACCTTCAATTTCTTTCGAGGTGAACCACAGGCTGCGCATGCGGAAATCCGGATTGCGCTCGATGACGCGGCTGCCCAGGCCCGGCCGCCACGGATCGCGCGCTTCCCCACCCGGCCATTCGTACTCGTCGACCACACCGAACAGGAAGCCGTGCTTGCGCGAAGACTCATAAGCCGACTTCACGATCCGGAAGTACTCGTCGGAGAGATACGGCGTCTCCAGACCGGTGCGGTTATGCGCGTAAGCGCCGTAGACGTGCTGCGAGACCATCTCGCGGATCTGCCGATCCACTTCTTTCTCGTTGAGCGCGCCATTCCAGAACCAGAAGGGCCGGATCGAATAGGTTTTCGGGGGATCCTGAAACTGCTGGTAAGTTTGGGAAACTCCGGCGAAAGCGGCCGCGGCGAGAGCCACCATCAAGGGCAGGAAAATAGAGCGTGCGGTAGGCATCTTGGACTCAACACTATATTAGCGAAGGGGTGGGACGGTTTCGCTGGGGGGGACGGAAAGCCGTCGTCCGGCGCTCGAGAGCGCGTTCTCGATATACTGGAATTTCCCGCATGACGACGTCTGCCAATTCTGTACGCGTACGCTACGCCCCCAGCCCCACCGGCGATTTTCACGTGGGCGGAGCGCGGACGGCGCTGTTCAACTATCTGTTTGCCCGCCACACGGGGGGCAAGTTCATCCTGCGCATCGAGGACACCGACCAGAAGCGTTACAATCCGCAAGCTCTCGGCTGGCTGTTAAACGGACTTCGGTATCTGGGACTCGATTGGGATGAAGGCCCCGAGGTGGGCGGCGACTACGGTCCTTATGTCCAGACCGAACGCCTGGACATTTACCAGCGCTACTGCCGGCAGTTGCTCGACGCCGGTCTGGCCTACCACTGCTTTTGCACGGCCGAGCGCATGGAGACGGTTTCGAAGGAGCTTCAACAAAAAGGGCTGAACCCCGGCTACGACCGGCACTGCCGCGCGCTCGATGCGGCGGAGTCCGCGCGGCGCGCCGCCTCCGGCGAGCGCCACACCGTGCGCTTCAAGATGCCTTTGGACGGCGAGATTACGGTGCACGATCTGATCCGCGGCGACATCACGTTCCAGCACACCATTCTGCAAGACACGGTGCTGATGAAGTCCGACGGCATTCCCACCTATCACATGGCCAACGTCATCGACGACCATCTGATGGAGATCACCCACATCTTGCGCGGCGACGAGTGGGTGAACAGCCTGCCGCTGCACGCGCATCTCTACGCCGCTTTCGGCTGGAAGCCGCCGGTGATGGCGCACTTGCCCCTGATTCTGAATCCCACCGGCAAGGGCAAGATGAGCAAGCGCGAGGATCGCGCGCCGGACGGCCGCGTGCTGCCCGTCTTCGTTCGCACATTTCAGGAAGCCGGCTACCTGAGCGAGGCCATGATCAACTACCTGGCCCTGGTCGGTTGGAGTTTCGACGACAAGACCGAGATCATGAGCCGCCAGGAGTTGATCGAGCGCTTTACGCTGGAGCGCGTGAACGCATCTCCGGCTGTGTGGAACTACGAAAAACTGGATCACCTGAACGGCTGCTACATTCGCGAGTTGAGCGTCGAAGAGTTGACCCGGCGCCTGCTGCCGTACGTTGCCGGGGCGGGCTTCGACTCGAGCTACGACCGGTTGCTCCCCATCACTCCGCTGATTCGGGAACGCATCACGACGTTGCGCGACGTAGCGCGCGCGGCGGATTTCTTCTTCCTCGACGAGCTGCCGCCGTACAATCCGGCCGAATTGATTCCGCCGAAAGCGGATGCGGCGCTGGCGCGAACCGTGCTCGAACGGGCGCGCGCGCGCCTGGCCGAAACCGAATTCAACCTGACGGCGCTGGAAGCCGCCCTGCGCGAGCGAAGCCGAGGGGCTGAAGATCAAGACCGGGCAGATGTTCCAACCGATTCGAGTGGCTGTGTGCGGCCGCAAGGCGGCGCCGCCGCTGTTTGAAACCATCTTGGTGCTGGGGCGGGAAACCTGCCTCGCACGATTAGAAAAAGCCATTGAGAAGCTGAAAGAGATATGAGTACGCCAAATAGCCGCGACGCCGCCGAGCCTGCCGTCCCATCTCATTTTGTACGGGACATCATTCTCGAGGATCTGACAACCAACAAATACGGTGGGCGCGTGCACACGCGCTTCCCTCCGGAGCCGAACGGTTATCTGCACATCGGCCACGCGAAATCCATCTGCATGAACTTCGGCCTGGCGCTCGAATTCGGCGGCAAGTGCAACCTCCGCTTCGACGACACCAATCCGTGCAAGGAGGAGCTCGAGTACGTCGAATCGATCATCGAAGATGTGCGCTGGCTGGGCTTCGATTGGGAGGACCGGCTGTTCTACGCCTCCGACTACTTCGAACAGTTGTACGAATGGGCTGTGCAGTTGATCAAGTCCGGCAATGCCTATGTCTGCGACCTAACGGGCGACGAAGTGCGCCAGTATCGCGGTACGCTCACCGAGCCGGGGCGCGAGAGCCCTTACCGCAACCGCTCGATTGAGGAGAATCTGGAGTTGTTCGCGCGCATGAAGGCCGGGGAGTTTCCCGACGGCTCGCGCACGCTGCGCGCGAAGATCGACATGGCGTCGCCCAACCTCAATATGCGCGACCCGGTGATGTACCGCATCCTGCACGCCGAGCATCACCGCACCGGCGGCCAGTGGTGCATCTATCCGATGTACGACTACACGCACGGACAATCGGATTCGATCGAGAGGATCACGCATTCCATCTGCACGCTCGAGTTCGAGGATCACCGGCCGCTCTACGATTGGTACGTCGAGCAGTTGGGCATCTACCATCCGCGGCAGATTGAGTTCGCGCGGCTCAACCTGGACTACACCATCTTGAGCAAACGTAAATTGCTCACGCTGGTGCAGAAGGGTTACGTCACCGGCTGGGACGATCCGCGCATGCCCACCATCAGCGGCATCCGCCGGCGCGGCTACACGCCGGAAGCCATCCGCAATTTCTGCGAACGCATCGGAGTGGCCAAGTTCAACGGCATTATCGAATTCTCCTTGCTTGAACACTTCGTGCGCGAGGACTTGAACAAACGCGCGCCGCGCGCCATGGCGGTGATGCGGCCGCTGAAAGTCGTCATCGACAACTATCCCGAAGGCCAGGTTGAGGAGTTGGAGGCGATCAATAATCCGGAAGACGCGAACGCCGGCACGCGCAAGGTTCCGTTCTCGCGGGTCCTCTACATCGAACAGGACGACTTCCGCGAGGCTCCGCCCAAACAGTACTTCCGCTTGTCCCCGGGCCGCGAAGTGCGGCTGCGTTACGCCTACTTCATCACCTGCACCGGCGTGGTGAAAGATCCCGCGACCGGCGAGATCGTCGAGTTGCATTGCACCTACGATCCGGCCACCCGGGGCGGTAACGCTCCCGATGGACGCAAGGTGAAGTCGACCATCCATTGGGTGTCGGCCCAACACGCCGTGGACGCCGAAGTGCGCCTGTACGACAAGCTCTTTACACGAGAAAATCCGAGCGACGAAAGCGATGGAGTGGAGTTCACCGCGTACCTCAATCCGAACTCGCTCGAAGTGGTGCCGGCCTGCAAGGTCGAACCGGGCCTGGCAGCCGCCGTGGGCAGCCGCTACCAATTCGAGCGTTTGGGATACTTCGCGGTGGATCAGGATTCGACTCCGGATAAGCTGGTCTTCAACCGGACCGTGCAGCTTCGCGACAGTTGGGCGAAGATCGAGAAGGCCCAAAAGGAAAAGAGGTAGCTCCGACTAATGACCATCCTGGGAATCGGCGGGCTTCTCAACGATCCCGCCGCCGCCATCCTGAAAGACGGCCGCCTGGTCGCGGCCGCCGAAGAGAAGAAACTTGCGCGGCACTATCGCCCGGGTGAGTTGCCCGAGGCCGCCATTGCGGAGTGCCTGCGTCAGGCGGGCGTCGCGCCGGACGGTGTGGATTGCGTGGCCCTTGTGCGGCCTGTCGCGACAGGACCGGAGACGGCTCTGCACTTCGAACTTCGCGCGGAGTTTCCGTCGAGCCAGGTTGTCGCCGTCGAACATCACGCCGCGCACGCCGCGTCGGCCTACTTCCCCTCTCCGTTCGAGGAAGCCACCGTGCTGACGCTCGACCGCGCGGGCGATTTCCGCTGCGGCGCGCGTTGGCGCGCTCGCGGCAACGCTCTGCATGTTGAGCGCGAGCTCTACTATCCGGATTCACTCGGCGAACTGTACGGCCGCGTCACCGAACTGCTCGGCTTTGAGCCCCGCGCCGATGAGCACAAAGTGCAGTGGTTGTCGACCTTCGGCGACGATAGCCTGAGCGGCTTGTTCCAGGAAATGCTCCTCATGGCCAACGGGGAGTGGCCCCGGCTGGACCGCACGTTTTTCGACGCCGAGCGCGTCGGCCACGGCGGGTTCAGCTCGCACTTCTACCGGCGGCTGGGATTGAAGGATCGCTCCGCGGTTCCGGAAGAGCGCCGGGCCGCGCTGGCGCGCGCGCTGCAGAGCGCCATCGAAGCCGTCGTTCTAGAGATGGCCGGCAGCGGCGAGAATCTGGCCCTGGCCGGCGGTCTGGCGTTGAACACGCTGCTGGTGGCGGCGCTGGAACGCTCCACGAAATGGAAGAACGTATTCGTGCAGCCCGCCGCCGGCAACGCCGGCACCGCCTTGGGCGCGGTGTTCCATGCGTGGCACAATGTGTACGGCCGCACGGAGCGTTGCGGCTTGGGTGATTTCTGCCTGGGGCCCAGCTTCACCGCCGAGCAGATCAAACAGGTGCTCGAAAACTGCAAACTGCGGTTCCGATATCTGCTCACCACCGGCGAGTTGATCGACACGGCCGTGCGCGATTTGAACGACCTGAAGATTGTCGCCTGGATGCATGGCCGCATGGAGTTCGGCGCGCGCGCGCTGGGCAATCGCAGCATTCTCGCCTCGCCGCTCAACTCCTACTCGACCGAAAATCTCAACATCTACATCAAGCGCCGCGAGCCGTTCCGCAAGTTCGCCGCATCGGTGCCGGAGGAGTTGGCCGCCGAATACTTCGAAGTCGGACCCAACGCCCGGTTCCTCACCACCGTGGGGCGTGTGCGTCCCGAACATCGCAAGACGTTCGAAGGTGCCATCATCGCCGGCGACATGATTCGCGTGCACACGGTTTCACGCCAGGATAATCCGCTCTACTGGCAGCTTCTGCACGCCATGGGTAAGGCCGCCGGACTGCCGGTGCTCTACAATACTTCGTTCAACCTGTTCGGCGATCCGCTGGTGTGCACGCCGCGCGACGCTGTGCGCAGCTTTTACTCCTCGGGCATCGATTCGATGTTCGTGGGCAATTTTCTGCTGGAGAAGTAATATGCTCTTTTCGCGGCGCGCGTTTCTGGCGGCGGCGGTAACGCCTTCGAAAGCGCGGAGCTTCCATCTGTCGGTTTCGAACGAAGCGCTCAAAGGCCATCCGGAATTCCCTGGCGTCGTGCGCGCCGCCGGTGTGACGGACGTTTGGATCGCGGGCTTCCTTTACGGGCACTGGTACCTCACACCTGAGCGCATCGCCGCGCAGCGCAAGGTGTGGGAGCGCGCCGGCCTGCGCACGCATGTGATTCACGTCCCGCTCGGCCATCCGGGCAATTCGCTGGGCTCGACGAGCGGACAGGATCTGCTCATTCCTCCTCCGCATTGGAAGCCGGGCGTTCGCGCCAACGGCAAGCTGCAATGGGGCACGTCACTGCACCCTCCGGCCACCGCGGAAAACGTCGACGCCATCCGGCGCGTTGCCGAGGTCGGCGTGCGCAGCGTGTTCCTGGACGACGACTTTCGACTTGCGCAAGGGCCCGGCACTATCGGCGGGTGTTACTGCGACGCGCATATCGGGGAGTTCCGTCAACGTCACGGCTACGCGGCTTCGGCGCGCGAAGAACTGCTGGACGCCGTGCGCGCGCGGCGCTTTAACGCCCTGGTGCGCAATTGGGTCGACTACACCTGCGGCCAACTCTCCGAGTGTTTCCGCGCCATGCAGAAAGGCGCTCCGGATCTGGCGCTCGGCATTATGGTGATGTATCTGGGCGCTGAGAAGGCCGGCATTCGCCTCGACGATTACCGCGCGGTGCCGTTCCGCGTCGGCGAACTGATGTTCGACGACAGATCCTTCGCCCCCGTGAAGGGTAAGACCGACGAGTTGTTCAGCTCGCTGTTCCATCGCCGCTTCACCCCGCCCGAGCGCGCCTATAGCGAGACCACGGCATTTCCGGCCGACCGGCTTTCGGCGGCCAATATGGCCGCCAAGCTGGCCATCTCGACCTTGAGCGACGTGCGCCACACCATGATGATGAGTGGCCTCACGCCGTTTCCGCGCTCGCATTGGGACACGCTCGGGCCCGCTATGCGCAAGCAAGCTGCGTTGCACGCGGGCGTGGCCGGCCACACGCCGCGCGGACCGTTCAAGCATTGGTGGGGCGAAGCCGCGCGTTACGTGGGCGACGACAAACCCTACAGCCTGTTTCTCGCTTCAGGCGTTCCGTTCGAAGTCTGCGACGCGCCACCGCGCCAGGGCTGGGCGTTTCTCTCGGACGCCGACGCCGATTCGTTCCGCTCAACAGCCGTCGCCGTTACGCGCAAAACGGTGCCGGAAACGCTCGCCGATCTCTATGCGCTCAAGCGCCAGATGCGGAAAACTCTCCACGACGTGCCGTTCGTCGAAGACGAAAAGCCGGTGGTGTGCTCGTGGCTTCCCACCGCGCGCCGCGTGCTGTTGTGGAATCTCTCCGAGCGCCGCGAAACATTTTCGCTGGTCTACCGGGGCAAGCGCCGCGAAGTCCCGGCGGACGCGCTGGAGCTAGTAGAAGTGAAGCTCTGAAACCACGAGCGCCTACTCGCGCGCGAACATTTCCGTAAGCACGGATGAAACAGCCTGCGCGGTCTTCGTGGAAATCGTCCCCAGTCTTCGCGTCAGGCGTAGCCGGTCCACCGTTCGGACTTGATCGAGAGCAACTTGTCCGCGCTTGCCCTGAAAAGTGATTGGGACACGCGTCGGATAGGGACGCTCGACTGTTGTCATTGGCGCGACGATGATCGTGCGGAGTTGCACGTTCATCTCGTTGGGCGAGACGACCAGGCACGGACGCGATTTGCGCATCTCCGAGCCTTGCGTGGGATCGAGCGACACCAAGTACACTTCATCCCGCCGCGGATGTCTCACCACCGCCACTCCTCGCGGTCGAAGTCGTTCGACGGCGCCGCTTCCAGCGGCGTCTCGTCGCTGGCGGAGGAGCCAGCGGCGCGGAACGCTTCGGCCCAACCAAAGCGCGGAGGATGGTCGGGCGCTACCACCAAACGGTCGCGCTCGATGCGCAGATCCACGCGCGCTCCGAATCCGCACTGCTCGATCATGGGCTTGGGAATGCGAATGCCGCGGGAGTTGCCAATGCGCACAAGTTCAACCAGCATACAAAAACCTCCTGTAGTTACATTGTAATCACAATGCTTGTGCCAGGCAAACGGCCGCGCCGCCTCACTCCGCCTGGCTCAGCTTGATGAGTTGCTCGGCATGGCGCAGCGCCTCCGGCGTGAGCTTTTCGCCGGAAAGCATGCGGCCGATTTCGCGCACGCGAGCGCCGGCGTCGAGTTCCTGGATGGACGCCGTGGTACGAGCGCCGGCTTCGCGCTTCTCGACGCGGAAATGATGGTCGGCGAAGCTGGCCATTTGCGGCAGGTGCGTGACGCAGAGCACCTGGTCGGAGGAGGCCAACTGCTTCAACCGGCGTCCCACGGTTTCGGCGGCGCGCCCGCCGATGCCGGCGTCGACTTCGTCGAAGACCAGCGTACGCGTGGTGGTGGCGCGGCGCTTCTCGCGGCTGGCGCGCGCGGCTGCGGCGATGGTGGTCTTGAGCGCCAGCGCGATGCGCGAAATCTCACCGCCGGATGCGACTTTATCGATGGCGCGCGGCTCTTCCCCGGCGTTGGGCGAAACCAGAAAGCGCACCGTGTCGGCGCCGTGCACGCTCCAGGCCGCGCTCTGGAGTTCGATGCGGAACACGCTGCCTTCCATGGCCAGCGTGGCAAGTTCGCTCTCCACCTTGCGGGCCAGTTTGCGCGCGGCCTCGCGGCGCTGGCTCGACAGGTGTTCGGCCAGCCGCTGGTAGTGCCCGGCCAGCCGCTCGCGCGCGGCGCGCAACTCTTCGCGCCGCTGGTCCGCGGATTCGGCGGCATCAAGATTGGCGCGCACTTCCTCGAGATACGCCAGAATTTCCTCGACGCTACGGCCGTACTTGCGTTTCAACTTCTCGATCATTGCGAGGCGCGCTTCGACTGCTTCCAGCCGGGCGGGGTCGGCCTCCAGGCGCGACAGATAGTCGCGGATGGTGTGGGACGCTTCGTCGATAGCGATCTCGGCGGGCTTCAGCGCTTCGAGCGTTTCAGCCAGCGATGCGTCGATGCGGCAGATCTCGTCCAGGCGCCGGATGGCCGAGCGGACCGCGGCGAAGGCGGATTCGGGCGAATCGTAGAGCGCGGAGTAGGCCGTGTTGGCGGCCTCCTGCAGGCGAGCGACGTTCTGCAACACGCGGCGCTCTTGCTCGAGCGCCTGCTCCTCATTCGCCGCGAGCGACGCGGCCTCGATTTCGCGGCGCTGAAAGCTCCACAAGTCGGCCAGCCGCAACCGCTCCTGCTCGGCCTTCTCCAGGGCCTCCAATTCTGTTCCGCATGCGCGCCAGCGCGAAAACACTTCGGCGATTTCCGCCAGCGCATCCGCGTGGCCCGCGTACTCGTCGAGCAATTCGCGCTGCGCGTCATCGGAGAACAGGCGCTGCTGGTCGTGTTGGCCGTGAATATCGGCCAGGTGCGGAGCCACGTCCCGGAGCAACGCGGCAGTCACTGGACGGCTGCCGAGAAACGCGCGGGACTTGCCGTTGGCGAAAACCTCGCGTTCCACCAGCAGTTCGCCATCCTCGCAGGCGAGTCCCGCTTCTTCCAGTACCTCGCGCAGGGCGCGGCTCTGGGGCGCCTCGAAAATCCCTGAGACGCGCGCGCGCTCGGCTCCCGTGCGAACGCTTTCGGCCGACGCGCGTCCGCCCAGCAGCAACCCCAGTGCGCCCACCACGATGGACTTGCCGCTTCCGGTTTCGCCGGTGAGCAGGTTCAGCCCGGGGTGGAAGCGCACCCGAAGCTGTTCGATGACGGCGTAGTTTTCGATCACCAGCTCAACCAGCATCCGAGGCAATTATACGAGTTTTCGAGCACTGAATCGTCCATTCGCCAACCAGCGTCGTCTTTTTGTTTAGGTGTTTTGCGGCGGCGCGGTCTCTCGCTGCCATATGATAGAAGTTTAGGCGAGAGGAGACGATTTGATTTCGCACCCAGTGTTGGCGCTGTTGTTGCAAATGAATATGTGGGAGATGGTCAGCCGGGCCAAGCCGATTCCCATGGCGGTCATGGTGTTTCTGCTGGCCTTCTCGCTGTTGAGCTGGGCCATCATTTTCGGCAAGTGGAATTCCTTCCGCCAGGCTCGCCACGCCAACCTTCAATTCATCCGCGCGTTCCGCAAGTCGCCGACGCTCGAGACCGTGGCCGTGACCGCCGAACAGTTTCGTGCCTCACCCCTGGTGGCCGTGTTTGATTTCGGCTACGAGGAAGTCGAGCGGCAGATGAAGAGCTACCATAAACTGCGCAATCCGCTGGCCATCGAGCGCGCCCTGCAGTTAGGTACCAGCGAGGAGTTGGCCAAGCTGGAGCGCAATCTGAACTGGCTGGCGACGGTAGCCTCGGTATCGCCCTTCGTCGGACTGCTGGGTACGGTGATGGGCATCATCGATTCCTTCCAGGCGCTCGGGTTGGCGGGCAGCGCCAGCCTGCGCGCGGTGGCGCCCGGCATTTCCGAAGCGCTGATCGCCACCGCCATGGGCCTCGGAGCGGCCATTCCCGCGGCCATCTTCTACAACTACTTCGGTCACGTCATCCGGGAAATGGGGGCGCGCATGGAGGACTTCTCCATGGAGTTCCTCAACGTGGCCGAGCGCAGCCTCGAGGCATAACCCATGGCATTCTCTTTCAGTAACGGGGCGCGTGGAGGCCGCGGGCGATTCCGCGGAAACCCTGCGATGGGAGAGATCAACATCGTGCCGCTGGTCGACGTGGTGCTGGTGCTGCTCATCATTTTCATGCTGACGGCGAACGTCATGGAGTTCGGCATGGAAGTGGAAGTGCCCAAGGTGAAGACGGTTCGCGAAAGCGCCGAGGAATTGCCCGTCGTCAACATCACGCGCTCCGGCGAACTCTATCTCAACGATAAGAGCGTAAACATCAACGATCTGGCTGCGGAAATCCGGCAGCGGTTCCGGAAAAGCAACTCCGTGTACGTGCGCGCCGACAAGGCCACCATCTGGGATCCCATCGCGCAGGTGATCAGCGAACTGGGCGCCGCCAAGATCGACGTGAAGGTGGTGACGCGACCGGAAGATGAGGCCGACAAGAAACGGCGTTAACCGCGCCTAGACCGATGTCCGCACACATCGACATTCTCGATCAAAGCGAATCCCTCAAGAAGCCTTTCTATGCTTCCGTCGGCCTGCACGTGGCGGCATTCGCCTTTCTGATCGGATACGGCGCTCTCGCCGGGCGCGGCAAGATCTTGTGGGGCGATCCGAATTCGCTCGGTGGCGGCGGCGTGGTGGGCATCACGCCGGTGAGCCAGATCGCCCTTCCCTCCCGCGGCGGTCCCGTGAATCCCGTGGCCAACGATACCGAATCCAACGTGCCACAGCCACCCAAGGAAGAGAAGGTCAAGAAGCGCGAGCGCGCGGATGATCCCGACGCCATCCCGCTCAAGACCAAGCGCGCCAAGCGCAAGCTGAGCGACGTTTCGGCCAGCTATCAACGCTACCGTTCGAGTCCGAATCAGCGCAACAACCAGCTCTATTCGAGTTCCGGCCAAGCCATGTCCTCCACCATGTTCGGCGGCATGTCGGGCAGCGGCGGCGTGGGCGTGGGTGCCGGCTCGCCCTTCGGCAATCAGTACGGCTACTACGTGGACCTGCTGCGGCAGCGCGTTTCCGAGAAATGGCGCACGCAGGACGTGGACCCGCGCTTGCAGACCGCGCCGCCCGTGATCGTTACCTTCGATATCCAGCGCGACGGTACCGCGAGCAACATTCGGCTTCTGCAGCGCAGTGGAACCTCCACGCTGGATTTCTCCGCGCAGCGCGCCATCATGGAAGCCAGCCCGTTTCCACCGTTGCCCGCCGGATACACGGGCCGCTTCGCAACTATCGAATTCTGGTTTCAGTTGAAAAGATGAAAAAACTATTTGAAGTCAGCCTGTTTCTGGCCGCCGTGGCAGCCGCAACTGCCTTCGGGCAACAGCCCGACGTGGTCATCAAGATTCTCAAGAACGAGCGCGCCGTCATGGCCATTCCCGATCTGCGCGGCGCCGGCGAATCGCAGCGCTTCATGGATGTGTTCAACTCCACGCTGTGGGGCGACGTGCAGGATTCGGGCCTGTTCAAGATGGCGCCCAAGAGCTTCTACCCCACCGAAGTTCCGCAGCGGCCGCAGGACTTCAAGCCGCCGCTCCCGGCTCCGGCCCAGAACCGCCGGGGCGGTGCGCCGCCGAGACCTATTCGCCAGGGGCCCTGGCTCACCGACTGGTCCGAGCCCCCCGGTCAGCGCCAACTATCTGGCGATGGGCTACGTGGCCATTCAAGCCGAGCAGTTGGTCCTTTTCGGTTGGCTCTACGACGTGGGGCGATCGGATATTTCGGGCGCGCAAGTGTTCGGCAAAGTATACTTCGGCACCGTCAACGACGACGGCGCGCGCAAGATCGCGCGCGAGTTCGCCGCCGACATCCTCAGCCAGTTTGGGGCCAAGGGCCTGGCGGGCTCTAAGATCTATTTCGTCTCGAACCGCACCGGCCGAGGGATAAAAGAAATCTGGTCCATGGACTACGACGGCTCCAACCAGAAACAGGTTACTTCGTATCGGTCCATCTCAACCATGCCGGCCGTCTCGCCCGACGGAACCCGGCTGGCCTTCACTAGCTTCTACAAAACGTTTCCTGCTATAGTGATACACTCATTGGAGACGGGACGGAAGCTTCCGTTCTTTAACCAGATCGCATCCATGAATGCGACGCCGGACTTTACACCGGACGGCAAGTCCCTGCTGTTCTCGTCGACGTTGGCGAGCAGGGATGCGCAGATCTACATGTGCGATTTGGCGGGCGGCAACTTGAAGCGCATCTCGATGGTGCGAGCCATCGAGGTGGAACCGAAGGCGAACCCGCGCACCGGGCAGGAGATTGCCTTTGTTTCGGGTCGCTCCGGACGCCCGCAAATATATAGAATGAATTTGGAAGGTACGGACGTCGAAAGGTTGACCAGCGGCGAGGGCGAAGCCGGCAATCCGGCTTGGCATCCCGGTGGACGCCACCTCGCGTTCAAGTGGACTCGCGGTTACGAGCCGGGCAATTGGAACATCTTCGTCATGGATGTTGCCACCAGACAGTTCGATCAGTTGACGCACGGCGCCGGCAGGAACGAAAATCCTAGTTGGGCGCCCGATGGCCGGCATATCGTGTTTTCGACCAATCGGACCGGATCGTTTCAAATCTGGACCATGTTGGCGGATGGGACACAGCTTAAGCAGCTTACCACCCAAGGCAACAACACCATGCCGGTGTGGGGCAAGCAGTAATTTGAATTTCAGTCAGATGGAGATTTCAGGAGGCGAAGTTCAGGAACAGTTATGAAGAAGATCATTTTGCTGGTATTGGGTTTGACCCTGTTGTTCTTTGCGGCCGGCTGCAAGAAGAAAGCGCCTGCGCCGCCGCCACCCCCACCGCCGAGGGCTGTTGAAGCACCAGCGCCTCCGGCCAAGCCGATCATCACGTCGTTCGCCGCGGAACCGTCGAGCATCGAGCGTGGTCAGTCGTCCACGCTGCGTTGGGCGACCGAGAATGCCACGGATGTTTCGATCGATCCGGGTATCGGTACCGTGTCGGTCAGTGGCACTCGCCAGGTTTATCCGAGCGACACCACCACTTACACACTGACGGCCAAGGGCCCGGGTGGTACCGAGACCTCTACGGCCACCGTTACCGTGACCGTACCGGCGCCCGCGCCGCCGCCCCCGCCGCCCCCGCAGAAGTCCCTGCAGGAACGGCTGGCCAACGAGGTGCAGGACGCCTTTTTCGACTATGACAAGAGCGACATCCGCGAGGATGCCCGCGCGACGCTCACCCGCGACGCCGATGCCCTGAAGGCTATCCTGAGGGACTTTCCGGATGCCGTGATCATGGTGGAAGGCCATTGCGACGAACGCGGTTCGGCCGAATACAACCTCGGCCTCGGCGATCGCCGTGCAACCTCCGCCAAGGACTTCCTGGCTCAGTTGGGCGTTCCCGCCGACAAGCTGAAGAACATCAGCTACGGCAAGGAGCGGCCGCAGTGCACCGAGTCCAACGAAGAGTGCTGGCAGAAGAACCGCCGCGCTCACTTCTCGGCTCAGTAAGAAGTTAAACGGCAGTCGATTCCGCGAAGACCGTGGGGCGGCTCTCCCTGTGACACGGGGAGAACGTCCCCGGTCTTCGTCTTTCGTGGAGGTAGTCATGAAACCCATGTGCTGGATCTGGCTTCTCGCTTTGGTTCTGGCGCTGCCCGGCGCGGCGCAGAAGCGCGAGGTTCAGGACTTGCAGCGCGATGTCGCTCTTTTGCAGGATGACGTCAAGAGCATGCGCAAAACGCTGGATGAGAGCATGACCGCGTTGAAGGTGCTCACCCAGCAGATCCTGGAAACCGTGAACAAGATCAACACCGGTGTGGCGGTGATGGACAGTTCCGTGCGCGACCGTCTCCGGGAGCAGGAGAAGAGCGTGGTGGGCCCGGTGGCCGGCGTGGGTACCAAGATCGATCAGATGACCACCGAGTTCTCATACGTGAAGGAAACCGTCACCGAGATGAACTCGCGGATGGGCAAGATGGAGCGACAGATGCTGGACCTCGGCAACACCATCAAAACGCTGCAGGCGCCGCCCGCTCCTCCGCCGAGTTCGCCCACCTCGTCCACCGGGGGCGGCGGCGCGCCCGGCGTGTCGGCCGAAAGTCTCTATCAGAATGCCATGCGCGACAAGTCCGCCGGCAATCTTGAACTGGCGCTGCAGCAGTTCGCCGAGTACCTCAGATTGTTCGGCAGCACCGAGTCGGCGCCCAACGCACAGTATCAGATTGGTGAGATCTACTTTCAGAACGGCGACTTCGAACCCGCTTTGAAAGCCTTCGACATGTTGCTCGAGAGGTATCCGGAAAACAGCAAGACTCGCGATGCCATGTACATGAAGGGCATGTCGCTGGTGAAATTGGGACGGCGTGCCGAGGGCGGGCGTCAATTCCAGGAACTCATCGAAGCCTATCCTCGCGCCGAGCAGGCCACCAGAGCCAAGGCGCAACTCAGGAGTCTGAATCTCGGCGCCACAACCAAAGCCCGGGCCAAGAAAAGGGCCAACTAGCGCTGGGCCCGGCGATCCGGCCCAGGATGCATCCCAAGTGTTCACGCAACTTCACGCGCGTCGTGGTATGCTAACTCCTCGCTGAACGTCATGGCGCAGCGACATTCTTTCCCCACCATCTGTATCGCCCTGGGATTCACCGAGCCCGAGGTGTTGCTGCGGCATGCACGGCAGGAAATCGAATCGGGAGAGCGATTTCTCGAAATCCGGTTGGATTATCTGTCCGCGCCGGAACAGGGGGTGAAGGTCGTTCGCACTCTGCTCCAAGAAAGCCCCGACTGTACTATTCTCGCCACCTGCCGCCGCCATCAGAACGGCGGCCGCTTCAACGGCGGCGTCGAGGAACAGTTGAGTTTGCTCGATGCGGTGGTGGCGCAAGGCGCGCGCGCGGTGGATGTCGAAATTGAAACCGCGGAACTGGCGCTCGCCGCGTTCGATGCGTTGCGTTCCAAATGCCGGATGGTGATCTCCTATCACAACTACGCCGGCACGCCCGCGCTCGATCCAGTGGTGCGGCGGTTGGCCCGCGTTCCCGCGGACGCCTACAAACTGGTGACCACCGCGCGCAAGCCGACCGACAACATGCGTCTGCTCGCGCTCGCTCGCGCGCACACACGCGTGCCGTTGATCGTGCTGTCGATGGGCGAAACCGGTTTTCCCACGCGGGTGCTCTCCACCTTATGGGGCGGGCTCTATACGTATGCCGCGCCGGTGGCGGCCGAAGGCACCGCCGCGGGGCAGGTGTGCGCGCGAGCTTTGCGTCAGATCTATCGCGTCGAAAAAATTTCGCGCAACGCCAAAGTCTATGGCGTCATCGCCGACCCCGTGCGCCATTCCATCTCGCCGGCGGTACACAACCGCGCCTTCCAGGCCAAACGGATGGACGCCGTATATCTGCCGTTTCTGGTGCATCCGCCGCAGTTGAAGGATTTCTTCGCTCTCGCCGACAAGTTGCCCATCGCGGGCTTCAGCGTGACCATTCCGCACAAGCAAAAAGTGCTGCGCTATTTGGATATCACCGACCCGCTGGCGCGGCGCATCGGCGCGGTGAATACCGTCTGGCGCAAGGCCGGCAAGTGGCGCGGGACGAATACGGACGTGCCCGGCGTCATCGTTCCGCTCTCCCGTCACATGCGTCTGGCCAACGCGACGGTGCTGTTGGCGGGCAACGGCGGCGCGGCGCGCGGGGCGGCTTTCGCTCTCACGGAGGCCGGCGCCAAGTTGGCAATCGTGGGCCGCAACGCGGATCGCGTCCGCGCGCTCAGCAAGGCGTGCGACGCCGAACCGCTCTCGATGGAGCAGGCCTGCGCCAGGCACTTCGACGCCCTGGTCCACGCCACTCCCGTGGGAATGTTTCCGAAAGTGGACGAGTGCATCTTCCCGGACCTCATCCCGGCGGAAGTAGTCTTCGACATGGTCTACAATCCGCTCGACACGCTGCTGCTGAAGCGCGCACGGGAGCAGGGCAAGACCGTGATCACGGGCATGACGATGTTCCTCGAACAGGCCGTTCATCAATTCGAGACATGGACCGGGGAGTCCGCGCCCCGATCCGTCATGGAGCGGGCCGGCATCGAGGCGCTGGGCCATTGCGCGAACGGTGGGGATTCGAAATGACCGTCAAGCTATCGCGAAGAGAACTGAGCGTGCTGGCGCTCGCGCCGCTCGCGCCGCGCGCGTTGGCTCAAGTTGCCGCGCCCGAGTCCGATTACGACCGCGAGGCACTCGTTGGGCGCCGCAAGCAAACCGAGGCGCTCGCCCGGCGAGACGTGCCCATGAGCACCGAACCGGCCTTCGTCTTCAAGCCTTGAGCCTGCCATGGCGAACTTCAACCAGGACCTCTTCTTCGCAACTGCCGTCGATCTGAACCGGCGGCTGGTGGCCAAGGAGTTTACCGCCGTCGAACTGGCTCGCGCCTTCGCCGAACGGCTGGAAACGGCGGGTCCTGGGCTCAACGCTCTGGCGCTCTCCTTGCGCGCGATGGGTCTGCGCAAGGCCAAGGAAGTGGACGGCGATCTGAAGCGCAATCGTCTGCGCGGTCCGCTGCAGGGAGTTCCATTCGGAGTAAAGGATCTTCTAAGCGTTTCAGGCCACCCCACCACCTGGGGCGCCAAACCCTATGCCCGGCAGGTTTTCGACTACGACGCCACCGTGGTGGAGAAGCTCGATGACACCGGCGCCGTTGTAATCGGCAAGTTGGCCATGATTGAGTTGGCCGGCGGTGGGGGCTACCGCTACCCGAGCGCGTCGCTGACCGGTCCCACCCTGAATCCTTGGGACCGCACGCGGTGGGCCGGCGGCTCCTCGAGCGGTCCGGCGGCGGCCGTGGCCGCGGGATTGGTTCCCTTCGCCATCGGCTCGGAAACCTGGGGCTCCATTCTCAACCCTTGTGCCAGTTGCGGTGTGACCGGCTTGCGGCCCACTTATGGGTACGTGAGCCGCGCCGGGGCCATGGCGCTGTCGTGGACCATGGATAAGCTTGGGCCCATCTGCCATTCCGCGGAGGATTGTGGCCATGTGCTCCAAGTTATCTCCGGCGGTGATTCCGACGATCCCAGTTCCGCCGGCAAAAGCTACTATTACGCCCCGCAGTACGCCAGGAGCTTCAAGGACTTGAAGCTCGGTTTTTCTTCGGTGGATTTTGACGCGTGGCCCGACGCCAACTGCCGCGCCCCGCTCCGGCAAGCCTTGGATGCCATTCGCGCGATCCTGCCCGCAGCCGTCGAGACGCGGCTTCCCGACTTTCCTTACTCCGCCGTCGCCGGCACGATTATCACGGCGGAAGGCTCCGCGGTCTTCGAGCCGCTGATCACCAGCGGCAAAGTGGAAGAACTCGCCGACAAGAAGCAGATCGCTTCTCTCAAGGCCGGCCTCGATATTCCCGCCAAGGACTATCTCAAGGCCATGCGTATCCGCGCTCTCATGCAACAGAGCCTGAGAAAGCTCTTCACCGGCGTCGACGTCCTGGTTTCGCCCAGCCTGTTTCGCATCGCGCCGAAGGTCACCGAACCGTTGGATCGGACTCGCGACGAGGCCTCGCGGCCCAAGGACCGCGGACTGTACGATTTGGGCGCCGCCGGCAACTTGGCCGGATTGCCGGCCCTCTCGCTGCCGTGTGGCTTCGCCGATGACATGCCGGTGGCCATTCAACTGGTCGGAAGGCCTTTCTCGGAGAATACTCTGCTGGCCGTCGGCGAGGAGTTTCAGCGCCGTACGGATTGGCATAAGCGGCATCCCGGCTTGCGAAAATAACGCCCATGATCAAATCCTGTCTGATGCTTTTAGTAACCTGTGCGGTGTTTGCCGCCGAAGAACCGCGAACGCAATTGCTGTGGCCCGAAGGCGCGCCCGGAGCGGTCGGCAGTCAGGACGCCGACAAACCCAGCCTCACCATCTATCTACCCGAGGCCGGGAAGAGCAACGGCACCGCGGTGGTGGTTTGTCCCGGGGGCGGCTACGGCGGACTGGCCACGCTGCACGAAGGGCGCCAGGTGGCCTATTGGTACAACTCGTTCGGCGTCACGGCGTTCGTTCTCAAGTACCGCGTCGCCCCGCGCTATCATCATCCGGCGCCTCTTACCGACGCCCAGCGCGCGCTGCGTTGGGTACGCTGGCACGCCGCGGAATTCGGCGTCGCGCCCAATCGCATCGGCATCATGGGTTTCTCCGCGGGCGGGCACTTGGCCTCCACCGCCGGGACACACTACGACAAAGGCAATCCCACCGCGGCCGACCCGATTGAACGCGCCAGTTGCCGGCCCGATTTTCTGGTCCTCTGCTATCCGGTGATTTCCCTCACCACCGAATATACGCATCGCGGATCGCTGCGCAATCTCCTGGGCGACAACCCGGACCCGAAACTGGTCGAAAGCCTGTCGAGCGAAAAGCAGGTGACCGCCGATACTCCTCCGACGTTTCTGTTCCACACCAGCGCCGATACGGGCGTGCCTTCGCAGAACTCGGTCCTCTTCTATCTGGCGTTGCGCGAAAAAGGCGTGCCGGCCGAGATGCATATTTACGAACGCGGCCCGCACGGCGTGGGCCTGGCGCTATCCGATCCGGTGCTCTCCACCTGGAGCGATCGCCTCAAGGACTGGATGAAGCAACGCGGGCTTCTTCCGTAACCCGCGAATCGCCTCCACGCGCGGCCGATGCGGCCGGAATTCAGCACTACTTCTCGTACGCCAGCCGGCAAAACTCTCCGCGCGTCATAGATCCTTGCGGCACCGGCCGCTTCAGTTTCTTCGACCACTCCCCGGCCACGGCGGGTTCCAACCCCTCCCGCGAGCGAGCGTTGTAGTCCTTGAAGAAACCTTTCGCGCCGAAATACTGCAGCGCGGCGTAGGCCGGATCCTGGCGGTCGATGTCCTTGAAGTACGTGATCACCTGTCCTTGTCCGACCAGGATGCGCTGCAATCGGTCCACATCGACGCTTCGCGGTGCGGTGTTGCTCGCGATGGACAAGTGCGCGGCCACGCCGGCGGCTTGCCCCAACGCCATCCACGTCGGTTCCAGCCGTATGGTGGAGAACGCCACGTGCGTGGCCGAAGCCGCCACCGGCACCAGTAATCCTTCGACGTCGCGCGGCACTATGATGCGATACGGAATCTGGTACGGCTGCGTGAATTTGTCGAGCATCAGAATGTAGCCTTCGAGCGCCGTATCGTGCCCCGGCTGGCGCTTGCGCACTGGAAAGCTGTCGATGGGGAATTCGCCCGCGGCGATGCTGTCGGCATGGATGCGTGTGCGGCCCAACTCCGGTCCCACGATCACGTCGTTCTCGCTCAGCGTGTACTCACCCACAATGCGGCGCGCCTCGCGCACATAGAGCTGCCACGGGAAGTTGTCGTTATCCTGAAACTCGTCTTTCGCGAGATGGTATCGGCTCGCAAGCTTGCGATGCTCCTCAGGGATGGCGGGATCGTTCTGCAGAAAGTACAGAAGCCCCAGCGTCAGGTCGCGAATGCGCGCCGTAATGCGCTCGCGCGTTTCCCAATCCGCCTCGGCGTAGCCCTCGTTCTCTTCGGCGAAGGGAAAACCGAGCGGGCGCGGATTCATGTTGATGTCGGTCTTGCGGTTCGGAATCTCCGCGATCGACAACGCGCGCACCACCGTGTTGAAGGTAGGGGCGAAGTAACCCACGCCCGCCTTCATCGTGCGCGGCGGCGCGAACCGGCCGGCTTTCCAATCGTCGATGTAGCCCAGATACCGCGCGCGGTCGTAACCGGGCGGAGGCTCGCGCAGCACGCGGCTGTTGGCTGCGTCCGAGCTGAGGCACAGCCGGAACGTATACGCCTGCAAACGGCGGTCGCCTTCTCCCGTGGTGCCGCGCAGGAACGTACGCGTTTCGTAATCCTGATACACCACTCCGGCGTGCAGTTCGTTGTACTCGGCCCGGCTCTCGCGCCCCACACGATATGGCACCCCGGCCGCCGCCGCCAGATCGCCTTCGTAGGTGGCGTCGATGAAGACGCGCGCGCGAAACTCCTCCACCGTGCCCGTGGCGCGGTTACGCGCTCGAATGGCGACCACGCGTTTGGCATGGCGCGCGGCCTCTTCCAAACGGTGGTATCGAAACACCTGTATGCGCCGCTCGGCGGCGACCATCTGGTCGAAGATGCGCTCGGCCACCGATGGCTCGAAGTAATAGCCTCCGCGGCACAGTTTCACGTTCTCCGACCCCGCGCCGTACTTCGCGACGTAGTAGTCGTGAACGCGCCCCACGAATTCGCGGAACAGCCCGCCGATGGCCTCGCGGTTTTCGATGTCCGACTTGCCCAAGCCGCTCGCCGACATGCCTCCCAGATGGCGGTGATACTCGATCAACGCGACCGAGTGCCCCATGCGCGCGGCCGAAACGGCGGCGGCCACGCCACCCGGCGTGCCGCCGTAAACCACCACTTCGAATTCCTTGCCATGGCACAGCGCGGCCAGCGCCGCCAGACACAATGCAATCTTCATGAGACTCATTTCTTCGACGAGAAATCGAATGCTCGCAGCGGGATTTCGGAAATCTCGATGTCTTCCTTGTTCACCGAATAGATCACCCACAGCGATCCAGCGTGCTCCATGGCGTTGGGATACTGTATGGTGCCGCTACCCTTGGCGCGCCCTTCGAAGCGGCGCGCCCCGGCGCGCGTGCGCACGATCATGGGCGCCGCGAAGCTCCATCCGTCACGACTGATGGTGATGGCCAGCGGGTCGCGCAACTTTGGCGCCGGATTGTTGATCAGATACAGCCAGCCGTTTCCGAAGCGCCCCATGTAGTTCTTGCTGGTCGCATCCGGATAATTCGTCAGCACGGGCTTCTCCCAGGTACGGCCTCGATCGCGGCTCACCACGTGAATCAGGTATCCCGATTTCGCGTTGTCGCGCATGATCAGGTGCACGGTGCCATCGGGAGCTTCATACCAGGTCGGCTCGTCCATGCGGTGGAACGGAGGATCGGCCACCAGCGGTTGACGCTCCCAGCGCGAATCGTCAAGCGATGCGGCCGCCGCCACGCTTACTCTCATCCAACTGTCCCGGCACACCATCAGCCACCGCGCGTCCAACCGTTCGGGCGGAAAGTTGTTCATGCAGTCGTCAGCGAACACGCCGCGCTCCAGCCAGCGTTTGCCGTTCCATTCGAAACGCATCAGGCGCAGATTCTTCCAGACGGCCTGGCGACCGCGTTTCCCGTAATCCGCGCTCTCGATGTAAGCCCCCAACGCGTGCAGTTTGCCGCTTGCGACGAACAGCCCGCGAGCAATCCAGCGCGCCGGTCCCTGGGCGCCATCGGGGTCGCCGGCGAGCACGCGCGCCTTCGCCCAACGATGTCCGTCCCGGCTTGTCGAGTAACGGATCAACTGGTCCGGATCTTCCTCGCCCACTTTGCTCGACGACCAGATGGCGAAGAACCGGCCTTCGTGAAAGGCCAGGTAGGAGTGCAGGTTGAACTGCGATTCGCCCTCCCGGCCGCGGAACACCACGCTGTGCCGCCCGGGAGCCTGGGCGAGCTCCGCCGGATGCGCGAGCAGCGCAGGGTCTGCCAGCAAGCGCGCCGGATCGTGCCCACGCCGTGCGTTCGTATCGAGGAGGAAGCCGTTCATTGCCGCGGCAACTTCCGCCGGTTTTTCGTGCGTCAGCCAGTGCGAGACGCCCGCGATCCAGTGCATGCGAATGTTCGCGCGTTCCGGGATGCGAAGTTGCTCCAGGGTGGGCTTCGCTTGTCCGCGATCGCCATAGATTTCGAGAACGGGCACAGCGGTGCTCTTCAGAAACGCAAGTCCGTCCCAGCGGTGCCAGCACTGCGCGAAAGCTTTCTTCTGCCCGGCGGTCCACTTCGCCGTCACAGCTTGCCGTTCGGCGTCGATGCTCGCCTTCAACTCCGGCGAGAGCGTGTTGCTCATGCGTCCGGGGAACGCTTCGCGCGGCGCCGCTGCGTTGGTCCAGCCCTCCACGGATAAAACACCGGCCACTCTGTTTGGCTGCATGCGGGCCACTTCCAGCGCCACCATGCCGCCGATGCTGTGTCCGCCGACGTAGAATTCCCGCCAACCTTCCGCGTCCGCGGCGCGCAAGACATCCGAGGCGAACTGCTCGATGGACCCATTGGCAGGCGGCGGCCAGCTCTGCCCATGTCCGCGCAACTCCAAGAGCAGCAGAGGGAGATTGGAATCCAAGCGAGCCACGATCTGGTCCCACTCGCGATTGTCGTGAAAGCTTCCCGGGATGAGGATCAAGCCCGGCCCGCTCTGGCCGTCTCGCACTTCGTATGAGACGTGGCCTTCCTCAGTGGCGATCTGTTTTCGGACCAGCCTCGCGCGCACGCGCCGCGCCTCCACGTCGCGGATGAAAACGTTCATCGCCCAAGCCAGCTCGACGGGCTTTTCGAGTGGCAGCGAGTGCGAGGCGTTGGCCATCCATTGCATGCGGATGTTGGGCCGCCGCGGAATGCGCAACTGTTCCAAGGTGGGTTTGGCGCGCCCCCGATCGCCATAGGCTTCCAGGATCGGGAATGCCGGTGGTCTTGAGAAACTCGTAACCATTCCATCGGCGCCAAAGCTGGCGGAAGGCCTTGCGCTGCGCATCGGTCCAACGGCCGGTGGCGCGCTCGCGCAGCGCCGCGCGATGCGCCTTCTGCTCCGGAGTCAACGTGATATCGGTCTGACCTTGGAAAGCGTCGCGCAAGGCCTCGTGACAGGTCCATCCCTCGCTCGACAAAACGCCCAGCACGCGTTGCGGATACGCGCGTCCGAGTTCCAGCGCCACCATGCCGCCGATGCTGTGCCCGCCCACGTAGAATTTGTCCCACCCTTCCGCTTGCGCCACGCGCGCGACGTCGGCGGCGAACTGTTCGATGCTGCCGTTCGCCGGGGGCGGCCAGCTCTGCCCGTGCCCCCGCAACTCCACCAACAACAGTTGAAGGCCGGCGTCCAAGCGTGGCACCACGTCGTCCCACTGCCGGTTATCGTTGAAGCTGCCGTGGATCAGAATCAGCCGCGGACCCGCGCCGGCGCGCACTTCGTAGGAGATGCGCCCCTCGCCGGTGGCCATCTCTTTGCGCACCAGCGGCGCACTACCGGCGAGGACGGCGCAGGCCGTGAGTAACGGAATCCACAGTGCGCGCAGCAACGTCTACCCCTCCAATCCCATTTGCGACAAACGATAGCGCAGCGCATTGCGTGTGAGTCCGAGCAAACGCGCGGCCTGGCTCTTGTTGCCTTCGGCGCGGCGCAGCGCCTCGCGGATCAGTGCCTGCTCGTATTGATCGATGGTCATGCCCTCGGGCAGAAACGCGTCCGCGGAATTCGACGCGCGGGCGCGCGGCGACAAATCCATCACGATATCCGAGGCGTCCAGCTTCGTGCCCGTGCACAGCACCAGGCTGCGCTCGATGACGTTTTCCAGTTCGCGCACATTGCCGGGCCAGTGGTACCCCATCAGCTTCTCGATGGCCGCTTCGGTGATGGACTCAACGCGGCTGCCTGAATCGCGCGCCAGTTTCTTGACGAAGTGTTCGGCGAGCGGCGGAATGTCCTCGCGGCGCTCGCGCAGCGAAGGAATATTCATCGGCACCACGTTGAGGCGGTAATACAGGTCTTCTCGAAACGTGCCTTGCTCGAGCGCCGCGCGCAGGTCCTGGTTCGTCGCCGCGATGACGCGCACGTCGATGCGCTTGGTCTTGTTGCTGCCCAAACGCTCGAGTTCGCGCTCCTGCAGCACCCGCAACAGTTTTACCTGCGTCGCCGCGGGCACGTCGCCGATTTCGTCCAGGAACACCGTGCCCGTGTCGGCCTGCTCGAATTTGCCCGGCTTGGAGGCGACGGCTCCGGTGAAGGCGCCCTTCTCGAATCCGAACAACTCACTCTCCATCAGGTTTTCGGGAATCGCCGAGCAGTTGATCTTGACGAACGGACGGTCGCGCCGCGGCGAATGAAAGTGCATCGCGCGCGCGATCAGATCCTTGCCCACGCCGCTCTCTCCCGCCAGCAGCACGGTGGCTCTGGTCGGCGCCACCCGGAGCAGCGTCGAAAAAATCTCCTGCATCGCCGGACTGCCGCCCGACGATGTTGTCGAACTCGTAGCGCCACCCCAACTCCTCGCGCAGCTTGCGGTTCTCGTCGCGCAGCGCGCGCACCTCGAGCGCCTTGTTCACCACCTCCATCAGGTGGTCCAGCGAAAACGGCTTCAGCAGAAAATCCACCGCGCCGGCCTTCATCGCCTCCACCGCGGTCTCCACCGTGCCGTAGGCGGTCATGACGATCACCGGAAGCTGCGAGTTCTGCCGGCGCAGCAATTCCAGCAGTGCCAGTCCGTCCATGCCCGGCAGCTGCAAGTCGGTGAGCACCAGGTCGGCGCGATCCGCCAGCCGCAGGCCTTCCTCGGCGGTGCCGGTCTTCTCCACGTCGAAGCCCGCCGATTGAAGCTGGAGTTCCACCACGCGGCGGAGTTTCTCTTCGTCTTCTACAATCAGGATTTGGTTTTCATTTCTCGGTTTCGGCTTCCAGGGGAAGAAACACGCGGAAGATGCTGCCGCGGCCGGGTTCGCTCTCCACCGCGATCTTACCGCCGTGCTCGTCGACGATCTTGGACACAATGGCCAAGCCCAGGCCCACGCCGTCGGGCTTGGTGGTGAAGAACGGATTGAAAATACTCTCTAGATCTTTCCCGTCGATGCCCGCGCCGCGGTCGATCACGCTGATCTCGACGCTCGCCTCCACTTCCCGCGTCTTCACGGTGATCGCGCCGCCCGCCGCCGACGCCTGCGCCGCATTCACCAGCAGGTTGTGTATGACGCGCTCCATCAACTCCGCGTCGAACGGGAACGGCGCAATGTCGGGCGAATAGTTCTTGTAGACCGTGACGTCCAGCGGCGGCCTCTGCCGCTCGAGTTGCGCCACCGCGCGGTCGATCACGTCGGCGATGTCGCCGGGCGCCAGGCGCAGGTGGAAGGGCCGCGCGAATTCCAGGAAGCGCGTCACCAGCGAGTTCGTGCGATCCACCTCCGTCGAAATGAATCCCGCCAACTCGCGCGCCACTTCGTTTTCGGCGGCCACGTTCTTCACCAGCATTTCCGCCGAAGCGCGCATGGTGCCCAGCGGATTGCGCAACTCGTGCGCCAGTCCGGCCGTGAGTTGCCCCAGCGCCGCCAGCCGTTCCGAGCGCCGCACGGCCGCTTCGGCTTCCCGCAGACTCCGGTTGGCCGCCGCCAGTTGCTCGGCCGCCTGCTGGTGCTTGCGCGCTTCCACGCGCGTGGATTCCGCCAATCGATACGTCAGGTATCCCACCGCGCTCAGAAACGCCAGCCGCAGGCCCAACTCGTAAGCCTGGTCCGGATCGATGGTGAACCGATCCCAATCGAAGAACACCGGCAACAAAAACGACAGATACGATGCGCAGGCCAGCGCGGTGAACAGAGAACACGCCCAGCGCGCCGAGCGTCGTCGCGGCGGAGAGAATCGGTAGCAGCAGGATCAGGTAGTAGCTGCTGGTCACGCCGCCCGTGTACCCGATGAGCCAATACCCCAGCGCGAGCTTCACGAGAATGGAAACGATGCGGCCGCGCGCCGTGTTCAGCACCGGCACCTTGTATTCGACAACCTGATAAATGGCCAGCGTGACTAGAATCGCGATGACCGGGGCGTTACGGTCCGGACTGAGCGCGGCCAGACCCGTGCAAAGAACAAGCCAGACAAAATCCTGCGGCCGGACGAAAGCGAGCCAGCGGCGAAAGTCCACGCTGCCATCTTAACCGGAGTTATGCCACAATGGTGGTTCACACCCCATGAGTTCCCCGAATACCCCGGATATGTCTGCCTTGGGCGAGACCGCTGCCCAAGACACGGCGTCGTTCGCCGACATCCTCTCCGATTACGAACGATCGCACAAAGCGGATGCGGGCGTGCCCGCGCAGGCGCTGCAAGGCACCATCATTACTGTCTCCGATGATGGAGTCGTAGTGGACGTCGGCCGTAAGATGGAGGGCGTCCTGCCCCCGGACGGCTTGAAGGATGCGAGCGGCAACTGGACCGTGAAGCCCGGCGACACCGTGCTGGTCTCGGTGACCGGCCGCGCGCCGGAGGGCTACTACCAGCTGTCCACCATCACCGTGAAGCGGCCCAAGGACTGGAGCTCGCTCGAGAAGGCTTCGAAAGAAGGCCTGGTCATCGCGGGCATCGTCAGCGAAGTGGTCAAGGGAGGCTTGCGCGTCGATGTCGGCGTGCCCGCTTTCATGCCCGCTTCCCGCAGCGGCGCCAAAGATCCGGCCGAGATGGAGAAGCTGGTCGGCCAGGATATCCGCTGCAAGATCATCAAGCTGGATATCGACGACGAGGATGTTGTCGTCGACCGCCGCGCCGTGCTCGAGGCGGAAGAGGCCGTGGCTCGCCAGCAGGCCTTCGATCAGTTGCAGGAAGGCGCGGTGGTCCGCGGCACCGTGCGCAGCCTCACCGACTTTGGCGCCTTCATCGATATCGGCGGCATCGACGGCCTGCTGCATGTCGCCGACATGGCCTGGACGCGCGTCGCCAAACCCTCCGACTTGCTCTCCACCGGCGCCGAGGTTGAGGTCAAGATCCTCAAGATCAGCCGCGAGAACCGGCGCATATCGCTCGGCATGAAGCAGTTGATGCCCGACCCCTGGACCCTGGCTGGCGAGAAATACAAGGTCGGCGAACGCGTGCATGGCAAGGTCACCCGAACCGCTGATTTCGGCGCCTTCGTCGAACTCGAGCCTGGTGTCGAGGGCCTCATCCATCAGTCCGAACTGTCCTGGTCCAAGAAGCAGCGTAAGCCTTCCGACATCGTCAAGCGCAACGAGATGGTGGAAGTCGTGGTGCTCTCGGTGAACTTCGCCGACCACCGCATCGGCCTCGGCCTTAAGCAGGCTCTCGGCGATCCGTGGGAGGATGCCGTCAAGAAGTACACGCCCGGCACCCTGGTGGACGGCCCCATCTCGAGCCTCACCAAATTCGGCGCCTTCGTCGAACTTGGAGAGGGTGTCGAGGGCATGATCCACATCGCCGACATCACCCACGAAAAACGCCTCGAGCATCCCAAAGACGCCCTCAAGGAGAACCAGCAGGTGCGCGCCGTCGTGCTCGAAGTGGACCGCGAACGCCGCCGCATCCGCCTGGGTATGAAGCAACTCGAACCCACCACAGTCGACGAGTACATCGCCGAGCACAAGATCGGCGAAGCCGTCACGGGCCGTCTTGTGGACGTCTCGCGCGACGTCGCCAAAGTCGAATTGGGCGACGGCGTCTTCGGTGTTTGCCGGCTGCCCAAACCAGCCAAGGCTGATGCCAGTGCCGCGACCGACCGCCCCTGGGGCCGACATAAGCTCTTTGTCTGCCATGCTTTCCGCCAAATGGAAGCAGGGTACGTCGCAATCCGCCGTCTCCGAGGATGTCCCTCGCTCGGGACAGATCCGCAGCTTCCGCATCCTGACCATGGAGAGCGGCCAGAAGAAGATCGAGCTCGAACTCGCCAGCTAAGACCCGCAGATTGTGCAAAACGGGACTGGCTCGAATTTCGCTGCTTTTGCGAAACTTCCAGCCTGTCCCTTTTTGCCTTAACCCCAGCCTCTTCATATTTAATCGGGTACCCGACGTGACAGATTGGATGTTGGCGCGTCCAAAGTCCAGGTGCCCATGTCGCCTACCGTAGCGGCTCGCGTCGAAGTACAATCGGCCACAGGCATGAGCGAAGAGGCTCTTATCCGTCTGGCCCAACGGGGCGACGAAGAAGCCTTCGAGCAGCTTGTTCGAGCGCACGACCAGGGCGTGCTCCGCCTCGCCTACAACCTCTTACGGTCCACCGAAGACGCTTGCGACGTCTACCAGGAAACCTTCCTCAGGGTCTACCGCAACCTGCCGGCCTTCCGCTTCGACTGCGGCTTTCACACCTGGATCTACCGCATCGCCACCAACCTCTGCCTGGACCATTTGCGCCGGCGCAAAGTGCGCAAGGAAGAATCGGCCGTGCTCGAAACCGAGGACGGCGAACGCAACCTTTTGGAGCACGTCGAGGAGCGCCGCGCCGACAGCGACCCGCAGCGCTCACTGCTCAACCGGGAATTGCGTGAGCGCATCGACAAAGTGCTCGGCGGCCTCACGCCCCGCGAGCGGACCGTGTTCGAACTGCGCCACTACCAGGGGATGCGCCTGCAAGCGATCGGCGAAGTACTGGGCTCGAGCGAAGAGGCGGCCAAGAATTGCCTGTTCCGCGCCACCCAGAAGATGCGCGCGGCGCTGGGAGATTTGTTATGAGTTGCGATTCGATCAGAAGCCAGTTCTTCTTGTTGCTTTATGGGGAGCTAACGTTCGACCAAGAGGAACTCGTCGAACAACATCTGCAATCTTGCGCGGACTGCCGCGCCGAACTCGAACGGCAAAAGAATCTCGGTGCGGCGCTTGCGGCGCACGCGCTCGATGCGCCCGCCGGCTTGCTGTCGCGCTGCCGCGGCGACCTGCGTTTGAAGATCGCCAGCGCCGCGCGCGCTCGGGAAGCCAAACCCGGCTTCGCCGCGCGCTCTCGCCAGGCCCTGCGCCTTCTGCTCGGCCCTTCGGACGGGTTCCTTCAGCTACGCTTCCTATTTGCGGCCCGCCGGCGCGGTGGCACTCCTGCTCGTGGGGTTCTTCGCCGCGCGCATCACAGCGCCGCGCACTGTCCAGGCTCCCTCTGAGCCCGTTGCCACGCGCATTCGCTACATCCAGCCCGATTCGAGCGGCCGCGTGCGGATCGTCCTGGACGAGACCCGCCGGCGCGTGCTGGCCGGACGGCTCGATGAAGAACCGATTCTGCGCACGCTGCTGGCCGCCACGCGCGATCCGGACGATCCGGGCCTGCGCGGAGAATCCATCGAATTGCTCAAGACGCATGCCGCTTCGAGCGACGTGCGCGGCGCGCTGGTCTACAGCTTGCGCCACGACCCCAACGCCGGCGTGAGGCTGCGCGCCATGGACGCGCTGCGCGCCTATTCGACCGAACCGCAAAGCCGCCGGGCGCTCATGGATGTGCTGCTCGCCGACGACAACCCCGGCATGCGCACGCAGGCCGTCGATTTACTGACGCGGCACAAAGACATATCTATCGTGCCGGCTTTGCAGCGTTCGCTCGAACGTGAGGACAACAGCTACGTGCGTCTGCGCTTGCGGAACGCCCTGCGGGAAATGAACGCATCCCTGGAAACGTTCTGACGATGCACGCATTGCCCATGCCGTGGTTGTTCGCCGGGCTTTGCGCCCAAGGCGGTGCCGCTGTAATCCTCGCATGCACATGAAAGAAACGCGCCGCGCAGCTTCGCCGGGCCCCGCATCCACCGCGGGCGGTAACATCCGTATGTCGGAAGCGGCCTCCCTGGTGGACGCGCCAACCGCCGGTGGATTGATCGAAGTCTGTACCGCCAGCGGCCCGGTGCGAGCCGAGAGCTCCGGCGGTGCCATCACCGTCGCCTCGGCGCGCAGTGTGTATTGCGAAACCGCCATCAAGCCGCGCTCGGCGCAGGGCGCCTGGCGCGCTTCCACCGCCTTCGGCAACGTGTTCGCCGGCTTGCCCTCCGGTGCCTGGCTCGAAGATTCGTTTTTGAATACCGGTTCAGGTGACATTGTGGCTCTTCCTCCGTCTAACCTTGCGGTGACGATTCGCGCACAGAACGAATCGCCCGGCGCCGGGAGAATCGTTTCCGGATTTCCCGAGATCCGCGTGGCCGGGATGCCGCTGGCCGGCTCACGCCCCTCGGTGGCTCAGGGTTCGTTGAACGGAGGCGGACCGCTGTTCAGGCTGGCCGATTCCGGCGGAGTGGTCTATCTCCGGCACCATACAAAGCCCTAGGAGGTTCTGATATGAGTTTCTCTGTTTCTCGCTGGCACGCGAAGTTGGCCGTGCTGGTAGCCGGTTTCCTTTTTGCGTTGCCCGCCGCCGCGCAGTCGCCCGCTCCCCCCGCTCCCCCAGCGTCCCCAGCGGAAGCGCCGGAGGCGCTGCCCCCACCGCTGCCGCTATTCGCGCTTAACGACGCCGACGAAAAGATGTTCTTCAAACAAGCCGGAGGCGGAAGTTACCTCGGCGTCGACGTCACCGAGATCGGCGCCGAGCGAGCCCGGGCTCTGAAACTCGCCGAGGAACGTGGTGTTGAGTTGACTCGCGTGGCCGAGGACAGTCCCGCCGCCAAGGCCGGCCTGAGCGCCGGCGACGTGGTGCTCGAATTCAACGGTCAACGCGTCGAGGGCACCGAACAATTCGTCCGGCTGGTTCGAGAAACGCCCGTGGGCCGTGTGGTGAAGTTGCTCATCAGCCGGGGCGGCTCGCCCCAGACCGTCGAGGCAACCATCGGTAAGCGTCCCGAGATGAAGTGGTCCCGGACGGACGTAGAACGCGACATCCAACGAGCACGCAAGGAAATGGAGCGCTTTCATGAAATGATTCCGGATACGCCACGCGCGCTCATGTCCTGGCGCACGCCCATCCTGGGCATCGAAGGCGAATCGCTCGAGGGACAGTTGGCAGGCTATTTTGGGGTCGAGAGCGGCGTCCTGGTCCGGTCCGTGCTGAAAGGCACCCCGGCGGAGAAGGCCGGCGTGAAGGCCGGCGACGTGATTCTGAAGGTGGACGATACCAAGGTGACCACGCCGCGCGAGATTTCCAGCGCCATTCGCTCCCTGAACGCCAAGAAGACCTTCCCGCTCATGATTCGCCGCAACCACAAGGACCTGGCTCTAAGCGTGACGGTTGAGGGCGCCGCCGGCGAGAGGCTCTTTGCCCCACGCCGGCGCGTGGTCATCCAAGAGAAGCCGTAGCTCCGCGCCGCCTCATTCCTTGCAGAGCAGCCGGCCATGCACTTTGACGAGTGATTCCACTTCCTTCCGGGGGAGGTCGAGGGCAGTCGTAATCTGCTCCGGCCTCCCTGCCCTGCGCGACATCCGCCACGCCTGCGTCCGTGAACTGGCTGATTCTGACGCCGTAGTGGCCTTGGATCACTACCACTGCACCGTACGAAATCCCGGTTGTGGACGATGAGGTTTACCGCTTCGTTCATCGTGCGATCCGGGCGTTGGCGATGCCGCTATCAACATTGCCAGGCTCAGACCGACGTGGGCCGCTGGAAGCGTTTGGTTGGAGAAGGCTACCCTTACCGTGAGCATTTTAACCAGTGGCTGCGGAGCCGGGACCTGCCGCTCTTCTTTCCTTCACGCCTCCCCGCTCCACCGGCCACCGCTTCAGGATGTAGGAGCGCAAACGCAGAATCGCCTGCGACTTCAGTTGCGACACGCGCGATTCGTGCAGATTCACGACCTTCGCGATTTCGCGTAGGGTGAGTTCTTCGCGGTAGTAGCGGCTCAGGACCGTCCGCTCGATGTAAGGCATCTTCTCGATCGATCGCGCCAGCAGCCGCCCCAACTCGACTCGTTCGAGGATTCGCGCCGGTGAGTTTTCTTCGTCGGTGGCGATGTAGTTGAGCAAATCCCGGCTTCCTTCCGAAGCCGAGGCGTTCTCCAGGCTTCCCAGGTTGACACCGCGCACCTCCACCAACCACTCGTGGTACACCGCCAGGCTCAATCCCAGCTCGACGGCGATCTCAGCTTCGTTTGGCGACCGTTTCAGCCGCTGTTCCGCGGAAGCGATGGCCGACTCGATCTGCTTGGAACGTTTCCGCTGCTGGCGCGGTGCCCAGTCCAGCCCGCGCAGACTGTCCAGGATTGCGCCGCGAATCTTGTATTCGGCGTAGGTTTTGAGTTTGACGTTGTGCGCGGGGTCGAAATTGTCGACGGCCGCGATCAGTCCCACGATGCCCGTGGAAACCAGGTCGTCGAGGCTCACACTGTCCGGTAGCCGTTCATGGATGCGTCGGGCGATCAGTCGCACCTGGGGCAGGTGTCCCATGATCAGCCTCTCTCGCTCGGCGGCGGCGCTTCCCGCGATCATCTGGTACGGGTTCATGGTGGAACTTTCGATTTCCTCCGGCATGCTTGGCTTTCTACCGCTAGGCCGCCACGGCGGCGCGGTCCTCCTGTTGCCCGATCATCTTGTCGATCAGGCGCTGCTTTTCCGCTGGTTCGATATACTCGGGAACCTCCTGCCCCCTGCACAAAAAGGAGCGGCCCATGATCCCGCGCAGATCCGCCGGCTTCATGGTGGTGGGCCCAACCAGCCGGTGGATTCTCGTTGTGTGAAAGGAGCATCAAGTTGCCTCCGGCGGCTTGGGCCGGGCGGAGACACGCTCAGATCGCCGGACGGATCCCCGCAAGAGTTCCCGGCCATCGGGTGCTCCGTATTGGATGCCGCCTCTCCCAGCGCTTCCAAAATGGAATCGCTGTCCCGGATCGGAACGCGTTTATGTGGTAAATCCTGCAAAACAGGTTGCATCAACCATAGGGAAGGCAACTTGAGAACCAAATCCTCGAACAGGTCGGGGTTCTCGGCGCCCACTCGATCCGATAGCTTCTTTTGGGCTTGGCGCAAGTTCGCGGAGGCCGGCGGCGGCTGGGGGTTGGCGAGCACGATAACGCGCGGCCTGACGAGTAGCACCGGCACGGAGCGCTTAAGAGAGAGTCAGGGGAACACGATGCGGATTGAAGACACGCAGGTCGGGGCCGCGGTCTGCTCGCAGCCGCCGCGCGGAGCGGGTGAAGCCGTTACGTCCGGCCGGCACTGCTCCCAACCAATCAGAACCGTGCTAAGCAGCCCGATCACCGGGATCAATAGCGGTTCGGTTGGATGGAAGCGCTTCGACAGGTGTGCCTGGTCAACGTCAGCGCGGCTGGCCCCAATCCAGCAGCGCGCGAGAAAAGAAAAACAGCCGTCCATCCTCGCGCGATATCACCAGGTTAGGTCCACCGGTGCCCAGGGCCCCAGCCGAGGCTCCGATCTCGTGATGGCCCAGATACACCGGCACGCCTTGGTGTTTCAAAAGCACGGGGAAGCGGTACTTGGGTGCCTGATTGGTTCCCGTGTTCTTCAAGAACAGAACCGTGGCGCCGCGCAGGCCATCCGCCCGCGGGAGCCCGGTTTGTGGATTGGGAATGGAGTGATGGCGCGGTGTGCCGATCAGCAGGTCGACCATTCCATCGCCGTCCCAATCGAACAACTCGAATTTGCTGCGTCCGGTTCCGCCGGCGCCGATGAAGTTGGCCGTGATGAGCCCGCCATCCTCCATGCGCAGTTTGCCGCCGTCGGAGAGGTTGTAATCGTCGATCCGCCAATAGAGGTGGACCTGGTCCTGATCGTCCAGCGCGACGTAGGCCATGCGGTCGCCGAGTTTGGCGACGCCGGGACGCACGCGCCAGGTGCCGTGCAGGTCGAGTCCATCCAGGTACAGCGCCCGTTCCGGATCCAGCCGGGGCTGGCGCCGTGTGCCGCGGTTGATGAATACCGTATGGCGGGAGAGCGAGTCGCCCATGAGGATGTCGGGCAGGCCATCGCCGTTCCAGTCGGCGACGTTGGTGCTCACATAGCCCCAGCGCGCTTCGCCCGGTCCCTGAATATCGCCTTTGTAGCCGGGCTGTACGTGGATCTGGCGGCCGCCGGCCTCCAGCGCGACCCCGGAGGCGAAGGCGGGCGCCTGGCTGGTGCCGTGGTTGCGGAAGAACAAGATGCGTCCCTCGGAATTGCCGGCCACGATGTCCAAGGCGCCGTCGCCGTCCCAATCCACGATGGTGGGCACCGGCAGGCTGCCGGCGTATAGCAACGCTTCTTCCTCGAGAACGGGCGTGGGGTCGGCGAACACGGGTTGAGAGTGAGCGTTGAAGCGGCCCGTGAAACGGTACCAATAGAGGGCGCCTTCGCCGCCGGAGATCAGGTCGGAAAGGCCGGTGGCCGGATTGGGATACGCGATGGGACTGTTGTGAATGATGGGATGGCGCAACGCTACGCCGCGTGTGTTCACGGCCAGACGCTTCTCTTCAAGATCCAGTCCGCTGCCCGAGCGGTTGCGGTAGTAGTACATGTCGCCGAAGTGAGAGCCGGAGACGATGTCGCGAGAATGGCCCGGGCCCAGGTTCACCACCGTCAGGTTGCGATTAGAGAGCAGCACCTGGCGGGGATTCTCGAGCGCCGGCCGCGCGGAGCCCAGCGGGCCCGATGTCGAGCGAAGAGCGGGAAGCCGTGTACAAGCCCAGGTAAGCGAGTCCACCGCGCCAGATGCCCGCGCCATCGTAAGGCACGTAGGCCGGGTCGCGCGAGCCGGCGCCGGGTGGTGCATGTCCCGAGCCGTCCGGGACGCTGAAGAGGAGTTCGACGCCGCCTTCAGGGTTAGGCACGACGCCCACGGCCGACGGCGTGCGCGGAAGCGCATCGAGCTGGATACGGGCGCGCTCGATGAAGATAAGCTTTGCGGAGTCGAAAATCGCGTGGACCAGCTCGCGTTCCGCGAGGAACAGGCCGTGAATCGAGGCTCCGTCCTGGTAGACGGTGCAGTTGGGGAAGGTGCGCGGTGTGGCGCCGGGATAGGCCACCTTTTCGGGATGTCCGAATAGCGGCACCCCGGCGGCTGTCGAACCTTTGGAGCGGCACAAGTACAAGCCCGGTTCGGGGCTGTGCGCGCCGGCGGCGACGAACAAATCCGGCTGGCTCGCCCCGGAGACGCGGCCCCATCCCACCGGGTAGGAACTGAGCCCCACGCTGAGCGGCGCGCGGCGCGCCCCGGCGCGCACCGGGATAGGTTTACCGCTGTCGAGCGCCAGCAAGGCGGCCGCGCCCAGCGCGGCGCAAAGCACCAAGTCCAAGGTTCTCGCAAGCATGGAAGATCCATGATCGCAGAGTCGTGCTGGCGCTGGCGGGAATGGAGCCGGGGATCAGTCCAGGTTGAGCACTTGCTTGAGCGTGCCGCTGTGTTTCTGGATCTTTTGCTGCAGCAGGCGCAGAGCGTAGATGAGTTGCTCGGGGCGTGGCGGGCAACCGGGCACGAAGACGTCCACGGGGATGATCTGATTGACGGGCACCAGGGCGTAGTTGCTGAAGACGCCGGTGGAGGTGGCGCAAGCTCCCATGGAGATCACCCACTTCGGTTCGGGCATCTGCTGGTAGAGCCGGAGCGCCACGGGAGCCATCTTGTTGGACAGGCGCCCGGCGATGATCATGAGATCGGACTGGCGCGGCGAGCCGCGGAACACCTCGGCGCCGAAGCGGGCGATGTCGAAGCGCGAGGCGGTCATGGCCATCATTTCGATGGCGCAGCAGGCCAGGCCGAACGTCATGGGCCAGATGGAATTCTTGCGCGCCCAGTTGATGGCTTGATCCAGCCTGGTCAGTAGAATGCCTTCGCTGCCGTCGGGAACGAATTCGCGGTCGACGCGTTGAAACAGATCGTTGCCGGCACCCTTCAATGCTGGATTCACTTGGCCCCCTTAGTCACTAAGTTATCACAGGAACACGGTAGAATCGATAGGAACAACGAGGAGTGGATGTCTAAACCTCTGGTAACTTACCAACCCGCCGCGGACTATCCGGAAGCTGTGGCGCGCGCCGCCGAGATGTGGGGGATCGAAGCCGGCTATTTCGATATCTGGGGACGGCGCCATCAGACGTCTTTAGAAGGGCAGCGAGCGGTGCTCAAGTCGATGGGCGTGGCGGCGGAAACCATGGGAGAAGCCGAGGGTGCCGTCCAGGAGCGGTTGCTCGCCGAATGGAGTACGCTGGCGCCGCCGGTGGTGGTGCAGACGCTGGGTGACGCGGAGGCGGGGCTGCCGGTGCAGATTCCGGTGGAACGCTTGGGGGGAAGACTGCGGATCGACTACCGCTGGGAAGACGGAACACGAACCGAGGAAGAGTGCCCCGCAGAGGCGCTTCCAACCATTGGGGCGGCGGAGTTTCAAGGACGCGTCTTTCTGCGCAAGCGTCTCCCGTTTCCCGCGGCGGCGCGCCTGGGCTACCACCAGGTGGACGTCACGCTCACCGGCGGAGGAGGCGGCGAAGAGCACGCCGGCTTGCGATTGATTCTCGCGCCGGAGCGCGCCTATCTGCCGCCGGCGCTCGCCAACGGCGGCCGGATAGCCGGCGTGGCGGTAAGCCTGTACGGGATTCGCTCGGAGCGCAACTGGGGATGCGGAGATCTGACGGATCTGAAGGCCTTTATCGATTGGGCCGTCGAGGCGGTGGGCGCCGGGTTCATCGCGCTGAATCCGCTGCACGCCATCCACAACCGGCAGCCCTTCAACACCAGCCCCTACCTGCCCAACTGCGTTTTCTACCGCAATCCGATTTATCTCGACGTGGAGCGGGTGGCGGGGTTTGCCGCATCGCGGCGCGCGGCGGCGGCGTTGAAATCCGCCGAAACGCGCGCCGAGCTGGATGCGCTGCGGCGCTCGGAGTTCGTCGAATACGAGCGCGTGTGGGCCATCAAGAAGCGATTCCTGCGCCTGGCTTTCCTGGAGTTCGCCAAAGACATGCGGCGCGGCGCGCCGGAAGCCGAACCCTTCCGCGAGTTCATGGCGGCCGAGGGCGAGCGGCTGGATCGCTACGCGGTCTATTGCGCGCTGGACGAGTGGATCCACGCTCGCTCGAGCGAAGTGTGGATATGGCACGATTGGCCGGAGGCTTACCGCGATCCCGATTCTCCGGAGGTGGCGGAGTTTGCGCGGCGTCACCGCCTGCGCATTCTCTTCTACAAGTTCGCGCAGTGGCAGATGAGCTTGCAGTTGAGCGCGGCGCAGCAACACGCGCTCTCACGCGGCATGCCCATCGGGTTGTACCACGACCTGGCGCTGGCGACCGACAACTGCGGTTCGGACTTGTGGGCGTACCGGCCCTTCTACGTCGCCGGATGCCGTGTGGGCGCGCCTCCGGACGATTTTTCGCCCGACGGGCAGGACTGGTCCTTTCCGCCGCCCAATTCCGAGCACCACCGCCGCACCGGCTACCAGTTGTTCGCCGATTCGATCCGCAAGAACGCGCGCGCCGGCGGTGCGTTGCGCATTGATCATGTCATGCGTTTCTTCCGCCTGTTCTGGATTCCGGACGGCTGGAAGGCCACCCAAGGCGCCTACGTGCGCGACTATCACGAGGACCTTCTGCGCATTCTTTCGCTCGAGAGTGTGCGCCATCGTGTGGTGCTGATCGGCGAGGATCTGGGCACGGTGCAGCCGGCCATCCGCGAGGAACTGGAGCGCTTTGGGGTGCTCAGCTACCGTCTGCTGTACTTCGAGCGGGACGACGGCGGCAGGTTCCGTCTCCCCAACGAATACCCGAAACAGGCGCTGGTGTCGGTGACCACGCACGACCTGCCGACGCTGGCGGGTTTTTGGAAAGGCGTGGACATCGAGGCCCGCCGCAAAGCCGGTTTGCTCACCGAAGAGCGCGCCTACAAAGCGCATTTGGCTGAGCGGGCGCGCGACAAGCAGCGGCTGCTGGAAACGCTCATCGAACTCAGCCTGTTGCCGGACTGGTTTCCGCGCCGGGCCGCCGCGCTGCCGGAGCTGACCGGAGAGCTGCACAACGCCGTCGTGGGCTTCCTGGTTTCGACGCCGTCGATGCTGATGGTTCTGAACCAGGAGGATCTGTTCAAGCAAGCCGAGCAGCAGAACCTGCCCGGCAGCACGTGGCAGTATCCGAACTGGCGCCGTAAGATGCCCTTCCGGCTGGAGGAGTTGCGGGTCAACCGGTTAAGCCGCGATTGCGCCGTGATGCTGCGCAACTGGCTGGAGAAGACCGGCCGTGTGAAGCGGCGCCGGGAGTAGGCGCGAGGCCGCCCGCGCGGCAAGGCTGTACCATGTCGGAACTCGTCGAAGCCGCGCTGACGTTGTTGCTGCGGCCGAAGCGGAATCCGCCTCCATTGCCTCCGCTGCCGATGTTCGATAGTGGAGGTGAATTGGTGGACATCGCGGACCGAAACGCGCTCTACGACGCCATGGAGGGCCGGTAGTGTTCGTGGTAGACACGAATATCCTGGTTTATGCCATGAATACGGCGGCGCCGTGCCACTTGCCTTGCCGGCGCGCCGTGGAGCACTGGCGCGTACAGACCTCAGCCTGGTTTCTCAGTTGGGGTGTGGTCTATGAGTTTCTTCGGGTTTGTACGCATCCCCGCGTGCTGGCGCGGCCCCTTACGGCCGCCCAGGCCTGGAGTTTCGTTGCGTCTCTGATGTGCTCGCCCGGCCTCAGGATGCTGGCAGCAACGGACCGGCATGGAGAGGTGGCCAGCGAGGTCATCGGGGAGTTGCCTCATCTGGCCGGCAATATCATGCACGATGCGGAAACGGCCATCCTGATGCGCGAACACGGCGTGCGGCGCATTTACACGCGTGACACGGACTTCCATCGATTCCCGTTTCTGGAAGTGATCGATCCAACAGTGTGAGTAGTCTCCCTGCCGTTTTCGGCCTGGATCGAATTGTACGTCAACGGTGGCTGTGATACCGTGAAGAATACTTCGGTTATCATTTAGCTAGCCGGAAATTGGAGGCATGCATGGAAGCTCTCGGAATGGTAGAGACCAAAGGTCTGGTAGGCGCGATTGAAGCCGCCGACGCAATGGTGAAGACGGCCAACGTAACGCTGACCGGGAAAGAATACGTGGGCGCGGGCTACGTCACGGTTACCGTGCGCGGCGACGTGGGCGCGGTGAAGGCCGCCACGGACGCGGGCGCCGCCGCGGCGCGCCGCGTGGGCGAACTGATCGCCGTACACGTGATCCCGAACCCGCACAGCGAAGTCGAAAAGATCCTGCCGGGCGCCAAGAAAGCCGAGAAGTAGCACGCTGACGGCGCACCCCGGCTTCCGGCGGTGCGCGGATGTGAGCCATGCTTCAGGACCAAGATCTCATTTCGATACAAGAGGTCCGCACCAAGGTCGAGAAGGCCCATGCGGCGTTCCTCCAGTATCGGACCTACTCGCAGGAGCGCATCGACTCGATTGTCGAGGCGATGTCGGCCGCCGCGCAGGCCCATGCCGTGCGGTTGGCCGAACTGGCCGTGGAAGAGACCGGTTACGGCAACGTCCAGGACAAGATAGCCAAGAACCTGCTTACTTCCCTGTGGCTGGGCCAAGCTATCCGCCCGATGAAGACGGTGGGTCTGCTGCGCGAGGTTCCGGACAAGAAGATTGTCGAATATGGTGTACCGATGGGAGTGGTGGCGGCCATCGCGCCGACCACCAACCCGACCTCGACGGCGAACTTCAAGTGCATGATCAGCCTCAAGGCGGGCAACGCCGTGGTGCTGAGTCCGCATCCGCACGCCAAGCGATGCACCGCGGAGGCCTGCGACGTGCTGCACGCCGCGGCGGTGGCCGCCGGCGCGCCGGAAGGAATTATACAGTGCCTGACGGCTCCGACGACGGAAGCCACGCAGGCGCTGATGCGTCACGAGAAGACCGCCGTGATCCTGGCCACCGGCGGGTCGGGCCTGGTGCGCGCCGCCTATTCAAGCGGCAAGCCGGCGTTCGGCGTGGGGCCGGGCAACGTGCCGGTGCTGGTGGACCGCTCGGCCGACATCGCGGCCAGCATCGAGCGAGTGGTGGCCGGCAAGTCGTTCGACTACGGCACGGTGTGCTCGAGCGAGCAATCGCTGGTGGCCGAAGCGGATCTGCGCGATAAGGTTATCGAAGAGCTGCGCAAGCAGAAAGCCTATGTGTGCAACACGGCCCAGCGCGAGGCGCTCGCGAAGATCCTGCTGACTCCCGCGGGCACCATCAACCCGCGTTGCGTGGGGCAGTCGCCCACCCGCATCGCCCAGATGGCGGGCTTCGAAGTGCCGCCGGAAACCTCCATTCTGGTCGTGGAAATAGAGGGCGTCGGCAAGTTCCATCCACTCTCGGCGGAGAAATTGTCGCCGGTGCTGTCGCTGCTTTTCGTAAAGGATTGGGCCACCGCGGTGGACACCTGCGAGAGCATCCTGAAGTTCGGCGGCCTGGGACATACGGCGGGAATCTATGCGACCGACGACGCGCGGGTGAGAGAGTTTGCCGTGCGCATGCCGGCCATGCGTGTGTTGGTGAATACCGCCTCGCCACAAGGTTCGGTGGGCATCACAACCGGGCTGTTGCCGTCGATGACACTCGGTTGCGGCGCCCTGGCGGGCAACATTACCAGCGACAACGTGGGTCCGCTGCACCTGGTGAATATCAAGCGCCTGGCCTACGTGGTGCGCAAGCCCGAGGAGGCCTTCGTGGCGCCCCCATACACACCGGGAGCCAAGGCGCCGGCCGCCCCGCAGCGCATTGCGCCGCCGCTGGTCGCGCCGGCGGCGGGCGCCCGCGTGGACCGCGACGCCATCGTGGCCGCGGTGGACAAGTATCTGGCCGGACGGGGCATCGCGACCGGCACGCCGAAGCCTCAGCCCGCGTCCGCGCCGGCTGATTGCCGCGAGCACCGTGAGCAACGTTTCGGCGCAAGTAGTGGACCGCTTCCTGGCCACCCGCAAGCCGGGCGCTTCTTCCGGCCCGTCGTGCGGCTGCGCATCACCCCGCACCCTGAACGAACCGGCTGCCGCGGCCAAGCCGGCGGCGTCCACGGTTACCATTGCCGATTTCGTTTGCGAGCAGGATGTCCGCGCCGCGTTGGAGGGGGGCCGCAAGATTTACATCGGGCCGAAGACCATCGTTACTCCATCGGCTCGCGATATGGCCGCGGCCCATGACATTCTGGTGGTGGCCGAGCGCGCATGAATACGGATCTGGGTGCCTTGAAGAACGAAGCTCTCGAGTACCTTGCCGCGCAAGGCATGATCGCGTTTCATTCCTATCTGCGGCACCATGAAGGCGTGCCGGCCATCGGCTGGGACAGCAAGCGCTATCCGGATTACCGCCAGTTCGTCGATACCGCCAAGCGCGCCGGCGTCGAAATGATAGTGCTTCGGTGCGACTATTTCTCCGACGACGACATCGAAGAGGCGCTCGGCGAGGTGGCGGAGGCGGATCTGGAAGACGGTGACCGCCGCCGCATCGAGCGTCGTTTTAGCGATCTACGCCGATACGCCGGTTTCGTTTCCGCCCTGGAGTTGTCCTACGACTACCAGGGGCGCTTGTATTTCTTCGATCTGCACACCGGGTGGTACGACGAGTACCTGGACCTGCACGACGAGATTGCCGCCAGCTTGCCCGAACCGGGCGACGAGGAAGACGACGGACCGGTGGGCGGCTACTACTCCAGAAACTGATACCCGCTACGGATGTCTAAGCCGGCTCATTGGCAGTTGCCCACGCTGGACGAGCCAGTGGTGTCGCGACTGGCCTTGGAACTCGGCGTTCAGAACCCCGCCGCGCGGGTCTTGGCCAATCGCGGCTACCGCGACGCGGATTCAGCACGGCGTTTCCTGGAAGCCCCCCTTTCGGATTTACACGACCCGTTTCTATTAAAAGACCTGCGGCTCGCGGTGGATCGCTTGCGGGAAGCGGTGCGTAAGCACGAGCAAATCCTGCTCTACGGCGACTACGACGCCGATGGAACCACAGCGGTGGTTTTGCTCAAGACGGCTATCCAACTGGCCGGCGGCGACGTTAAGTGCCACATCCCCAACCGTTTGAAAGACGGCTACGGGATGCGCGGCGAAGTGATCGAGGAAGCGGCCGCCAGCGGAGTGCGCTTGCTGATCAGTCTGGATACGGGCATTCGCGCGGCCGAGGCCGTGCGCGAAGCCACGCGCCTGGGCGTGGACGTCATCATCACGGACCACCACTTGCCCGAGGCCGAACTGCCGCCCGCGCTCGCGGTGCTCAATCCCAACCGCCGCGACGACACCTACCCGGACAAGAATCTCTGCGGCGCGGGCGTGGCCTTCAAGCTGGCGCAGGCGCTGCTGGGCGAATTGGGATGGCCGGAAGAGAAGCTGCGGCGGATGACCGCTTCGCTGTTGAAGCTGGTGGCCATCGGAACGGTGGCCGACGTGGTGCCGCTCACGGGCGAGAACCGCATCTTCGTGAAAAACGGCTTGCAAGGCCTTGGCACGTTGCGCAACCCGGGGTTGCGCGCGCTGTTCGACGTGGCCGGTTTTGCCGAGGGCGAGGTACCCACGGCGGGCCAGATTGCTTTCCGCATCGCGCCGCGGTTGAACGCCGCGGGGCGCATGGCCGACGCCAATGACGTGATCGAGTTATTGCTCACCGAAGACGCGGATCGCGCGCGTGAACTCGCCGCGCAGCTTCACGCCTTCAATCAGGAACGCCAGCAAACCGAAAGCGAAATCATCCAGGGCATTCTCGAGGAGTGCTCGCGAGTGCCGGTGAACGATAATCAGGCGGCGCTGGTGGTGAGCGGCGCCGGCTGGCATCGTGGCGTGGTGGGCATTGTGGCCAGCCGCCTGGTGGAACGCTTTCACCGGCCGGTGATCGTGCTCAGCGAAGACGCCGAAGAGGGCCTGGCGCAGGGCAGCGGGCGCAGCGTGGCGAAGTTCCACCTGCTCGAAGCGCTGGAATCGATGCCGGACCTGTTCACGCGCTTCGGCGGGCATCGGCAGGCGGTGGGCGTGAGCCTGCCCATCGGGAAAGTGGACGAGTTCCGCGCCAGGCTCAACGCATACGCCGCCGCACGACTCGTGAGCGAGGATTTTTGCGCGCACTTCCTACTGGACGCCGCGCTCGAACTGCGGGAGATCAACGACCAGAGCGTGGCCGAAATTCTCTCGCTCGCGCCATTCGGCGCGGGGAATCCGGCGCCGCTGTTCGGCGTTTTCGACGCGGAGGTGGCCGGCGCGCCGGTGATCTGGAAGCAGCGGCATCTGCGCCTGCGCTTGCGCCAGAACGGCCGCCCGTTCACGTGCCGGGCCTGGAATTTCGCCGAGCGCATCGAAGAAGTTCAGGCCGGCGCGCGCGTCGATGCGGTGGTGCAGTTCGAGCCGGACCCTTATTCGCAAAGCCGCGGCTACGCGCCCTGGTGCATCACGCTGCGCGACGTGCGCCCGGCGCACTGACCGGTTGGCCGTCTACATAGGCCTGGGTCGAAAGCGACATCGGGCGAGACGGCCGGCGCGGTGCTGGTCCTGGGTGCGACTCCGCCTCTACACTTCCTGGAGAGCCGCCGCAAAAACGAGTATCCTTCATTCTAATGAGAACGCTACTGGCTTTCATGGCGGCGGTTGCGCTCTCCGGCGCCGCGGACCGCGACTGGCCGGCTTACGGTGGCGGGGCCGCCGGGATGCGCTATTCGCCGTTGAAGATCATCCACCGCGGGAATGTCTCACGCCTGCGGGTGGCCTGGACGTACGATACCAAGGACGGCAAGGGTGATCCGCAGACACAGCCTATCTTCGTGAAGGGAGTTTTGTACGGCCTCACACCGCGCCACAAGGTGATCGCGCTCGATGGTGCCAGCGGGAAACTGCTGTGGACCTTCGATTCCGGTATCGCCGGGCGCGGGCCGAACCGCTCGCTGGTCTGGTGGAGCGAGGGCCGCGAGAGCCGCCTCTTCGCGGCGGTTCAAAGCTACGTCTACGCGCTGGACCCGCGAACCGGAAAGCCCTTCGCGGAGTTCGGAGCGCGGGGCCGCATCGACCTGCGGGAGAACCTGGGGCGTGAACCGGGCCGGCAATCCTACACGCTCACCAGTCCCGGGATCGTCTACCGCGATCTGCTGATCGTGGGCGGGCGCCTCCCGGAGGCGCTGCCCGCGGCGCCGGGAGACATTCGCGCTTACGACGTGCGCACGGGAAAGATGCGCTGGATCTTCCACACCATTCCGCATCCGGGCGAGTTCGGCTACGACACCTGGCCCAAGGATGCCTGGACCTATGCGGGCGCGGCCAACAACTGGGCCGGCATGGCGCTGGACGAGAAGCGTGGCATCGTCTACGTGCCCACCGGGTCGGCGGCCAGCGATTTTTACGGTGCCGATCGCGTGGGCGACAATCTGTTCGCCAACTGCCTGTTGGCGCTGAACGCCGCCACCGGCGAGCGCATCTGGCATTTCCAGGGGGTGCGCCACGACATCTGGGATCGCGATTTCCCGTCGCCCCCCACGCTGGTGGCCGTCCAGCGCGACGGCCGCTCGATCGAAGCCGTGGCGCAGACCAGCAAGCAGGGCTGGGTGTATCTGTTCGATCGCGCCACCGGGAAGCCGCTGTTTCCCATCGAGCAGCGGCCGTATCCGGCCAGCGATGTTCCGGGCGAGCGCGCGGCGCCGCAACAGGCGCTGCCCACCAAGCCCGCGCCCTATGCGCGGCAGTCGCTGAGCGAAAATTTGTTGACCCGGCGCACACCGGAGGCGCACGCCTGGGCGCTCGAGCAGTTCCGGAAGTTTCGCAACGGGGGCCAGTTTGTGCCGCTCACTGTTGGGCGCGAGACGGTGGTGTTTCCGGGCTTCGATGGCGGCGCGGAATGGGGCGGCTCGGCGTTCGACCCCGCCACGGGACTGCTCTACGTCAATGCCAACGACGTGGCGTGGACCGCCAGCCTGGCCGAGCGGCAGGCCGGCAACTCGCCGCGCCAGACTTACCTCACGCAGTGCGCCAACTGCCACGGCGACAACCTGAAAGGCGCGCCACCGCAGATTCCCTCGCTTGCGGATCTCGCCGGCCAGCGCACGGCGCAACAGATCGGCGCCGTGATCCGCGCCGGCGCGGGGCGCATGCCGTCGTTTCCGAACCTGAGTGCGGCGGACGTGGCGGCCATCGCGAAGTACGTGCTGAGCGGCGAAAACAAGGAACTCGCCGGCGGCGCGAGCGCGGGCGCGCGGTTCCGGTTCACGGGCTACCACAAGTTTCTCGATCCCGACGGCTACCCGGCGGTGGCGCCGCCGTGGGGCACGCTCAACGCCATCAACCTGAATACCGGCCAGTATGCCTGGCGCATACCGCTCGGTGAGTATCCGGAACTGAAGGCCAAGGACACCGGCAGCGAGAACTATGGCGGCCCGATTGTGACCGCGGGCGGAGTGGTCTTCATCGCGGCGACCAACTACGACCGCAAGTTTCGTGCGTTCGACAAGCTCACTGGAAAGCTGCTGTGGGAGACCACGCTGCCGTTCTCCGGGAACGCCACGCCCATCACCTACCAGATGGGCGGCCGGCAGTACGTGGTGATCTACGCCACCGGCGGAAAGGCCGGGCGCTGGGGAGACTCGGGTGGAATCTACGTGGCGTTTGCGCTGCCCTAGCCATTCAGGCCCGGGCGCGAGTCAAGACGAATCTGGAATGGAACCATCTCCGCCGCTCCGGAGAACTCGTGGATCTCGGGTGGCCGGAAAATCCGATGATCGTGAAATGCGCCCCGGCTCCGCTTCGCGCCGGCGCCGGCGCCGGCACACGACTGCTTCAGAGTTCGCCATGGTCCAGCGACTGCGAAGCTAAATGGCGCAGCGGGGCACATCTACGGAACGACGACTCGCGAGTGGGTTATGAGGTCCTCCTTACCGAAGTGCGTCGGACTCAGGATCGACCTTCATGCGACCGGTTGAGCCTTGCTTCTCGGTCTACCGACGGCCCGGCATCGGAGCACTGCCGGTGCCGCACGCACGAAGCGCCGGGATGAGTGCGCTGCGCAGTTCCGCCGCCGACGGAAAGCGCTCGTGCGGCGCCATCGCCAGGCAGCGCTGGAGCACGGCGTCCAACGCCGCGTGGTTCGGGAAGCCGCGCGGCAAGTGGTAATCAGGACGCAGCTCCACGCCATCTGGGAAGGGCCTGCGCCCTGTCAGCATCTCTGCCAGAACCACCCCGGCTGCGTAAATGTCGGCACGCTGGTCCACATCTTTTCCAGCGAACTGCTCGGGCGCCATGTATGCCAGGGTGCCCAGCACGACGCCGGACTCGGTGACGCTGTGGGACGCCGTCGCCGCGGAAGTCAACGGCCGGATCTTCGCCAGCCCGAAGTCCAGGATCTTCACGGCCAGAGAACCGGAAGCCCCGCGCAGCGCCCAGGACGTTCTCAGGTTTGAAGTCCCGATGGACAACACCGTGCTCGTGGGCGGCGGCAAGGCCGTCCAGCATCTGCTCAAACCAGTCGGCCGTCTCAGCGGGCGCAAAGACACCCACCCGTTTCATTTCCGCGCGCAAGGTGGCGCCGTGAACGCGCTCCATGACGAGGTAGGCTCCGCCGCCTTCGAGTTCGCCGAAATCGTGCAACGCGACGATGTTCGGGTGGTTCAGGCGCGCCACGGCCTGCGCCTCGCGCCGGAACCGGCGCAGCGCGCTATCGTGCCCGAATCCCCCGCCGAGCATGACCTTGACCGCTACCTCGCGACCCAACCGCAGGTCGTGCGCCTCATAGACCGCACCCATTCCTCCCCGGCCGATCAACTGGTCCAGACGGTACTTGCCGTCGATGGTGCGGGCCACCGGCAGGGTGAGAGTCAGGGCATTCCCGTCGCGATCGCAGATCTCGGCGCCGCTGTCGTAACACGCGCCGCACACCGGGCACTCCTGCATCAGGCTGATCAGGCCGCGGTCCAACTTGGCCAGCACCTCGTACCGGATCCTCTGCTCGTCCTTCACCCGCCCTTTCAGACGAAGGTTGTCCAGGATGACCGCGGTCTCCTGGGCCACGGCGCGCACCAATTGCGCGTCGCCGTCGCTGTAGGGTTCTTCCGACTGTTTCTCTCCGAGCATCAGGACCCCCTCAACCCGCTCCGCGCCTGCCACGGGCGCTATGAGCCGCACGCCCCTCTCCGCGAGCCACCGGGACTCGCTGCCCGATACGCCGGTATCGGCCGGTAGTGGCACGCGGGCCGCGATCCCCTGCCGCTTCAAGTTTTCGAGGAGGCTTTCGCTGATCGGGAACCACGCGCTCCCGAGCGACGGATCTGAAGTGTTGGCCAGCCTCATGATCCCGTTCTCGCGCCGCCACAGGTATATCGACTTCGGATGAAGAGATCGCTCCAGTTGCCGGTACACAAAGCCGGAGATCTCCTCGGCCGAATCAAAGCGGGCAAGTTCGTTCACCAGGCTGAGGACCACCTGTTCGCTGTCGTACTGTTCACGGAAGAATTTCCGGTCGAGCCATCCGAGCAGCGGCGCGCGGAACTTCAGGCTCAGACCCAGGCCCAGGATCCAGTACAAATACGCGCTGGTGCCGCTCACGATTTCGGCGATGGTCCGGTGGCGGTAGACCACCAGGGTGTACAGCAAGGCCACGCTTGGCAGAGCCAGCAAGGCCTGAAGGGCACGGCGGGCGAGAAGGTATTGGATGCCGCGCCGGATCGCGACCTTAATGTCGAACACCTGGTGCCTGACTACCGCATAGGCCACACCCAGCGGGACCGCGACGCTGCAGGCGTTCGCTGCATAGCTGAACCAGTCCCAGGTGGATCCCGGCAGAAGCCACCGGGCGACGTCGGGAAAATTGCCCAGCGCGACCTGCACCGCCGGCGGCGCCAGACCCACCACCCCGCCGAGGGCTACCCAGTGGAAGCGGCGGCGCTGGTCGGGGTCGGTGAGCGCTCGGTATTTGTAGATGGCGACGACGACCGCGCCTACCATCGCCATCACGGCCGTAACCCACAGCAACCACTCCAGCAGACTGGCCCAGAAGGGCTTGCCAGCAATGGCGTCACTGTCTGGGGTCCCCGCAGCAAACAGGAGCCATTTCTTGCACACCAGATACGCCGCGGCCACCACCGTGCCCAGGTAAAGCAGCCAAAGCAGCGTCCTCCACCCTCTTGCGCGGGGCGGATCGCCAGGAAACCGGTAGAAGAAATGGTAGCCGAGGACTACGTGCAAAGGTTGCAGGGCACAGAGAGCCGGTAGATTGGTCACCTGCAGAAAGACGAAGCCGGTCAGTGCAGCCGCGGCGAACGCCAGCCGGGCCAATGCATCCTGCGGACGGGCGAAACCGATGAACAGCCCGATCGCGCACCAGGTCGAGGCCGAGCAGGAAGTAGAAAAGCCGGGAAGTTCAGATCCGGGCGGCTCGCGATCCGTGTGAAGCACGTACTCGTGCGCCGCGCCGCCCCGCCTGACCTGAATTCGGTAGCTCTCGCCGATGTCCAGGAACAGGCGATAGGGCCTCGTGCCGGTACGGGCGACGTTGGCGTCGTCATTCAGGCTGAGGAGAATATCCCCCGGCTGAAGTCTGCCCGCGGCGGGTCCCGCGGGACTTACGCCGGTAACTTGCCAGAGCGCGCCTCGCCGCGCCTCCGACCATCCGAAGTCCGCGACATCCCGCGGCATCTTCCAGGCTGCGTAGCCAAACGCGGCGATCAGTCCCGCAAGTACCAGCCAGACAACCCACAGAAACGGATGACGGCGGCGTGGGGTGTCTTCCGCCTGGGGCCCGGCAGGGTGCTCGTAACCGGTTGCCGATTCACTCGGGCCGGAACTATCGCCTCCCTGCCGCGCAGCTTGCCAGGCGGGCCGCTCCAGGAAGGAGTCGTCGCTCGCTTGAGCGAGCAGCGATTCGACCTCTCCTTGGATTTCCCGGTCGTCCCTGCAAGCCTGCTCGAGGAAGGCAGCCCGCTCACCGGGATCCCGATCAAGAGCCGAATGATAGACCGCTTTCACCCGCTCCCATCTGTCGGGATCCATACGTTCGAGATTCTAGCACCTACGACTTTGTGGCCTGTCCCCTCCGAATCTCTCTCCGCAGCCAGGCTTTGGCCAGCTTCCAGTCCCGCAAGACGCTCTGCGGCGAGACCTTCAGCACCGCCGCGGTCTCATCCACGCTCAGCCCGACGAAAAAGCGCATTTCGACCACCTGTGCCTGCCGCGCGTCCAGCATGGCCAGATGCTCCAGCGCCTCGTGGACAGCCAGGATCTCCTCGGCCCGTCCGGACCCCATGTCCGGAATCTGGTCGAGGTCAAGCCACGGAATCCCGGCGCGCTGGAGCAACCCTCCGCGCTTCTGAGACCGCCGGGCACGGGCCGCGTCCACCAGGATGCCCCGCATGATTCGAGCCGATACGGCAAAAAAGTGCGCCCGGTCCTGCCACCTGACACTGCTCATGTCCACCAGCCGGATGTAGGCTTCGTGGACCAACGCCGTGGTCTGAAGGGTCCCGCATTCGCCGCTGCGCATGTGCCGCCGCGCCAGCCGCTTCAGCTCCCGATACACGTGGGGGATCAGATTGTCCAGGGCCGCGGACTGTCCCTTCTCCCAGGCCCTCAACAAACCCGTGATCTCGTGGCTCGCCGGTGACGTTCATCGGCACTCGGAAAAAATTCCTCTGGGAACATTGTAGTTCTTTCCCGCCGTTTTCGATTCCTTAAGTGAGGGCCGGAATGGACCGAAAGCGACTCCGGCCAACAAGTCAGAAGAATTCGTTCCAACTAAGCAGGATTGCTTAGCCTGAAGGAGATGCCCTATGAAGAAAATGAGTTCGTTCGGCTCGAGAGTTCTGCTGGGCTTGTTCGCCCTGCAGATGACGAGTTTTGCTCAAGACAGAACGCCGGTCGTGCTTTTTCCGGGATGGCACATGACCCGGCTCGAAGTGTCGGTGAATCATCAGACAGTGGCGCCTGGCTGCCCCGTCAGCGGGTCCTTCGAGATGGTAGGTCCATCCGCCGACTTCTCCCAGATCTGCCGGGACAAGCTCACGACGCTGGTCTATAAGCGTGAGCCGAGCTTGCCAATGTCGCAAAGGTTCTCCGAACAACCGGGTGTCACGGTCAGCATCAAAGACTACGGCATGACGGCAAGCAGCGCGCCATACTACGAGGCGCTTTACGCATTGCTGGAATCCCACGGGTACACAAGAGATCTTGACGTCAGGGTGGCCGGGTACGATTCCCGCCTTACCCCGGACCTGGGTGGCTTCCTGGAAAAGACGAAGGCTCTCGTCGAACAAACCTACAATGTCAACGGGAACAGACCGGTTCACCTCGTCGGCCACTCCAACGGGCCGGTTTACGCGCAGTACCTCCTGACACACACCACGCAGCAATGGAAGAACCAGTACATCCATGGCTTTACTCCGCTGGCAGGAAACTGGCCTGGGCAGGGGATCTTCTATGCCCTCATGTGGATTGGCCTGGACCTTGGCGCGGGAGCCTTTCCCGCTGACGTGGAAAGCGCGAGAGTCAGTGCGTTGATGTTGCAGAGCCATCCCTCCACCTACATCACCGCCGCCGATCCAGGCTATTTCAAAAACAGCGAGGTTATCCTCCAGGCCGGATCCACCCTTTACACCCCTCAGGACTGGCGGAAACTGTTCCAATCTTCAGGGATGGAGCCCGCGCAGGAGTTGGGGCGGTATTACTTCGGCTTCGTCCGTTTTGCAGAGCCCCCATTCTTCCCCAACGTCGATGTCTACGCAGAGATCGGGACGGGGCTGGACACACTCGTAGGCCTGAGCCTGCCGGACCTGACGGTCGGACAGCTCATCGATGCATCGACGCAGTTCTTTGTCCGGCCGGGTGATAGCAACCAGGAGGACATCACGAACGATTCCATCCAGGTTTGGGACAAGATGAGATGCTTCCGGTTTGAGCTCACCGATAATCCGGGGGTCGCCCATATGAACCTTCCGAGCGATACTGGAGTGCTCGGACGCCTGTTAACGAACCTGCAACGGTCGAGGTCGGTCTGCCCTGCGAACCATCTTTGAAATGATCTCGCGAAGACGGCTCCTCGCAGGTGATTCCGATGCCCGGGTGATGTACTCCCGGGGCGACTGACCCGTGTGGATCTCGAAGTTTTGGCTGAACTTACGGTTCAGCTTCTCGCGCCATTTGCCCCGCAAACGTGACGGGCAGACGACCAAGGCCTCGTCCAGACCATGCTGCCAAGGGCTGGACCAGGCGCACATTCTGTCCAGGACGTTCGCGGTACGCCCAAAACAGCCCGTCCGGCCCGTCTGTTTCTGTGCCCGGCCGAATACTCTGATGGCTTAAGAGGACGTACTGCCTTCGGGCGGAGGGGCGGTTTGAGGTGAGGCAGTGAGAGCGGACGGAGGTGAGTGCGACAATGTCAGATCCCCAGAACCCCGAACCCAAAACTCCGGCCTTTTCGCCCGATTCCGCTGACGCCTCGCCGTCGCTGTCTTATCTTTGCCAGACTTGTCCCCTGTCACCAGCACGCTCTAGCCCGCCGGTACCGGCGATAGCGCTACCCCGCCGCATGATGGTCCCGAACAGAAGCTTCATCAGATGGCTCTCGGCCAGCAGCAGCCATTGACGTCACCTGGTCGAGAAACGCGCTAACCGCAGAAGTGCCTGATTGACGGCGCACGGGCGCACCCGGCGCGGGCGCGGGCGCGCGATTCCGGTTCACGGGCTACCACAAGTTTCTCGATCCCGACGGCTACCCGGCGGTTGAACCGCCGTGGGGCACCCTCAACGCCATCAACCTGAATATCGGCCAGTATGCCTGGCGCATACCGCTCGGTGAGTATCCGGAACTGAAGGCCAAGAACACCGGCAGCGAGAACTATGGCGGCTCCATTGTGACCGCGGGTGGAGTGGTTTTCATCGCGGCGACCAACTACGACCGCAAGTTTCGCGCGTTCGACAAACTCACTGTAAAGCTGCTGTGGGAGACCACGCTGCCGTTCTCCGGCAACGCCACGCCCATCACCTACCAGATGGGCGGCCGGCAGTACGTGGTGATCTACGCCACCGGCGGAAAGGCCGGGCGCTGGGGAGACTCGTGCGGAATTTACGTGGCGTTTGCGCTGCCCTAGCCACTCAGGCCCGGGGGCGAGTCAAGAAGAATCTGGAATTGAACCATCTCCGCCGCTCCAGAGAACTCATGGATCTCGGGTGACCGGGAAATCCGATGATCGTGAAATGCGCCCCGGCTCCACTTCGCGGCGGCGCCGGCCTACCACCGTTTCAGAGTTCGCCATGGCTCAGGAACTGCGAAGAGGAATGACGGAGCTGGGCACAGCTACGGAACTTCGACGACACGGCCTTTGGGCGGCGAACCAGTCGAGCCTGAGACCGAAGTCCTGGTGACTCTCGCGTAATTCCCCCGGGTCTTACACGGCCACGATTTGCGCTGCAATACGTCGCACTTCAGCGAGATCTCGGGCAGCATCGCCGCCTAATGACTCGCATCTGATCCATCGCTCGATGACAGTGAAAAGCGACGAAGCGAGCGGATGGGTCAGTAGTGGATGCATCTCTTCGCCTGCGGTGACCACCTCGGTGCGAGCCTCAGACAGGCCTCGTTCTTCTTCCAGAACAGCCATGCACACGTATACACATTCATCGCAGATATAGGTACGTTGGTAATCGCTGGGACTCGAGAACAGCCTCGCCACTGAGTCCTGCGATTTGAGGCAAAAGGAGCAAGAAAGGACGCCTTCTCGTAGAGCACCCGCCTGGCTCATCTGTGCATCTCCTTCTAACAGAATACTCGGATTGGCGATCTACACTGGGATGCGGAAATTTCCGGAGACCAATGCGTCCGTCGCGTCAGCACTTGGCCGTATCATGCACCACGATTCAAGCACCGGAGGAAACCACACCTACGCAGAGGCGACTCGCAACCAAGTGGATTCGTAAACGCTGCGACCTCGCAAGGGGGGCTCCTCCCAGATGTCCAGACGGAATTTCTTCCCGGCATCGGCACCGTGAGAGGCTGCCCGGGTTGTTGGGGCGCCGGACCCAGGTTTCCATGCTAAGTTGCCAGACGGCCCGCAGCCTGGGCTGCCCTTGGCATTTCGGAAATCTTGGTATTTTGAAAGGCCACGATTTGCCACTTTGCCTCTTCCTTTACCACGATCAACGTCGGGCGGGTCTCCATTTCGCGCGCCTCATTGCCTTCGGTGAAATTCAGGTGCGCTTTGGCGAAGACGATCGCGACGTCGGGGCGCACAAAGCGAATGCTCCGTAACATGAAACTGACGTGGCTGCCTCTATAGATCGTGTTAAAGATGTGCCGGTGCGAGGCCTCGATGGCGGTTCTCCCGTCCAACTGCCCCCCAAAGATCTGGATGAAGTTGGCATCCTCCGCAAACGACGCCGCGAAGCTCATGCTGTCGTAACCATTCCAGGCGATTTCAAGTTGTTTTAGAATTTCCTGAATGGCTCCCTCATCTGTTGTCATGGTTATCCTCCCAGAAGACTTCACCCGAATTCTATCATTCAAAACGCCGATGTAGCAGCGGGCCAAGAGCACATGGTCGCGCAACGCGCTAACCGCGGAAGTGCCTGATTGGCGGCGCATCGGCGCAAAGGCCGGGCGGTGGGAGGTGCCTTGGTGTATGATGTTCCGTATCCGGGAGCCCCCGCTGGGAATTCCGGTTTACAAGGAGCAGGTGACACTCCAGCTCCGCGCGGAATTCAATAAAGTTCCATGAGTAAAATCATTCAATCCGTCTCCGTTTCGGAGCTCCTGGGCCGTGATCCTCCTGGCCGCCGCCGTCCTTGGCTCGGCCGCTGCCACCGGGGCCCCCGCACCGCCATACCTGCATGCGCCTTCGGTGGACACCTACGCCAAACACGATCCGGCTGGGGTGACCATCCTTCCGAACGGGCGCTATTTGAAGCCGGTGGGAAAGCATCTTCCCCTGGCCCGCTTTCCTCACGGCCTCGCCATGAGCCGGGATGGAAACAAACTGTTTGTCGCGAGCGACAGCGTGGGACACCTTCTAACCCGATGGCAAACCGACTCTCCGCAAGTAGTCGAACTGAAGCCCGTTAAGCTTGAGGGAAAGAAGAAGGCCCACTTGAACGCCGGCGGAACCGATTTCTCCCCGGATGGAGGATTGCTGTATTGGAGCAGCGGCGAAAGAGGCACCGTTTTCGTTTTCGACACCGAGTCGCGCGAACTGCTGGCTGAGATCTCCCTCAATGTCGAAGTTGCGGGGAAGAAGTTCGAGGACAGTTATGCCGCCGACCTCAAAGTATCCGGGGACGGCCGGCATGTTTACTGCGCCGACGTGACCAACTTCCGCCTGGCGGTCATCGACACAATCGAGCGGCGCGTGGTGGGCTCGGCGCGCGGTCGGACGATACCCGTACGCGCTGGCGGTGGTCGGAGACCGGGTTCTGGTGGCGAACATCGGCCTGTTCGAATACAGCCCGGTGCCGCCCCCCAGCGACGGAAAGTCTCGACAAGCGCGGGCTGACCCGGCCGGCTTTCGGCTATCCCAGCAAAGAGGCGCGCGAAGGTGTGGAGTTCGAGGGGCGAAAGATTCCCGGATTGGGTGAGCCGAATGTGCCCGAGTCGTTCTCCGTGTGGGGTGTGGATGTCTCCAATCCGGCCGCGCCACGAGTGGTCGAGTCGCTGGAAGACGGGTCTGCTGATCGACGCGCCGTCCGACAACGGCAAGACCGTGGGAGGCAGCGCGCCCAATTCTCTGGCCGTGCAGGGCGAGGCTTTGTTCGTGTCCAACGGCAACAACGACATGATCGAACGGATTGACCTGCGGCAAGGCGGGATCGTGGCGAAGCAGCGGATTGTTCCCTCGCCGCTGGTGTCACGGTTGCGAGGCGTGGGTCCATCCGGCATGGCGGTTTCGCCCGATGGCACCAGACTCTATGTGGCGGAAAGTGGAATCAACGCGATTGCCGTGCTGGACGCCAAGACGCTTGCAGGTGCTGGGCCACATCCCGACGGCTTGGTATCCCTACCGCGTGGCGCTGTCGCCCGACGGCCGGCACCTCGTCTGCATCTGTTTCAAGGCTTCGGCAATGGCCCGAACGCGGGCAAGAACATTCCCAAGAGCGAGTTTCTTCGGATGCGCGGCGTGATCAGCATTCTGGATGTTCCCTCCGACGGGGCGCTCAGAAGATGACCGCGGAAGTGCTGGAGTACAACGGAATGGTGGACCGCCGTGCCGACCGGGAGGCCATGTCCTCGCCCGTCATCCCGACCGTTCCCGGGCGGCTCTCGAAGGAGATCAAATACGTGGTCTTCATCACCAAGGAGAACCACACCTACGACACGATCTTCGACCGCATTCCCGGGCGCGAGCACGATCCCTCGTTGTTGCGTTGGGGACTGCACCAAACCATCAAAGCAGGACGGCCAGCCCACGCTGGAGGATGTGGGCGTGATGGTGAACCACAATGCCCTGGCCCGGCAGTTCACCGTCAGCGACAACTTCTACATGGAGCCGGAAGCCTCCGGCGTGGGGCATCGCTGGCTGGTGGGCGTGCAGCCGAACAACCTGATGCAGATGACCTACTCGGTCGGGTGGTCGTTCAAGAAGAACAGCACCGCGCCGGGTCGCCGCTATTCCATGGGATCGAACGGTTCGCTGATTCCGGAGGATTACCCGGAGGCCGGTTCGATGTGGGAGCATCTCGACCGCAACCGGATCCGGTTCCGCAACTATGGCGAGGGATTCGAATTTCCGGGGGTGGAAGAGGGGAGGACGAACATCCCACCGGCGCGCGCGAGGTCGTCAACATCCCGATGCCGAAGGTGCTCTTCGACAACACCTGTTTCGAGTTTCCCATCTTCAACATGAACATCCCGGACCAGTACCGCGCGCACTGGTTCATGAAGGATGTCGAGAAACGCTTCCTGCGCGGCGGACGGAAATTTCCGTCCTTCGTCAACATCGCCATCTGCAACGATCACGGCACGGCTCGCAGGCCGGACAAGGGCTATCCCTATCTGGCCTCCTGGATGGCGGACAACGACCTGGCGCTGGGACGGATCGTCGAGTTCCTTTCGCACACGCCCTACTGGAAGAACATGGCGATCTTCGTGACGCAGGACGATGCCGGCGGCGAACCCGATCACGTGGACGCCCAGCGCAGCGTGCTGCTGGTCATCAGCCCGTGGGCGAAGCGCGGCTACGTCTCGCACCGGCACACCACCATCCTCAGCATGCATCGCACGCTCTACCAGATCCTCGGCCTGCCGCCGCTGAACATGTTCGACGCGCTGGCCAACGATTTCTCCGACTGCTTCACCACGCAGCCGGACTTCCGGCCCTACACCGTCGATTCCGGTGGACCCGCGGATCTTCGACCCGGAGAAGGCCAAGGATCCCAAGGACCCGGACTACGGCCAGGCCCGCAAAATGCCCTCTGTTCCCGATGGACGACGATGACGAAATGGAAAAGATCCTGCGGCGGGGTGAAAAGGAAGTAGCGCCGCGCCGCTAGCGCAGGCGGCGCCAATTCACGCGCGCGGCGGTCAGCAGATGTGCGGCGAGACGCGCGACTCGACGCAGCCGCGGCCCATGGGCACCACTTTGCCGGGGTTGAGCAGATGCTCGGGGTCGAAGAGAAACTTGAATCGGCGCATGGCTTCCAGGCTGTCGGCGGAGAACATCTTCTCCATCAGGTCGATCTTCTCCATGCCCACGCCGTGCTCGCCGGTGATGGTGCCGCCCACTTCGATGCAGTGTTCGAGAATCTCTTCGCCCGCGCGGCGCGCCTTTTCAAGATCGCCGGGCTTGCGCGGATCGAAGAGAATGATGGGGTGCATGTTGCCGTCGCCGGCGTGAAAGATGTTGCTGATGTTGAGGCCGTACTTTTCGGCCACGCCGCGAATGAAGCGTAAGGTCGGAGCGATGTGCGTGCGCGGCACCACGCCGTCCTGGACGTAGTAGGTGGGGCTGACGCGGCCGATGGCGCCGAAGGCGTTCTTGCGGCCCTTCCACAGCAGGTCGCGCTCCTCGGCGGTGCGCGCGATGCGGAACTCGCGCGCGTGGCAGGCCATGCACGCTTCGCGCACTTGCTCCACCTGCTCCTCGACGCCTTCGCGCAGCCCTTCGAGCTCGATCAGCAGCACCGCGGCGGCGTCCATCGGGTAACCCGCGTGGGTGGCCTCTTCGACCATGCGCAGCATGACGCCGTCGAGCATCTCGACCGCCACCGGCGTGATGCCGCGCGCGGTGATTTCGGTGACGGTTTGCCCGGCGTCTTCGGCCGAATTGTAGATGGCCAGCGCGGTCTTCACGGCCTCTCTCTGGCGCATCAGGCGCACCACGGTCTTGGTGACCAGCGCCAGCGTGCCTTCCGAGCCGGTGAGAAATCCGGTGAGATCGTAGCCGGGCAAATCCAATTCCTCGCCGCCCACCCAGACCACCGTACCGTCGGCGAGCACGACTTCCAGGCCCAGCACGTGATTGGAGGTGACGCCGTAGGCCAGCGTGTGCGGGCCGCCGGCGTTCTCGGCCACGTTGCCGCCGATGGTGGAGGCGCGTTGGCTGGAAGGATCGGGCGCGAAGAAGAACCGGTCGCCCTGGACGGCGAGGGTAACGTCCAGGTTGACCACGCCGGGTTCCACCACCGCGCGTTCGCCCGCGAGGTCGATGGCCAGGATGCGGTTCATGCGCGAGAAGCAGACCACTATGCCGCCTTCGCGCGGAATGGACCCGCCGCTCAGGCCGGTGCCCGCGCCACGGGCCACCAGCGGGATGTGGTGCTCGCGCGCCACGCGCACAATGCCCACCACGTCTTCGGTCGAGCGCGGAAACGCCACCAGGTCCGGCAAGGATTTGTCGACGCCGGCGTCGTACTCGTACAAGCTCAGGTCCTCGGGATTATCCAGGTAACCACGCGGACCGAGCAGCGCGGCGATTTTTCGGCGGGCTTCAACGGCAATCATCGGCGCTCACAGCAACGACTGGATGTAGCTTACCATCTCCGGGTCCATCCAATTCGTGGGGCCGATGATCTTGCGCAACACCACGCCTTTTGCGTCGATGATGTAGGTCTCCGGATACTTGAACGTACCGTAGGAACTGCTGATGCGGGCTTCCGGATCACGCGCGGTGAGGAACGAGACCTTGGTCTTACGCAGGAATTCGCGGTAAGTGCGCTCATTGGTGTCCACGCTCACGCCCGCGACCACTACGCCCGAAGAGGCGAAGCGGCGCTGGAGTTGGTCGAGCGAGGGCATCTCCTCGATGCAGGGCGGGCACCAGGTGGCCCAGAAGTTGAGCACCAGCAGGCGGCCGCCGAAGTTCGAGCGCGCGAGCGCCCGGCCGCTGTCGGCGGTAATCTGAAAATCGGGAGCCTGGTCGCCGACGTTTACGACTTTGTCGCGAAACGCGTCGGCCACCACGTATCCCAGGGCGACTAACAGAATCCCTGCTAGTACTTGAAGCAAACGCTCGATTTTGGCACTGGACATGAGAGACATCTATAATTTTAGAGGATCTGGCGGCGAAGTGCCGGCATCAAAATAACTTCGGATGCTAATTACGCGGCGGGTGGAATTTTCGGCTTCGCACTGTTGCGCCAAGCAAGGGCTCAGCGACCAGGAGAACCACGCGCTTTACGGAGAAGAGGCCAATCCGCGCGGGCATGGGCACAACTACGTGGTCGAGGTGACGCTCCACGGCGCGCCCGATCCCGTGACCGGCATGGTCTATGATCTGAAGCTGCTCAAGCAGGTGCTCAACCAGGAAGTGGTCGAGCCCATGGATCACCGGTTTCTGAATCACGAAGTACCGCCGTTCGATCGCGTGGTGCCCACCACCGAGCACCTGGCGGCGGAGATCTGGCGGCGCCTGGAGCCGCACTTCACTTCCGGGCCGGCGCGCCTCCATCAAGTGCGCGTGTACGAAAACGAAGATCTATACGTCGACTATCTGGGAGACGCGGCATGACACGTCTCACGCGCCGCTACCGGTTCGCGGCTTCTCACCGGCTGCATACGCCCGGGTTGTCGGATCACCAGAACCGCGAGTTGTACGGCAAGTGCAATTATCCGCACGGGCACGGCCACAACTACGAGTTGGAAGTGAGCGTGCGCGGGGCCGTGGACGCGTCCAGCGGCCTGCTCGTGCGGGTTGAGGATCTGGACAAGCTGGTGGCCGACCACGTAATTCGCGACCTGGATCACCGCAATTTGAATTGCGATGTGGCCGAGTTTGCGAGCCTGGTGCCGACCACGGAGAACCTGGCCGAGGTCGTGCGAAACCGCCTGGCCGCGGCGTGGGCCGTGACGTTCGGGGCTTCCGGCGCCGCCTTGGACGGCATCCGCATTCGAGAAACCAGGAAGAATAGCGTGGAGCTGAAGGGTTGAAAATGAAAGCCAGTCCGGCCAAAGTGAAGGCGATGCCCCGCCGCGAAGACCATGGCGCGATCGCGCGTTTGATGGGAGAAGTCCTTAGCAGCCTGGGCGAGGACCCCGCTCGCGAGGGGTTGCTGCAGACGCCGCACCGCGCCGAAAAGGCGCTGAAGTTCCTGACCAGCGGCTATCAGATGGACGTCAACAGCGTAGTGAACGGCGCGCTGTTCACGGTGAAGTACGACGAGATGGTGATCGTCAAGGACATCGAGTTCTTCAGCCTTTGCGAGCATCATCTGCTGCCGTTCTACGGCAAGGTGGACGTGGCCTATCTGCCGAGAGACAGGGTGATCGGCCTGAGCAAGATTCCACGCATCGTCGACATGTTCGCGCGGCGCCTGCAACTGCAGGAACGCATGACGCAGCAAATCGCCCAGACCATTCAAGACGCCATCGACCCGCTGGGTGTGGGCGTCATTGCGCACGCGCGGCACTTCTGCATGATGATGCGCGGCGTCGAAAAGCAGCATTCGGGCGCCATCACCAGCGCCATGCTGGGCGCCTTCCGCACGCACAAGGAGACCCGCGACGAGTTCCTGAGCCTGGTCTCCCACGGCTCGCCTCTTTTCTGACAGACTAGAGAGGGATGATCGAGAACTTCCGCCGGTTCGAAGCCGGCCCGGACCCGTCAGGCAATATGTGGCAGGTGGAGTTTCTGTGGCAGCAGACCGCCATTTCCATCCGCCACAGCGATTCCGTGGACGTGAAATTCGCCGCCACCTGCGGCGAGTCGCGCCAGGAAGAAGTGATTGCGCTCATGCGCCCGGTGCTGTTCGAACTGGCCCGGAAACTGGGGCGCGAAGTTTCGGATGCCTGGTGCATGAAGCTGGCCGCCACGCATCTATCCCGCATGATTGAGACGGGCCTGGACATGGACAAGACCATCGTCACGCCGTCACTCTCCGAATTGGAAGACTCCGCCCGCACGTTTGCGGGAACCAAGTAGACACTCCTT
>CAVUYK010000002.1:0-53646 GCA_963745655.1 Terriglobales bacterium | reverse complement strand
TTATAGCCCGGCGGGTCATTACGTTGCGTTGGTTTCCTGAATTTCTCCGATTCTGTTCTTTCGTGCAGGCCCCACCGCCGGGCTTACGATTCGCTCTGGGACACCCTACACGCTCCCTGATATGCCTGGCGCTCGCTAATGGGTGAATCGCCTCGCCGGAATAAGGCCGATGGCCACAAACTTCTGGTGGCTTCAATCGTCCTGGAAGACCCGAACGGCCGACGTCGCCAGCGGTAAGACCAGTGCTTCAAGCGCCTCGCGGCATACCTGACCTTGACTCGGAGGGGTTCTCCACGACGGCACGTGTGCATCTCCAGGACTGGCAGGTACCCGTATTCGACTACCACTTGGCGTCCAACGTCTGAGGCGACAACAAGCAACTCGTACGAGTATGCGCCTTGCGCTTTCTGCGCTGGTCCAAGTTTCAGGCTGAAGTCAAACCCCCGCTTTATTCCTTCGGGTGGAACAATGTTGTCGACTAGGCCGTCGCAGACATCCTGGATGGACTTGGCCCCCCAAGGAAAGCACCTAAGGCACACGTCGAGCAAGACAACGGGCTGCGTTCCGAGACTTCCTAATCTCGAAGCATCCATTGGGCGCGAAGGACCCTCCGGTGTACTGCATTTGCAAGGCGAGGACTGGCTGCAGCATGGCTCTCGCCTGTGTTAACACCGCCTTCGACATACGATGTGTGAGATATGCGTACCAAGCCGTAACCAACACAAGGGCAATGGTCGCAATCACAAGGGCAATCGTCGCATTCTGCCCCTGAGAGAGCCAGTATATGAACCTGCCACACTGTTCCGCAATCAGTGACATGTGCTCCTGTTCTTTTCGATTATTCGTCCGAGCACTTCCGGCCATTCAAGAACGCGAAATACAGATGAGCGGTTTTGGCCGGATCGGACCATTGATTCCTTGGAGTTCCGTTCTTGAACTCAGGGAACTGCTCAACGGCCCAGTCCAGTAGTAACTGCTTCTGCGCCTTGGTGATAACGCCCTCCGTGCCAACATTGATGAGACAGTTCTCCTGGTCGTAATTACTGAGCAGGGCGAGAACAGGAATCAATGTGAAGAACAATGGAATCTCTTCGGCTTCCCCCACGGTTTTGCCCGCCGCGGAACGTAGGGAGGCCGAGCGGAGCGAGGCCGACCGGAGTGCAGCGGCGGGCAAAGCCGTCGCGCCCGAGCCGCCCGCCCCGCCGCGGCCGGACCCGGAGGTCGTCGCCGACGCCAAGCGCCGAACCTTCACCGCCGAATACAAACTGCGCATCCTGGCTGAGGCCGACGCCGCCGCCGCTCAACCCGGCGCCATCGGCGCCTTGCAGCGCCGCGAAGGCCTTTACTCCTCGCACCTGGTCACCTGGCGTCGCGAGCGGCAGGCCGGCATGCTCAAGGGCTTGACTCCGCACAAGCGCGGCCCCAAGTCCAAACGCAATCCGCAGGAAGAGGAGATGCAGAAACTCCGCCGGGAGAACCAGCGCCTGACCGAGGAACTGCGCAAAGCCGAGATCGTCATTGATGTTCAAAAAAAAGTGGGCGCGCTGTTGGGATGGCCCCTGCCGAAGGCGGACCCCGAGGAGAAACCCTGATGGACGCCGTCACCCATCTGGCCCCCACGGTGGGCGTCGTTGCCGCCTGCGATTTCCTTGGGGTGGCCCGCGCTTCCTTCTATCGGCAGCGTCCTGTCTTGGGCCCGCCGGCATCGCCGGCGCCCGAGCCGGCTTTGCCAGCGGCGCGACCGGCCCCCGCTCGTGCCCTCAGTCCGATCGAACGCGCCAGCGTGCTGACGCGTCTTGCACGAAGAGCGATTTCAGGACCGCTCTCCCGCCGCCGTTCAGGCCACCCTGCTGGACGAAGGCCAGTACCTCTGCTCGACCCGCACCATGTACCGCATCCTCGAAGAGGAGGGAGAGTCCCGCGAGCGCCGCGATCAGCTCGTTCATCCGGCTTACCAAAGACCCGAGTTGCTGGCCACCGCCCCCAACCAACTGTGGAGCTGGGACATCACCAAGCTGCTGGGTCCGGCCAAGTGGACCTACTTCTATCTCTACGTCATCCTCGACGTCTTCAGCCGCTACGTCGCCGGCTGGATGGTCGCGCACCGGGAAGGCGCGGAACTGGCCAAGCAATTTATCGAGGAGACCATCGGCAAGCACCAGGTTCCCGCCGGCCAGCTCACCATCCACGCCGACCGCGGCAAGGTCATGACTTCCAAGCCGGTCGCCTTTCTGATGGCCGACCTCGGCGTCACCAAGACCCACAGCCGGCCTTATGTTTCCGACGACAACCCGTATTCGGAAAGCCAGTTCCGCACCATGAAGTACCGCCCGGAGTTCCCGGATCGCTTCGGCTGCATCCAAGACAGCCGCGCCTTCTGTCAGCAGTTTTTCCAGTGGTACAACCAAGAGCATCGCCACTCCGGCATCGGCTTGCTGACCCCGGCCATGGTTCACTTTCGGCGAGGCCCAGACTGTCCTGGCCCACCGCCAGGTGGTGCTCGACGCCGCTTACCAAGCGCACCCGGACCGCTTCGTTCGGCGACCGCCAAAACCACTGCCATTGCCATCGGAGGTTTGGATCAACAGGCCGGTTCCACCCGGCCAAAAGACAAAGGAAGAACGCAAGCTCTCGGGGATCACCTTCGCGTAATGCTTCAGAGTGGTCTGGGGATTGGTGTGCCGCAGGTGGCGCTGCATGTCCTTGACAGTAGCGTGGCTTTGTATGTGCGTCGAAGAAGAGCGGCGGAATGCCTGGAATGTGAGATCGTGAATCCCGGCTTTCTCTGCCAACGGTTTCAGGTGCCGCTTCAGATAATTGCCAACACCGAACGCGCCTCCGTCAGAATTCGGAAATAGGAACGCGCGCGGGTTGCCGCGATCCGGGTGCCCCGCAATCCACGTTGCGATCTCGCCGGCGAGATCCGGCGGGACGGGAACGTAGTTGTCGCTTTCAGCCGTCTTTGTCTCGCCAATCCGATCTTCTCCCTTCTGCCGCTCCTTCAGAGCCTCGTCGATTCGGAGTTGCGTCCCCTCGAAATCCTCGATCCGCAAAACGAGGATCTCGGCTGGCCGCAAGCCACAGACGGCCAGAATCCGCAAGACAACGTGTTCGCGAGGGGATGCTTGAGAGAGCAGAGCCCGAAGTTCATCCACGCTTAGAAAGCGTTCGCATGACTTCTTTTTGATGTTCGGCATAACGAGCTTTCGCGCCGGATCCTTCTGGAGCAGTTCTTCGTCAACCGCGTATTCGAAACAAGCCCTGGTGTGCGTGCGAACCTTTTCGACAGCGGACTTCCGATAGCCATCCTGCGCCATTTTGTTGAGGAGCAACTGAAGCGATGTCAGCGTGACCTCACGCGGCGGTTGGTTTCCTACGATTGGGATGACGTGCTTCGCAAAAAGGTACCGGAGATCTTCCCGTGTCTTCTTTGACCATTGGCCAGATCTTACGGCACAGTAGGCGTTCCACAGATCAGCAAACGTACAGATCGCGCTGCCCTGTTTTGTGATCCGGCCCGTGTACTCCTCGATGTACTCGGCGAGCTTAGACTGTGCTTCATGTTTGGGCATCGAGGCAGGCCCGAGGGTCTTTTCCTTCTTCTGGCGTACTCTCCGACCGTTCGAGTCCGTCGTCCACAGATGGAAAAACCCGACCCAGACCTTCCCTTCACGGCGGCGTTCGATCTTCTTAATCCAGCCCTCGGGCGCGTCCGTCCGCGGCAACCGCCGCCCGAGACCTCTGACGTCGAAATCGACGGGTTCCCCGAGGGGGCTCGAATCTACGGCGCGGGGTCTCGCTGAATCGATAGCGACGATTGCGTTGTCTGCCATGGCCGCAGTATACGTACCTTCGATTCACGCAGCAACTCGATCTGGGTGGGCAACTGGGTGGGCTATTTTCGCGTTCGCCTGTCTGCAACTTGTTGATTCTAATGGTGGGCGCGCGAGGACTCGAACCCCAGACCTCCTGCGTGTGAAGCAGGCGCTCTAACCAACTGAGCTACGCGCCCGAACTGCGCGGGGCTTCGGATCCCGAGTCTCGCGCCGGCGGCACGTGCTCCGGTCCGAATCCGCTATTATAGCAGTAATGGCCCAGCGGGAAACCATGGACGCCCCGCAGGTCGCTGGGTCCAAGCTCGCACAACTCGAAGCGAACCTGGCGCTGGCGATTCGCGGTAAGCCGGAAGTATTGCGTCTGAGCTTGGTATGCCTGCTGGCGCGCGGCCATCTGCTCATCGAAGACGTCCCCGGCGTGGGCAAGACCACCCTGGCGCAGGCTTTGGCGCGCTCGGTCGATTGCGGTTTCCACCGCCTGCAATGCACCAGCGACATGCTGCCCAGCGACATTCTCGGGCGTCACCATCTACAACGCCCACAAACAGGACTTCGAGTTCAAGCCCGGCCCCATCTTCACGAATTTCCTGCTGGCCGACGAGATCAACCGCGCCACGCCGAAAACGCAATCGGCGCTGCTGGAAGCCATGAACGAACGGCAGGTCACCATCGACGGGCGCTCCTACGCGCTGGCCGAGCCGTTCATGGTGATGGCCACACAGAACCCGGTGGAGCATCACGGCACCTATCCGTTGCCGGAATCGCAATTGGACCGTTTCCTGATGCGTCTGAGGGTGGGCTATCCGGACCCGGCGAGCGAGCGCGAAATCCTGCGCAACCCGGACACGCCCGGCAGCATGAGCGTGGCGCCGGTTCTGGCATCCGGCGATGTGCTGGAGTTGCAGCAAGCCGTTCACCGCGTTCGCGTGGACCACGCCATCGTGGATTACCTGATGGCCATCGTCGAACGCACGCGCGCGCACGAAAGCCTTTCGCTCGGCGTCAGCCCGCGCGGCTCGCAGGCGCTCTATCGCGCCGCGCAGGCCCTGGCCCTGGCCGAAGGCCGCGACTACGCCATCCCGGACGACGTCAAGCGTCTCACCGTCCCGCTGTTCGCCCATCGCGTGGTGATCAACAGCCGCGTCGCGCTCGCGCAGCGTTCCACCGAAACCGCCGAGCGCATCCTACAGGACATCCTCACGCTCATCGAGGTTCCTCTCTGAGAAAGCCGTCACACGAAACATGAAAACCGCCATTATCGGCCTGCCCATGACGGGCAAGACATCTCTGTTCACCATCCTGACCGGCGTCCACGAAGCCGCGCGCATGGGTACGCTGGAAGCGCGCCTCGGCATGACCAAGGTGCAGGACGCGCGTCTGGACGCCTTGGCCGAACTCTACGAGCCGCCCAAGGTGACCCACGCCACCGTCGAATACCTGGACTTCCCGTCCATCTCGAAAGAAGCGCTGCGCGATCCGAGCTACCTGGCCAGCCTGCGAGTGGCCGACGCGCTGGCGCACGTGGTGCGAGTGTTTGAAAGCGACACGGTGCCGCACGAGAAGGGCAGCGTCGATCCGCTGCGCGACATCGACGACGTGGACATGGAACTGATCGTCAGCGACATGGTGGTCGTAGAAAAGCGCCTGGAACGCCTCGAAAAGGACCGCAAGAAGATTAAAGATCCGGAACTCGACCACGAAGCCGCGCTGCTCCTGGAAGCCAAGGCGTTGCTCGATGCCGGCAAACCGCTGCGCGGCATGACGCTCAATCCCGAACAGGAAAAGCGCATGCGTGGATTCCAGTTCCTTTCACTGAAACCCATGCTGTTCGTGCTGAACCTGGGCGAAAACGACGCGCCGCGCCTGCGCGAGATCGAAGCCGAATATCGCAACGGAGCGCTTTCGGAGCGCCCGGGTACGGCCGTCGCCGCCGTCTGCGGCAAGATTGAAGCCGAACTCGCCGAACTCTCTCCGGAGGAAGCCGGCGATTACCTGGAGAGCTACGGACTGAAGGAATCCGGCCTCGAACGGCTGATCTCGGCTACCTACGCGTTGCTCGGGTTAATGAGTTTCCTCACGGCGGGCGAAACCGAAGTGCGCGCCTGGACCATCCCGATGAACTCGACCGCGGTGAAGGCCGCCGGCGCCATCCACACGGACTTCGAGAAGAAGTTCATCCGCGCCGAGGTGGTGAACTGGAAGGCGCTCATCGAACACGGCGGCTATCCCGGCGTGCGTGAAAAAGGCCTGCTGCGGCTGGAGGGCAAAGAGTACATCGTCAAGGACGGCGACGTGCTGGTGATCCGCCACGGGTAGCTAAGCCCGTAAACCCGGGATCGCCACTGCTGCGCCTCCCCCACTATCCCCGCCCGCACCGGGTTGGTCTCGATGTATCGAGCCACCACCCAGGCGCCCTCCGCTCCACGGGGCACGAGAAGAATCGCGCCTGCCACACGTGCCCGCAGCCCCGCCGCCGTGCATTCCAATACTGCGCGTAGCCGGCGTGCGTGCGCCCCATCGTGCGCGCCAGGGAGTCCTCGCGGCCGGGGACCGCCAGCAGATGCACATGGTTGTTCATCAGACACCATGCCCAGAGGCGCGCGCCGAACCGCCGCGCGTGGCCGCGCAGCAGGTCGAGATAGACCAACCGGTCTTCATCGGAAGCAAACGTGTCTTGCCGGCCGCTGCCGCGCTGGGTGACGTGGTGTGGCAGGTCCGGAACCACCACGCGGGATATCCGAGGCATGACAATCTTCTCAGTGCGAACGGGATGCCGAGGTTCTCAGAAAAATAGGAATTGAGGGTACTGTCCCGGGTTTACCGCGGCCGGTGGTAGCGCGGGATCTGGCGTTCGACGATGGTGGCCAGGGCGGCGAGCGCGCAGAGCCACACGAACCAATCGCCGTAATGCGTGTAGACGGTGCGCGCGCTCAGGTAGGAGTAACTGGATCGCACGCTCAATTCGGCGTAGGGCGGCAACCGTTGCGCCACGCGGCCGGATGGATCGATGGTGGCGGTGAGCCCATCGTTGGTGGCGCGCAGAATCCAGCGCCGGTTCTCCGCCGCGCGCATACGCACCAGCAGCAGGTGCTGCTCGCGGGCGGCGCTGCGGCCGAAGTATCCGTCGTTGGAGAGATTGATCAGCACCTCGGCGCCCTCGGCCGTGAATCGTCGCACCAGGTACGGAAACGCGGATTCGTAACAGATGAAAACGCCGGTGGGGCGTCCGGCGGCTCGCAAAACGGTCAGATTCTCGCCGGGCGTGAAGTCGCCGGCCTCCTGCGTGATGCGATTGACGAAACCGAAAAACGGCGGGATGTACTCGCCGAACGGCACCAGAAACATCTTGTCGTAGCGACCTGCATAGTTACCGTTCTGGTCCACCAGGATGGCGGAGTTGAGCGGCGCGCCGCCGCTGGTGTGCCCCACGGCTCCGAACAGCACGCTGGCGCCGGTGGTCCGGGCCAACTTCGCTACCAGTTCGCGGAAGCGCGCGTCCTCGCGGTAATAGATGGGTAGAGGCATCTCGGGCCAGAGGATCAGCCGTGGCCGCGCCTGCCCCGCGGAGAGCGCACTGCGCAGCGAAAGCCACGACAAGCGCTGCTGCGCCTCAAGAACCGACTGGACCGTCCATGGTTCAGTGGTGGAGAAATTCGGTTGTACGATAACGGCCTCCTGATTTCCAGGAACGGCTTCGGGCAGCGGCGGCAACAGGTAGACCAGCGGCGCGGCGAGAATCCAGGCCAGTTCCTTGCGCTTGCGCCGCAGCAACACCAGCGCGATGGCGACGTTCATGGACGCGATCAGGAACGAAACCCCATAAACGCCCGCATAGGGCGCCAGGCGCATCGGCGCGCTCATGTCGGTGGCCGCATCGCCGAGGGTGAGCCAGGCGAAGCCCAGCGGGCCGTGCAAACGCTCCACGATTACCCACAGCGCCGCGACGATGGGGATGGCATACCATCGCCGGATGGCCGCTCCGGCCAGCCACGCGAACGCGCCCATGTGCAGCGCCTTGGCCAACACAAACAGGCTGAAGGCGCCGTAGCTACCCCACACGCCCATGCCGCCGTGCACTTCGAGAACCCAGCGAATCCAATAGCACACGCCCCACCAGTAGACCAGCCCGGCCGCGTATCCCCACAGAAAGCGCAGCGCGGGACGATCCTCACGCGCCACGGCGACCAGCAGCGGCACCAGCGCCACGGGCGCCAGCAAGCTCCAATGCAGACTTGGGTAGAGCGAAACCAGCAACGCGCCGGCGGCCAAAGACAAAACCAGATTCAAAATCATGGTTCCCCTACCTGGGCGCACACCTCGTCCGCCATGTAGGAACTGCGCACCAGCGGTCCGCTGAACACCATCTTGAAGCCCAACCGCTCGCCGGCCGCGTGCCAGGCGTCGAACTGCGCCGGAGCGACGTATTCAACCACCGGCAGGTTGTGGCGGGTGGGGCGCAAATACTGCCCGATGGTCACGACCTCGACACCCGCGCCGCGCAAATCCGCGAGCACAGCTTCGACCTCGGCGCTGGTTTCGCCGAAACCCGCCATCAAGCCGGACTTCACCAGCGTGCCGGGACCATGTGCCCGCGCGAAGCGCAACACGTCGAGCGAGCGCGCGTAATGGGCTTGCGGACGCACACGCGGATAAAGGCGCGGAACCGTTTCGATGTTGTGATTGAACACTTCGGGCGCCGCATCGAGCACCTCCCGGAGGGCGCTGGGGTCACCGAGAAAATCCGGTGTCAGGACTTCGATGCGCGCCTCGGGCAGCGCGGCGCGAACCTCCCGCACGGTACGGGCGAAGTGCGCCGCACCGCCGTCGGGGAGATCGTCGCGCGTCACGCTGGTGATCACCACGTAGCGCAGGCTCAACTCGGCGGCCATGCGCGCCACGCGCGCGGGCTCATCCGGATCGAGCGCGAAACCTCCACCCCTGAGGCCCGCTTTCGGCACCGCGCAGAATCCGCACCCGCGCGTGCACAGATTACCCAGGATCAGAAACGTAGCCGTGCCGCGATGAAAGCACTCATGTATGTTTGGGCAGCGCGCCGATTCGCACACCGTGTGCAGGCCGCGGCTACGCAGTCCGCTCTTCACCGCATGCAACGAATCATGATGCGCTGCGCGCTTCTGTAACCATTCCGGCAGGCGGACCGGCGGCATGGATCAATACTTCTGTGGAAAGGACTTGTTGAAGCCAGCGGCTTCCAGGTCCACCTTGGTCTTCGAAAGGGCCGCGGCGTCCCGGAGCGGTCCCACCAGCACGCGGAAGATGGTCTCGTTCGGCCCGGGCACCACAATAGCGTGCAGGAAACCCTTCTTGCGCAGGATGCCGGCGATCATCTCCGCGTCCGATTTCTTGACGGCCACCACTTGCAGATAGGTCTGTCCGGGCAGCGGCTGGGCGTGAAGCTGCGCGGGCTTGCGATCGCTTGCCGCAGCGGGCGGCTGCTTCACGGCGGCAACGGGAGCGGAGCTGGTGGGAGCCGGACGCGCCGCGACCGCGGCTGGCGCCACTGGTTCGGCGGCCCTGGTGGGCGGTTGCGCGGGCATAGTGGCGGTCGCGGATGGAACGGTCTGATTCACCAGCACCTGTCCGGGAGCGAGCGGTGGTTCGGTCGCGGCCGCCGGCGGGCTGACGCTGCTGGGCGCGGCACCACCCGGAACCACGGCTGCCACCGCCGGCGCCGAGTTGCGCCCCACGATGTAGCCCATCGTAAAGGACACGCCCAGCAGAATCACGACGATGAAGAACACGCTGAGCAACTGCCGGTGCCCCAGCTCCAGGATGAATTCGCCTTCTTCGTTTCTCGGCATATACTTCCTCCATCGGTGAGGACGCGCCCCACCTCACTCGCTATTCTTTAGGTGCCTGGCCCGACTGTTGTAACGCCCGGTTAATTGATGACAATATATCGATGGGAAGGGGAAACACAACCGTAGTGTTCTTCTCGGCGCCGATCTCGACCAGGGTCTGCAGGTAACGCAACTGGATGGCGGCGGGCTGTTTCTGCATCACCTCGGCGGCCATGGCCAGCTTTTCGGCGGCGACATACTCGCCTTCGGCGTGGATGATCTTGGCGCGGCGCTCGCGCTCGGCCTCGGCCTGCTTGGCGATGGCGCGGATCATCTGCTCGGCCAGGTCCACCTGCTTCACTTCCACCATGGTGACCTTCACGCCCCACGGGCCGGTGTGCTGGTCGAGAACCGCTTGCAGCCGCACGTTCAACTTCTCGCGCTGGCTGAGCAGTTCGTCCAGTTCCACTTCGCCCAAGCACGCTGCGTAGCGTGGTCTGCGCAAGCTGCGAGGTGGCGTAGAGATAGTTGGTGACTTCAATCACGGCGCGAGTGGGATCGATGACGCGGAAATAAATCACCGCGTTCACCTTCACCGTGACGTTGTCGCGCGTGATCACGTCCTGCGCCGGCACCTCGAGCGTCTCCATGCGGAGCGACGTGCGCACCATGCGGTCGATGGGCGTGAACACCAGAATGACGCCCGGCCCTTTCGGCTTGGGCAGCACGCGGCCCAGCCGGAAGATGACGCCCCGTTCGTACTCGGCCAGGATCTTGATGGAACTGAGCAGGTAAATGACGACGACAATCAGCGCAATCGTCATGGGATCGATGGAGCATGAACTCCTCCTGGATGACTCTCTTTCAGGGCCGCGCATCGGGCTCGACTTTCAGAGTGAGCCCTTCGACGGCCACTACACGTACGCGGGAGCCGGCCTCTAACGTGATGGAACTGACGGCATCCCAAAGTTCTCCGTGAACGAAAATCGTGCCGCGAGGCGCGAGCGCGGTGCGCGCAACGCCAACTTCGCCGATCATGCCGGCCTCGCCCGTCACCACCTTGTTGGCGCGCGCCTTGAGCACCAGCGAAAGCAGGAAAACGGTGATGAGCGCGAATGGCAGCGTTACTCCGATAGCCGTTCCCAAACGTATGCGCATCTCCGGCGGACCTTCCACCAGCAGCAGCGCGCCTAGTATCATGGCCACCGCGCCTCCCGCGCCCAATATGCCGTGCGAGGCGAACTTGGCCTCCAGCACGAATAACGTGACGGCCAGGATCAACAGCGCGACGCCGCCCCAGTTGATGGGCACCACCGACAACGCGGCCAGTCCCAGCAGGGCCAGAATGCCGCCGGCCACGCCGGGCAGAATCAGCCCCGGATGCGTGAATTCCAGATACAAGCCCAGCGCTCCCAGAATCAACATCACGAAGGCGATGTTGGGATCGCTGATGGCCGACATGAGACTCTCTCGCATGGTCTTTTCGTACGTGACAATCCCGGCGCCGGTCAGCGCCAACTTCACTCGCGTGCCGTCGAAGCGCGCAATCTCGCGGCCGTTCAGCGCATCGAGCAGCGCGCGATCGTCTTTCGCGATCAGCTCGATCAGGTGGTTGTCCAGCGCTTCCTTTTCGGTGAAGCTCTTGGCTTCGAGGACGGTTTTCTCCGCCAGCGCGCTGTTGCGCCCGCGCTTGGCCGTGAGACTGCGCAAGCTGGCCGCGGCGTCGCTTTCCACCTTGCGGCGCATCACCGCGTCCATCTCGACGCCCATGGCCACCGGCGATGCGGCGCCGGTGTTGGTGCCCGGGGCCATGGCGGCCACGTCGCCGGCCTCCAGCAGGAAGAACCCGGCGGAGGCGGCGCGTCCGCCGCTGGGCGTCACGAAGGTGGCCACCGGAACCGGCGAGGCGACAATCTTTTCGATGGTTCGACGCGAGGCGTCCATCAGCCCGCCCGGCGTGTTCAGACGGATCAGAACGAGTTGCGCGCCTTCGCGTTGCGCTTGATCGATGGCCCGGCCGACGATTTCGACCGTGATCGGACTGACCACCCCGTCCACATCCACCGCCACCACGCGCGAACCCGCGCACAACGCGGCCGCCCAGCACAGCCACAACCCGGCAATCGACCAGACCCGTTTCAAACCACATTTACTATATCACCCGGCGTCCATTAAGATGCGTCTAGAATGAGAAGAATCCTAGCATGCGCAATACATTCCTGTGGTTCATTGCACTGGCCATTTTCGCCGTCGCCGCGCCCGGCCAGAAGCCGGTTGTGAACTACGACGAATCCAAGGTGGGCTCCTACACGCTGCCCGATCCGTTGGTCATGTCGAACGGCGCGCCCGTCGGCGACGCCCGCGCCTGGCGCGACAAGCGCCGCCCGGAAATCCTGCGCCTGTTTGAAGAGCAGGTGTACGGGCGCAGTCCGGGCCGCCCGCGCGTCATGCGCTTCAAGCGCACTGAGCTGGACGCGCAGGCCCTCGATGGCAAAGCCGTTCGCAAGCAGGTCACGGTGTACTTTACGCGCGACGGGAGCGGCCCGGCCATCGATCTGCTCCTGTACCTTCCCAAGAACGCGCGCGGCCGCGTTCCCGTCTTCCTGGGGCTGAACTTCAACGGCAACCAGGCCGTCCATGCGGACCCCGGCATCCACCTGTCGCGGGCCTGGATTCGCGACAACGCGCCCATGGGCATCGTGAATCACCACGCCACTGAGGCCGCGCGCGGCAAGGAATCCACGCGCTGGCCGGTCGAGACCATCCTCGCCCGCGGCTACGGACTGGCCACCGCCTGCTACGGCGACATTGATCCGGACTTCGACGACGGCTTCCAGAACGGCGTCCACCCGCTCTTCTACAAGCCCGGCCAGAAGCGTCCCGCCCCCAACGAGTGGGGAGCCATCGGCGCCTGGGCGTGGGGCCTGAGCCGCCTGCTCGACTACCTGGAAACCGACCGGGACGTGGACGCCCACCGCGTGGCCGTCTTCGGTCATTCGCGGCTGGGCAAGACCGCGCTATGGGCCGGTGCGCAGGACGAACGCTTCGCCATGGTCATCTCGAACGACTCGGGCGAGGGCGGCGCCTCGCTGGCTCGCCGCAACTACGGCGAAACCATTGAGATTCTGAACACCGCCTTCCCGCACTGGTTCTGCGCCAACTACCGCCAGTACAGCCGGAACGTCCCCGCGTTGCCCGTAGACCAGCACATGCTCATCGCGCTGGTTGCGCCGCGCCCGGTCTACATTGCCAGCGCCGAAGAAGACCGTTGGGCGGACCCGCGCGGCGAGTTCCTCTCCGCCCAGGCCGCCGACCCGGTCTATCGCTTGCTCGGAACCGACGGCCTGGCCGCCAAGGATTGGCCACCCGTTCACCAGCCGATTTCGAGTCACATCGGTTACCACATCCGCGCGGGCCAACACGACGTCACCGCCTACGACTGGGAGCAGTACCTCAACTTCGCCGATAAGTATCTGAAAAAAAGCCGCTAGGGCCCAGTTTCGGACCAAACGTATCCGGAATTAACCTATTGATAATGGGACAAATGTCCCGTTGACAGGGGGGAGTCTCCTGGGGTACAGTGTATAGAGGACTGTTTGAGTCCTATATAGAGGGCGGGATGCTGAAACTGACCAAGAAAGCGGATTATGGCCTGATTGCCCTTCGGCATCTGGCCGTGAACGAGCGCAACGCCAGCTACAGCGCCAAGGAAATCGCCGAGGCCTATGGCATTCCCTCACCGCTGCTGGCTAAGATCCTGCAGAAGCTGGTACGGGGTGGATTTCTGAAGTCGGTGCACGGCACCAACGGGGGCTACATGCTGGCGCGCGAGCCGGGGCGGATCAACACCCTGGAAGTGATACGCGCGATCGAGGGTCCGGTGATCCTGGCCAATTGTTTTCACGAGCGGGGCGAGTGCGGTCACACGCAGCGCTGTTCGGTGCGGGAGCCGCTCCGGCGGGTGCACGAAGGCATCCTCAGACTGCTGGAAACCACCACCATTTCAGACTTGTCGCGGGACGAAGAGCCGGCCTCTCCCACGCTGCCAATGTATGCGCCGCGCACCTTCGAGGTGATGCCTGGAATCTAACAAGGAGAATACGATGAAGACGCCCGTATATTTGGACAATCACGCCACCACGCCGCTGGACCCGCGCGTGCTCGAGGCCATGATGCCGTATCTTCACGCGATCGCTTCGGCAACGCCGCCAGCCGCAACCACAGCTTCGGCTGGGAAGCCGAGGAGGCCGTCGAGAAAGCGCGCAAACAGGTGGCCGAACTGATCGGTGCCAATTCCAAGGAGATCGTCTTCACCAGCGGTGCCACCGAAAGCGACAACCTGGCCATCAAGGGCGTGGCCGAGATGTACGCCGGAACGGGCAACCACATCATCACCGCCGCCACCGAGCACAAGGCCATCCTGGACACCTGCAAGAAGCTGGAAAAGCACGGCTGCCGGGTGACCTATCTGCCGGTGAAGGGCGACGGGCTGGTGGATCTCGACATGCTGCGCGAGGCCATCACGGACAAGACCATCCTGATCTCGCATCATGTACGCCAACAACGAGATCGGCGTCATCCAACCGATCGCCGAGATCGGCACGCATCGCGCACGAGCGCGGCGTGCTGTTCCACACCGACGCCGTGCAGGCGGTCGGCAAGATCCCGGTGAACGTCATTCAGGACAACATCGACCTGATGTCGATTTCGGCTCACAAGATCTACGGGCCCAAGGGCGTGGGCGCCCTCTACGTGCGGCGCAAGAACCCGCGCGTGCAAGTGACCGCGCAGATGGACGGCGGCGGGCACGAACGCGGCATGCGGTCGGGCACGCTGAACGTGCCGGGCATCGTGGGTCTGGGCGAAGCCTGCGAGCTGTGCGGCAGGGAGATGGCGGAGGAAGCCGCGCGCCTGGGCGGGCTGCGCGACAAGCTGCGCCGGACTCTCGAGACCGAGCTCGACGAGGTCTACATCAACGGCAGCGTGGAGCACCGTCTGCCGAACAACCTCAACATGAGCTTCGCGTACGTGGAAGGCGAATCGCTGCTGATGGGAATCAAGGATATCGCGGTGTCGAGCGGTTCGGCCTGCACGTCGGCCTCGCTCGAACCCAGTTACGTATTGAAGGCGCTGGGCGTGGGCGACGATCTGGCCCACTCTTCCATTCGCTTCGGTCTGGGACGTTTTAACACCGAAGAGGAAGTGGACTATACCGCCGGCGCGTGATTGAAACCGTGAAGCGGCTGCGGGAACTGTCTCCGCTCTACGAAATGGCCAAAGAAGGCGTCGATCTGAAGAAAGTGGAGTGGGCCTCGCATTAGGTCCCGCCACAGGCGGCACGGAGTTTCAGAGGGGATAGAAAAGGAGCTGGCGAATGGCGTATTCGAACAAAGTCCTCGATCATTACAACAACCCGCGCAACGTGGGGTCGCTCGACAAGAACGATCCGAACGTGGGCACCGGCATGGTGGGCGCGCCCGAGTGCGGCGATGTCATGAAATTGCAGTTGAAGGTTAATCCGGATACCGGCGTGATTGAAGATGCCAAGTTCAAGACCTTCGGATGCGGCAGCGCGATTGCCAGCTCTTCGCTGGCCACCGAATGGGTAAAAGGCAAGACCGTGGACGAGGCGCTCGAAATCAAGAACACCGAAATCGTGAACGAGCTGAGCCTGCCGCCGGTGAAGATTCACTGCTCGGTTCTGGCCGAGGACGCCATCAAAGCGGCCATCGAGGACTACAAGAAAAAACAACCGGCTCGTCCGGTCGAACAGTTGGTATCTTAGGAGGCAACGGGGCTCCGCGCGGCGGGCGTCCCACGGCATAGTGCGATGATCCAGGTCACACCCAAGGCGGTTGAAAAGATCCGGCAGGCCTTCGCCAAGCAAGGCGTGAACGGGGGATTGCGGTTGGGAGTTCAGGGCGGCGGCTGTTCGGGCTTGAGCTACCTGATCAAGTTCGAGACCCAGGCGCGGGCGAACGACGAAGTGTTCCAGTTCGACGACGTGAAGATCTTCGTGGACCCCAAGAGCTTGCTGTACCTGGAGGGTTTAACGCTGGACTACACGGAGTCGCTGATGCAGTCCGGCTTCTCGTTCCAGAACCCCAACGCGAAAAAGAGCTGTGGTTGCGGCACCTCGTTCACGGCCTGATGCAACCTGACAATTGTTGGCACTGCGGAAACCCATCGGCGGAGTCTCTGTTCTGTAGGTACTGCAACACCTTACAGCGCCCCAAACAGGACTACTTCCGCTTTATGGGCCTGGAACCGCGGCTGAGCATCGACTCGGCGGACTTGCAGAAGCGCTTCTATTCGCTGAGCCGGCTGCTGCATCCGGACCACTACAACCGCGCCTCGCCCACCGAAAAGCAATACTCGCTGGAAGCCACCGCCATCCTCAACGACGCCTACCGCGTGCTGCGCGACCCAGTGTCGCGCGCCGAGTACATTCTCAAGGAAGAAGGCTTCGAGATCGGCGAGCAGAAGTCCAAGGATGTGGCGGGCGAGCTTCTCGAAGAGGTCTTCGACTTGAACATGGCGCTGGAGGAATTGCGCGGGGGCGACGGGTCCGTGGCGCCGCAACTGGAAGCCGCGCGCAGCCGCTTTCTGGCGTTGCGCCGCGAAGTGGACGATTCGCTCGCCCAGCTTTACGCGGCCTACGACGCGGGGCGGGAGCGCAAACTGCTCCTGGAAATCCGCGGCTTGCTCAACCGGCGGTGCTACATCCAGAATCTGGTCAACGAAGTGGAAAGGGAACTGGCGCCCTAATACATGGAACCGCTCTTGCAGATCGATTTCGGCGCGCACAAGAAACAGCGCGTGGTGGGCATCGACCTGGGAACCACCAATAGCCTGGTGGCTTACATGGACGTTGCGAGCCCCCAGGTGATTGCGGGCGAGGACGGCGCGCGGCTGGTTCCGAGCATTGTCAGCTACGCGCGTTCGGGCGAAATCGTGGTGGGCAATGCGGCGCGCGATCGGCTGATTAGCGAGCCCGAGCGCACCGCCTATTCCGTCAAGCGCCTCATGGGCCGGGGCGTGGCCGACGTCGCCGACGAGCTGAAGCTGTTCCCGTTTCAGGTGTCCGGCGAAGAGGAATCGGTCATCCGGATCCAACTGGGAGACCGCGCGTTCACGCCGCCCGAGATTTCGGCTTACATCCTGATGCAGCTTCGCCGCAACGCGGAGAAGGCGCTCCATGAGGAAGTCCGCCAGGCGGTCATCACCGTGCCGGCCTACTTCAACGACGCGCAACGCCAGGCCACCAAGGATGCCGGGCGCATCGCGGGACTGGATGTGATGCGGCTGGTGAACGAGCCGACGGCGGCCGCCCTGGCCTATGGTCTCGACAAGCGCAAGGACGGCGTGGTGGCGGTGTACGATCTGGGCGGCGGGACCTTCGACATCTCGATCCTGCGCCTGCACGAAGGCATCTTCGAAGTGCTGGCCACCAACGGCGACACGCACCTGGGCGGCGACGACATCGACAATCTCCTGCTGCGCATCGCGCTGGAAGACATCTCCAGCGAGTGGGGCCAGGACATTTCCACCAACCACGAAGCCGTGCAACTGCTGCGCCGCGCTGTGATCGCGGCCAAGGAGCAGTTGAGCTTCCTGCCGCAAACCACCATCGAACTCGCTTACCGCGGCCAACGCTATCAGCGCGAGATGACGCGCGAATTGTTCGAGAAGCTCATCGCGGGTATCGTGGATCGCACCTTGGGTCCCTGCCGCAACGCCATACACGACGCCGGCGTGAAAGTGGGCCAGATCGACGAGGTGGTGCTGGTGGGCGGTTCGACGCGCATTCCGCTGGTGCGCAAGGCGGTCGAGAGCCTGTTCCGCGCCAAACCGCATACCGAATTGAATCCGGAGGAAGTGGTGGCGCTGGGCGCGGCCGTGCAGGCCGCCATTCTTTCGGGCGAGGTGACCGACAAACTGCTGCTGGACGTTACGCCGCTCTCGCTGGGCATCGAAACCATGGGCGGTGTGGTGGCCAAGATCATCCACCGCAACTCGACCATTCCGGCCAGCGCCACCGAGTCCTTTACCACCGCCGTCGAAGGACAGCGCAACGTGCTGATTCACGTGGTGCAGGGCGAGCGCGAGTTGGCGCGCGATTGCCGGAGCCTGGCGCGCTTCGATTTGAAAGACATTGATCCGATGCCCGCCGGCATGGCGCGCGTGGAGGTGCGCTTCCTCATCGACGCCAACGGCATTCTCAACGTCACGGCGCGCGACATGCGCACCGGCAAGCAGCAGAGCGTCGACGTCAAACCTTCCTACGGTCTCACCGACACGCAGGTTGAGGGCATGATCCGCGAGTCGCTCGACCTGGCCGAAGAGGACTTCAAAGAGCGGCAAGTCAGAGAGGCCCGCGTGGAGGCCGATACCATCCTCACGGCCGTCGCAAAAGCCAAGCGCAGCGATGCCTACGCCGAGTTGAGCGACGACCAACGCAAGGCCATCGACCTGAGTGTCAACCGTCTGCTGATGGCGTATCACAGCGACGACTATTTGCTCATCCGCGCCGAGATCGACACGCTGAATCAAAACACCATGAAGCTCGCCGAGAACATGATGAACTCGGCCGTGCGCACCGCCTTGAAAGGAACCCAGGTCTAATGCCCGGATGGGATTGGAGCAACGTCGAAGATATCGCCCTGGCGCTTTACGAGAAATTCCCGGACACCGACCCGCTCACTGTCCGCTTCACCGACTTGCACAAGTGGACTGTGGAACTGGCGGGCTTCTCCGGCGATCCCGCCGCCTCGAACGAGGGCAAACTCGAAGCCATTCAGATGGCCTGGCTCGAGGAGTGGCGCGATAACCGGGACTGACACCTTTTCCGCCAGGACGGAAACCGTCCATCAGTGTGGGTGCGCGGTGGCGGAAAAGGCTGTCTGTACCGGTTTCGCCCACGCCGCGAGGCTACAATGGTGGGGGAGTGAACAACACCGCTACTCTACTCATCGACTGCCCCGACCGGAAGGGCCTGGTCGCCACCATCTCAACCTTTCTCTACACGCACGGCGCCAATATCCTGCACGCAGATCAGCACCAGGATAACGACGTGGGCCTGTTCTTCATGCGCGTCGAATGGGACCTGGACGGATTCGATCTGGACGAGGCCGGATTCCGCGCCGAATTCGCTCCCATCGCCGCGAATTTCGAAATGCACTGGCGGCTCCATTATTCCTCGTCCGCGCTGGGCATGGCGATTTTCGTTTCCCGCTATCTGCATTGCCTGGCGGACCTGTTGCAACGCCACCAGACCGGCGAACTCCCCTGCCGCATTGCGTTGATCGTGAGTAACCACGAAGACGCTCGAGCGCTGGCCGAATTCTACGGGATCGAGTTCCACTCCATGAGTGTGGATGCCGCGAACAAGGCCGAGGTGGAGCGGGCCCAGGTGGAACTTCTTCGGGAGCGCGCGGTGGATGTGGTAGTCCTGGCGCGCTACATGCAGGTGCTTTCGCCCTACTTCGTGGGAGCCTTCGAGCGCCGGATCATCAACGTCCACCACTCCTTCCTCCCGGCCTTCAGCGGCGCGCGCCCCTACCACGCCGCCTTCCAGCGGGGCGTGAAACTGATCGGAGCCACCAGCCACTACGTAACAGAAGTACTGGACGATGGCCCCATCATCGAGCAGGACGTGGTGCGCATCTCCCACCGCGACCAGGTGGCGGACCTGGTGCAGAAGGGCCGCGACCTCGAACGCATGGTGCTCTCGCGCGCCGTGAAGTGGCACCTGGAGCATCGCATCCTCTGCTACGCCAACAAAACCGTGGTCTTCGACTGAGCGCCGGCGCGGGAAACCGGGACAGTCAGCAATTACCCATTTTTGAGGCTGGTCCATCCTCATTTTCGGCCGCCCTGGACCACGCGGCGTGAGGCCGCAGCCAACCGTCAGACCAACCTTATGCTTGAACTCTGTGTTGCCACCTCTCTGCTGCTCAATGAAATCGGTAAATTGCTGACTGTCCCGGTTTCTCGACTGAGCGCCGGGACGGCACGGACGTACTCCCGTACTGGAACGTGAGTACTGGAACCGAAACACACGCCACCCCCTCAAAAAGAGGGTAATCTTTCTCCCGAATGCTGTACTAATCAATAGAGACACAAAATATCGATGCGCACACTGTTCGGCACGAGCGGGGCGGGCCGCTTCCAAACCCTCTTTGAAACAGCTTCCGACATGTTGGCCTACCAGTCGCGGCACGACCTGCTGACGGGTCTACCCAATCGCACGGCCTTCAAGGAGCGGTTGGGGCAAGCCCTGTTGATGGCGCACTGGCGCGGTTGGGTCCCGGCCGTCGTGCTGATCAGTCTCAACCATTTCAAGCGCATCAACGCCACCCTCGGACACTCGGCCGGCGACAATCTGCTCCGGCAGGTAGCCAACCGCCTTTCCGCCTATCTCGATCCGGGGGACTTCATCGCCCGCGTGAGCGGCAGCGAATTCGTCATCGCCCTGCGCGCACTGGAGGACCCTCGCGACGCTTCCTGGAAGGCCGGCGGCGTTCTGGAGGTCTTCGAGAAGCCCTTTCAGGTGGAGGGCCAGGATCTGTTCTTGTCGGCCTGCATGGGACTGAGCTTGTACCCGGAGGACGGCCGGGACGCCGAGACGCTGCTCCGGCACGCCGGCGCGGCGGCCTATCGCGCCACGCCCGGCGAGCGCCAGCAAGTGGTGCGCTTCACGCCCGCCATCGGCGCGGCGGCGCGCACGCGGCTCTCGCTGGAGACCGGCCTGCGCCGCGCGCTGGACGGCCACGAATTCCGCTTGCTCTATCAGCCGCAGGTGGATCTCGACGGCCGCCTGGAGGGTCTGGAAGCGCTCCTGGAGTGGAACCATCCCAAGCTGGGCCGCGTCGCCCCGGCCGAGTTTATCCCGCTAGCCGAAGAATCGGGACTGATCGTGCCCATCGGCACCTGGGTGCTGGCCGATGCCTGCCGGCAAAGCGTCGAGTGGCAGGTTGCCGGCTACCCACCTGTGCGCGTCTCGGTCAACGTGTCCACCGTCGAGTTCGCGCGGCCGGACTTCGTGCCCCTGGTCGTGCAGGCGCTCTCCGAGGCCGGTCTCGATCCGCGCTGGCTGGCGCTGGAGGTGACCGAAAGCACCCTCATGCGGGACGTTGAGGAATCCGTGCGCAAGATGGCTGAGCTGCGCGGGCTGGGTGTGGGGATCTCGATTGACGATTTCGGAACCGGATACTCCTCTTTAGCCTACTTGCGCCGCTTCCCGCTCGACGCGATTAAGATCGATCGCTCGTTCCTGTTCGAAATGACCGACGGCAGCATGACGCCGCTGGTGGAAACCGTCATCCGGCTGGCTCACGGCCTGGGCCTTCAAGTGGTGGCCGAAGGCGTGGAGAACGAGCGCCAACTTGAGGCCCTGCGCCGCGCCGGCTGCGATCTGGTGCAGGGGCACCTGTTCGGGCAGTCCCTGCCTCCCGCCAGCGTGGCGAACTTCCTGCTGCGCCAGGATCGCCTCGCGGCCCTGGCGCCGGTTAGCTAAGCGCGCATCAATCGCGCGTCGATTTCGATGGCCGCGTCGCGCCCTTCGGCCACCGCGCGCACCACCGTAGTTCCACCGTTCACCAGATCGCCCGCCGCGAAAACCATCGCGCGCGTAGTCTCGAAACTCCCCGGCGACGTCTTTACCAATCCCTGGGGCGTGAACACGACGCCCGCGAGCGCCTGGCGGATATCGTCGCCGGCCTGCTGGCCGATGGCTTCCACCACCAGATCGGCCGGCAACATGTGCTCGCTTCCGGCGATGGGCTCCGGTTTGCGGCGGCCGTCTTCGCCCGGCGCGCCCAGCCGCGTGCGCATCACTTTCACGCCCGTGAGCCGCCCCCCGGCGCCGGTCGAGTATTCGAGCGGTTGCGTGAGAATCAGGAAGTTCACGCCCGCCTTCACGGCCTGGTCGCGCTCGGCCGGCCAGGCGGGCATCTCCTCAAACGAACGCCGGTATACGATGGCCACGTCGCTGGAGCCCGCGCGCTTGGCCGACATGGCCGCGTCGATGGCCGTGTTACCGCCGCCGAGAACCAGCACGCTGCCCTCTACTGCGATCGCCGGCCTTGAGCCGCGCTAATAGATTCAAGCGCGCTCTCGACCCCGTTCGCCGGGCGCTCCGGGCCCAGCGTCACGGACTTGGTCAACCCCAGCGCCACCAGCACCGCGTCGAAGCCTTCCGACTGAATCTGGTCCAACGTGCAGGACGCCCCGAAATCCACCTGCCGCCGCTCCACATGGCCGCAGCTCGCCAGCACGTCATCGATTTCGCGCTGCAACACCGGGATGGGCAACCGCTCGGCGGGTATGGTGTCGCGCGCCGCGCCACCCGCCGTCTTCGCGCGGTCGAGCAGGGTCACCTGGTGCCCCAGCGAGGCCAGGGTGGCCGCGGCGGAAACGCCCGCCGCGCCGGCGCCCAGCACCGCCACGCGCTTGCCGGTGGCCGCCCGCCTCTCGCGCGGCGCGGCCGTCCAGCCTTCTTCCACCGCCTTGGTGCTCACCCAACGCTGCAAGTGCTGTATGGGGACGTGCTCGCTGTAATGCTCGTTGATGCACTGGGCTTCGCACTGTGTTTCGGCCGGGCACACATATCCGCATACCGCCGCCAGCAGGTTCTGCTCCCGCAGCGTCTCGTAGGCTTCGCGGAAACGGCCCGCCGCGATGTGAGCGACGAAGCGCGGAATATCCACGCGCGCCGGGCAGCCCCGCACGCAGGTGGGATCGTTGCACTGGCGGCAGGTTTGGGCCTCGGCCAGGATGGTGTCGAGCGCCTCGGCGCGGCCCGCCTTGTAGATCGGCTCGTAGATGGCCGCGTCGCGCGGCACGCAACCGCTGCGCCCGCCGTCGCGCATGATCTGCGTGCAAGCCGAACATGCCACACAACAGCGCTCAGGTTCCAGCTTGCCGCGCTCCATCACGTCCCTGGGGAAATCCGGATAAGCGAACGCCATGCGCCCGCCGCCGGCCATGGACGCCCAACCGTTGCCCACGTTCGCCGCCGCCAGGTTCGGCCAGAACTGCCGCATCCACGAAAAGCCGCCGCCGATCACCGCGGTGTCCGGTACGGCTTGCTGTATGGCGCGCACCACGTGAACGAAGCGCGCGATGCCCACCAGCGGATGCTCGCTGGGCATGGGCGCGCCGGCCACCGGCAGGTCGAACGGGCGGTTCACTTGCGGATTGAAGTAAGGATTGCCAATGGTGATGTTCACCAGCGGCGCGCCGTTTTCGGCCAGGAAGCGCACCAGATCGATGGGTTCGTCGAGAGCCGGCTGGGTGGCGTCTTGCGGGTCCATGCCGAAGCCATACGGGTACGCCATGGCGTCGTGCGCGTTCATGCGCGACGTCACCAGCAGCCCGGGCGCGGCCTGGCGAATCTTCTTCACGATGTTGCGGAACAGGCGCGAGCGGTTCTCCCAACTTCCACCGTAGCGGCTGCCTTCACGCGTGTAGGAAGCGTGCAACTCGCTGATCAGGTAGCGGTGGCAGGCCTTCACGTCGACGCCGTCGAAGCCCGCCCACTGCGCGCACACCGCCGCGTCCACGTAAAGGTCCTCCAGACGCTCCAGTTCGTCGTCGGTGATCAGTGGATAGTCCGCCGGCAGCTTCTGAACGGGATCGATGAACTTGGAATGATGCGCGATGATGGGCCGCGGCGCGCGCCCGGGTTTCGAATACCGGCCCGAGTGCGTGAGCTGCGCGATCAGCATGGGGCGATGGCGGGGGCCCATGGCTTGCCGCGCCGCTTCGAGCGTCTCTTCCACCAGCCGCGCGAACTCGCCCACGTTTTCTTTGCGCAGCCAGAGCTGCCGCGGATTGGCGCGGCCCTCTTCCACCACCGCCGTGGCTTCCATCCACAGCAGGCCCGCGCCGCCGGCGGCGAATCTCCGGTAGCGGCGCAACGTCAGCTCGTCCGGCGCGCCTTCGGCGGTGCCGTCGCAGCCCTCCATGGGCAGCACCACCATACGGTTTGGAATCGTGAAATCGCCGGCCCGCAGCGGTTCGGCGAGCGGGCTCAGATCGTCGCTCAATTCGAGATCCAGGCCCAATTCCCCGATTCTCTGCCTCACCTCGTCTACGCCATGGAAATAAAAGGTTTCGTGCGCGCTCATCGCTTCCCCAGCGTATCAAACCGTCACGGACGGGACCGGGGCGCAGCGGCGCGCAGCGGGACAGCCAGAGAAACCGGCTGCTGATGAGAACGCCGAGGCAGCGGCAGATCGCGCTGGAAATCCGGAATTGAGGCGGACCCCCGGTCCGCGGGTCGGACGCCCTCGCCGGCCCTCCCAGATCGCCGGCAGCGGCCGGACCAAGGGGTCCGGCGCGGTCCTGGGGGACCGCCCTACAAGCCCGTGCCAGTGGCAGGCTTTGCGGTAAGTGAATAGTATTGGGTACTGTCCCGACTTGTTAAGCTGGGGCATGGATTCGGACCCGGTGCGTGCGCGCGAGCGCGCCTACCACGACAAGCTCTACGGCGGATTCGCGCAGCAACATTTTGCCAAGCCCGCCGTGCGAGCCTTGCGCGCGCACATGGCCGCGCGCATCCTTTCGCTTACGGCCACCCACCCAGGCGCGCGCGTGCTCAGTCTCGGCTGCGGCATCGGCGACACCGAAATTCTGGTGGCGCCGCGCGTCGGAGAACTGGTGGGTATCGACATCTCTCCGGCCGCCGTCAAGCAGGCGCGCGCGGACGCCGAACGGGCCGGCCTGCGCAACGCCACGTTCCTCGAAGGCAGCCTGGAAGATCTGCCGTTCGAGCCGCGGTCGTTCGACCTGGTTTTCGCCATCTTTTTTCTGCACCATTTGCCGGACGAGTCGCTGGTGGCCACCATCCGTAAAACCAGGGAACTACTGGTTGCCGGCGGCCGCTTCTACGCGCTCGATCCCAGCCGGCGCCGCTTGTCGGGCGCCGTGGGCCGGTGGCTGTTCCCCAAGCTCATGCACAGCTACCAGAGCCCCGACGAACGGGAACTCGATCGCGCACAACTTGAAGGTTGGTTCCAAGCGGAAGATTTCCCCTGCAAGATCGGCTTCTACGATTTCGTTTCGAGCCCCCTGGCCGGCCTGCTGCCCGCCTGGCGCGCGGGCTATCTGGCGGCGCGCGCCGTGGACGAATTGCTCATCCGCATTCCCCTGGTAAGATGTTTGGGCAGCAACCTTGAGGTGGTCGGGACGCCGGCTGTGAGATAATCGCTGTTTATCCGAGGTCCGCCTCAAGGTGACGATATGAGAATTCTCTTGGTGTGTTTGGCTTTCTGCGCGCTGGCCGTGGCGGATACGCCGCTGGGCAAACCGCTGGCTCTGAAGAAGACCACGCCCGTCCGGAAACTTGCATCCCATCCCGGCGGCTACGTGGGCAAGACCGTGCAGGCCAAGGGCAAAGTGACCGAGGTCTGCCTGAAAATGGGTTGCTGGATGAACCTGGTGGACCCGGAGACGGGCCAGATGATCCGCATCAAAGTGGAGGACGGCGAGATAGTCTTCCCCAAGGAGTCCATCGGCAAGATGGCCTTGGCCGAGGGTCAGATGGTTAAGATCGAACTCACCAAGGAGCAGGCCATGGCCATGGCCCGGCACGAAGCCGAAGCGAACCAGAAACCGTTCGATCCCGGCACCGTCACCGGTCCGCGGACCATCTATCAGATTAAGGCCACCGGAGCCGTGATCCTGGACTGAGCCGGCACGGCGGCAAGCGGGTGCGCGGCGACGCGCCGCGGCCCTTGACTTCGTGAGAATGACTGGACTAACTTGGCGGTTGGACGCAGCCCCGCTCGGACGGTGTCATTGCCATGTCTGAACCGAAGAATGGTGAGAACCGCCGTGTCCAGGCGTTGCTGGACTCCAATCTGGAAAGCGTGGAGAGAGCCGAGGAGATGGTCCTGGGGATCGCCAGAGGGATGGGCTTCGACGAGAACGATCTACATCGGATCTCGGTGGCCCTGCGCGAATCGCTGGTAAACGCAGTGGTCCACGGGAACCGCTATAACGCCAACAAGAAGGTCCACCTGTCGGTGGCCGCCTCGCATGGGGAACTGACCATTCGCGTGGCCGACGAAGGCGACGGTTTCGATATCTGCGCGCTCCCGGATCCGCTGGCCGAGGAAAACCTGCTGCGGCAGTCCGGCCGGGGTATCCTATTGATGCGGGCCTTCGTCGATGAATTTGAAATCCGGCGGGGAGCCGAGTGCGGCACCGAGATTCGCATGGTGAAGCGGTTGCCGGCTCCGCGAGAGTGAGCTGGGATCGCCGGCGCCGGCCCTTCAGCCACGCCGGCGCCAAGGTTTAAGTTTCAGTGAGTGAGGAGGATTGAATCTGTGAGCGCGAAATTGACTGTGCGTCAGGTAGGAGACGTGGTTGTGGTGGATGCGGTGGGCCGCCTCACCCTCGGAGAGGGTTCCAGCACATTCCGCGACACCCTGCGCGATCTCGTCGCCAAGGGCAACAAGAAAATCGTCTTGAATCTCGGTGAAGTCAGCTACATCGACAGTTCCGGAATCGGCGAGCTGGTTTCCGCCTTTACCACCGTGACCAACCAGGGTGGCCAGTTCAAGCTGCTGAACCTGACCAAGCGGGTACAGGACCTGCTGCAGATCACCAAGCTGTACACGGTGTTCGAGGTGTTCGACGACGAAGCGGCCGCCGTCGCCAGCTTCGCCTAGCAGGCGCGCGAGCCGGGCGTCCCGGCCGGATGTTCCGCCGAGAGAAAAGCCGTCCTCGGCTCACAACTATTCCTTGGACGTACTAACTGTCCGATGAGGCGGGGTGGGTGCGTGCGGCGGTGTATCCTGCCCGCCACGCCGGCTCCCGCGCTCCGGGCGTTTGCCAACAGCCATGGAATCCCCGAAAAAGATATCCGTCGTTGTCGCCGAGGAGTTGACGCTGCTACGCGAAGGGATAGCCGCGCTTTGCGAGCGGTCCCCCAAGTATTCGGTGGTGGGCCTTTGCGGCGACGGGGAAAGCGCGTTTCGTTTGATCTCCTCCAAGCGCCCGGACGTGGCTCTTCTGGACCTGAACTTACCTCGCCTTTACTGCCTGGAGCTGATCCACAAAATTCGCGAGCTCTCGCTGCCCACCCGCTTCGTCGTCATGTCCACCCGGCGGGACCGCAAGACGGTACTGGAAGTGCTCCGGGCCGGCGCGCAGGGTTTTGTCTTGAAGTCGGGACCCTCCCGGCACCTGCTGGACGCTTTCGAGCAAACCGCGCAAGGCGGGGTCTACGTCTCGCCCATGCTCGAGCTCGACAAGATTTTCGCGCAGCCCAAATCCAGGAAGCCGGACGATCCCATGGACCTGCTCAGCGCCCGGGAATACCAGGTCTTCTCGCTGCTGGTGGAAGGCTTGCGAGCCAAGGAAGTCGCCGCGCGTCTCGACCTCAGCCCCAAGACGGTGGATACTTATCGCGCCAGCCTGATGCGCAAACTGGATATCCACGATCTCGCCGGCCTGGTCAAATTCGCCGTGCAGCGAGGCCTGACGCCGCTGGTATGAACCACGGCGATTTACCTTCCCGCCGCGCGACTGTGGTAATATCGGATTTCCCTTGAGGTCCCTGTGGATAGAATCACGCGCAAAGAGCTGAAGACGGATAAGTTCCGCGAAGAAGTAGCCCACACGTTCCAATACGTCGGCCTGCATAGAAATCAGATGGTGCGCTACGGCGCCATCGCGGTGGTCTTGATCCTGGCCATCGTGGCCTGGGGTTATTACAGCGGTCAAAGGACCGCCGACCGGCAGTCTATGCTGCAGGCCGCCATGGAGATTCAGAACCGGCAGATCGGGCCGGACACCGGCAACGAGTTTCTGCCCACTTACCCCACCGTCCAAGCCCGTAGCGAAGCCGCCAACAAAGCCTTTAACGACTTGATCGCGAAGTATCCCGGCTCGGCCGAGGCACAGGTGAGCTACTATTTTCTGGGCGTCATCGCCGCCGACGCCGGCAAATTCTCCGACGCGGAGAAGGACCTGAAAATCGCTTCCGACGGCGGCAACCGCGACTACGCGTCGCTCGCGGCGCTCTCCCTGGCGCAGGTGGAGGCTTCGCTCGGCAAGGCGGCCGAAGGCGAGCGCCTGCTGCGCGCCCTGATCGAAAAACCCACCGTGTTCGTTTCCAAGGACCAGGCCATCATCGCGCTGGCCAAGATGATCGCGCCGGTGCGGCCCAACGAGGCGCGCAAATTGCTGGAGCCGCTGCGCACCAGCCGCAGCAGCGCGGTGAGCCGCACGGCTCTCACCACGCTGGCTGAGTTCCCGCCGCAGTAGCCGCGGCTTTTGTCATGACGCCGCTGGTGAGCCACCTGCGTTTCCCGGTGAGCTCCAGCCGGGGGCGCCGCTATCTGGAACTCGCGCACCCTTACCGCAACGCGTTTCAGCGGGACCGCGACCGCGTAGTTCACGCGCGCGCTTTCCGCCGCCTGGAAGACAAAACGCAGGTCTTCACCGACGCGTTATCGGATCATTTCCGCAACCGCCTCACGCACACCATCGAAGTCGCGCAACTGGCGCGTACCGCCGCCGCCGTCCTGGGCCTGGACGAGGATCTCACCGAAGCCCTGGCCCTGGCGCACGACATCGGGCACCCGCCCTTCGCCCACGCCGGCGAAGAGGAGCTCAACCGCCAGATGAGCCGCTTCGGCGAACGCTTCGATCACAACCTCCACTCGCTGCGCATCGTGGAGAGTTTCGAGCAGCCTTACGCCTGCTTCCCCGGTCTCAACCTGACCTTCGAGGTGCGCGAGGGCATGGTGAAGCACTCCCGCGACATCGCGCCCGGCGAGCATCCGGAACTCGACGAATACCTCCCCGGCCAGCGGCCGCCGTTGGAAGCCCAACTCATCGATCTGGCCGACGAGATCGCCTACAACACGGCCGATCTTGACGACGCGTTTTCCGCCGGCTTCTACGGCCTCGACGAAATCCGCGAGGCCATTCCCGATTACGCCGCGCTGGCTGAAGTCGTCGACACGCAAGTTCCCGGCGCCGCGCCGCCCATCCGTTTTCGCGAAACGCTGCGCCGCCTGATCGACACGCTGGTCACGGGCCTGATCGAAGGGGTCGCCGCGGCCGCCGCCGAGGCCGGTGTGCGCGATTACGCCGAGGTCCGTCTCCACGCCTCGCGCCTGGCGCGCTACACACCCGAAGCCGGCCGCCTCAACCGCGCGCTCAAGGCCTTTCTGCACCAGCGCGTCTACGCGTCCGATGTCTTGGCCGCCGAGCGTGACAAATCCGCGCGCATGATGGCCGAACTGTTCGAATTCTTCCTCGGCCATCCCGGCAAATTGCCCGCCGCTTACGCCGAACGCGCCGCCGCGCAACCGGCGCACCGCGTGGTCTGCGATTATATTGCCGGCATGACGGACGGCTTCTTCCGGCGCACCTACCGGCAAATGATAGGATAGAATTCTTCCCACCCGTTATGACATGCCAGCTATGTGAAGTCCGGCGGCCGCGGCGCTACTGTCCCGGCGTGCGCGGCGAAATCTGCGCGCCCTGCTGCGGCGCCGAGCGCGAAGTGACCATCGCCTGTCCGCTGGATTGCGAATACTTGCGCGAAGCCCGCCTTCACGAGCATCCGCCCGAAGTCGATCCCGACAAGTTTCCGAACTCCGATATCCGCGTGAGCGAGAGTTTCCTGCACAAGAACGAGCGTCTGCTCACCTTCGCCGCCGCCACCCTGTTCCAGGCCAGCCAGGAGAACCCGGACGTGATCGACCTGGACATGCGGCAGGCGCTGGGCGCGCTCATCCGCACCTACCGCACGCTCGAAAGCGGTCTCATCTACGAGAGCCGTCCCGCCAATCCAATGGCCGCCTTCGTCCAGCAGCGCTTCCAGCAGGCGCTGCAGGAATACCGCCAGCGCACCACCGAATCCGCCGGCATAACCACCCTCCGCGACGCCGACGTGCTCGGCATCCTGGTCTTCCTGGAGCGCCTGGAACTGAGCAACAACAACGGACGCCGCCGCGGCCGCGCGTTTATCGACTTCCTGCGCGGCTTCTTCCCCAGCCAGCCCTCCGGCTCGTCGCCGCTGGTCACGGGCTGACCCGCGCCCGCGCTTCAACGTTACGTTGCCGAGCCACCACCGCAGGGAGTGGTGTGCGGCGGAGTTCCTCACAGCTTGCTCTAATCCCGGCACGCGTGTGTGGGACGACGATACGGGTGAACGATGAGGATGACCGCCTTGCTGTGGCCAAAATTGCAGCATCGTATCTACCTACGCCTTTCGGTGGGCCATGTTGCTCGCCGGAAACCCATCGGGGTGGCTTTCCCACATGCCATTGGGATGCACCGGTTGACCGCCGATTTCCCTTCTCGAGCGCGCCGTAGGCGTCTTGTCCCGCAGACTAATCCTTCAGGAAATCGCGCCTCACCTCGTCAATAAGGGTTTGAACCTCCTGCTCGCTCAGAATCCCAGACCACTTGCCAAGTCCCTTGACGAGCGCTGATTGGTCAGGCAAAGCATGCGAACTGACGAAGAACTCATAGCTGCACCTGGCGATGGCTTTGTTCAGGAGTCGAACATCGATAACTGGGCACGACTTGAATGGTGTGCCCGTGAGGAAGCAGTCCGAAGCGAGTGGAAGGTAAATCCGGTGTATAGTATCGGCCTCATCATTAAGCGGCTTGAATCGGCGTTCGCCGGTTGTCTCGAATAAGCAGACCGTATCTCCGAGAATGACAGGCGAGGTTGGGCGCAAGACGAACCAGTTGTGTTTGGCGTAACAAGCCGAGCGCCGCTCGGCATTCAGATTGCGCGACATCGACTGTATGTGCCCAGCCCGCATCGCGTCAGGCAGCACTGAACGCACCATGGAAACATGCGCGTCAATCTGCACCAGCAACTCGGGCATGAACAATGGCGTCAGCTCAGCGGCGACTTCGACGGGATCAATGTTTTCCGGCGCAACGCCGCTCTCAACCAAGCGGGCCCTGAATGCATCCCGAAGAGGTCCTTCTCGTTTGAGTTCACGCTCGAGCGCTTGCTGAACGACTTCTTTTTGACTGAGATGCTCCCGCACACCTTGGATCATTGAATCCAGCATTCCCAATGCGGACTGCCGAAGCGGACGGGTTCGTAAGCCTAGATGCGCAACCATATCAGGAATCCTTGGATGGGAGATAGCCCATCGGGTTCCCCTTACCGCCCGAAGCTCATCAACGAGAGGCGCGTATTCGTTCTCGATAGAAGTGATTTGCGCATCAAGGCTCGATTCCTGTGGGGTTCCGTAGAAGTGCTTCTCCACTCCGACATTCTCGATGTTCAGCTCGATCCCGGGTTTGCCCTTCCGATACATCCAGACGCTCACCTCGGCGCTACGCCGGCTGCTCGCGAAACCCCTCAGCAAGAAACGAGGAATGGTGTGCTGCCGCTTACCTGCCATCGGGCTTAATTATCGACCCTTAAACTATCGCCAGTGAAATCCGGGGACGTACTGAAATTCGGAAATGCGGGAAATACGGGGACAGACCTACTCTAATTCGGAAAATCCGGAGCATATGGAAACGACCTGAACGTCCCCCGCTTTCCCCGCCGAAGTTCGCGGGCTGCTGCGCTATACGTTGACAGAATGGGCAGTCATGATCCAAATCTCTCTCTGGATCAGAGGCACCGTTCGGCGGGATGCCGTCCTGCCGCAAAACCAGTCCGGTCTCACCGGACGGGGGCGATGTCGTCATGCTCTTCCTCGACTTGCCAAGACTGCGCAGGAAGCAAACGGCGCGCTTCTTGCAGGAAGCCGACTCTGTATTCGGTCGATGAGAAGTAGAAGGTCACGACGTGAGAAGATCTCTCCCAGTCTCGATCCTTCGTCCCTCCCCACGGAATATTGTTGTTTCCGGTCTTCTGGCTGAACTTGCTAAGCGCGCGAACGCAATACACAACAGCGAGGTCGTTGGTATGGATCTTGACACTGAAGTGGTAGTCGCTGTGCAAGCTCGTGCAGCCTTAATATACACTCTTGGGCGAACCGCCGCCGAAGTGCCCCGCTTAAGCCTGCCTGGGGAATTAGGTGACAGATCTGACGTACTGAAATGCAGGAAATCCGTTGGGATTCGTGAAAACGACGTGAACGTCCCCTGCTTTCCCGGCAAGCTTCACGCGGCTGACCGCGGCAGCACCTCGCGCTCGACTTCCCGTCGCAGCGTGTCTTCGGCGATCTCCAACTCGTACTTTGCCTGCAGGTTCATCCACATCTGAGCGGAGGTTCCGAAGTAGCGGCCCAGCCGCAATGCGGTATCCGCGGTGATTCCTCGCTGCCCCTTCGCGATGCCTCCGATGCGGTTCGCGGGAACGCGCAGGGCCATGGCGAGAGCGTTCACGGTCAAACCGGCCTCGTTCAGCAGATCCCGCAAAACATCGCCGGGATGGATCGGTGGCAAGCGCTTCGCACTCTTGATGGCCATCTCAGTACCTCCTAGTGATAATCCACGATCTCGACATTGTATGCGTCTGAGTCCCGCCACTCGAAACAGATCCGGTATTGGTCGTTGATGCGAATGCTGTACTGGCCCAAGCGGTTCCCTTTGAGGGGCTTCCAAGCGAAGCCCCGGCAGGTTCAGATCGCGCAGCGAAGTCGCCGCATCCAGCAGCGCCAAACGCACACGCGCGCCCCGCTCAATCGCCTGAAGGCGCCGGCTGAACTGGCGATCCAGGAACCGCTGCACATCCCGGTCGCGGCAAGAACGGATCATACGATCTTCATAATACGAGATTCGTACAACCAGAGGCAACCCATAGTCCTGTCTCACACAAGATCGGAATTCAGCGATGGAACGCACCGAAGCTCAAAGAATCCGGCGGGGTACTTGAAAACGGTGTGAGCGTTCCCTGGCTTCCGAGAGATGGTGTTTGTCTGGGTTCCGTAACCTCTCCCACCCGGTCCGCATCTCAGCCCCGAAGGGTGAACGAACCATGCGCGCACGTCGCATGACCGCGCCGTAACCGTCCGCGCCCGCGGGCTTATCGGGAACTCGATTGGGCCTCGTCCGGCCACATGGAGTTGATCGCTGCAACCGTGCGCTCAACCAGAACCTGTCCGCCCTCAGGGCCTACCAGGTTGTCCGCGGCTTCCGCGCTGTAATGTCCCCCGGCGACCGCCTTGGCGGTAGGCAGGTAGGTGCCCGCGCCCGAGAGTTGCGCCACGAAGGTCTGTTCCGCCCGGCTCCGGGCCTTGATCTGAATCCCGTAATCCAGGAACAGCTCGAAGGGATTGGTGGCGATGGCAATGTCGCCGATCCGGATCGCGTGCAACGTCATTTCGTAATACGGCTCTCTGTCCTGCCGCTCATACCGGCGCATCACTTCTTTATGGCGATTCATCTGGACGTAGCGCGTCCGCTCGGCCGCCGGCATCTTGCTCAACCGCTCGTATTCCTGCTTGGCCCGCCCGGCCTCGGCGGCGGTGATTTTGCGGACCGGCAGGCGCACCTCCTCCACCTTGTGCAGGAACGGCACCATGTGCCGGATATCTTTTCTCGCCGCGGGCAGAACGTAATCCACCGCGTTGGCAATCCGCGCGGCGATCTCTTCGGTCTCGGATAGCCCCAGCCGCTCCCGCAGCCGGTCTTCCGCCTTGCGCCGGAACAGCAGGTGAGGCGACTGGTCGCCCACCGCGCCGGTCATGGCAAACACGAACGGGCTGCCGGGATGCCGTTCCTGGATCCGCTTGCGCACTTCGTGCCAGAAGTCCGCGGAGATGTAGCTCTGGCCCTCCAGTACCTGCGACGGGCAGGCGACGTTGATCACCACGCCCGTCAGCATATTCCGCGCGTCCCACAGGAACAGCATTTCCACCCCGTGGTCTTCGTAGCCCTCCAACTGGCGGAAATCCGCACGGTCCGTTTTTCCGTACATTCGCGCGGTGCCGTCCGCATAGACGGCGCGGCGGTTGTGTCCTACCACCGCTTGCCCCAGCGCCCAGCTCACGCCGCCCGGTTTCCGGTCACGCCACGCCTCCACCACCGCGGCGGCGAGCCGGTCGACTAAAAAGGCCCGGTATTCGGACGGCAGCATCACCCCCGGCGGAATCTCGTACTGACCGTCCTTCAATACGGGAGCGGTGTGCGTGTGCGTCGCGTTCAGAAACAACTTGCCGCTGTCGAAGTCTTGCAGTTGCGCCTGAACCCGCCGCTGCAACGCCTCTTCGATTGCCGGGACGATGCTGACCAGGTCGCACGAGACCATGATGGCCTGCCCGGCGCCGGCACCACTGGTTTCGAGCGCCAGCACCGTCGCCGTGATGGGGTCGTGCACGGATTTTGAGACGCGCGTATGCAACTGCCCGGCGATGGCGACGGGCCGGTCCGGCGTGATGTCCGCGGAGGCCCACCCCACCAGCAGTTCCGCGCCGGCCAGCGTGGAGGCGAGCATCAGGGCGAGCAGGCCCGGCAGTAGTTGTCTATTCATCGTGTTTCCCTCTTCACCAGACTAGTGTAGTGCGGCCGAGATGCTGGCGCCCATACCGGCGCTGCGGGCAGCTTCACAGTGGCTATGCTGCGCTCATCGGGAGCCCCGGGGAACACCTTGCGCTCGCCCGAGAGCGGGTGCGGCCGGTAGCGGCAACGCCGTTTGCTGGAACACCTATTTCATAGCGGTCCCCGGGTGGCATCAGCATTGTTGAGCAGTCCTGTGCCAGTTCGCTACTGGGTTCTGCTTCTATGGGCTTGCTTTGTCGCCGAGACTCTCACCCAGTGCCCGTCAAGAACGGTGGCATGACATTCGGCGAGTATGGGAAGCTAACGCCTGCAGCGATATCTCCCTGACCTCCCGCGTTATCGTGATGCGCATCTTTTCGGTCTTGCTGGCGTCCTTTAGCCTCCCCTTTGGATTTCTGATCGCGCTACGGGTTCTCGGCAAATCGACTCTCGCGCTGCAGGCCGTGGCTTTAATCGCCGCCATGCCGGTCCTGACGTTCACCGCCACACACGTGGCTAACGACGGACTTGCCATCGGCCTGGGCACGGTGCTGGTATGGCCGGTGCTCGAGCGCAAGAACACCGCACTCCTTTTTTCTCTGGGCGCGGCATTACTGGCCAAAGCTTATTTCCTCGCGTTTCTGGCGCCTATGGTCTTACATTGGCAGACCTGGGCCACCATCGGTTCTCTGACGGGGAACGTCATCCTGGTTCATCCGAGTCTCACCGGGATGGCGTATACGATGCATCGGCTTCCGGTTCTATTTGCCGAACGGGGGACTTCGCGCGTCTCACCCGGACCCGGCCGATTCGGGCAGAATAGATGGAGTGATTACGGTCGAAGGAGTAGACATCGTCGTTCCCATCCTCAACGAGGCGGGCTGCGTTGACGAACTGGTGGACCGCCTAACGCTCGCCTGTCCCCGGGCTGGCTTAATCTTCGTTGACAATGGCTCTACGGATGGCACCCTGGACCGCCTGCGCGCGCGGGGAGTGGAAACCATCCGTCACGACCGCAACGAAGGCTATGGCAAGAGTCTTCGGGACGGTATCGAGCATGGGAAGGGCTTCGCCATCGTGACGATCGACGCCGATCTTGAATACCCCCCGGAATCCATTCCCGCGCTGCTGGAGGCGCTCCAAACCAATCCCGTGGTTTACGGCTCCCGGTTCTGTGGCGGGCGGAGGCCGGCGATGGGCGCTGTCCGGAGGTTCGGCAACCGGCTCCTCACCGGCATTTTCAACATCGTGTGCCGCCAGCGCCTGACGGACCTCTATACCGGGATCAAGGCCTTCCGCCGTGACCAGGTGGATGGCTACCGGTTTCAGGAGAGCGGCTTCCCGTTCGTCGTGGAGTTCGCGGCGCATGTTTCCCGATCTTGCCGAATCGCCGAGGTTCCGGTGGAGTATCAAGCCCGGTCCAAGGGTCGTTCCAAAATGCGTCATGTGGTCGAAGCGCTCCGGGGGATAGCGGCGGTGGTCCGGTATGGTGTTCGCCGGCAGCCTCCGATCGGGGGATCGCAGTGAAGGCCGGTCTGGTGGGAGTGATTCCGGCCGCTGGCCGCGGCACGCGCGCCTATCCCTACACCCGCTTCATCCCCAAAGCGATGCTGGATGTGTGTGGCCGTCCGGTGCTGCATTACACGCTCACCATCATGCGTGACCAGCTCGGCATTCGCGATTGTGTGATCGTCCTGGGCCAGCACGGCGACAGCATCCGGCGCTGTTTTGGAGATGGAGATGCCTACTCCATGCGCATCCGTTACGTTCAGAACGAACGCGTAGATCTCGGACTGGCCCATTCGGTGCTGCTGGCCCGCGAGCACGTTCCAGGGTCGCATTTCGTGGTCATGCTCTCCGATGAGCTGTACTGGAATTCCAACCACGCCGAGTTGATGTCATGCGCCTACCGGGATTATGCCGCTACCATCGTCACGCGCGCCAATTCCACCAACAAGGAGATCCGCAAGAATTTCAGCGTCGAGCTGCGGGATGGCTCGATTCGCCGTCTAATCGAGAAGCCGAAGTCCAGCGAGAATGGCCTGCTAGGTTGCGGCACCTATGTTTTCAGCAAAGAGATGTTTGGCCTCCTGGAGCAGCGCTTCAAGCGCGGGGCGCCGGATGCGGGCGACTTGACTGCCGCCATCAACGAGCTGATTGCGACAGGCAGACCCGTGCAAGCATTCCCGCTCGTCGGCGATTACATCAATATCAATCATCAGGACGACTTTCACTATGCCCGTTCCATAGTGCGGCGGAGCCGTCTGGCTTCCGCCAAGGTGAGTCTGGTCATGCCCTGCGAAGGCTCTCCTCAACTGATTGAGGACATGCTGCGGCTGACTCGCCGGCAGAGCCGGGTGAACGAGGTCATCCTCATTGCGTCGCGGCGCGACCCGGCGATTGCACGACATGCTTCCCAGTACGGAGCACGGCTCGTGGTCACGCCGGGCGACGAAAAGCTACCGCTCGGCAGCGTGCTGCGCCTCGGAATCACGCAAGCCCACGGGGACATTGTTGCCCTCATCATGGATGACGAAAGCTTCGACGTGGCGGATATCGATAAACTGCTCACCTATCTCTGCGAGGCGGATTTGGTGGTGGGCACACGCACCACCAGCCAGTTGGTCCAGCAGGGCTCGAACCTGAACTGGGTAGCCTGGGTGGCCAATTATTTCCTGGCCAAGCTCATCCAACTTCTTTGGATACGGCGGCGCGTGCGCCTGACCGACGTGAGCTGTACATTCCGCGCCTTCTGGCGCGATACCTGGGACCAGATGGCGGGCGATGTGCGCTCGTGCGGTCTAGCCTTCTTGCCCGAGTTGGTAATCGAAGCGCTAGAGCGCCACCTTTGGGTGATTGAGGTGCCGATCAACTACTGCCGCGCCACCGAAGAGAGCCGTGTCCGGATCGAGCATCGCAACTTCGGAGTTTTCTTTTCGATGCTGGCCATGATTCTTTCCAAGTGGGCCCGCGCGAGAAATCCGATGCATCGCCGCAGCTAGTGGCCTGTCGCAAGGACCGCCCGCGCGCCACCCAAAGCTCCTCCGGGCGATCTGCCACTTCTGCGTCGCGCACCGTCTGGTTTTCGTGGGAAAGCCGAAGCACGTGTGTGCGAAACTCCTCGCAGCGACCGCAGCCCGGAGCCAGGCAGTATCGCTTATGGGCCAAAGCGTCTACCTGTGGGGTCACCAGGCTCACGACGCCCGGCTCTGCTCTGACATACACGAACCTGTACACGCGGGTCCGGAACGTGTCGCGCAGCCAGCGCGGTCGCACAAGCCGTAGCGAACCATTTGTGTTTCCTGGCATCCTGGTCCGTAGACACCGAAACCTCTCGACGGATTCCCGCTGTCGGTCCCCAGTCTCCGCTCCAGTTGAGTTAGAATACTCCTTTCGTCACACCCGACTGGGAGGGGCTTGGAAATGGGCGCGACTGCCTTCGACGTGAAGCTGAACCGAGAGGTCGGGTTCTACCGATCCATGGTGGGCCGAAAGGCCCTGGTGGCCGTGACCGGCGCAATGCTGTTTGCTTATCTGGTCGCCCACCTGATTGGCAATCTGCAGATTCTGGCCGGACCGGAGCGCATCAACGCCTATGGGCGGCTGCTGCATTCACAGCCCGCGCTGCTGTGGGTGGCGCGCCTGGTGCTGCTGGCCGCCGTGGGCCTGCACGCCGTGGCCACCGTGCAACTGTGGTTCGAAAACCGCGCCGCGCGTCCCATCCGCTACCAGAAGACGGACACCTTGCAGGCCACCCTCGCCTCGCGCACCATGATTATCAGCGGGCCGCTCATCGCCGTCTTCGTGGTCTATCACATTCTGCAATTCACCACCGGCACGGTGCTTACAGGCTTTAAAGAGCTGAATGTCTACAACAACGTGGTGCTGGGATTTCAGAATCCCGCCGCGAGCGGTTTCTACATTCTCATCATGCTGCTCATCGGCCTGCATCTCTACCACGGCCTGTCGAGTATGTTCCAGTCCTTGGGGCTCAGCCACCCGCGCTACACCCCGTGGATCAAGCGCGGCGCCGCGGCCGGCGCGGTGATCATCGCCGGGGGCAACATCTTTATCCCCCTCGCGGTTCTCGCGGGGATTATTCGGCCGGTCTAGGAGAACATCATGGAACTCGACGCGCGCATCCCTTCCGGCCCCATCCAGGACATGTGGGACAAGACCCGCTTCGACATGAAGCTGGTGAATCCGTCCAACAAACGTAAGTTTTCGGTCATCGTGGTGGGCACGGGCCTGGCCGGCGCGGCCGGCGCCGCTTCACTCGGCGAACTCGGCTACAACGTCAAGGCCTTCTGCTTCCAGGATTCTCCGCGCCGCGCCCACAGCATCGCCGCCCAGGGCGGCATCAACGCGGCCAAGAACTATCAGAACGACGGCGACAGCATCTTCCGCCTGTTCTACGACACGGTCAAAGGCGGCGACTACCGCGCGCGCGAGGCCAACGTCTACCGCCTGGCCCAGGTGAGCGTGAACATCATCGACCAGTGTGTCGCCCAGGGCGTGCCGTTCGCGCGTGAATACGGCGGCATGCTGGCCAACCGCAGTTTCGGCGGCGCGCAGGTCTCGCGCACGTTCTACGCGCGCGGGCAGACCGGCCAGCAGCTTCTGCTGGGCGCCTATCAGGCGCTGATGCGCCAGGCCGCCGCGGGCAGCGTGAAATTGTATCCGCGCACCGAGATGCTCGACCTGGTGGTGGTCGACGGGCGCGCCCGCGGCATCGTCACCCGCAACCTCATCTCCGGCGCCATGGAAACGCACGTGGCCGACGCCGTGGTGCTGGCCACCGGCGGCTACGGCAACGCCTTCTATCTGTCCACCAACGCCAAAGGTTCCAACGCCACCGCCATCTGGCGCGCTTACAAGAAAGGCGCGCTGTTCGCCAATCCTTGCTATACGCAGATCCACCCCACCTGCATCCCGGTGAGCGGCGAGTATCAGTCCAAGCTCACCTTGATGAGCGAATCACTGCGCAACGACGGCCGCATCTGGGTGCCTTTGAACAAAGGCGATAAGCGCGCGCCCGGCGACATTCCCGAAGCCGAGCGCGACTACTACCTGGAACGCCGCTACCCCACCTACGGCAACCTGGCCCCGCGCGACATCGCATCGCGCGCAGCCAAAATGGTCTGCGACGAAGGCCGCGGCGTGGGCGATTCCGGCCTGGGCGTGTATCTCGATTTCGCCGAGTCCATGGGCCGCCTGGGGCGCCACGTGATCGAAGAGCGCTACGGCAACTTGTTCGAGATGTACGAGCGCATCACCGGCGAAGATCCTTACAAAGTTCCCATGCGCATTTACCCCGCCAGCCACTACACCATGGGCGGCTTGTGGGTCGACTATCATCTGATGAGCACGATCCCGGGTCTGTTCGTCGCCGGCGAAGCCAACTTCTCCGATCACGGCGCCAATCGCCTGGGCGCCAGCGCCTTGATGCAGGGCCTGGCCGACGGCTACTTCGTGTTGCCCTACACACTGGGCCACTACCTGGCCTCGCATAAGCTCGAGAAGGTCTCCGAGGATCACGCCGCGTGCCGCGCCGCGCAAGCCGATGTCACCGCGCGCATCCAGCGTTTGCTCGCCATTCGAGGTAAGCGCACGGTGGACGATCTGCATCGTGCCCTCGGCAAGATTCTGTGGGAGCACTGCGGCATGGCCCGCAATGCGGCCGGGCTCCAGAAGGGGCTCGCCAAGATTCCCGAGTTGCGCGAGGAGTTCTGGCAAACGGCCATCGTGCCGGGCGCGAACGAGGAGTTCAACCAGTCGCTCGAACGCGCCGGCCGCGTGGCGGATTTCTTCGAGATCGCCGAACTGATGTGCCTGGACGCGCTCAACCGCAACGAAAGCTGCGGCGGTCACTTCCGCGAGGAATACCAGACCGCGGATGGCGAAGCGCAACGCAACGACGCCGATTACAGTTATGTCGCCGCCTGGCAGTACCGGGGCGATCAGGAACGGCCCTTGCTCCACAAAGAGCCATTGAACTTCGAGTATTGCATCCCCACCCAGCGGAGTTACAAATGAGAATCGTCCTGCATGTGTGGCGACAGAAGAACGCCTCGAGCCAGGGCAAGCTGGTGCGCTACGAGGTTCCCAACGCCAACCCCGAGATGAGTTTCCTCGAAATGTTGGACGTGCTCAACGAGGATCTGATCTTGAAAGGCGAAGACCCCGTGGCCTTCGATCACGACTGCCGCGAAGGCATCTGCGGCACGTGCGGCATGATGATCAACGGCATCGCACACGGCGGTATGCGCGGCACCACCGTCTGCCAGCTTCACATGCGCCACTTCAAGGACGGCGACGAAATCTATCTGGAGCCCTGGCGCGCCCTGGCCTTTCCGCTGATCCGCGATCTGGTGGTGGACCGCGGCGCGCTCGACCGCATCGTCGCCGCCGGCGGATACGTCTCCGTGCCCACCGGGAGCGCGCCCGACGGCAACGCCATCCCCATCTCCAAGGAGAACGCGGAACTGGCCATGGACGCCGCCGCCTGCATCGGTTGCGGCGCCTGCGTGGCGGCCTGTCCCAACGCCGCCGTGATGCTGTTCGCCTCCGCCAAGGTGTCGCAACTCGCGCTGCTGCCCCAAGGCCAACCGGAGCGCTACGACCGCGTCCGGGCCATGGTCGCCCAAGCCGGCGCGGAAGGCTTCGGCGGCTGCACCAACATCGGCGAGTGCGAAGCCGTCTGCCCCAAGCAGATCCGCCTCGAATTCATCGCCCGCATGAACCGCGACTACCTCAAGGCCGCGGTCACGACCCGCGCCTGAGAACCGCAAAATGCGTCCCGATTTTGCCCTGACCGCTTGCTGACGCGCGCGGCTCGGAAGTGCTTCCGCTGGCATGTGAGGTTAGCGAGCCGCGACCGTGAGGGAGCGGTTTTGCTGGCCTACTTCACCGCCACCGTCACACCGTCGGGGCTTTCGTTGTCGCCGATCTTTATCTTCACTTGCGCGGCGCCGGCGGCGAGTCCCGTGGGCACCCGCGCGTTGATCTGATACACGCCGGCGACGAAGTTGGGCGCGGCTCCGGCGTAGGCCACGTCGGCCACCTTCCCTCCGATGGTTACCGAGACCGCCGCCACAGGCTTCGGATAGATGCCCACCGCGGGCTTGCCGTCCACGCCGGCGGGCGTTGTCTGCCCTTCGCCCGTGCCGTAGAAAATGACGAAGCTATTGCCTGCGGCCGGGTTGGACGCGCCGTTCACCGTGTAATCCTCGTTGAGGGTGGCGCCTGGCCCGCGCCCGGACGAATCCAGCGTGAACAAGCCCGGCGCGGTGGCCACCACCGGTAGCACCACCTTCTTGGTGACCTGACCCTTATACTCCACCTGCAACTCCGTGGTGGTCTTGCCCGCCAGCGCGTAGGGTGCCACGGCGCTGATCTGGTTTTGCGAAACGTAGATCAGCGGCGCGGCCACGCCGTCGAACAACACGCGAGTCTCGGCCAGGATCTTGACGACGTTTCCGTTGGGATCCAGCGTCATGCGCGTGAGTCCCGGCGCGCTGATCTGATCGCCGAAGATGGTCACGATCTCGCCCGGCGCCACCGCCCCGGCCTCGAACGTGGCGCCATTGGTCGTGGCCAACGTGAGGTTCGGCGTGCCATTCCAGATCTGCACCACGCCGGCCTTGCCGGTCTGATGCAGGATCTGCGCGTTCCAGCCGTATTGCCCGCCCACTTCGGAGGGGTTGCCATTGCCTCCGGCTGCGCTGAGCACATAGCTATAGCGCGACCAGATGGTGCCTTGATCGTAGTAGGGACCGCTGTCGTAGTACATCGTCTCGCCGGATTTCGCGCCCGGTGCTTTCACCGCGTAAGCCGATTTCGACGGCATGACCACGCTCGCATCCCACTGCGGGGCGATCCACTTCTTGGATGGCTCGTTGGGTCCGCCCAGCAAGTACTGGAAGCCGGGATAGTAACCCAGCGAATCGCTGAACTTTGTCACCGCCGGCCGGCTGGCGAAAGTGGTTGTCTCGGTCACGCCACTGCCAGGCGGTGCCGTGAAGGCCACCGTATCGCGCAGGCTGAACGGCGCGTCCCGCATCTGGGAGCGGGAATCCACGGCGGCTACTCCGCCCAGGAAACCGCGCCCGGTATCGTAAGGGTCCAGGTACGGATCGGGATGGCTGTCCACCACCAGCATCTTTCCCTTAGGTCCGAAGCTCGGAGCATGCTGTAAGTGCTGGAATATCTCATTGTCGGCGTACTTGTCGTTGTTGTACCAAACCAACATGCCTGTGTTGGCGGGGCCGAAGCGCCACATCGGATTACCCAGGCCGCGATCCACTCCTCCGTCCGAGTCCACGTTGCGCCACTGCAGGAAGAACGCGTGCTTGTAAGTGGAGTAACCTTCGTTGCGCTGCCAGGCGCCCGAGTATTTCCATTTAGCGTCGCCGTACTCGGCATCGTCGTTGAAAAGCACTTGCGTGCCCGCCGCGATACGGATGTTGTCCATGTAAGGTCCGTCGCCGAGCGATGCTGTGTCCGTCATGTACCAAAACCGGAAGAGCGTCTGCTTGCCGGCGAAGGACGCCAGGTCGAACGTCTCCAGGTTCATGGCCGGGTAGTTGGCGCTCTTGCCCGTGAAGCCGCCGAGTCCAGCGCCGCACATATCGTCAGGGAAATTCTTGTCGCGGCCCAGCCACTCACCGTCGTGGATGCAGGTGGTGTGCGCGTTCGTGAGCGTGGTCCAGACTTGGCCGGCGTCGGTGGAAGCTTGCACCCACAAAAAGTCCCAACTCGTTTCAAGATCGTGCGCCAGGTTGAAGGTCAGCGAGGCGCCCGCGGACACGCTTACCGGATTCACCATCGTCATCATGGAGTCCGTCAGGTTCTCGCGGCCGCCCCACCAGTAGTAACGGCCCGTGGGCCGCGCGCCAAAATCGTCGCGGCCGTCGGCAAGCGGTATCTTTACGCCGCGCTCCAGCGCCGCGCCACCTGGGAAGTTGCCGGTCTGCCCCAGGCGCACGACGTACTCCTTACTCGTGTCGGCGATGATCTTGGGCGAGAGCCATCCCCACATGTCGAGATGCCAGGGATCGAAGGCGCTGGCCTGCCCATCGATGGGATAACCCACCCAGTTGTCCGCCATCAGACTCCAGAATCCGGTGCTCTCCTTCCCTCCGAGGCGGGCGTATAAATCGATGGCGCCGATGTTGTGCCCATATTCATGCGCGTAGGTGGCAGGTCCCGCGTTTTCCGACATCATGATGTACGGACCGGCTTTCAAGCCTGCGGCCACTTCGATGGCCGGCACTACATCACCCGCATGGGGCCAGATGCTGCCTTCGCCGTACTCGGTGCGGCTGTTCAGCGTATAGTCGCTTTCTCCGACGCCCGCCGCGACGATCCACAATTGATCGATAATGCCGTCTCTATTTAGGTCGTACTGCGCCCAATCGAAGGAAGGATAGATCGCCTTGGCCGCGTCAATGGCGTCCTTGACCAACGTGCGAGCGCTGCCGGCTCCGGCGATGGCGCCCTGGTCCTGCCCGCTGCTGGAACCGGAATTGCGCCCGGGACAGGGGTCCGCGCCATACCAATAGAGCGAATGCGGGACTTTCACCCATCCCAGCACGTCGCCCGTGACCAAGTAAGTGCCGCCCGACATATCCAGATAGTAATCGCGAACCGAGAAACCCGTGAGATCCTGATCCACCGCTGAACCGTCCCGGCGCGTGTATTGGAGCCGCACGCCGTTGCCGAAGATCATGTCGCGGAAGAAGCCAGTGCTCGCATCCGCGGTCCAGAATGTTGTGCCGCTCACGTCCGATGCGCTGCGCGGCTTCTCGATCTGGTTGTGCAGCGGGCCCTGGTAGGTATACTTCGTCGGTCCCTTTATCCCGTACTTTGCGATGATCTTCGAACAATCGCCCACCGTGCCGGTCCACTCGCCGCTGTCGGCTTTTCCAATGGGATCCCAGATGGACTTGTTGGCGCCGCCGGGCACGAACTCCAATATGTCCTTTCCGTCGAACTCGACCAGGATCACCAGCACTTTGTCCACACCGGCCTTGGTTGCGAGCAACTGGCTGGCGGCGCCTCGGGGTGCGGACTTCAGCTTGCCCGAGCGCAGATCTTCCATCAACTGCATGCGGGTCCGCCAGCGCAGGGCCTCGATTGCGTTCGGCTTGTCGCCGTGGTTGTCGCCGCGCGCGCAGATGCCCGCGAGCAGTAAACTTACGGTTAGAAACGCTGAACCGCGCATGCCGTTGCCTCCGTGATGTTACTTCACCGCGATAGTCACCACCGCCGGACTCTCCATGTCGCCTACTTTCACCACTACCGGAACAGAACTCGATGGCGCGACGCCCGCCGGTATCTGGATGTTCATTTGAAACACGCCGGCGACAAAGTAGGGTGCGGCACCCAGGTATTCCACTTTGGCCTCGATCCCGCCCACCGTCGCGCTCACTTTTAGCACGGGTTTCGGATACGACGCAGTCGCGGGCAGTCCGTCCACACCCGCCGGCGTGGTTTCGCCTTCGCCCGTACCCCAGAAGACCACCGCCGAACCCACCGCCGCGGGATTCGAGGCCGAGTTCAGGCTGCCATCCTGATTCAACGCCGCCGCCGGCCCCCGGCCCGACGAATCCAGCGTGAACAAGCCCGGCATCGAAGGCGCCACGGGAAGTACCAGTGTCTTGGTCAGGCGGCCTTGGTACTCGATACGCACTTCCGTGTAAGTCTTGCTCTTCACCGCGTACGGAACCACCGCGCTAACCTGCGTCGCGTAAGAGTAAATCATCGGCGCGGCCACCCCGTCGAACAACACGCGCGTGCCGCCCAGGGTGGTGGACACCAGGCCCCCCGCGGTGAGCTGCAGCGAAACCAGACTCACTGGTCCGATATCGGAACCGAAGAACGTCACGATCTGCCCGGGCGAGACGGCGTTGGCCAGAAACGTCGCCGCGCTGGTGGCCGCCAGCGTGGGGTCCTTGGTTCCGTTCCAGACTTGCACCGCGCCCTGTTTATCGCTCTGGCTCAGCACCTGCGCGTTCCAGCCGTATTGACCGCCCACGTCGCCCGGGTTCCCCGTGGCGCCGTCCATCGAATAGCTGGTTTGATTGTTCACGGGCCGGCAGTCCAGGCTACCGTCGTCGGCCTTGGCGCAGTTCGATAGCAACTCCGTGCCCGCCGTGTAACCGGGCGCCTTCATACCGTAGACTTTCTTGGACGGGACCACCACGCTGGCATCCCACTGCCTGGTCATCCACTTCTTCGAGCTGTCTCGCGGCGTGGGTGTCACCAGTTCGGCGCCTGGATAGTAACCCTGCGAGTCGCTGAACCGCGCCACGGCATCCCGCCCCGGGAAGGTTACCGGGTGCGTTACCCAGGTCCCCGCTTCCCCCACCGTCAGCGGATCCCAGATCTGCCGGGCCGTGAATGGCGCTCCGCTCGAGAAGACTGAAGGCCGCGTCCCGCATTTGCGAACGGCTGCGCAGGTTCGCAACTTCGTTCACGTAACCCGCGGCCACGGTGTCTGGATCGCGATAGGGTTCCGGATGCGAATCCACCACCAGCATGAGTGCTTTCGGGCCGAAGCTGGGCCGTTCGGTGAGATGGTCCTGGAACTCGTTGTCGTCGTAAGTGAAATTGTTGTACCAGACGATCATGCCTCCATCCACCGGCCCGTAGCGGTAGGCGGCCTTGCCCAGCGTGCTGTCGAAGCCGCCCGTCGCGGTGGTGTTGCGCCATTGCAGATAGTAACTGTGCTGGTAGGGGTAAGTTCCGTTGGTGCGCCGCATGTCTCCCGAGTAGGTCCAGGCCGAACCCGATTCCTCGGCACCGTCGGAAAACAGCGTCGGTATGCTCGCCGAGATCCTGACGTTGTCGATAAACACGCCCGCGTACGAATTGCTGTAGTCGGTCATGTACCAGAAGCGCACCAGTATCTGCTGCCCCGCGTAGGCTTTCAGGTCGAACATCTCATTGGTGTACTGCGGATAGGACGATCCGGTGCCGGTGAACCCTCCAATCTTGGCCGTACACAAATCGGTGGGAAAGCCTCGCAAGCCACCTTCCCAGTCGGGGTAATGCGTGCAGGTAGTGTGCGAGTTGGTGAGCGTAGTCCACGATTTGCCGAGGTCGGCCGACACCTGCACCCACAGAAAGTCGTAGTACCTTTCGGTGCTGTACGCCAGATCGAAGTTCAGCGCGGGCGAGCCGCCTGACGGAATGGTTACTGGATTCACCAGCGTCATGATGGAATCGGTTGAAAGCGTCCTGCCGCCCCACCAGTACCAACTGCCCTGCGGGCGCACCGGCAGATCCGCCAACCCGTCTTCAAGCTGTATCTTGGCCGCGCGCTGCGATCCCGGCGCGCCGGGAAAGTTGCTGGCTTGCCCGAGGTTGACCAGGTACTCCTTGGAAGTGTCGGAAATGACACGCGGCTCGAGCCAGCCCCACGCGTCCAGGTGCAGCGGATCGAAAGCCTGCGGCACCGAGCCCAGCGGGTCCCCCGTCCAACTATCCGACATCAAGGTCCAAAGCCCCGCCGAAGTTTCACCCGTGCCGTAGGAGTACAGATCGATGGCTCCGAGATTGTGCCCAAACTCGTGCGCCAGCACGCTGATACCAGCGTTCTCCGGCATCATGATGTACGGACCCGCCTTCACGCCGCTCCCGACTGTCACGTAAGGACTCAGCGTCCCAGAGTGCGACCAGATCTGGCCTTCGCCGGGCGACATGCGGCCGAGCAACGTGCGGGAGTCCTCTTCGCCTATCCCAGCGTGGATGATCCACAGCCGGTCGATGAGCCCGTCCTTGTTGACGTCGAACTGCGACCAATCGAAGTTGGGATACGCCGCCTTGGCGGCGTTGAGCGCGTCGGTCACCAGAGTCTTCGCGTTGCCGGCGTTGGGAATGCCGCCGTTGTTGCCTACGGAAGTTGTGTAGGCCGAGGGCGTCGAGCGCGCGCCGGGGCATTGATCGGCCCCATACCACATGGCCGAATGCGGCACCTTGATCCAACCGATTATCTGGCCCTCGATCTTGTACTGGCCCGACGACATGTCCGCGTAGAAACTGCGCACGCTCTTGCCCGTCATGTCCACGGTCACGTCGGAACCGTCCTGGCGCTTGAAACTGTAGTTCATCCCGTCGCCGAAGATCATCCGGTTGTAGTGCGCGCCGTTGAAGTCCGCATTCCACATCATGTTTCCGGAAGCGTCGTCGAGCGCGCGCGGACGTTCGATCAAGTTGTGCAAGGGTCCCGAGTAGGTGTACTTGGTGACGGAGTTGATGCCGTTAAGCTGGACGATTTTCGAACAATCGCCGATCGAGCCGGCCCACTCGGCGTCGTCGGGCTTACCGATGGGGTCCCAGGTCGATTTGCTCGCGCCGGTAGGCGTGAAATCGAAAGTGTCCGGGCCGCCGAATTCGACCAGAATCACCAGCACTTTGTCCGTGCCGGACTTGGCGGCGTAAGCCTCCGCGGAGGCGGTCTTCACCGCCGCGGTTCCCGTTCTACGCGCGTTTTGAATGCCCAGGCGCTCGCGGTTGATGCGGCGTTCCAGCGGATTGGGTTGATCGCCGAACTTGTCGGCGTGGAGAAGAGGAACCGCTGATAGAAGGAAAAGTAGGACCAGGGGCCAGGAACTCATAGGTCGATCATAAGACGTGACTGTCCGTTTTGCAAGAGTTCAAAAGGCTTGAAAAGTGGCCGTGAAACCGACCGCTCCCGGCCTAGTCGTGAAGCGCCAGCGGCTTCGTGAATGACTCACCGCGGCTCAGCGGGAGACTCAGTTTCCCGTCCGTTTGAGGAGCACGTACTGGATTCCACGACGGGGCCGCGGCAAGGTCCGTCCAGAGGCTGCTGTTTGCTGCGCAAGGTTTCGAAGGTCAGGAAGGAATGCGCCAACACCCCGGTGCCGGTGGTCTGTAAGAAGGCCCAAGCTGAAGTGCGCCGCATCAAACTTCGCTGGTGGCAAGTGAGCCGTGCGGCCGGGACGGCCGGCAGTGGGAGAGTGTGGGTTACTTGGAAGAAGGAGTTTTGGCGGCGGATCCGGAACGGATCGATTTCCTGACCATGCCGATCCCGTGGGGCGAGCAGACCATCGTCTCGCATGGCAACGCGCCGCGGCCCTTCCGCAATCACAGCCACCTCGCTTACTTCGACGGCCGGTTCTGGTGCATGTGGAGTCAGACAGATAGATCGCCATCACTCGGCAAGGGTCTACTGACGATCCGGCGGACTGTCGGTCTGCTCCTTCTGGTCGAGCGGCGGCGAATTCGGAACCTGGGCAAATGGACAACTTCGCAGCTTGCCAGGAACTGTCTCCGGTTCATGCCGTCTCTATTCCACCGTTACGATGACGTGTGGTCCGACGCGGGGAACCGTGAACGCGTGGCCACCCGGCGTGGCCCGCGCCCGCAGCACCTGCCGTCGCGGCCAGACCATCGCCACCTTCATGCCCGCGCCGGCAGCCTGTGTCACCTCGAACTCGACGTCGAACGGCATCTCCGGCTGCCAGTTGACCAGGTGGATGACGTGGCGCTTCCCACTCTCCTGGTAATTCATCCCGGCCCAGATCGCCTGAGGGCCGCGAATCCGCCATGGCGGGTTGGGGGCGAGATACTCCACGACATTACGGATCAGACGGTCGGTCCAGATCACGCCATTCTGCTCGCGGTGCCGCGTGCTCGCGAACAAAGAGTTCGCCACATACACAGCCTGGCCGCTGCCGAACCGGTTGATGTGGATGGCGGCGTGGTTCGTGCGACGGCCCGGGGAAGGCACCACCGCGCCCGCGTCGAGGATCAGACGGGACGGCGTTTCGCCCCGGTCCGCCGTGACGTAAACGGAGTCGGTCGGTAGAATCAATTCCGTGCGCGGAAGCCCGCGGAGAATGGTGTGATCCGAGTCAGGCAACAGAAACGCCGGCTTCTTCAGGCCCTTCTCCCGCAGGTCGTTGGCCGGTTTTTCGTCGAGGTGGATCCCCAGGACATCCGCGAGCGCGAAATCCGGCCGTAAGCCGCCGTTCTCGTCGAGGAGGGAGGTCTCGGCCGTCGCCCACAGCCGGCCGCCCCGCCGCACGTATTCTCGCAGCGCGGCCACCTGCCGGTCGCTCAGGCAGGCGGCGTTCGGCACGATCACCAACTGGTACGCCCGCAACGTGTCCGCGTCCAGATTCCAGTCGGCCACCACGTCGTGCTGTATGTGCAAGGCATCCAGCGCGCGCAGCGCACCGACCAGGTCGTTGGCGTGGCTGCCTGGATCAGCCGCGGCCGCGATAGAACATGGTGGGCTCGCTAGCCACCACCGCGACATACTTCACCGGAACGGCGCCCTTGATCAGCGGCTCCTTTTCCCGGACTTCCGCGAATATCGGCGCCCAGGTTGCGGTGAAATGCCGGTTGGCGTCGCCGTTCACGGAGGTCTTGTCGTAGCGGTAGGGCTGCCCGCCTTCGGCCAACGTACGCCCCACGCGGGCGCGGATCTCGTCGGCGTCGAAGGGGTCCGAGACGGACCCTGGGCTCCGGAAAGTGACTTTAAACGGCCGGGGAAATGCCGCGCCGCGCACGAAGGTAATGTGTTCCCCCGTGCTGCCCGCCTCGGTGAAGGCGTAGTCGGTCAACCGATGCAGGTGAGGTGCCACCGCCCCGCCCGAGGCGAACGGCGCCTGAATCAGCGGCCCCGGCCCGTTGAAGGTCACCTCGACCCGCGGGTCCTGCTGCTTGACCGCCTGGCGCAGCTTCAGCCAGTAATTCTCGACCTGCGCGGCTTCCCAGCGCAAAGTGCCGCGCCAATCCGGATCTTCCTTTAGGGACTTTGGATAAGCGCGCCCCATGTCCTGACGGAACTTCTTCACCGTGTACTCAGATTGCCCGTAGGTGAGGAAATTGATGCCGTCGGCAAAGAACGCGTCCACCCCGTAGGACGGAATCAACTCCTGAATCACTTTCACGTACCAGTCCGCCGCCGGCGAAAGCGGATCGGGATGGTAACCACCGTAGAAAGCCGTGAAGAGCTTCCCGTCAATGCCGCGCCAACCCCACGACGGGTGTTGCTGCACCAGCCAGTCGGCCCAGATGGTGGGGATGTACAGTTCCATGGCGATCCCCTTGGCGTGACCCAGCCGGATCACCTCCTTGAGGTAGTCATACCGCAGGGTGGGGTGGCGTTTTCCGACCTTGCTGTCGTAAAACATATACCCGGAGATGGACATGCCGAAGACCATCATCGAGTTGGCGTTCATTTCCACAAGCTGGCGCACGTGATCTTCCGCGGAGAGCTTCGAGTAGTCCGCGAGCGGCTTGCCGCTCCGGTCCAGCTTGTCGACCCAGTTCATGTCGAAACAGTAGTGGCGGTAGGTCTCGCTGAGCCTGGGAACCGGGGGCGCGCCGCGTGCCTCCAGCGAGACAACCAGAACGAGCAGGAGTCCGAGTCGGTTCATATGTCCCCCTACCTCCCGGGGTGGCCCTTCTGAAGAATTCGCACGTCGAGGGCGGCCCTCGTCGCCGGCGGCACAAGCGGAGGCCAATCCCTCACCGCGGCGGGCACCGGGACCGCCGGCCAGGCCTCGACGGGGAGTGAGCAGTCCCAAACGAACTAGAAGTAGATTCTACCGGAGTTTTGGTTTTGCATTCCAGTCTTCGATGAATACACACCCAGTCGCCCACGAGTCAGAAGACACCCCCCGCGAAGCGGGTGGCTTGATGAGTTGGGCCGCCTCAAAGGCGGTTGGGCCACGGATTTAGGTGTCGCGCGTTGCGCGCCTTATTGGTTGGTTCAGAATTGGGCGCCTGCTCCATCCGCTACATCCTGGTCGCGGATGTATTGGCGGACCTGGTCGAGTTCGAATCCGACAGTCGATACCGCGTAGCCGCGCGCCCAGAAATGCTCGCCTGCGAAGTTCCGCTCCTTTCCGCACAGCCGGGCGATGGCAATCGCGCTCTTGCCTTTCAGAAACCCGATCACCGAGGCCACCGGATGTTTCGGGGGTATCGCGATGCACATGTGCACATGGTCCGGCATCAGGTGGCCTTCGATAATCTCACATTCCTTCTGCCGGGCTAGGGCGTGGAAGATCGTCCCCAGTTGACGCCGCGCCTGCCCAAAGATGGCTTTCCGGCGCCGCTTCGGCACGAACACAACATGATACTTGCAGTCCCATTTTGAATGGGATAGGCTCTGATAAACCTCTGACATTTCATCCTCCTTGCGATGGTCATCAAGCCACGTGAGGAGGATTCTACTCCCGGAACGGTCAAACCTGTTCAAGTCTCACTGGTCGAACCAGTGGCTTGCTCCTTCAGTCAATCTGGTCGAGAAGGGTTTCGATTTTAATGGTGTTCTGTGGTGCTTACTAACGATATTGTGGAAGAACATGATTACCTGGCCGACGGAGGTCTGCCCTACTTCAGTTTCAAGTCCTCTGATAGCTGCATGGGGCTCGCACGGTGCGCCAGCCGTATAGATCGGAAACCTGTGGGCAAAACGGCAGTATAGGTGGGGTCAGGCCGCCGGGGACCGCGCCGCGGCGCGGGAGCTTGGCATCCGGTAGCGCGCTGGCGCAAACTGGAGAACATTATGACTTTGTCCCGCCGCACAATTCTGGCTGCCGCCGCCGTTGCACCCGTTAGCGCCGCTACGCGTTGGAACCATTCTCTTACAGGCATCCGCCGCGAAAACCTGAAGATCACCGACGTGAAGGTCACCCTCATGTCCTGCGAGCTCAAGGACAAGGCGTGGGTCACGGCAAACCAGCTGATCTGGAAATCCGACGCGGTCCTGGTCGAGGTGTTCACGGACAAGGGCATCGTCGGCATCGGCGAATCCAGCCCGTACGGTGGCCCGGAGTTCCTCAAGAAGACCATCGAAGAGATGGTCAAGCCTACGCTCCTGGGCCAGAATCCCGTTCGACGTCGAGCACCTTACTACGCCGGTGGGGCGGCGCCGCGGCCGAACTACGCGGTCTGGGCCGGCATCGATGCCGCCTGCTGGGACATCATCGGCAAGGCCGTCCACAAGCCCGTCTTCGAACTGCTCGGCCGGCGATGGTCCCGCAGCCGCACATCCGCATGTACGCCTCCGGCGGCGTCGAGTACGCCTGGTACGATCGCCCGGAGGCGCTTGATCGAAGAGGCCGTCAGGCACAAGGAGGACGGCTACACCGCCTTCAAGTTCCGCATCGGCACCGAGTGGAAGAACAGCGGCATGACCATCCAGCAAGTACATTCCGTGGGTGCGGAAACTGCGCGAGGCCGTCGGACCCGGCATGGACCTCATGCAGGAAAGCAACATGCGGCTGAGCCTGGAGGAGTGCCTGGAACTGTGCCCGGTCCTGGAGGAACTCGGCTTCCTCTGGTTTGAGGAGCCGGTGACCGGCGTATGAGCCCGATGCGCTCGAAAAGCACCTCCGCATCCGCCAGGCGCTGCGCAAGGTGAAGGTCTCCGGCGGAGAGAGCCGCGGCAACCGCTTCGATTTCAAGGAGTGGATCGACCGCGGCGCCTACGACATCGTGCAGCCGGACTGCAATGTCACCGGCATCACGGAGGCCTGGCACATCGCCCGCATCGCGCACCTGCAGGGCACTCCCGTGCTGTCCCCACAACTGGCACGGCGGCCTGACCACCATGGCCAACGCCGCCCTCGTGGCGGCCATTCCCAACCGGCTCGTGCTGGAGCTGAACCAGACCTTCAACCCGTTCAAGGAAGAGCTGTTCGAAGATCCCCTGGTGGTCCGCAACGGGTACATGGATCTGCCCCGGAAGGCCCGGCTTCGGCATGGAATTGAAGCGCGGGCATCGCGGCGCGGTTCCCCTACCTCCCGGGCAACTACTGGAAGAAGAATCCGACGCTTCCAGAAGTGTGATGGCGTGGCCGACGGGCGGAGGGTGGGTAATCAGATCAGGGGGCAGGTCCAGTGTAGGTCCGCGAGTTTGAACTCGGAGATTTCGATGTCAGCGGTCCGGCTGCTGCAAGTGGCCATGAAACTATACTGGTAGTGCCATCGATTGGGAGGAATTCATGAGCATGAGTCATCACCATGAAACCGGAGTTTCCCGAAGGGACTTCCTAGCGAAAGCATCCGCGGGCGCATTGTCTGCCGCGGCGAGTGCGCACGCGGCCGGCAGCGACATCATCAAGGTTGGCGTCATCGGTTGCGGCTCCCGCCGGGCCTGACGCCGCGCGCAATGCGATGATTGCCGACAAGGGCGCCAGGATCGTCGCCATGGGCGATCTAATGCTGGATCGGGCGCAGGAAAAGCGGAGTGCGTTGAAGGTAAAGTTTCCTGAGCAGGTGACGGTGGACAACGATCATTGCTTTGGGGGCTTCGACGCTTACAAAAAGGTCATCGAATGTTCGGACCTGGTGATTATCGCCAATGCGGCTAAGTTTCATCCGATGCACATGACGGCGGCGATCGAAGCCGGCAAGCACGTGTTCGTGGAAAAGCCGCACGCGATCGACCCGGCGGGCGTCAAGGCCGTCCGGGCGGCATGTGCGAAGGCCAAAGAGAAAAGCCTGTGCGTGGTGTCGGGCCTTCACAGCCGGTATCAGCCCGGATACCGCGAAACCGTCAGCAGGATCCACGATGGCGCGATCGGCCGGAT
>CAVUYK010000001.1:0-456639 GCA_963745655.1 Terriglobales bacterium | reverse complement strand
TGTCCGGCGTCAACTATTCTTTCCGGTCAGCGACAACTATTTCTCCCTATCGGCGACAACTACGAGCTTTGCGTAGCAGCGTTTCTTCTCTACACTGGTGCTGACCGGAGCAGAGGATAAGGCTCTGCAGGGATGCAACCTGAGCGCTGCCTCCGGGGCCAGACCAGGCCGGGGGCGGGCTTGACCCGCCCCGCCGGTTCCGATCAGCAGCCTGGGATGGCAGGATCGCGGTAGATCCCGGAGGTCTGGAGGCGGAGCCTCCAGATCAGGAATAGACATTTTCCTTGTTCGTCTCGCGATCATTCCTCGTCCTCCGCTTTCTTTTTCTTGGCCTGCTCCATACGATAGCTGGCGATGTTCAGTTCGAGGATCACGCTGTGGTGAACCAGCCGGTCGATGGCCGACGCGGTGGTCATGGGGTCCTTGAAGATCGCCTCCCACTTGGAGAACGGCAGGTTGGAGGTAATCAGCACGCTGCCGCGTTCGTAGCGCTCGGCCAGCAGCGTGAACAGCACCTCCATCTCCTCGCGGCTCTGCTGCACGTAGCCGATGTCGTCAATCACCAGCGCCTCGTAGTAGGCCAGCTTCTTGATGGCGCGGCTGAGCCGCAGGTCTTTCTTGGCGCGCAGTAGATCCTGAACCAACCGTACGCAGGTGCTGAACGCCACGCGGCGGCCTTGCCGGATGAGCTCTTGGCCCAGGGCTGACAGCAAGTGCGTCTTGCCGCTGCCGGGATTGCCGAAAGCGAGGACGTTTTCACGCCGGTCCAGAAAGGTACCGTCCAGCAAGGCCTTCACCTGGCGCGCGGCTTTTTGAGGCAGCCGCTTCAGATCGAAGTTCTCCAGCGTCTTTTCCAGCGGCAGTTTGGAGTCCTGCAACAGACGCACGATGCGCTTCTCCCGCCGTTCCTGGCACTCGCGCTCGACCAACTCCAGCAGGTACTGCTCATAGCCCAGCGTTTCCCGCTCGGCTTGTCGCGCCTGGTCTTCAAAGCACCGGCCGATCGCGGGCAGGTGGAGTTCCCGAAGGTACTCGGCCAGTTCCTTCTTCACGTCGCGGGGTTGGCTCACTGGACGACCCCCATTTCGGCGCCGCCGCCGAGCAACTCATCGAAGCTGGCCAAGGCCACCTCGGCGACCGCAATGGAAGTAACCGGGAGCACGCCGGCGGCCTGGCTCAGCATCGCGCGAACCGCGTCCGCATGCAGCTTGCCTTCGCCGATCTCGCCCTCTTCGAGCAAACTCCGCAGCGCCTGATCCACGCCAACCTCCCCCTCCCGCGCCGCCAGTTGCAGGATCTCCAGGTAGCGCTTGTTGGCACGCAGCGGGGTTACTTCCCGCAACGCATCCCAGACCATACGGAACCGGCTGGTGGGAAACAGTTCCTCGCGATAGCGGTAGTTCTCGAAGGCGCCCGGTTTGCGCACCAGCCAATCGATGATGTGCCGGTAATCCACGCGATGCTTGCCCCGGCCGCGCAGCCGCGGCATCTCCTCCACCTTGCGGCCGGCATAGAAGACCGCAACAGTTTCCGCGCTCAGGCGCGCTTCCACCTGCTCGCCGATCAGGCGGCTGTTCACCGAGTAGGCGTTGCGGTCCACATAGATGATGCTGCCGGAGTCGACCTTGACCTTGACTCGCTTGGCGCTCTCCAGCCGCCGCTCCGGCAGCGCCCGCAGGTACTGCATCTCGACCGCCAGGCGCTCGCGCCGCCCGGCGTTCAACTGGGCCAAGAGCAACCGCAGGAACTTCTGGTAGTCCGCCACGCAGGCGAAGTCACGGCTCCCGCGCAGCAACAGGGTTTGCTCGACGGCGCGTTTCAAACGGTGGTGGCGTTGCTCGACGTCGCCGTTCTCATTGGCTTTGCCCGCTTGGATCTTTTGGCCCTCCAGCCGGTAATGCCGCAGCAGCGCCTCGTAGCGCGAGGTGAACTCCTTCTCGTCACTCATGTTGTTCACCGCCGTGGAGAGCCGATCCGTGCGGTGTTCCAGCGGCACGCCACCGAGTTCCCACACCGCGTTCTGCAACCCTTCGCTCAGGCTCTCAAAGCTCTCCGAGTAGCACAGCGTGGCGTCTTCCCAATTCGAGTACGTCAGCACGAAGTGGTAGAGCATGTGCGAAAAACTCTGCCCGCCAATCGTGATCCCCAACTCGTTCATGTACGTGAAGTCGGACTGGCCCAACCGGCCGGGCACATGCTTCTGTGCAAAGAACACTTCGCGCCCGGGGCCCGCGGTGGCGCGCCAGCTTTTGATCCGCCGTTGCAGCGTCCGCAGTTGCCCGTCCGCGAATTCGCCAGGGTTCTTGCGCTGCAGCGCCTCAAACAGCGTCTTGGCTTCCAGCCCCGGGTTCGCATCGATCTGCTCGCGGACTTCTTCCCAGACCCGGTCGAACGGATCGGGGCGCGTTCGCCACGTCCGTTCCGGCAACCTCTCGCTGGGCAACCTGCCGTCGGCCAGGCACCTCCTGGCGGTCCTTACATCCATGCCGGCCTTCGCGGCCGCCAGTTCTTTTGTCTTCTCTGTTTTGGACAACCTTTTCAACCTCCTGACTTGTGCGTCGGTGACCATCTCCGGGGCGCCGGGAGGCGCGATCTTTGATGGTCGTTGATGGTTGTCGTCGATAGGGAATTTTAATTGTCGTCGGCCGGGAGTTCTAATTGTCGCCGATCAGGTCTCGGTAATCCTCGACAACCTGGCCGCGGGCGTGCACTCGGACGAGATCCTCACAAGCTACCCCACCCTTACTGATGCCGATCTCCAAGCCGCGCTCTCCTACGCGGCGGAATTGGCGCGTGAAGGCACCGTCGCGCTCCCGCTGGAACGGATCGCTTGAATTTCAAAATCGACGAGAACCTACCCGCGGAATGTGTAGCTTTACTGCGAGGTGCAGGCTTCGGTGCGGACACTGTGGCCGAGGAGAACTGAGCGACTCAGGATTATCTCGGCCCTGACGACGCGACTGCCGGCTGGGGATCTCTGGATAGTAGAACCCGACCGCATTCGGTTCCGGGCCCCGTAGACCCACTCGGCTCCGCGGTTTCCCCGCCCGCGTGCCACCGCAAGAGCGTTTAGGGCGTTCCCCGGATGTATCCGGTTCGCGGCACGTCCGAATTCCAAACTTCCTCCAACCGGACTTATGGCCCACCGAGCCCGCACATCCGCGGTTTGCGCGTGACATGCCAAGTGGATTTTGTGTTTGCCTGCGGAGCACGAAGATGCCGATTCGCCGAGGATGAATCAGTAGTGATAACGGCAGGCCAGAATCCGGATCTTTCCTGGCTGCACTTCATAGACCAGCCGGTGTTCCTGGTCGATCCGCCTTGACCAGCATCCGCTGAGTTCATGCCTGAGCGGCTCAGGCTTTCCGATGCCGGAATACGGATCACGCTGCGTTTCGCGGATCATACGGATCAACCGCAGGGCCTGTGTGCGATCGCGCTCGACCCACCACGCAAGGTCCTCGAAGGCCGCGGAATCAAATTCCAAGCTTCTCAACGGCTGCCTCGAATGGGATTCCGTCTTGGCGCTGCTTCGCGGCGAGTAAACGGTTCCGCATCGCTTCAGACCTAAGCAGGTATGCCGTTTCGCGCTCGGATTCGATTTCGTGCCAGAGTTCGATGGGCACGATTACACCTGTCGGCTCTCCGTTCTCGTTCGAGACGATTTGAATCTCTCTGGCCGCCATAAATCCAGTTTACACCCATCGAACCGGGGTCCAGCCGCGGCAACGCGAACTGTCCTGGTGGCGCTTTCCCCTCCGCCCACTTCGAAACGCCAAATCAACGCCTTGGGCGTCATCCGGGTGGTCCCTCCTGTAATCGCACGAATCGGGAGCGGAACCGGTTTCAGTTCATCCACGCAACTGTAACAACCGGGCGGGAAGCCCGCGACGAAGCCTGGTCAAGTCAACGTCGGGCAGGTTTCACCGCAATCACGTCATGTGAAGTATATAATACTTGACACACAGTATATAATACTATACAATATGTATTGAAAGTTAGACAAAGGAGCGGTCTTCCATGTCATTCCGCGAAAAAAGCGCCTGGATCTCGTTACTGTCGATGTCGGGCATCTATGGCATCTACTTCTGGTCGGTCATTCACCCTGGCCCGCAGGGTGGCGGCTTTCACTTCGGCGGACTGCTGGGGACGATCATCGCGCTCGTGGCGGTGCAGGTCGTGCTCACGGTCGTAGTCGCCATCTTCACGCCCAGGCAAGCCAGGGCGCCTCGCGACGAGCGCGACAAACTGATCGAACTCAGGGCCATGCGGGTGGCCTATGCCGGGCTTGCGACGGGCATGGCGCTCGCCTGCTTTTTTGGAGCGTTCGATCCCCCACTCGTCTTCAACACGAACGCCCTGCTGTTCATTCTTGTGACAGCCGAAATCATGCGCTCCGGCTGCCAGATCATCCAATACCGGCGTGGTGCCTGATATGGGCGTGATCCGCAACGAAATCAGGCGATTGCGCTTCGAGCATGGAGAGATGACCCAACAGGAGTTAGCTGAAAAAATCGGGCTCACTCGCCAAACTGTGAATGCGATCGAACAGGGAAAATACTCGCCGTCACTGGAAGCCGCGTTCCGAATCTCCGCCGTGTTCGGCCAACCGCTCGAAAGCGTGTTCCACTACTCCAGGGACGAATGGTAGTCGCCGCTTGCCAGGGCGCGACGAAAGTGGCGGGAATTGCGAGTAAATGCTCATTCGATACCTGGTGGCCTTGTAGGGTACGGATCGTCGTCTAACCACAAGCAAGCCACATGAGCGCCATGTCGGACTTGTGCCTTCGGTTCTGGGAGATCAACCCCATGAACTCCCCTCCACGTCAACTCGCCCGCGCTTCATCGGCCAGTCCGCTCAACGGACCATCCCCTGCGCCCGCGTCCAGTGCCTGCCTGTCCCCGGGGAGGAAAGCCAGGAAAGCAAACGCTGGCCGCCCGGTTCACGTTCACAACTCCGCATACTTTTTTAGTAGCTTGATTCTATTGCTCCTCCCGGCCTTTGCCGTCGTCTCCCGCCGGGGCCTCCCGCAACCCTCGTGCAAACATGTAGACGGAGGTGCGAGAACCTTTGGCCATGGGGGATTTGCTTCGATCGGTTCGCCCCCTTCCCCGCCTGGACCCACGCGGCCGTCGCGCCGGAAGCCCTTCAGGTTGAATAGCGCCGGCCGCGCAAACCGCTTGGGTCCAAGCGGTCGTCAGGAAACCACATGGATGATCGAACCACCACCGATGTGGCCGCCAATCCGCTCTCCACATTCGACTTGGGGGCCTGGATCGGCCGGGGACAAGCCTTCAGCTTGATTGCGAACCACTGCTCGGCGGCCCAGGCCGAGTGCCTCGCCCGCATCCGCAAAGACGGTCTTTACAAAGCCCTGAACCTCACCTGGGATGAGTTCTGCAAGCAGCATGCCGGCGCCAGCCGCGCGCACGCCGACGAGATTATTCGCCGGCTCCAGGAGTTCGGAGCCGCCTATTTCCGCCTCTCCGAGATCATCCGGATCTCGCCCCAGTCCTACCGCACGATGCAGGCCACGGTGAAGGGGGAAGCCATCGAGCTCGGCGGCGAGTCCATTCCCATCACTCCGGAAAACGCCCCCAGAATCCGTCAGTCCATCAGCGCGCTCCGCACCGAACTGCGCAGGACCCAAGCCGCGCAGGCCCGCTACAGCCTGGGCATCACCCAACTCCAGGCCCGCTTGGACGCCTGCTTCGACGATATGTCCTCCCTGAGCCTCCGTCCTCTGGACGTCGGCGAGCGCGCCGCCTTGCAGGGCCTCATCCGTTACACCTTCAACAAGATCAAGCGCCTGGCCCGGAAAGGCTGAAGGCCGTAGTGGGTCAGGCGCCCACCGCGCCGCCTTGTTCGCCGAGCGCCGCGAGGATTTGTTCTTTGCGCCGCTCGGCGGCCCCGGTGGCGGAGTCCATGGCGATCCCATAGACTACCGCGCCGAGCACCGCCGCGACCAGCAGCACCAGGTAGAAAACGACGCCGCTCGAAAAAGCGTACCGGGCCAGGTAGGCCAGCAGCACGGGCGTGGCCGCCACCGGGTAGAGAACAAACAGCAACATGCGGAAGCGCCCCGCCGAACTGGGGCGCCAGGTTTGCTCGGAGTGAACGCCCACCGGATAATAGACCGAGCTGAGGTTCCCCATGGCCAGCAGGTAGAGGCTCAGCACCAAGGTCACCGCGTAGGCTTCCACGATCTTCGGTCCCGAGAACGGCATCCGGAGCGCCAGGCAGGCCAACGTTACCGCGGTCACTTCCACCAGGACGACGAAAACAGCGGCCAGATTCTTGGCGGCCAGAATGCGGGCGAACGGCGCCGGCAGCAGATAGTAGAGCTGCGCCGCGGAGCGATCCAGCCCCAAGGCATTCCAGAAAGTGACGTCGCCCAGCAGGATGAGCGCGTAAGCGCTGACCAGCGTCAGATAGTTGGCCAACAGCAAGGAGCTTGCCTGCATGCCATGCCCCAAGCTCATGGGCATCCAAATCAGCGGGCCGAACGTGAAGCCCATGAGGAATACCAGGCGGAAACGCGGCGTACGCGCCAGGCTGCGCAACTCCTTTTCGACCATGGCCGCCAGGGGATCGCCGAACACCACGGAGGGCCACCGGAAGATGCGGTCCATCCAGACTGGCCGATGGCCGGCCGCGTACTCGCCGGCGCGCTGCGCCCGGACATCGAAGCGAAGGCTGCGCGTGAACTGCCAGCGGCCGTACCACCAGGCCAGCGCGAGCCAGCCGGCCAGCGCCGTCCAGCCCAGCGGCCAGCGGGCTCTCAGCGCCAGTCTGCCGGCCAGGGTCCAGGGCCACCAGGCCAGCGGCGGGCTCGCGAGCAGGCGGCTGAGCCAGTGGGGTACGCCGGTCACCAGCAGTAATTGAGGCAGGGCCGCGCCCAGGATGAGCACCAACAGAAGGGCCTCGCGCAGCCGCTTGCGCGCCAGCACGCGTTCCAGCGCCTGCCGCAATCCGGCCGAGAGCAGTAAGTTGAAGGCGGCGTAGAGCGGCAGAGCCAGCAAAGGAGCCCACGGCGCCACCGCCGGATTGCGCGCCAGCCCCGTCGAGACGCCGCAGAGAAGTATGAGCGGCTCCAGGCTGGTCAACCACCGCAACAGCAATTCGATGGTGAACAGTTGGCGAAACGGAATGGGATAGACCAGCAACTTCTCCAGCGCCAGCGACACGCCCAACGACGCCGTCAATACGGGCGAGAGCTGCCAGTAGAACAGCACGAACATCAACACGCGCGGGAGGATTTGCGTGAGTTTCGCCGCGGGCGCCACCGCCACAAAGTGGTGCGCCGCCACGCTCATCACCAGCCATAGCCCGTACCAGGCCAGGGCCATCAGTCCGGCCAAGGCGAACCCGGCGCCGCCGCCCCGGGGCCGGAAGTTCAACAGCGAGCGCCACTCGGCCCACAGGATGGCCCGCATGTGCGACGGCATGCCGTTAGAGCCACTCCAGTTGGTCCGGAACACCTTCGGCGCCCACGGCGCGAACAAACAGATCTTCCAGCGTCTCGTCGCCGCGCCGCAACTCTTCGACCGCGCCTTCCAGCACCAGCTTGCCTTGATGGACGATGGCTACGCGATGGCACAGCCGTTCCACCACCTCCAGCACATGGCTGGTGAGAAAGACGGTCACGCCCTGCCGCACCAGGTTCTGCAGCAGTTCCTTCATCAGGCGCGCGCCGACCGCATCCACGCCCTCGAAGGGTTCGTCGAGCAGCAGCAGGTCGGGCCGGTGGATGAGCGCCGCGGCCATGGACGCGCGCTTGCGCATTCCCTTGGAGTACTCGGCGATGAGCTTGCCGCGCTGCAGGTCCAGTTCGAACAGCGTGAGCAATTCCCCGGCGCGCTGCCGCGCCACGCGCCGCTCCAGTCCGTACATGCGGCCCACAAATTCCAGAAACTCGCCACCCGTGAGCCGGTCGAACAACAGCGATTCGTCCGGCACCAGTCCGATGCGCCGCTTGATCTCGATGGCGCGGCCGGGCATGGGCAGGCCCAGCAACTCGATCTCTCCCGAGTCCGGCGGAGCCAGGCCGATGAGCATGCGGATGGTAGTGGTTTTGCCCGCGCCGTTGGGTCCCAGAAATCCGAAGAAGCAACCGCGCGGAACTTCGAGGCTGAGCCCATCGACGGCGGGCTTGCCGCCATACGACTTGCGAAGATCACGTAGCCGGATGGCGGGCTCGGACTCCATCATGCTCCCTCTATCCTATACCTGGCCGGTCACAGAACCAGACGCGCAGCCCCAAAAAGATGGAGGCATGGAGCATGGTTCCTGGCTATCTTGCCTTGGCGGCCGATCCGAGTTCAGCTTTGAGCTGGAGGTAGGCGCGTTCCTCGTAATTCTCCTTGACGCGCTCGAGGTTCGCGGTGCGTGTGTCGCCGGCGCGCGGCGCGGCTTTCTGCAAGCAGTGGCCGAGCATGGAGGTGGCCACGGTGTCGGAAGGATCGCGATCGAGCACGGCGCGAAAGCGCTCGGCGGCGGCCGTGAAGTCGCCCTGGCGCCAGAGGGCGTAGCCGAGATTGAAATGATAGACCGGGTCCGAGTCGTCGCCCGCCAGCGCCTTGCGGAAGTTTTCGATGGCCTCCGGCAGGTTGCGCCGCGACTCGGCCGCGCCCAGATTGTTGAAGACTTCGTTCAACGGCACGGCGCCGGCTACCGTCTGGAAAGCCGCCTGCGCGCCCGCGTAATCCGCGTTGTAAAAGCGGCAAAGTCCCAGCAGGAAAGCGGCATGGTGGAAGCGTGGGTCGGGCGGTTTCACCTTGTTCAACCACTCGATGGCGCTGCGGTACTCTTTCTTCTTCCAGTAGACGCGGCCCAATTGGAAGCAAGGCGGGGCGAACTGAGGCGCCAGGTTGGCGGACTTGGTGAACAGGAGAATTTTCTGCCCGTCGGTCGCCGCCATCAGGCCTCTCACGTAGCTTTCCATGGCGTCCAGGCGGACGGTGGGACGATTGCGGAGGAACTCCGCTTCCGCCGCGGCGCTGCGCGGAGCCGCGCGCCGGAGGGCCTGCCAACTTACTCGAAGCTGAAGCGCGGCAAGATCTTCCAGGGCGCCCATCTCCACAATCTCCCCACCCGCCTTCACCTGTTTCAGGTTCAGGATGCGCGTGGAAATGCGCAAGGTGCCCTTGCTTTCGTCCAGCGCTCCCACCACCGGATGAAAATCGAATGTGCCGTACATCACCCGGGTGGCATCCACCGTCTCGGCGATCTTGATCACCGACGCGATGGTGAGCCGCGCGTTGGGGCGCAGGCTCAAGCGCCGGCAGGCCTCGCGCAGGTCCTCACGGTCCACCACCAGCACACCTTCGGCGGTGAGAGCTTCGGCGACCGCTTCGGCCACGCTTTCTCCGATCCAGTCGAGCCCTTGCGAGGAGGAGAGGTTGAAGAGCGGCAATACCAGGAAGGTATCCGCGCCAGGGAGGATGGAGGGGAGACAAACCAAGGATGCCAGCAGGAGGAGCCGTCGCATCAAGCTTTCAGTCTAGCAGACGGCTCCTCGAAATCTCGTGTGGGCTAGTTGAAGACGAGTCTGGTGGTAGTGCCGCCGACGCGGATCTCCTGCACCGTGAGCTTGCCGTCGCCATTGGCGTAACGCACGCTGGTGCTCTTGAACTTGCTGTCGGCCTTCTCCACTTTCACGGCGGCTTCAACAGCCGTTTTGCCCTTGGTGATCACAACCTTGTTGTCTGTGACTTCGAGTTTGTAGTCGCCCGGCTTCAGTTCTTTTCCGCTCACCACGGAAGGTTGGAACAACGTCACCCGGTACGTATCGGCGGCGGCTACGGCCACTGCCAGAATCGCAAAGCTGAGCATCAGTTTCTTCATGGTTTTGGTTTCTCCTTGCTGCATGTTACGCGTTCGGTCGTTTTTGAGGAAGCATGGTATGCATTCCACTTGTTAAAGACGGGGGCAAGTGAGAAATGTTCCGTTGGTGGGCCTAGGAAAGCGAATTTTTTTTGAGGAAATCGCGGACTCGTTTCAAGCGCCAGGCTTTGGGTGGAATCTTCCGCGCCAAAACCGCCGCACCACTCCACTCCCAGCTCTTTGCGGAACCAGGTCCACTGGCGTTTCGCGTAGCGCCGCGTGTTGCGCTGGGCGCTTTCGATGGCCTCGTCGAGCGACATGGCGCCGCGCAGCAGTTCCAGCGCCTGTCTGTAACCGTGAGACTCGAAAGGCTTCGCGGAGGCGGGGAAGCCGCGCGAGAGAATGGCTTGCGTTTCTTCCACCAGGCCGTGCTGGAACATTTGGAGGCAGCGCGCATCCAATCGCGCGTACAACGCCTCGCGCGGCGGATCGAGCCCGATCTTCAGCACGCGAAAACCTTCCAGCGAAGGGCGCCCCTCGGTGAACATCCGCGACATGGGGCGGCGCGCCGCCAGGCAAACTTCCAGCGCGCGAATGGTTTTGTGCACGTCGCGCGCGTGAACGCGAGGGAGCGAACCGGGGTCGAAGCGTCCGAGCAGGCGATGCAGCGAACCCGGACGGCGGCGCTCGCGTTCCATCAGCCTGTCGCGCAACGCTTCGTCGCGCTCCGGAGCGGCGAACAATCCATCGGTGAGCGCCCGCAGGTAGAAGCCCGTACCGCCCACCACCACCGGCAGCGCGCCGCGTGATGCGATCTCGCCCAAAACTTCGCGGGCCCGCCGCGCGTACTCGCCCGCGCTGAAGATTTCATCCGGGTCGAGAATATCCAATAAATGATGGGGGATGCCGCGCCGTTCCTCCACCGGCAGCTTCGCGGTGCCAATGTCGAAGTAGCGGTAAAGCTGCAGCGAATCGCAGTTCACGATCTCGCCGTGAAACTCTTCGGCGATGCGCAAGGCCAGCTCGCTCTTGCCGGTCCCGGTCGGACCGACGACGGCGACCATGGGCGATGTGGCGCTTCCGGACACTCCACTCCAGTCTATAAAACCGGCTATGGTTCGCGGCTTCGCGCGGCGTATTGCTCCACGGGAGCGAAGTCGTCGGTGAGCGGGGGAATGTCCTGGGAGACGCTGCTCATCCATAGATGGCTCGCGTACTTGCGTATCTCCGGCGCATCCAGCGCGGGTGGAGTGGCGGAGCGAAGCGCGACCAGCATCACGTTCTGCGTGCGCGTACCGTCGTCGGGGTAGAGTACTGGAAAGATCAGTACTTGAGGGAAGACGCGGCGCAGCGTGGCGTATTCGGCCCGGAAGAATGCGCCGCGCGCGCCTTCGATGGCGCCCACCAGGTTCACCAGCAGCACGCCGTCACTGGAGAGCCGCGCGGCGATGCGGCGGAAGCACTCCACCGTCGCCAGGTGGAATGGAATCGTGCGGCCCCAGAAGGCGTCCAGGAACACCGCGTCGTAGGTGGATGCGTCGCGGTTGAGAAACACCCGGGCGTCTTCGTGATGAATCTTCAGTCGTGGATCGCGCTCCAGCGCGAACTGCTGTTCGGCAATCCGTGTCACTTCCGGATCGAGTTCGACGACGTCCACCACGACTTGCGGCAGCGCGCGCAGCAGATCGCGAGGATACGAGTACGCGCCGCCGCCAATGCAGAGCGCGCGCCGCATCCCCGGGCGCAGAAGAGGCCCCAGCCGGAAGAACTTCGTGTAGGGGAGCGGCAATTGTTCGGGCGCGTCCAGCAGCATGGCCGAGTGATACTCTTGGAATCCCATGGAGAGCACCCGCACGCCCGGACGGTTGGGTAATGGAAGATCGAATACCAGAAGGCGTTGGTAAGGGGTGTCCCGGTCGACCACCAGGCGTCCGCCGGCGATGCTCGTACCCAAGCGCGGTTCGATCCAGAACACGGCCAGCCATGCGAGCAGCAAGCCGAGCTTAGCCCAGGCCAGCGCACGCGGCGCCACCAGCACGGAATTCAGGAGCAGGACGAGAGCCAGCAACATGGTCAGTCGCGTGCTTCCGACCGTGGGGATCAGCCAGAAGCCCGCCGCGAATGTTCCGGCGATGCTGCCCAGAGTGGAAAGCGCGTAAAGGCGTCCCACCGTGGCTCCGCTTCCGGCGAGACTCACCATCTTCAACCGCGCCGCGAATGGCGACACGACGCCGAGCAGTGCCGCGGGCGGCGCGAAGAGCAGCGCGGCGAGCAGGGAGCTCCACCGAAGATCCGCGACGTGGGTCGAGAGCGCAGCCGTCGCCGGCGCTTGTATGGCCGCGATACATGTCACCGCTCCGGCGGCCGCGAGCAGAATCAGCGAGAGAAGACGCGGCTCGGGCCGCCGGTCCGCCAAGCGCCCTCCCCACCAGTAGCCCAGGCTCAGGCTCCCAAGAATGACGCCGATCAGGCTGGTCCAGACCACCAGCGATGTGCCTACATAGGGAGCCAACAGACGCGAGGCCACCAGTTCGAGAATCATCACCACCGCGCCGCTCAAGAACACCGCGAGTTCGAGCATAGAGAGTAAGTTCGGCGCCATCACAGTAACATAACGGGCGCCCGAGCGGCATTGGCGGCTCTCCACGGCGGCGATACAATATAGCGTGTCCCACAGGGTCGAGCGCATCGCGCCAATTCTGGCGCTTCTAGCCGAAGTCCTCCTTTTCTTTCATCAGGTCCTTTTCTCTCCTTCTTACGCCATTCCTTACGACCTGCAGAGCTATCACGCACCGCTGGCGACGTTTGCGGCCAGATCTCTCGGCAGCATGCGGTTGCCGCTTTGGGACCCCTACACGTATTGCGGCTTTCCCTACTTCGCCAACATTCAGACGCAGCTTTTCTACCCACCGGCATGGCCCGGCTTTCTGGCCGCCAAACTGGTGGGACTCCAGCACATTCTGAAAGTGCTGGAGTGGCAATTGGCGTTGCATGTGTTTCTGGGCGGCGTATTCACCTATCTGTTGCTTCGCCGCCTGGGTGTGGGGCGCGCCTCGGCGACGTTCGGGGCGACCATCTTCCAACTCGGCGCGTTCTTCGCGTCTCAAACGCAGCATCTGGGCGCCGTTTGTGGCGCGGCATGGATGCCGCTCGCGTGGCAGAGCGTGGTGGAACTTGGCTCGCGTTTCCAAAAGCGCTGGATGGCGGTGCTGGCGCTGAGCCTTTCCATGACGGTTCTGGCCGGATTTCCGGCGCTGACCATCGTGGCGTTTGTCTGCTGCGGCGCGTTGGCCGTCGCGCTGGTGCTCTCTCATCAGAGCACCTTCCGCCTGCTTCCGGTGGTGGCCGCGGCCGGCGTGTGGGCGGTGCTTTTGAGCGCGGTGGCGGTGCTGCCCACGATGGAATTGATTGGTTGGAGCGTGGCCGCCTCGCGCGGCGAATGGGGACACGGCGCCGGAATACCGTGGTGGGCGTTTGGCTCGCTGCTGGTGCCGGATTACAACGGCATCTTCGATCTGAAAACTTACCAGCTGCCGTACAATCCGACCTTCTTGTATCTTTACTGCGGCCTCACCGGCCTGGTGCTCGCCGTGGCGGGCATCTTCACGCGTCGCGGAGCGGCCTTCGCCGCGGTCGCGGCGCTGTGCGGGTTTGGGATGCTGGGCACCTCCACCGCGATCGGAAGTGTCCTGGCGTCCCTGTCGCCGCCGGTGCTCACGGCGCCCGTCTACGTCGAATTCGCGCTCGCCGGCTTCGTGCTGGCCATCGCGGTGCTGGCGGGGTTGGGCGTGGAGCGATTCGTAGCGCCCCGAAGCCAACTGGCCGTCGCTCTGCTGATTGTCTTGGCGGTCGTGGAACTCCATTGGGCGGGCGCCGGGCGCTTCATGAACACCATGTCGCTGAAGGAGGAGCCCGGCGTAAACATCCAGCAATTCGAGGGCACCCCCATCACGCTCGACCGCATGCGGGAGTTGGTATACCAGACCAAGCCGCCGGCGCGCGTCGACGTGTACCAGGATTCGAAGAACTGGGCCGTGCAGGGGCCGGTCACGGAAGTGCCCACCGCCAACGGCGACGAACCGCTGGCGCTGGAGCGCATTCTGCGGCTGCGGCGGATGTTCGCGAAGGGCGTGCCCTGGGTGCGCTACTACGAAGTCACGGATTTCGACTCGCCGCTGCTGGATCTGCTCAACGTGCGCTATTTGCTGAGTTGGGCGCCGTCGGACGAGTTGATCATTCGCCATCCCAAGTTCCCCAAGGCCGCCGCTCTGCCGGGACACCACGCTTACGAGAATCGCACCGTTTTACCGCGATTCTTCCTGGTGGGAGACGTGCGCTGTGTGAGGAACCTCGATGCGGCGCTGGAGAAGGTCGGCGCGCCGGACTTCGATCCCCGTGCGACGGCGTTCGTGGAACCTCCCTGTCCCGACGCGGCGCCGCGCAAAGCCGGCGGCACGGTGCATGTCGCGGGTTACGGATTCGCGCATCTTGAACTGGACATCGACACGCCGTCGCGCGCGTTCCTGGTTACGTCGGAGACGTTCTATCCCGGCTGGCGCGCGTGGGTGGACGGCCGCGAAGCCACGCTGCGCATGACCAACGCCGCGTTCCGCGGCCTGGAGGTCGACGCCGGTCACCACCGCGTGGCCATGCGCTTCCGCCCCACGATCCTCTACAAAGGAGCGGCGGTGAGTCTGGTGGCGCTGCTCTTGGTTGGGTGGGCCGTGCGGCGTCGCGGAATGATGTCATAAGGCGAGGTTTCAGAAGTCCGCTGGCGGATTCCCCGCGCTCCCCCGTCCTCGATTGGGCCGGGAAGAATCAGCGTCGGTATTCCGGGACGTTCGCGCCAGGTCCACGCCGCTTGCCCGTACCTGGGCTGATCGGATGGGCTGATCTTCGCCAGCGAATGCCGTTCCCTGGAGTCTCGCGTGCTCGACCGGCTGTGCGGTATCGGCTGGTGACTCGGCCATCGATTGCGTACCGCCAGCCGACACAGGCAGTGACGCTACTTAACCAGAGGTGTCTTCGGTTGACAACTTCCAGGCGGCCATGGCCATCCGGCTTGCAGCGGTCGATGGCTATGCAGGCGCCGCATCGCGCTGTGAACGGCTGCGATCGCGGATTTCGCGCTAGCACCCTGACCGGTTGACGCTCCGGACTCAGGATTCGCGAGCACGAACTCGCTTGGGGCATGCAAGGTCCGGACATGACCGCGACTGCTCAGTAGGCTCCTGTCGAGCGGTGGCGATCTCAGACGCTCCGAGTATGTGCGCGGACGTCAGGATGCACGCGTCCGTACAGGGATGCTAGCCGCTCCCGTGAAGAGTGAAGAGATTCTGCGTACCGGCTGTTCGACCACACGTCGACCGTAACAGTCCAGGATCATCTCCACGCCATAGTCGCTGGTATGCGGCGCAGCAAGGCATTCAGTCCTGGTCGGCGAAGTAGGCCTTCAAGGTTGCAGGGATACAATCTACCAAAACGCGGCAGATCCGGCGTCGGACCATCTTGACGCCGACAAGTGCTTCGCGGGTACAAGGTCTGCTCATATCGTACAGTGCCGACGCAGCGTACCTCATGCCAGGCTGGCGCTGGATTTCGCCACCGGCAACGCATCCGTGAGGCGCGGAACCGCTGGCACGCGCAGAACCGGCGCGTCTCGAGTCCATCTCGATCGGACTGGTTCCGGCGTCACTGAGGCAATGGGAGCAGCGATCATCGCCTTACCGATTCCGGCCCGACAGATGAGCACATACGTCGTCCTGCGCGGATTAGCGGCGCCAGATGTCAGCATTGTTCGGCCGGAGCAATGCGGTGAGACGCTGAACCCGGCTGCGATCACGGTTCGGTGCTCGAGAGCTCGAACTGGCTTGTGGTACCAACCGATAGCTACGTCGTCTCGTGATCTACCGTCCGGCCGCAGTTCGAATGTGCTGGACTACAGCATGCAGCGAACGAGACGCCGTCCTCGAGAGTTGCTGCGAAAGACCGGGATCGCTGGCGATAATCGAGGCCCAGGAGGACCATCGGGAAGGTTCCGGCCGATGGACGCACGGTGGTCTGCGAAGTTGTCAGTGGGCGCTTTGCCCACTCGCAACGCCGTGTCGCTATGGCCTGGAGAATGCCGCCGAGCACGGCACTGCCGTCGAGTCCTGAGGCGGCACGTTACGCATGGCTCGGCCGAGCGAACGACAATGTCTCCTCGCACGATGCCGCCAAACCGCATGCCGTCGCGGTGTTGCCGTTGGCATTGCTGCTGTTCGATATGCGACTTGCGTTAGCTCATTTCCGCAGAGACGCACTGTGGACGGATTGTCGCGCGTCGTTCTGCATACGGCCTATCCGGCCAAGTGGCAGGCAGCTCGTGCCGGTCAGCGGCCGTAGACACGGATCGCGAGCGTCCGGGCGATGCTGCCGATTACGGACAGTTGGCCGTCGACGGCGACCGGCTGGGCATCAGCTCGACATTGCAAGATGCTCGTACCGTGCCGATGCCGGATCTGGCCGTTGGTACTTCGGATCATCTGCTGGATGCCAGAACGGCTGTTGCCGGGCTGTATCGCACAGGATTCGCACGTCAATTCGGTTGTGCAATTCCGGCGCGATTCATAGATCGGTTCCCGTGCGCGGCATCGCGGCGATTGCTTCAGCATGGATTCTGACAGCGTGGCTTGGCACGCGGCACTGTCATGGCACGCCGTCCAGCTAATCGTTCGGAGGCTGCTCGATGCAGGAAGCATGGGACCTCGTAAGCGCATGCATTTGCCGGTGCATCCGACGGCACGATCAACGTCATACGGCATCGGGTGATGAGCCATCCAGGGCGTTCTTTGCAGATCATCGAAGCCGATAGCGCTCCTGCGTGAATATCCGCAACGGGTTGCTCGAGGCGAGCACATCGCGTTCCCGGCCACATGATTGATGTGCGGTGCACAGCGCAGCGGTATGCCTCTCGTGCCGGTAGTGACGCGATCGAGTCGCGATCCGGTGCGTCTGCGTTGCCCGTTCGAGCAGGGCTTCACCTGATGCACGGAACGTCTGCCCGCTGCGACCAGTCATTCGATCAACGGAATCAAGCAGCATCAGACCATCGCCGCGTGCCGGTCCGCCGCTGCAGGCACGTGTCTCGGTATCGGGTCCGCATAGGTCTGTTTGTCGTGCGAGAGTAGATTTCAGCCGCCTGGGCACCTACAGCGCTCACCGACGCCGCCTGCTCTTCACAGCCTGCGTCGTCTGATACCGCCAGTCCTGTATCGCGCCAATGCCTGTGCGTCAAAGCTCGCCCTCCAAACGCGACCAGGCGATGCAGCGTCCCTGGCGATCGTCGAGGTCCGCACTGACGGCACCATGCCGAGCACGCTCCTCGAGACATTTCTTACATGCAGCGCGAATAGCGGGTTCAGACGCCGCAGGATCTTGCCGTCCGAGCGATGCACGGGTCGCCTAGATCGTCGGCCGCCCGGAAGCGTCAATCCGTTGATCGGACAGCCAGTACCATCTCCGCTGATCTGCCATGCGCCACGTGCGTTGACCGACGGAGCACGGCGGCCGGTGCTGACGTGCGCGCATCCGGAACGTTGGCGATTGGTGCCACCTCGTCAGCGTCAGATCCGCCTAACGCCGAAGGGTTTAGAGATGAGCCGATAACTGTTGCGAAATCCCCATGTCACCACCAAACGTCCCGTTCAAGTCCCGCTCTGGGGGGATGAGCCGCGCTACTCCCCCTTCGCCACAGTGTTGCGCAACCGACACTCGGGATCTATCCGCGCACCGAAAGGTATCCCGTGGCTGGTCCTTGTCCGTCCGTAAGCGATAAGCCCCGAACCAGAGCACTTACGCGTCGCAGGTCGAGATGGCCAGCTCGAGGCCGGCGAGCGGGTCACCGAGCGGGCCGTATTCGTGCGCGAGGTAGCCGGTGAAGCCCAGGTCCACGATGGCCTTGGCGATGCCTTTGTAGTTGAGTTCCTGCGTATCGTCCAGTTCGTGGCGCCCGGGATTGCCGGCGGTGTGGAAGTGTCCGATGTACTGGAAGTTGTCGCGGATGGTGCGGATGATGTCGCCTTCCATGATCTGCATGTGATAGATGTCGTAGAGCAGCTTGACGCGCGGCGAATTCACGCGCTTCATCACTTCCACTCCCCACCAGGTACGGTCGCACTGGTAGTCCTTGTGGTTCACTTTGCTGTTGAGCAGTTCCAGGCACACCGTGACGCCTTTGTCTTCGGCCAGCGCCTTGATCTTGTTGAGGAAGGTGACGGTGTTGTCCATCCCCTCTTCGTCGGCGATGCCGCGCTTATTGCCGCTGAGCGCGATGACGTTGGGGGCGCCGGCGGCGGCCGCGCGCTCGATGGCCTCGCGATACTGCGGCTCCATGACGGCGTGGTTTTCCTTGTGGTTCATGTTGTTGCCGAGCCCGCCGCCGCCCGGGCACATGGTGGAGAGCAAACCGTACTTCTTGAGCACCGGCCAGTCCGCCGGGCCGACCAGGTCGATGCCCTTCAGCCCCAGGCGCACTGCGATGGCGGCGACTTCCTCCATGGTCTTACCGCGTCCGAAACATCCGCGCGTGGCGGCCTGCTTCAAGCGGCCCTTGCGCTTAATGGTCTGAGATAAGGCCGGCGCGGCCAGGGCGGCCGGCGCTACGACGGCGGCAGTCTGAAAAAACGATCGGCGGTTCATGATTAATTATCCTACCAGCACGGCCGGGCGGAAAGTGAGTCACAGCTCTCGAAAATAAAGTTGTGGCCGGCGCAACTCGATCGCCCATCGCGACTTGCGCGCGCCGGACGGCCGGGGCGAACGCGAAAACTTTGGGTCAACGCCCGAGCGAACCGTATAATCAAACGGCCTTTTTAATCCAGGCCCCAAGGAAACCGCATGTCCTCCACGCCGCTTTTCACTTGGACCCACGCATACACGTGGACCGTTCTGGAGTCAGACGAGGGCGCGATTCAACAGCCGGTGCCTGTCCCTGCCGGATACGCCATCGATCCTTACCTGTTACGCGACCCGTCACAGATTCCGGCCCATACGGCTTATGTGTTCGATACCAGCGGCGAGATGCGGATCACCAGCCATGTGCGCCCGTCGTTGGCCTTCCATTGGCTGCGCGAAGTAGCGTTGGGCGTCATAGCAGGAGAATTAGGCCTGAAACTATCGAGTGGCCTGGATGCGACGCTGGATCTGCGACTGGGCGGGTACTTCGACGCGGTGATCTCGCTCGACGCCGGCCGCTGGCTTCGATTGCGAATCGGCAAGAGCCGCCGAGCGCAGCTCCACCCGGGCGCGCAATTGTCGGCGCGTGTAACCGGGTCCGCGAACGTGCCGGAGAAGCGCGGTGAACTGATGGCCGCCATCGCGGGCGTGCACCCCATGCAGTGGCTGTCGCACCTGGCCAAGCTGGCCGAAAAAGGCAAGCTGGCAGCGGAAGCCGCGCGGATGGGCGTCGAGGCGGTGGCGCTCCAGAGAGCGCTGGGCGTCTGGCGGGAGCTGGACTCGACTACCGCGCAGGCTGTCTGGGCGGCGCTGGGGAGGCAGGAGTCGCTGGCGCCGCTGGTTGTCGACCCAGAAACCGCCGATACGCTGAAGCGCGTGAAGCGCTATGCCGATGCGGCATTGAGTCCCGCGCTGCTCGAACAGACCCTGAACGGCGGCATCGAAACCACGGACGTGTGGGCGAGAAAGCAACTCGGCGACTTCCTCGACGCGGGTTCCGAGCCGTTCGACGCGGCGTCGCTGGCAGACAAAGTACGCACCGTGCGAGCTCTCTCCGACTCGATTCTGAGCCACGTTCCCAAGGCGCTCGAAAAGATCTGCGCGGCGCGGCTAAGCGGATTCTTTGATGCAGCGTCTTTGAACATTCCGCTCATGGATTGCTCGTTCGCCTTCACGCAGGAAGGGCTGCGGCTCTACCAGGACGCTCTGAACGGGGACTACACGCGCATCCCGGCCTCGCCGAACGATCACGTGCGTCTGGGGGAGGGCGCACTGACCGGCGGCCTGCACCATGGAACTGCCATCGAATTGCATCTGCCTTTCGTGGGACGCAAGGACTGGAAGGCGCGGTGGGAAGCGCTCCCTCGCGTGGAAGTAGAAACCGGCGCCGACGGGCGCATCCTGGTTTACACCGCCGAAGCCTCCGACAAACTCACTCGCGGCAGCGCTTACCAGAGCGCGCTCACCCTGGCCGCCGCGCTCAAGGTGGGCGAGACCTATTCGGATTCGAGCTTCAAGCTGAGCTACACGGACACTCGGACGCTGGAGCGTGCCGTCGCGGCCGAGCGATTGGCGCCCCTACTGGCCGCCTACGGCTTCGACGGCCGCGTGAATGACTGGCTGAGCGAGGGCCTTCCGCCAGATGTCGACGCCGTTGAGTCGTCGCTATCGTTGAGCGTCCCCGGATCACTGGCGGCGGTATGGCTCACGACGCCGGGAGAGCGCGACGCGGACTTCTTTGCCATCTACTCGCGGCTGTCGGTGGCGGTGCAAGCCGCCATGCGCCGCTGGATACCGTTCTGTCACTTTCAGAACGCCGGCGAGTATGAGACGCTGGAGTCCGCGTACCCGCTGCTGGTCTATCAGGCCAGTAAGCCCTTCGCCGGACGGCCGCGCAGCGAATTCACCTACGACTTCTTGGCGGACCGCAGCATGGCCGCCGTGTTCCGCACCGCGAGCCAGGCGCTGCCGCGTCTGCTGGAAAGCGTTTCCTGGAGGCTGGCCGCATCGGGTCGGGAAAAGACCGCTTCCTTCTACGAGCCGCGGCGGGTCGAGAATATTCTCGCCTCGGTGCAACGCAACCCGCGCCTGGTCCGATCGCTGCTGGCGGCGGATGCATTCTACATCGGCGAGCTGGTGAAGATGGGCCTGGAGGGAAGGCAGTTGGCCAGCGAGTTTCAGAACGATCCGCAAAAGGCCATGAAGGATCTCTTACACTTCACCGCCGACTTTGTGCGGACTTACCACGTCCGTCTGCGCCACCTTTATGCGGGGCGTGATTTTTCGGCGCTCGGCGCCATGATCCTGGTGGAAGCCACGGCGGCGTTGGCCGGGGCCATCGGTATGCCCGCGGCGGTGAGTGCCGTGCTGCGGCTCAAGGCCGGCGGCTTGGAGCAGACCTTCGTCAACCCGGCTTATCGCGGCTGAGCCATCACGCGCACCGGACCTTCCAGTCCATTGGGACGCATGCGCGGAATACGATCGCGTTCCGTGCGGTAGTGGAGACCCCAACTGCCCTTCTGATAAACCGTGTCGCCTTGCGCGAGCCATCCCGCATTGGAGTTTGCCACTCGCACGCGAAGCGCGTTCTTGCCGGCCTTGGCCTGGCGCGTGATATCGAAACGGAAAGGACGCCAGGCGCGTTCGCCGGCCTTCTCGCCGTTGACCCACACTTCGGCGGCCAGCCCCACGGCGCCCAAATCCATAAACAGACGCTTACCCGCCGCCATGGCGGGCAACTCGAACTCCGTTTCATACAGCGCGGAGCCGGAGTAGTTCACCAGCGTCGAATCAGTCCATGAGGCGAGTTGGAATGGTGTGGTGCGCGTGGGAAATGCCACGGGGCGTTCGGGGATTTCGTTCCAATCCATCTCCATCACGCGATCGCTCTCGCCGGTGCCCGGGGGCGCGGCAACATGCAGGCGCACGCGCTTGGATGCGCGCGGGACCAGTTGCTCATCGCGCGAGTAAACCACGTCGCGCAGCGTGGCGCCGTCCTGGCCCACCAAACGGAACATAAACGCCGTGGGGCGTTCGAGGCCGGGCTCGATCTTCAGCAGCACCTTGTTCCATCCTTGCCTGATCTGGATGGGGCGGCGTTCGGCCCAGCAGTCGCGCATCAGCGCCCATTTCTGGTGACGGTGATCCGAGAGTACCATTTGCCCATTCCACCAGGCTTTCATGCCGTCAACGAAGGAGGCGAGAAGTTGCGCGCGGCGCGCCTGGGGAGACCAGACATAGGCGAAGGCGTAGTAGACGCCGAGTGTCCGGTTGCCGGGCAGCTTCAACGCGTCGCGGACGGTCACCGAGTAAGTGGGAGAGGAGATCCACTGCCAGGAGACCTGCGTGAAGGCGCCGGGATACTTCGCTTCCGGCCGGAACTCACGCTCCGGCGCAAACTCGCGGTAGAAGCCTTTGTGATCGTCGTAGGGGAACGGGCCAATGAGCCACCAGTCGGGGTTGGAGAGCCGTTCCGGCGCCAGCCACAGCGGCTCGGGGGAGCCTTCGACTTGAGCGTAGGGAACTTCCACCGTGGGCGATTCGAGAGTCAGCCGCCAGCCGGTCCCGGGCAGCGCCGCGACCAGTTCGCCGGCGGCGGCGGTGGGCGCGGGCGGCGCGGTGGCGGGGCCCGTGTGGCGGACCACGAAATATGCGTCGTGCGGACCGAAGGAAAGTTCCAGCTCCGATTTCGCACCCAACACCCGCGAGCGCAGCGTGCGGCGCTGGCCGGTTTCGGCGTCCCACACCTCGAACGTGCCGGCGCCGGGCATGCGCACTTTCACGCGGCGTTCGCGATCGGTGTCGTTTACCGCCCAATACCAATCCACGCTTTCCGCGCGGCGGTGTGAGAAGTACAAGCGCTCGACGTCATCGCCGACGATCTGGACTTGCGGCGGTTCGACGACGCGCAACGCATCCAACAGCGGCTTCAAGTCTTCGCGAATTCCCGCGGGCGTTTCGATGTACTCGGTGTAATCGAGCCGGTCCATGAACAGCGGATGTTCGCGGGCGGGGAAGCGGCGGATGCCGGCGGGGTCGAGTTGCCGCGGCAACTCGCCGACTGCGAGCACGCTGCCGCCGGCGGCGATGAACTTGCGGATCTTGCGGGCGGCGGCCGGATCCATATCGGTCATAGGCGGCAGAACCAGGGCGCGGAAGCTCTCGCCGGCGATATGAATGGCGCCGTCGCGAATCTGGGCGCGGTCCATGTAGTAGCTGTCCGCGATGTGATAGTCCCACCCATTACGCGTCAATTCCAATTGCAGCGCGGAGTAGAAATCCTGGACGTGATCCATCAAGCCGTTCCAGCGCATGCCGCGGCGCTTGGACCCGAACAACGTAGCGGAATTGGCGAACGCGGTCTCGCGCGGATAGTAGATGAGCACCGGCGCAATGTGTGTGCCTTGCGCGTTCATGTAGTGCCCGCGCCGCACCAGGTCGGCGTAGTGGTGGAAGTAGCGCCAGGTGGGTTGGCCGAGAAACCACTGCGGCGGCCATTGAATCGCTTTCGGGTTGTAGTCGAAGTAAGGAAGCAGCGCGTCGGCGCCCCAGAGCAGGCACATGTTGGTTCCCAGGCGCGCTTTTTCGAGGCTGAAGTAGCTCTCGTTGCCTTGCAGTCCCTGGTTTTCGACCCACAGCGGTTTGCCGTCGAAGTGCGCCACCGAGACGGCCTCCTTGAAATCGATGGGCAGGCGCGAGCGTTCGAGCAGCGCATCAATGAAGACACCGGTTCCCGCGCGCCACTGGTGGAACATGTCGCCGGCCCGGTCCACCTGGATGATCATCTGCTCTTCGTAAGTGGATGTGCCGTGTTGGATGGCGTGCCGCGTGCACCACGCGGTAACCTGTTCGGAGAAGTTCTCGGCGTAGAGGGCGGAGATGGTTTCCAGATACGCCGTGCGAATGCGGCGCGAACGAGCGCCGTCCGGCGTATCGTGCGCCAGCAGCAGAAGCCAGGGACGCAGGTCGAAGCCCTGGCGCTTCTGGAACTCCTGCCACAGTTTCGGCGTCCAGGCGATGGGCTCCCCGTAAGTGCCTTCGTGGTCGGCGACGGTCAGCTTGATGGTGGTGCCCATGTGTTGCGGGAAGCGCCGCGCGTACTCTTCGTAAACCATGTCGAGATAGGTCTTCACCGCATCGCCGTTCAGCATGTCCAGGCGCGTGTTGTGCGCGCCCACGGCGGGTTCCGTCCAGTAGACGCCCAGGAGCCAGCGTCCCGGCGGCACCTCCCAGCGCAAAGACGGACCCTTGGCCGGCACCACGACGAACCAGGATTCCTCCAGCCGCCCCTGGGCATCCAGGCGCGCGGCCACTACTGCTTCGGGCGTTTCGGGACACTCCCAACTCCACCCGTTCGGACCTTCCAAATTGAATTCGGCCGTGGCCAGGCGCCGCATCCGGAACTCGGGGTGCCGCAGCAAGACCTGGCTCAACTCCGGCTTGTCGGTGTACCGGTCCCAGGCGTGCGCGCTGGGCCAATCGTACTCGTCGGCGAAGTTGAGCGTGAAGCCGAGTTGCCTGGCCGTGTCGAGCGCGGCTCCCACTTGCCGCCAGTAATCTTCGGAAAGATACCGCACATCCATGCCGTCCCAGGGGAACACCACGGCCCGGTAGACGCCCTGGCGGATCATCTCCTCCATCTGGCGGCGGGTTTCGGCGGCCGAAAGCGTCCCGTTCCAGAACCAGTAGGGCATCAAGGACTTATCCCGCGGCGGGTTCTGGAAGCCGCGATGAAGAGTGTTCAGGTCGGCGGCGGTTGCCAGCCACACGGTGGACAAGAGCAGAAGGATTCGTCGGAGCATTGCGAAGACCTCTGCGAATTATACCGCCCGTGGCGCACTATCTTTCCCAGGTGGTGTGTCACATGGTCCGACTCATAGCAGGTCTGGTTCTCATGTCCGCGACGCTGGCCGCGTCCGGCAAAGATGGTAAACCGGTGGTTCCAGCGCACGTCCGCACGAATACGGCGCCAGCCATCGCGTCCGACGTGGCGCTCGAGCGCGCCATCCGGCAGCGCTTCGCCCGGTCCAAAGCCGCTGCCGAGAACCTCCAGGTTCACGTGGTGGGCGGAGTGGCAACCATCGAAGGGCAAACCGACGTCATCCAGCGCAAAGGTTCGGCCACGCGCATGGCCCGCGCGGCCGGCGCGCGGCAGGTGATCAACAAGATCGTCATCAGCCAGGCCGCTCGCGACAAAGCCAGCGCCAATCTCGCCAAGGGCCGCCGCCGCGTGCAAGTCAAGCGTAGCGAAGTATCGCGGGGCGCCGACGCACGGCGTTGACCAGCGCGCTTCGGAAGCTCCCGCTCGCCGCGTTATTGCCTCACATTCCATTTTGAATTCCAGTTACGAATCTTCGAATGGTCCTGGTCATCGATTTACCCCCGGCGGCGGCTTGGTTCTCGTGCGCGAGGCGGCGGAGGTGGGCGGTTATTGGAGCATGTCCGGTCGGACTCGGCCAGCCCTTCGCACCATGGTGTCGTGTATGATTGAAGCGTTTGAACCCTCAAAAAGGAGATTCTGGCGCAACCGCTACGGAGCAGATCGCGGCTGCAGCCGGAGAGTCCGCATCGAAGGATCGATCCATCGGCCGCCGCGAGGGCCTTGCCGTTTCCGCCTACGCCGTGGCCTTGCTGTGGATCAACGTGTACGTGTGCCGCGAACTATTCTTCCATGAGGCGGCCCACATGAACTCCATGCATGGGTTTTGGATCGCCCTGGCAAAGCGAGCCGGGGACAGTTGGTTTAGTTCCAACTGGTGGCCCTACTGGAACTGCGGCATGCCCTCGGAGTTTACCTACGCCCCTCTGGTTCCAGCACTGACCGCGGGTATCGCGGCGATCCGCGGCATCCCGCATGCCGTCGCGTTCCAGTCCGTGACCGGGCTGGTTTATTGCGCCGGCCCGCTCACCCTGTTTCTGATGGCCTGGCTGCTCACGCGCGCTCCGGGGTACAGCTTTCTCGCCGGATTGTTCTACTCGCTGACCGCGTCCACGCAACTGATTGTCCCCGACGCCGCGTTCTCGTTCCACAACCTCTGGGAGGCGCGCCGCCTCTCTATCGCCACAGCGTGGGATGAGACGCCGCACCTGGCCGCGCTGGCGCTTCTTCCGCTCGCCATCCTGTTCCTGGCGTATTCCATTCGACGGCGGAAGCCCATCTACTACGCAGCCGCGGTTTTTTCGATTGTGCTGATGACTCTGGCGAGCGACTTCGGCCCGGTCATGACGATGATGGCAGCCCTGTGCCTGCTGTTCGTGCTGCGCCGTCAGGACTACTGGCGCAACATCGGCATCACCGTCGCCATCGGGGCCCTGGCCTACGCCATCGTGATGCCTTTCTTGCCGCCTTCCCTGATCCTGGCGATCCACCAAGCCGCCGCGGACAGCGGTGAAGGTTGGACCATGGGTTCGGTGACCGCCATCGCCCTGGTGGCGGTTGGGTGGGTCATTCTGTGGCACTATCTATCCCGTTGGACGACGGATTGGGGGCTCCAGTTTTTCGCCCTCTTTGCCTACCTGACGAGCAGCGTGCCGGTCCTGGCAACGTACCTCCACCGGGAGTTCATTCCCCAACCGAACCGCTACAAATTCGAAATGGAACTGGCCCTGGCGCTGGTGCTGGTATTCGGCGCGCGGGTATGGGTGGAGAGGGCTTCCAGGCCGTTGAAGGCGGCGCTGCTGCTCCTGTTTCTCGCGCTCGCCGGAGAGCAGATCGTCAGCCATCGCAAGTTCGCCAAGATCGTTCTCCGCAACCAGGACCCGGCCCGCACCATCGAATACCGGGCGTCCCTATGGGCAGAGCGGAATCTCGGCGACGTGCGCGTCATGCTGCCGGGATCCATCGGGCAATGGGCCAACGCGTTCACCGGCCTGGCGCAGTTTGCCGGAGGCGCGTGGAGCGCGGCGACCAATCCGGTCCAGCAAACCGCCCTTCGGGCTATCTGGAACGGCGGCGACACCGCGGAACGCGACGCCGAGGTTTCGCTGGCGTGGCTCAAGGCGTATGGGGTGCGGGCCATCGCGGTAAGCGGGCCGGCCAGCCAAGAATTCTGGAAGCCGTACGCGCATCCCGCGAAGTTCGAGGGCATGTTGCCGGTGTTGTGGCGGGAGGACGATGTCACCATCTACCGGGTGCCGCTCGGAACGGAATCCTTGGCGCATGTCCTACCCACCGCCGCCATGGTGAGCCGTGCTCCCGCCGGACCGGGCGACATCGCCCCGCTCAAGAAGTACGTCGCGGCCCTGGACGATCCGGCTCTGCCGCCCGCCGCCTTCCAATGGCAGGGCCGCAACCGCATACACATCTCGACCACGGCTTCGCGGGGGCAAGCCATTTCCGTGCAGGTCTCCTATCACCCTGGCTGGCACGCCACCGTGGCGGGCCGCGACTGTCCCCTCAAACCCGACGCCCTGGGCCTGATATGGCTCACGCCCGAATGCTCCGGTCCGTGTGAAGTCCAACTCGATTACAGCGGCGGTTGGGAACTGCGCCTCTCCCGGCTGATGAGCTACGCCGCTCTGGCCGCATTGCTGGCGATTCTGTTCGTCAAGCGGCGGCGCGGAGCGGAATCGTAAAGGGGGATCTGAAATGGAGCAAGTGGCGAACGTAAGCCGGCGCGGAGTCCTGGCGCAAGCCGCCGGCCTGGCTCTTTCCGGGCGAATTCTGGGGGCCAACGATCGAGTGCGGATCGCGGTATGCGGCGTGCATAAGCGCGGCTGGGACCACGTCCGCCAATTCGCGAAGCTGCCGAACGTGGAAGTGGCGGCGGTTTGCGAAGTGGACGAGAACGTTCTCAACGGCCGTTTGCGCGACATGGAGAAGCTGAAGCTGGCCAAGCCGGCCACTTACATTGACGTGCGCAAGCTCATGGACGACAAGAGCATCGACGCGATCTCGATTGCGACGCCGCATAGCTGGCACGCGCTCATCGCCATTTGGGCCTGCCAGGCGGGCAAGGACGTCTACGTCGAAAAGCCGTGTTCGCACAACTGGTGGGAAGGGCGGCAGCTCGTGAGCGCGGCGAAGAAATACAACCGCATGGTGCAGCACGGGACGCAAGGCCGCTCGCGGCAATCCGCGGTGGAAGCCATGAAGAAGCTGCACGAGGGCGTGATTGGGGATCTCTACCTGGCGCGCGGATTGTGTTACAAGCGCCGCAATACCATCGGCCACACGCCGGCGGAGCCTACGCCGGCCGGAGTGCACTACGATCTGTGGACCGGGCCCGCGCCGCTGCGGCCCTTCACGCGCAATCGCTTCCACTACAACTGGCACTGGTTCTGGGACAGCGGCAACGGCGATTTGGGCAACCAGGGTGTGCATCAACTGGACGTGGCGCGGTGGGGCTTGGGCGTGACCTTCCCCAACAAGGTCTCGGCCATCGGCGGGCACTTCATGTTCGACGACGATCAAGAAACGCCCAACACGCTCAACTGCGCCTTCCAGTACGACCTTCCCGGCGGCAAGCGCAAGATGATCGAGTTCGGCGTGCGCCATTGGATCACCAATCGCGAAGCCGAAATCGGCACCGAGTACATGTACAGCCACGGCCAAGGGCACAACACCATCGGCGATATTTTCTATGGCTCGAACGGATACCTGGCCATTGGCGACGAGGACGTGTTGAACGGCTACCGCACCTACATTGGCCAGGAAATGCAGCCGGGGCCGACGGCGCACTTGGGTGGCGATCACTTCGCCAACTTCGTCGACGTGGTGCGCAGCCGCAAGCAGGAAGACCTGCACGCTCCCATCGAGGAAGGGCACATTTCATCCACACTGGTGCACCTGGCGAACGCGTCATATCGCCTGGGCCGGACGCTCAACTTCGATCCGAACACCGAACAGGTAGTGGGCGACGCGGAAGCCAACCGTCTGCTGCGCGAGGCCGATCGAGGTTACCGCAAGCCGTTCGTGATCCCGGAAAAGGTGTAGCGAACACCGGTTCGAACCACCGGGTCAGGTCGCCCACCTATACTGTGAAGATGCGGCGCATTTGGTTATTGACGGTGGTCTTCTCCCTGCTCGTTCCGCTTTACGCCGAGAGGGTCACGGTGTCTTTGGACGGCACCTGGCAGATCGACGAGAGCGTCGCGGCCGACGCCCAGCCCGCCGGATTCGCTCATCGCGTGCCGGTGCCGGGTCTCGCGAATCTGGCCGTGCCGCCGTTTACCGGCGTGGATCGGTTCGACAGCCGCGAAGTAATCCAGAACCGCGTGCGGAAGAAGATGCTGCCGGAGTCGGCGCTCATCCAAACGGTGGGCATCCCGCGCCAGGCGCGCAACTACTTCTGGTATCGCCGCGCGTTTCGCGTTCCCGCGCGCAAGCAGACCGCGATACTCAAGATCAACAAAGCGCAGTTCGGGACAGTGGTGTGGTTGAACGGCGTGAAACTCGGCGAACATTTCGGATGTTTCACGGCGAGTTACTTCGATGCGACGAAGGCCGTGCGATGGGAGGGCGAGAACGATCTGGTGGTGCGCGTGGGCGCGCACCCGGCCGCGCTGCCGGCGACGGTGCCCGCGGGCACGGACTTCGAGAAGCTGAAATGGACGCCGGGTATTTACGACAGCGTGACGCTGCAACTCGCCGACAACCCGGTGATCGAGAGCATTCAGGTGGCGCCGGATATCCGGACCTCTTCCATTCTTGTGGAGACGGTTGTACGCAATTACGGCGCGGCCACCAAGACGCCTGTGAAACACGTGGTGCGGACCTGGCAGGGGAATCGGCAGGTGGCCGTCTCCGGCGCGACTGAAGTCACGGTCGCGAGCCAGGGCACGGCTACCACGCGCACGCGCATCGCGATTCCCGGCGCGCGCCTGTGGAGCCCCGAGCGTCCGTTCCTTTACGCGGTGGAATCGTCCACCTCGGGCGACAGCGTCACTACGCGTTTCGGCATGCGTGAATTCCGCTTCGATACGGCCACGCGCCGCGCTTACCTGAATGGCAAGCCTTATTTCATGCGCGGGTCCAATATCACGCTGCACCGTTTCTTCGAAGACCCGAGTTGCGGGCGGCTGCCCTGGGATCGCGCGTGGGTGCGGAAACTGCTGGTCGACATTCCCAAGCAGCATGCACTGGAACAGCTTCCGCTTCTGCATCGGGCCGGTTCCGGATTTCTGGATGGACTACGCCGATGAGGCCGGCCTGCTCATCCAGAACGAGTTCTTCATTTGGACCGGCCACGGCACACCGGAGCCCTGGCGGCAATGGGACACCCACGAGCTGATCGGCGAATTCAAGGAGTACATGCGCGACAACTGGAACCATCCCAGCCAAGCCATCTGGGACGCAGCCAATGAAACCGAGGCCGACGTGCTGGGCGAGAAAGTGATTCCAGCAGTGCGCGGGCTGGATCTCTCGAACCGCGCGTGGGAGAACGGCTACAACTTGCCCAGCGGGCCGGACGATCCGGTGGAGGATCACCCGTACCTGTTCAACAAGCCGGCCTTCCAGATGAGCGACCTCGAAAAGATGACCGGCGGCCGCAGCACTAACTCCGGGCATCCCACGCGCGCACGCCGCCTTCATCAACGAATACGGCTGGGTGTGGTTGAATCGCGACGGCACGCCGACGCTGCTTACCGAGAACGTCTACAAGCGCCTGTTGGGCGCCGACGCGACGCCCGAAAAACGCTTCCTTTACAACGCGTACTGGCTGGCTGGACTGACTGAATTCTGGCGCGCGCACCGCGACTTCGCCGGGGTGCTGCATTTCGTCTACCTGACGGCGAGTTTTCCGGGCGCCTTCACCAGCGACCATTTTCGCGACGTCGCTAAGCTCGAACTCGAACCGCACTTCGCCGATTACGTGAGCGAAGCCTTCAAGCCCCTGGGCGTCTATATCAACTTCTGGCGCGAGGAACTCGCAGCGGGTGCGCCGCGAACCTTCGACGTGATGATGGTGAACGACTACGGCCGCGCCTTAAGCGGCCAATTGAAGTTGACGCTCGAAGCCGCCGATGGAAGCGTCGCGGCCAGCGCGGAACGTGTGTTCGAGTTGAAGCGCGGCGGGCGCGCACACCTGGCGTCTGAAGTTGAACGTGCCGGCGCGGGAAGGCGATTACACGTTGAAAGCGACGGCCACGGCGGATCAGAGTCTGCGCGAACTCCCTACCGTGAGCCGCCGCATGGTGCGCGTGGCGCGCGCGGCGGCGGCGAAATAGGCCTTACAGCCGCCAGGGCCAGCGCATGTCGCGCGAAAGCAGCTTGGAGGCTTGCGCGTCGCCGAGAATCTCTTCCTTCACCGGGTCCCACTTAATCTTGCGCCCGGTGAGCATGGCGATCTGACCCAGCCAGCCGGGTGTCGCGCTGCGGATGGCGACTTCGGAAGGCGCGTGCGTAGTGGCGCGGGACTTCACGCAGTCGATGAACTCCTGATAGTGTCCTGGAGATTTCGGGATCTGAATCTCGTTTGGCTGGATGACGCTGGTGAGAAGATTGGCCGGCTCGGCTTCCAAGCCGCCGCGGTCCACCCAGATCCAACCTGCGTCGCCGATCCACTTGGTGCCGCTGCGAATGCCGGGATAACCGCCGGCGATAATCATGGTGACGCCTTCGGCGTAGTTCGCCGTGATGTAGTACTTGGTGGCCGTGTTGTAGAGGAGTTCGCGCGGCGGATAGGTGCCGGTGCCCTCGACTTCAACCGGGCCGGTGGCATCCAATCCCAGCCCCCAATGCGCGATGTCGCCATGGTGGCCGATCCAATCCATCAACTGGCCCCCGCCGTAATCCAAATTCCAGCGCCAGTTCTTGTGCACGCGCGCCGGGCAGTAGGGCGCTTCCGGCGCCGGCCCGAGCCAGCGGTCGTAGTTCAGGATGGCCGGGGGGGCGGTGAACTTCATCAGGTCCCTGGTTTTCGCGAAATCGGTGTGACCGCCGGGCAAGCCGACTTCGACGCGGCGCACTTTGCCGATGCGGCCGTTGCGAACCAGTTCGACGGCGCGGCGGAAATTCTCCCTCGACCGCTGCCAGCTTCCCGTCTGCCAGATGCGCTGGTAGCGGTGCACAGCCTCGCGGATGGCGCGGCCTTCGTGGAAATTGTAGGCCAGCGGTTTTTCACCGTAGATGTCCTTGCCGGCGCGGGCGGCTTGCACGGCGGCCAGCGCGTGCCAATGGTCGGGCAGTGCCAACGTCACGGCATCAATGTCGCGCCGCGAGAACAATTCCTCAAAGGCGCGATAGGTGGCGCATCCCTGGTCGCCGTTCTTCAGGTCCACTTTGTACTTTGCCGCGCTGAGGTGCTCCTCGTCGACGTCGCACACGGCCACGATGCGCGCCTCGGGTATTTTCAAAAACTCGACCAGGTGGTCGCCGCCCATCCATCCCACGCCGGCGGTGGCGATGGTGACGCGGTTGCTCGGAGCAATGCTTCCGTTCAACCCCAGGGCGGATGCCTTCACGATGGCCGGGAACCCTGCCGCGACCGGCAAGCTCAGATGGCGGAGAAACTGTCGTCGATTAGTCATGGGATGCGAGGTGAATTCTGTATCGTAGCCCCGCCGCCACGCGCGGAGCAACTGGCCCCGCTGCAGGCGGCCGCGCTGCAGGCCTCAACGCTCGACCAGGAGAATCACGCGCGCCTGGGGAGAAATCGTCTTCCGCCCGCGGAGCCAGTCCTCGAGTAGTTGCCGCGCCAGCTCGGGGTCCACATCCAAGCCGGCCTCGAGGAGGCCATCGCCCGCCGGAAGCACGTAATCGAACGCCGAGTGGCCGGTGAAACTGCGCATAAAGAACTGGTCGAGCCAAGCCTGGGGGATGGGCCGCTGCGCGTCCGCTTCGCTCACCAGCAAGCGGAGTTTGCGTGCGAACATGATCCAGAGCTAGCCGCGCGGCTCGGGTGGTGCGCCTTCGGTGGGAGGCGGAGCCGCGCCGGATTCCGCAACCTCCGCGCGCGCGAGCGCATCGGCGTCGGCATGCCCGGCCGCCTCGGCTTCGGCATGCGCTTCGGCGTCGGCGCGAGCCTCGTAATAGTAAGAGTGGTAGTAGGTGTACTTGCTGTAGAGTTCCCTGCGCTCGGCGCCGTTCACCAGAATCCCGATGAGGTTGTTCTCGCACATGGATTGCACTGCGCGTGTCACCGAATCAATCGTGGTGACGCCGATGCGCACCACCAGGACGGCACCATTGGTGAGTGTGGACAGCAGATTGGCGTCGGCGGCAAACAACAGCGGCGGGCTGTCGAGAATCACCCAGTTGAATACGTGCGGAAGTTCGTCGAGCAGTTGCTTGACTTCGTGCAGATTCAGCAACTCGAGTGGGTTGATGACCGCCTCGCCAGCCGGCATCAGGTACAGGTTCGAGCCGGCGATCTTCTTGATCACCGACGCGAGCGGTGCCTTCCCCTGCAAATAGTCCGTGACGCCAGGGCCGCGGTCGATCTGAAACATGCGGTGCAGAACGGGGCGCCGGAAATCGAAGTCCGCCAGCAGCGTGGGATTCCCCGCCAGGTGCGCCTCCGCCAGCGCCAGGTTCACCGCGGTGAAGGATTTTCCTTCCGCCGGCGAAGGGCTTGTCACCACCACCGAATGCAGCGACTGCAGGCTCTGCAGATGGTTGATCCGAGTACGAAAGGCGCGGAACTCCTCGCTGGGCGCTTCATGCGGTTTGGTCGCATCCAGCAGGTGCGCCCCCGGTGCGGGATTGAACGGCACTTCGACGATCTGTTCCAGCAGGTTGCCCAACAACGGACTTTCGGTGTAGGGCAGGGGCGGCGGCGCGTCGGCCGTCGCGTCGCCCGCGGGCGCGTGGAAGTGTCCCGATTGCTCGGCGCGTCTGAGTGCGTCGTGAACCCGGCTCATGGTATCCCTCTTCTTTCCTCTCTAAATCTTGTTGACGTAGGTGTAGTAGTAAAACACCGAACCTGTCATCACCAGCACGCCCACCAGCAGCGCCGTTGCCCAGGCCAGCCAGGTCATCCGGCGGCGTCGGCGCACCACGAAGTCGTCCTCCAGCAACGGCACGCTGCCCAGCACGGTCAACCGCGTGTAAGCCCGCACGTCCTTGAGGTTCTTTAGCGTGGTGTCCTTCAACTCTCTCGCGCCCGCCAGGGCGAATCCCAACACCAACCCCAAGGCCACTCCCGCGGCGACGATGACGGGGCGCTTGGGCTCGGTGGGAGTCTGCGGCAGCGCGGGAGGATCCAGTTGCTCCAGCAGTTCGCCCAACTGGCGGTTCTCCTGATCGGTGGATAGCTGCGACATGGATTGCTTCCGGCTCAGTTCCTCGAACTTGCTCTTGGCCAGATCCCGGTCGCGCATCACCTCGGTGTATTCCTTTTCGCCCATCGGACTCAGATCGATGCGCGCCTGGTAGTTCTTGATCAATTCGCCCAGCCGGCTTTGTTCCTTGACGATGTCGGCGAGTTCGAGGTCTTTGTTGGTGATGCGGGCCTTGACTTGCGCGGCCGCCGCTTCGTAATCCTTGAGCTCCCGGTTGGCGGCGGGGGGTCGTGCGCCGCGCCACCGGTGTCCGGAGCGCGCTCGGATTCGGTGCGCAGGACCAAATCGCGCTGCTTCTTGAGGAAACTGAGGTGCGTTTGGATGCGCTGTATATCCGGGTGGATATCCTTGTAATGTTCGCGCAGCGCCGCCAGCGTCGTCTCGTTGGTCTGGATTTCCCGCTCGATCGCCACCAGACGCTCGTTATGCGCCGCGACCACGGTTTCGTCCGGGGGCGCTCGTAGCGAGCTGATCTGGTCCTGGATGCTCTTGAGCTGGGCCTCCAGCAGGAGTTTTTCCTGCGTGGCCCGGTTGATGTTGCTGTTGAGCGTGGTCTGCTGCGTCATCAGCAAGTTGAGCTGCTGCAGGTTGGAGTTCATCTGGTCCGGCAGGCGCCCGGCGTTCTTCACGCGGAAGGCCGTGAGCCGTGCGTCGATCGCCTCTAATTCCTTGCGCGCGCCGTCCAGTTGCGATGAGAGAAACTCGGTGGTTTGGGAGGCCTGGCTTTGACGATCCCGCGTGTTCTCGTCCATGAAACGCGCCACCAGGTTCTCGACAACGCTCCGGGCGACGTAACGGTCCGTGTAGGAAAACGAGATCTGGAACGCCGAAGAGAAGCGGCCTCCGGATTGCGGAGCGACGCCGAAGGGCGTGATCTTGATGCGCTTCTGTTGCATTTCCTCGACCAGGTCTTCCATCGGTACGCTCTTGCGCTTGTTGTCGAAAAGGTTGAACTTGTCGATGATGCTCTTGACTACCGTCCGGCTGAGCACCTGTTGCGACATGGCCGTGATGCGCTGCGACATGTCCATGTTCATGTTGGTCGGCACCAGCCGTTCGGGCACTCTGGGCGGAATCACGCGCATGACGGCGCTGGCCACGTAAGTATCCGGCCACGCCATGGCCACCACCACGGCGACAACCAATCCGAGGAACGCGGGTCCCAGGATCCAGGCTTTGTGGCGGCGAGCCATGTCGATGTAGTCCGCGACGTCCAGCGGGCGTCTGGATGCGGTCGAGAATTCTTGCGGAGTTTGCATCGTAAAAAAGTCCCCTCGATCGGGTTGGAGTAGCCTACTGCACCACGATGTGGTCCCCGTTTTCGAGTTGGATGTTTTGATCCAATCCCTTACCCTTGACGAAATCCTTGTAATTAAAATGTACGCGCTTGGCGCCGCGCATGATGATGATGTTCTTCTGGTTGGCGAACTCACGGAAACCGCCGGACTGCGTGAGTGCCTCGACGATGGTAGTTGGTACCACCAGCGGAAATGCACCCGGCCGGTTCACTTCACCGCTGATGTAATACTTTTTGCTGTAAACCGCCTGTACGATCACGGTCACTTGCGGGCGGTTGATATAGCGCGACAGGGACTCGGCGACCTTCTGGCTCAACTGCTCCGGGGTCAAACCGCTGGCCACTACATCGCCACCGAGCGCCAAGGTGATCTTCCCGTCCGGACGGACCGTGACCAAACCGGAGGCATCCGGATCTTTCCATACACGCACGGCCAGAACATCTTCAGCACCGATGACATAGGTCTTCGGATCCACCGGAGATCCGGCGCTCTTCTTGATATCCGGGTCCGCCATCGGCGAAGACGGCGGCGCTGCGTCGATCTTCTTCTGCTCCTGTGCCAATCCCATGAGCGCGCAAGCCAACGTTATGAAAAACACTCCAGCTATTCTCATCGCCATTACGGGATGCTCCCTTATTCCAATCAATGCCAATCTTCGCCGCCTTCCCGCCAATGAAAATTCGAGATAACCGGAACCCGGCCGATCGCCGCGAAGCCCGGAGCAGCACATAATATCATACCGCAGCGCGCTCCGAAGCACTCTTGACGGGCAAGGGGTAAGTGGATTCCCTTAGATTGCCGCCGCGCACGGGAATCGGATGCAGCCGGGTGCGAGCAGTAGAGCCATCAGTGCGAGTCTCGTCCCCCTAAGCGCTCCAGATGCGCGGCGACCTTCGCCGCCGGCAATCCCACTACGTTGAGGTAACAGCCTTCGATGCGCGGAATGAATTTCGACGCCAGCCCTTGTATGGCATAGGCGCCGGCTTTGTCCATGGGTTCACCGCTGGAGATGTAGGCGGCGATGTCGCCGGCGGTGAGCGGCCGGAACCAGACGCGCGTAGCCTCGATGTCCACGATGTGACGCGTGGGTGTCCGCAGGCAGATGCCGGTCAGTACCTGATGGTCTCGCCCGGAGAGCATACGGAGCATGCGCGCCGCGTCGCCGGCGTCGCGCGGCTTGCCGAGAATCTCGCCGCCGGCGACCACCACGGTGTCGGCGCCGAGGACGGTCTCGCCTTCGGCGCAATCCACCGCCATGGCCTTCTCGCGAGCCAACCGGCGCACGTGTTCCACCGGGTTTTCGCCTTCCAGCGCGCTTTCGTCCACATCGGCGGGCCGAACCACGAAGGCGAAGCCGGCGCGTTCGAGTATCTCCTGCCGACGCGGCGAGCGCGACGCCAACACCAGAACCATACTCACGATCCTACACCGCAAAAAGGGGACAGACGCATTTTCCGGCGCGACGCAGGCACGCATGGGAACCACCGCTCCGATATCGGAAAATGCGTCTGTCCCCTTTTCACTCTACAAACTGCACGATGACGCGCAGGCCCAGCGGGAATCGCGGGGCGTTCTTGTCGAGCAGGATCATGGTTTCGAGGACGTCGCGGTCGGTCTTTTCGGCTGGATCGCCGCTGGAGACGCGTTTGCGGCCCATGGTCCGGTAGATGGTTTCGACCACGCCCGACGCGGCCCGCTCGCGGAAACCCTCCTGAAACACGCGGACCTTCTGTCGCACTTTCACACGGGCGACGTCGCGCTCGTCCACTTCGGCGCGCACGCGCGCGACGCTGAGATCCGCGACCTGCGCAAGCGGGCGCGGCGTAACGGTGGAGAACGACTCACCTTGTTTCAGAAGGACGCGCAGTACCGTGCCGCTAATGGGAGAGACGACGCGGCACTTGGCGATCTTTTCGGAAATCGCCGCGGCGCGCCGCCCGGCGGCGCGAATGTCGGCGTCGGCCTTGGCGATTTCTTCGGGCAACGCGGGCGCCTTCACCAATTCCTCGTTGCGGAGGGCCTCGTTCAGCCGCGCCTCGGCGACGTCGCGGTCGCGTGCGGCCTGCTCGTAGTCGGCGTGAGAGATGTCGTCGCGCTCGATCAACCGCTGGCGGCGCGCCAGGTCGCTCACGGCCTGCTTCACGACGGCGCGCGCCTGCGCGGTGCGTTGCTCGGCGGCCAGGCGCTCCTCCTGGCGGCTGCCGCGCACCAGGCGCGCTTTCACCTGGCGCGCACTCTCGACGGCGGCATCGGCTTCGAGCAGGCTCGCTTTCAGATCCTCGCATCCGATTTCCGCCAGCACGTCGCCGCGCCGCACCAGTTGGCCTTCCCGGACATGCACGGCAGTGACGACGCCGTCGATGGCCGCGCCCACCTCAACGGTTTCCGAGCGGCCCTCGACGCGGCCCTGGCAAGCGAACAGCACTTTGGGCGAGGAAGACGCGACCTCGTTCGCGGGTGCTGGATCGGCACTCGCGTCCTTGCGCCGGTCGGTCGCGCAGCCCGCCAGCAGGGCGGCGAGCGCGACCGGCGCCGTGACGCGTCGAAACAGGATTCGACCGCGCATCAGCGTGCTCCCTGTCGATTTCCCATCACTCGTCCATCCTCCAATACCACAATGCGGTTGGCAAACGCTTCCCAGCGCGGGTCGTGCGAGACTACCACGACGGTACGGTGCTCCTGCTCGGCGAGCGAAACCAGGATCTCTCCGATCTCGCGGCCGGCGTGCGAATCGAGCGACGAAGTCGGCTCGTCGGCCAGGAGAATGGCCGGATTGCGCAGCAGTGCGCGGGCGATGGCCACGCGCTGCTTTTCACCGCCGCTCAATGCATTCGGTTTCAGGCGCGCCTTCGCTTCCAGTCCCAGACGCGCGAGCAACTCCCGCGCCTGGCGGCGCGCCCCGCTCCGGCCATCGATCTCGCCGGCGAGCGCGACGTTTTCAAGCGCGGTGAGCGAATGGAACAATCGAAACGCCTGGAAGATGAACCCGATGGATTCGCGGCGCAAGCGCGTGCGCTGGGTCTGGCTCATACGTGTGGTGTCGGCGCCGCGCACGTGGACCGCACCCGTGTCGGGCGTGAGCAGGCATCCCAGCACGCTGAGCAGCGTGGTCTTGCCGCTTCCCGAAGGACCCATCACCAGCGTGAGCCGGCCCGGTTCGAAGGATAGCGATACGTCCTGCAACGCGGGCGAGACCACCTTGCCCGTGCGGTAGGAAACGCCGACGTGTTCAACCGCGAGAAATTGTTCAGGCACGGAACACCCTCGCCGGATCGATCCGCAGGGCCGCACGTACCGAAGTGAGCGCCGCCACCGCGCACATGAACAAACTAGGCGGCACAAGCACCAGCGGCAGCCACCACGGCGTGTAGATCCACGAAATGAAACGCTGCGCGGCACCGACCAGCGGGAAGGTGGCCGCTACGCCCAGCAGGCATCCCGCGATGCCGCTGGTAAGCGCTTGCACCAGCAGAACACGGATCACGAACCAGCGCGACGCACCCAGCGCCTTGAGCGTGGCGAACTCCTCGATATTCTCCATGGTGGTGGCGTAGATCTGTTGCGAGGCGATCACTGTTCCGATGACGAAGCCGAGCAAGGCGGCCATCAAGATGCCTCCACCGGCGCCCGTTTCGACTACCCAGAATACGCGAGACTGCCGCGAAAACTCCTGGCGTGTCCACACATCGACTTCCGGAAGACGAGCGCGCAACCCGGCTTGCACCTCGCGCGGGTCGCGACCCGGCTCCACGCGCACCAGCACGTTCATGCCGTCCTCCGCCGACACACCCGCGTAACGAAGGGCGTTGGTGAAGCTTGTGAAGACGTATGGGCAGCCGATGAAATTGCTGAAGCCGGAGATCTCGCCCGCGACCGTGGCGCGGCGGCCGTTGATTTCGACTTCCACCGGAAAGCTACGGATGCCGAACGCTTCGAGGTCCCCGTGGTCCACCACGACCGTATCCGGCTCGACGGTGCGCGAGCCCGCCAGAAACGGCAACGGGAACGTGGCGCCCACCTCGGGATCGGCGCCCACCAGCGCGATGAGGCGGTGGCTGCCGCCGGGTTTGCGGTACATCACAAAGTGAATCAGAATGCGGCTGGTGCCGGCCACGCCCGGCGTGCCGTTCGCAAGTTGCTCGAAGCGCCGGGCGACAGGCGCCGAAAAATCGAAGCAGGTAACACCGCGCGCGGTGATCCAGAGATCCGCGCCGGTCGCATCGATCACCTTCGACGACGCTCGCACGAAACCCACCAGGAGGCTCCCCAGGAAGATCATCAGGAAGACCGCGAAGGCAATACCCAGCACGGTGGTGAAGAACCGCACGCGGTCACTCCAGAGGTTGCGCCAGGCGAGTCTCATGGGCGACTCCCGATCTCCAGCTCGCTCCAGTCCTTCGCCACCGAGCCGGCGACGACCTTCTCGAAATACTCGCGAATATCGGGACGGGCGATTCCGCTATCGGCCAGATCCGCCATGGCTTGCTGGTTATGATACCGGCTATTCACCGTCAGCAGCGGCAGAAAACGGCTCAGTACACCGTTCAACTCTCGCACACCCGTGCCCGGGTGCAGCGCGAGATAGCGCGCGAACTCGGCCGGACTTACCAGGCGCGGAACCATGCCCGCGGCTTGCGGCACCGCGCGCAGGCCCAATTCGAAAGCCTCGCGCACGGGGAGCGCCGCCTCCGGACCGGCACAGATGTGGCGCACCGCGCCCGGCGTGAAGCGATGATCGAACAGCCAGGCGATGGCGGCCGTGGCCCACTGGTTGTCGATGAGATCGAGACGGACCTGCGCGTCACCCGGGATCATTTCGAGCGGGCTGGCGCGCAGATGCCGCACGATCTGGTGAATGTAGTTGAACTGGCTGATGTGGCCCGAGGCCGAGTCGGCCACGATGGTGCTCAGGCGATAGAGGGACGCCGGCACGTCGCGCATCGCTTCAAGGACGATTTGTTCCGCCTCGTGTTTGGATTGCTGGTAGGTGTTGATGTAGCCGTGACCCGTGGGGAGGGGCTCTTCGTGAAAATCGCCGCGGCGCAGTCCGTTCACGTACACCGTGCTGATGTGAAGGAAACGCTCCAGATGCGGGGCTCCGCGCGCGAGTTCGACCACACGCGCGGTTCCTTCGGTGTTCACCGCGCGGGCGGCGGAAAGCGGCTGATCGAAACGAGTGCCGGCGGCGGCGTGCAGGATGCCGGTAACCGACTCGGCCAGACGCCGGTACGCAAGGTCGGAGAGACCGAATCGATCCTGGGTAACGTCACCGCGAATGGACGCGATGTGGGGTCCGGAAGGAGCGGCTTCGGGCCGGCGCGTCAGGATAAGGATACGCCGGTCCGGCTGTGCGTTTACCAGGCGTTCGACGACCGCGCGGCCCACCAGACCGGTTCCGCCGGTCACGAAGATAACCGGTTCGCCCCTCATCTACTCCTTCATCTCGCGCAGGACGAAATCGGCCAGGCTGGCCGCCGAACCCTGTTCGAGCAGGCGCAGCAAGGGTAGATCGAGCCCGGTCTCCGATTCGATGATGGTGTGGAGTTCGGCCGCCATGAGCGAGTCGAGTCCCAAGGTCGCCAGCGAGCGTTGCGGATCGAGTTTGTCCGCGGCAAGTCCCAGGATGCGCGCCAGATGGCCGGCGATGCGTCCGACCAGAAACGCGCGCCGTGCCGATGGATCGAGCTCCGCGAGAAGTTGCCGCAATGGCGCGGCCGCGGTGGACGGCGGCGCATCGCCCGCCGGCAGCGCCGAATACTTGGGGCAAACCGCACTCGGCGAGTGGCTTCTCCACCTGCGCCAGTCGATATCCACGACGGTGGCTTGGCCAGTACCGGCCAACAGCAGCCGCTCCAGCGCGGCCAGCGCATGCGCGGGAGCCATGGGGCGCACGCCGGCGCCGGCTTCGAGAAGTTGCCGCACCGCCGGGTTGCGCGCCAGGTAACCGACTTCGTCGAGCGCGCCCCAAGCCACCGCGAGCGCGGGCAATCCCCGCGCGCGGCGATATTCGACGAGCGATTCCAGAAACATATTGCCCGCGGCGTAATTTGCCTGGTGCGGATTGCCGAACAGCACGGCAGCAGAAGAATAGAGCACGAAGAAGTCCAGCGGGCAATCGAGCGTATGCCGGTGCAGGTTCCACGCGCCTAGCGCCTTGGGTTCGATCACGGCGCTGAGGCGCGCTTCGTCGAGATCCAGGATGCGCGCGTCGTCCAGCACCATGGCCGCGTGCACCACGCCGCGCACCACAACGTTCGCGCGCCGCAGTTCGGCGACGAGTGTGGCGACGTCCTCCTCATGGGTGATGTCGAGCGCTTCCACGCGCACCTGGGCGCCGGCTTCTTCCATGCGCGCGATGGCTTCCGCGCAGCCGGGTGTCGCGGCGCCGCGCCTTCCCATGAGCACCACATGCCGCGCGCCGCGTGAGACGAGCCATTCGGCGGTAGCCAATCCGAAGCCGCTCAACCCGCCGGCGATCAGATACGCGCCATCGCCCGGTAGCTCGAGCGAGGCGGGAGCGCGCGATGGCGCGACTTCGCCCGGCTCGTCGAACGAGAGCACGATCTTGCCGATATGCCGCGACTGCTGCATCATGCGGAACGCTTCGGAGGCGCGCGTGGCGGGAAACACCTGATGGACCAGCGGACGAAGCGCCCCGCGCTCGATTTGCGCGATTACTTCTTCGAACATCCGTGCCGCCAGCCGCGGCTTGTGAATCAGCAGTTGGTCGGCATCGATGGCGGTATAGGAAATGTTGTCGCGCAGGGCGCGCAGACCGATGCGCGTGTTGGCGTAGAGATCGCGCTTGCCAATTTCCAGGAAACGCCCGAAGGGCCGCAGCACCTTCAGACTCTTCTCCATGGCGGCGCCCGAGAGCGAATTCAAAACCACGTCGACGCCTTCCCCGCCGGTCGCCTCGCGTATCTGGTCGGCGAAGGCGAGCGATCGGGAATCGAAAACATGGGCGACGCCGAGGCCGCGCAAGTACTCGCGCTTCTCTTCATTGCCGGCCGTTGCAAAAATCTCCGCGCCCACCTGTTGCGCAATCTGAATCGCGGCCAACCCAACGCCGCCCGCGGCGCCGTGAATCAGCACGCGCTCACCCGCGGCGAGGTGCGCTACTTCCATCAGCGCGTACCAGCAAGTGAGGAAGACCGTGGGAATGGTGGCGGCTTCTTCAAAACTGAGGTGCGCGGGAATCCTGGCGACGGCTGCCGCGCCGGTCGCCATGTGCGAGGCGAAGCAATTGGTGCCGAACGCCATGACGCGGTCGCCGGGCGAGAAGCCTTCAACGCCCGGGCCCACGGCTTCGACTTCTCCGGCGCATTCGATGCCCAGTGAGACGCCCGCGTAGCCGCCTTCCAGGGCTTCCGGCGGCAGCAGTCCCATGGTCCACATGACGTCGCGGAAATTGAGGCCCGCGGCGCGCACGCGCACCAGCACCTGCCCAGGCGCCGGACGCGGAGGAGTCATGTGCGCGAGCGACAAACTGTCGATGGAGCCGTTCGTGGAGCACTCCAAGCGGAACGCGGACGACTCGGCGCGCCGCGCGCCAACCTGATCCCACTCGAGCGAAAAGAAGCGGCTCACGAAGCGCGCGCCGGGCGTGAGGAGTAACTCGTCTTCCGCACTCGGATTCAGCAGCTCGAGTGAAAGCGCTTCGGCGGCTTCTACCGCGCTCGCGAATCCGCACAAGTCGACCATGCGGCAGTCGAGTTCAGGATGTTCGTTCGCGGCGACGCGGCCCATACCCCACAGCGGAGCTTGCCAGGGATTCGCATTCGCGCCGCCAGGTATTCTCCGTTACGAACCAAAGTTGCGGCGGCGCGATCCACGGCAGGCCGTCGAGAGCCTGAATCAGCCGCGCGGCGCCGCTGCAATCGCCGAAGTAAACGATGCTCTGGCACTCCCGGCCCGCTTCGGTCAAACGGTCGAGCAGGGCGCGCAGATCGGCCGCGTCCGCGCCGGCCTCCACTACGCGGCAATCCCGCCGCTCCAGAACCTGGACCAGTTCGCTGGTGACCGGAGATCCCGTGAAAACGAGGAACGTGCGCGTCGGCGCGTCGTGGGGCGCGGCGCCTTCGAGGCGCGCTTGCTCCACCCAGGTGTGCTGGATCAAAGTCGCTCCGGACGGAGCTTTGCGCGCGGTCTCCAGTGCGCGGAACTGGAATCCGTCCATGGTGGCCAGCGTTTCGCCATTCGCATCGAGCAGGGAGAAGTCGGCCAGAATGGATCGCGCGGTAGCCGAGCGAACCGTGACGTGGCACCAGGCGAGATCGCGCGGCGCGCCGAAGAGCCGGAAGCGGTCGAGGTGTACCGGAAGGAAGACTCCACGCGCCTTGCCGCCATCGCGCGCGGCCAAACCGAGTAGCACTTGCAGGCAAGCATCCAGCGTTGCCGGGTGGAACAAATAGCCGTTTGCGGGGGGCGGAAGGATGCGGCCCAGAGCCTCGGCGCGGCCGGCGTGGATCTCCGCGACGTTTTGGAAGGCAGCGCCGTAATCGAGGCCGCGTTCGCGGGCAAGCGCATAAAGCCGCTGGTCCGGATATGGTATTCGTGCAACGGCTCTGGATGTCGGATAGGGACGCTCGCGGCGCATCGACGAGCGCCGGTGCGCTGGCCTTGCCCGCGGCGTGCAAGATCCATTGGTCCTGTTGACCCTTCACTTTGCCGCGGATGCGCAGGGCGCCATCTTCGGTCGAGAGCGAAGTGAGCAGCGTGGCCGGCTCCGCTTCGTCGAGCATCAGCGGGCGCGCGATGTCGAACTCCTCGATCTCGATGGGCCAGCGGCCGGCCGACGAGTGCGCCGCCCACAGCGCCATTTCCAGAAACGCGGCGGCGGGAAACACCACCTCGCCATCCACCACGTGATCGGCAAGATAGGGCAGGTACTCGAGTTCGATGGAGCCGCGCCACACGCGATCCGCGCCGGGCAGTGCGTAGCCCAGCAGGGGGTGTTCGGCTTTGCCGGACGCGGCCGAGACGACCCCTTCGCGCGGCGCGTTCCAGTACCGTTCACGCTGCCAGGGATACGGCGGCAACTTCACCGCGGGCCCACGTTGGTCCACCAGCAACTTCGGACTCGACAACTGTCCCATGGTGTAGAGCCGGCCGAGCAAATCGCACAGGCTCTCACGGTCGGGCTGCTGGCGGTTCAGCGTGCCAAGAGCCACGGCTTCCATCGAGCGAGCACGCGCGGATTCTTGTATGTAGCTGAGCAAGGCCGGCTGCGGGCCGATTTCCAGAAACACGCGGACGCCGCTCTCGAGCAGGGTGTCGACGGCCTCGCGGAACCGCACCGGTTGCCGCAGGTTGCGCAACCAATACTCCTGGTTCAGCGTGGTGCCCTCTTCCACGCGGCCAGTGACGGTGGAGACGAATGGAGTAGTGCCCGCAGTCGCGCGCAGATCGCCGGCGAGCCCGAGAAACTCCCGCTCGCACCCTTCCAGTAGATGGCTGTGGAACGGATAGTTGAGCGCGAGGCGGCGTGCGAAGATGCCCCGCGCGCCGAGCGTGGCGATCAACTCGTCGAGGGCGCGCGCGTCGCCGCTCACGGTAACGCTGGTGGGCGAGTTGAAGGCCGCAATCGTCAGTTTTCCGGCGTACGGCTGAATGACCCGAGCGGCATCCTGGGGCGGGAGATTCACGGCGGCCATGGCGCCCTGGCCGGCGATGGCCTCCTGAACGCTGCTGCGAGCCGCCACCACGCGCAACGCATGTTCGGTTGAGAGCGCGCCCGCCGCCCAAGCGGCCGTCACTTCACCCACGCTGTGTCCCACGACGGCGCCGGGCGGCGGCAGGCGCCGCGACAGCCACATGAACAGCGCCATCTGTATGGCGACCAAGGCGGGCTGCGCCACCGACGTCTGGGCCATGCGGCTCTCCGGCTCATCGCGCAGCAACTCTTCGGCGATCGACCAACCGGCGATGGAGTGGAACGCCGCGTCCACCTGGCCGATCATGTCCCGGAAGCGCGCATCGGTTTCCATCAATTGCCGCGCCATCGCCCAGTGCTGCGTGCCATTGCCGGAGAAGACCAACGCCAACTTGGGGCGCGGGACTTCCTGGCGGCCCACGGCAATGCCGGGGCCATGTCCCTCGCTTAACCACGCGTCGAGCCGCCCGGCCAACTCCGCGTTCGAATTGCCGCGCACCGCCAACCGGTAAGAGTGATGGCCGCGTCGCGTCGCGGCGGCATGTACGATATGGTCCAGCTCGGCCCCCTCCGGCGCCAGCAGCAAATCGCGATAAGCGCCGGCCAGCTCGCGCAACGCGCGCTCATGGCGCGCGGAGATGCACAGTGGCAGGATGGGCGCGCCGAGCGGCAGCGGGTGCGTTTTCCGCGCGCGGTACTCTTCGACGATCAAGTGCGCGTTGGTGCCCCCAAATCCGAAACTGTTGAGGCCGATGCGCAGGGGCTGGCGCGAGCGCGGGAAATCCAGATCTTCGGACACCACCTTCAGGCCGAGTTCGTCGAAAGGGATGGCCGGATTCGGATTTTCGAAATGCAGGTTCGCGGGGACGCGGCGATGCGCCAGGCAGGTGAGCACCTTGGCCAAGCCCGCCGCGCCGGAGGCCGGTTCCAGGTGTCCCAGATTCGACTTCACCGAGCCGATGTAGCACGGTGCGCCGCGTCCGCGCTGGCGCCCCAGAACATGGCCCAGGGCGGCGCACTCGATGGGGTCGCCGGCCGGCGTGCCGGTGCCGTGCCCCTCCACGTAGAAGACGCCCGAAGGATCAATGCCGGTGCTTTTGTATACGCCTCGAAGCAAGCTCCTCCTGCGCTTCCAACGAGGGCAACGAGATGCCCTGCGTGCGTCCGTCGGAGTTCACCGCCGAACCGCGGATGACGGCGTAGATCGGATCCCGGTCGGCTTGGGCGCGATCGAGCGGCTTCAACACGAACAGACCGCAGCCTTCGCCGCGCACATAGCCGTCGGCGGCGGCGTCGAAGCTGTGGCAACGGCCGGAAGGCGAGAGCATGGCGGCCTGGCACAGTCCGATGGAGACCGCCGGCTTGACCAGCGCGTTGGCGCCGCCGGCCAGGGCGAGAGTGCTTTCGCCCGCCCACAGACTCAGGCATGCCTGGTGGATGGCGACCAGCGAGGAAGAGCACGCCGTATCGATGGACATGCTCGGCCCGCGAAAGCCGAACATGTAGCTGAGCCGGTTGGCCGCCATGCAGAACGCGCCGCCGGAATTTGTGTAAGGGTTGACAGTGCCGGGATCGTCGTACTGCAACGTGATGTACTCGTTGCTCGAAATCCCCACGAACACGCCCACGTCTTGCCCGGCGAGTTCGTCCGGAGACTGGCCGGCGTCCTCCATCGCCTCCCAGGCCACTTCGAGCAGAATCCGATGCTGCGGATCCATGCGGCTGGCCTCGCGCGGTCCGATGCCGAAGAAGTCCGCGTCGAACTCTTCGAGCGAGGTGAGAAAGCCGCCGGCCTTGGTGTAGATGGTGCCGGGCTGCTCCTTGGCCAGACGGCGTTGCAGGCGATTGCGGCCCAAGGCGCGCGCAGGCTCTTCCGCCGGGAGATGGAAATATTTGGGGTCCCAGCGTTGGCCGGCTGTTTCCGTGATGGCGTCGCGATGGCTAGCGAGCAGCTCCCAAAGCCCCGCGAGCGAATGGATGCCGCCGGGCAGCCGCACCGCGCACCCGATGATGGCGATGGGGGGCGGAGATGTGCGGGGAACCTTCAAACTCAGATTATAGTCTGGAAGTCCGTTTGATCCACCACTCCGGCGCACCGGTTCCGATATTGGAAAATGCGTCTGTCCCCTTTTTGCTACATGTACATGCCGCCGTTCACCTGCAGCACCGCGCCGGTGATGTAGGCGGCATCGTCGCTAACCAGGAAACGGACGGCTTTGGCGATGTCTTCGGGCGTGCCGGGGCGCTTCAGCGGCACGCCGGAGAGCATCTTTTCGCGAACTTCGGCCGGCAGGTTCTTGGTCATATCGGTCTCGATGAAGCCCGGAGCGACGGCGTTGACCGTGATGTTGCGGCCGCCCAACTCCTGCGCCAGGCATTTCGTGAGGCCGATAATGCCCGCCTTGGAGGCCACGTAATTAGCCTGGCCGGGATTGCCCGACTGGCCGACCACCGAGGCGATATTCACAATGCGGCCCCAGCGCTGCTTCATCATGACGGGGATGGCCTGCTGCGCGGCCAGGAACGCGCCGGTGAGGTTGATCTGGAGAACCAGGTCCCAAGCTTCCTTCTTCATGCGCACGGCGAGGGCGTCCTTGGTGATGCCGGCGTTGTTGACCAGCACGTCGATCCGGCCGAACTCTTTCATCGCGGCTTCGAAGCCGGCGGCGATGGATTCCGGACTGGTCAGATTCAGATCCACCACCAGGGCCGGCTGCGTCTTGCGAATCTCGGCGGCCACTTCCTCGTTAAGCTCCATCTCGGGCGAAGCGACCACGATGGAATGGCCCGCTTCCGCGAGCGAAAGGGCGATGGCGCGGCCGATCCCGCGGCTCGCGCCCGTCACAAATGCGACACGATTAGCCATACTTGTTTTTCCTAGCGTACTTGAAGTTCCATGATAGTAGATAGAGAGGCGCCTGGACATATGGCCTACCACGATCTCCGTGAGTTCCTACGTAAGCTCGAAGCCGCCGGCGAGCTTAAACGCATTCCGTTTGAAGTGGACCCGGTACTGGAAATGACCGAATTCGCCGACCGATCGGTGAAGCGCGGCGGGCCGGCTCTCCTGTTTGAAAAAGCCAAGGGAAGTACCGTGCCGGTGGCCATGAACCTGTTCGCCAGCGCGCGGCGGATGGAACTGGCGCTCGAAGTCGATTCGGTGGACGAGGTGGCGCGGCGCATCTCGGACTATCTCGAAATGCGCATGCCGGAAGGCTTGATCGGCAAGCTCAAAATGCTGCCCAAGCTGGCCGAGATGGGATCGTTCTTTCCGAAGATGGTTTCCGGCGGCCCGGTCAAGGAAGTGATTCAGCGCGACGGTTTCTCGCTTCTGGATTTCCCCATCCTGCATTGCTGGCCGGAAGACGGCGGGCGGTTCATCACGCTGCCGCTGGTGTTTTCGAAGAACCCGGAGACCGGCAAACGCAACTGCGGCATGTACCGGCTGCAGGTGTTCGACGAGCGCACCACCGGCATGCACTGGCAGACGCACAAGCAAGGCGCCGAGCACTACCGCCGTCTGGCGAAGGAAGGCCGCGCGCGGCGCATGGACGTGGCCGTGGCGCTGGGCGGCGATCCGGCGACCATCTACTCGGCCATCCTGCCGCTGCCGCCGGATCTCGACGAGATGATGGTGGCGGGCTTCCTGCGCAACCAGCCCGTCGAAATGGTGAAGTGCGAAACCTGCGATCTGGAAGTGCCCGCGCAGGCCGAGATCGTGCTGGAAGGCTACGTCGAACTGGGCGAACTGCGCACCGAAGGGCCGTTCGGCGATCACACCGGCTACTATTCGCTGGCGGACGAGTATCCCGTTTTTCACGTGACTTGCCTCACGCGCCGCGCCCAGCCGGTTTATCCCGCCACCATCGTGGGCCCGCCGCCCATGGAGGATTTCTACATGGGCAAGGCCGTCGAGCGCATCTTCCTGCCGCTGATGCGCTTGCAGTTGCCCGAGATCCGCGACGTCTCGATGCCCGCCGAAGGGGTGTTCCACAACTTGATGCTGGTTTCGATGCGAAAGTCTTACCCGGGCCACGCGCGCAAACTGATGCACGCCATCTGGGGCATGGGACAGGCCATGTTCAGCAAGGTGATTGTGGTGGTGGACGAGGATGTGGACGTGCAGAACGCGAGCGAAGTGGCCTGGCGCGCGCTCAACAACATCGATCCCCAACGCGACATCGAATTCGTCATGGGTCCCATCGACTCGTTGGATCACGCCAGCCGCCTGGCGAACTACGGATCGAAGATGGGCATCGACGCCACGCGCAAATGGAAAGAGGAAGGGTTCGCCCGGCCGTGGCCGGGAGTGATCCGCATGACGAGCGAAGTGCAAGCCCGCGTCGACGAGCTCTGGCGGCGGGCGGGGCTGTGAAGATTTGCTAGACTGTAATAGTTCCCGCTGAACGGTGGGCGTAGCTCAGCTTGGTAGAGCGCCGGATTGTGGTTCCGGTGGCCGAGGGTTCGAATCCCTCCGCCCACCCCATACAAGTTTCAATGCTGCCGAGGCTGGAGACGAGGCCGGATGGGCTAGCCGGCGCGTATGCCATGCGCCTGGCGGGCGGCATTGTTGATGGCCGCAAATTTCGGTTAGAATGAGAGTTTGTTTTGGCGCCACGCGTCGATCTCCTGAAACCACCGCAGTGTGAGAGACGTCCAGTGAAGGCGCAGCTTGGAAAGGAACTACGGCTTGATGATATCCCGCGGGCCGGCCGGCCTCAGTGTTGTGTCGGTGTGCCTATTGTGTCTGTCCGGCATTTCCGCCCCGGCCCAAACCACTCCTTCCCAACCTGCGCAAACGGTCCCGGCGCAGCAGAAGAAGACGCCAAGTCCTTTCGAAACGGTACCCCGGACCGAGCCTCCTAAGCCGGCGCAACCCGCGCCCCCCCAGCAGCCCGCGGCCAAGCCCCAGCCGGGCCAGCCACGAGTGGCGGCGGCTCCAACGGCTCCCAAGCCGGTGGAGAATATTGTCGAGGCGGTGGAATTCCGCGGCAACCGCCGCGTGCTGCAGGACACGCTGCGTGCGCTGGTGTTCACGAAAAAAGGTGACAAGTACGACGAAGAAGGCTTGCGGCGCGACTTTATGGCGCTGTGGAACACCGGACGCTTCGACGATCTGCGCCTGGAAACCGAACCGGGGACCGGCGGCATCATAGTGCGCTTCGTGGTAACCGAGCGCCGTGTGGTGCGCACCATCAAATACGAGGGCATCAAGTCGGTGACGGTCTCGGAAATTCTGGACCGCTTCAAGGAGCGCAAGGTCGGCCTCACCGTCGAATCGCAATACGAAGACGCCAAGGTGCAGCGCGCCCGTACGGTTTTGCAGGAGTTCCTCGCCGAGCGAGGCCGGCAGTACGCCGTCGTGATTCCGGAATTGCGGCAGATTCCGCCCTCCTCGATCGAGCTGGTCTTCAAGGTGACGGAAGGGCCGAAGGTCAAAGTCGGCGACATCACTTTCACGGGCAACACCGTTTTTAGCCGGCTGGCATTGCGGCGCGCCATGAAGAACCTGCGGCCCATCGGTATTCCCTATTCCATCCTGTTGGAGAACCTATTCACCAAGGCCTACGACACCAACAAGCTCGAAGAGGACAAGGAGCGCATCCGGATCTTCTACCAGGAGCAGCGGCTACTTCACGGCCCGCGCGCTGGATAGCAAGACGGAAGTGCGCGACGTGGGCGGCGGCAAGTTCCGTTTCCCGCTCTTCTACATGAACCAGCCGGGCAAGCGCGCCGACATCCAGATCGCGGTCGAAGAAGGCCGCCTATACCGGCTGAACAAGATTAACTTCGTGGGCGTGAAGCTCTTCAAGACTCCCGAAAGCCTCATGATGCCGCTGTTCCAGATGAAGAGCGGCGACATTTTCTCGACGGCCAAGCTTAAGAAGGGCATGGACAACATGCGGAAGCTCTACGGCGAGTTCGGCTACATCGATTTCGTGCCCGAGCCGTCGCCGGAGCCTTTGCCGAATTCCGACAAGATCGATCTGACGCTGGCCGTGGACGAAGGTAAACAGTTCTTTGTCCGCCGCATTGACTTCTCCGGCAACACGACGACGCGCGATAAGGTAATTCGTCGCGAGCTGTACATCGACGAAGGCCAGATGTTCAACACGCGCATGTGGGAGTTGAGCATCTTGCGCCTGAACCAACTCGGCTACTTCGAGGTTCTCAAGGAGAACGAGGCAGCCGACATCAAGCGCGACACGCGCACCAACACGGTGGACATCACCTTGAAGGTGAAAGAGCGCGGCAAGAACACCATCGGGTTGCAGGGCGGCGTCAGCGGCATCGCGGGGAGTTTCATCGGGTTCAACTACGCGACCAACAACTTCCTCGGTCTGGGCGAGACCCTCAGCCTGGATTCGCAACTCGGCGACCGCATCCGGAACGTCACGCTGGGCTTCACCGAACCGTACTTCCTGGATAAGCCCATTCAGCTCGGCGCCACCGTCTACATGCAGCGCTACAACTTCGACTACGGCCGCGAAGTATCGCTCATGTCGGGCCGCAATCTGATTCCGCTTTACGAATCGCTGGGCCAGGATAACCTGCTCAACTACGTGCAGAACGGGCACGGCTTCACGGCCACCGCCAGCTATCCGCTGCGCCGCAGCTTCGCGCGCATAGGCCTGACTTACGGCTTCGACATCTCCAACATCAAGACGCTGTCGACCGCCGCCGAGCAATACTTCTCTTACAGCAGCTTCCAGACCCTGGGTGGCCCGAATTCGCTGAGTGGCATTCGCACCAGCCGCCTCATTCCGTCTTACACCTACAACACCATCGACCACCCCATCACGCCCTCTCGCGGCAAGAGCATCTTCTTCTCGATGTCGTTTGCGGGTAGCGTTCTGGGCGGCAACGTGAACATGATCGAGCCGACCTTCGAATTCAAGACGTTCCGTCCCGCCCTGAAGAAAGGGCATGTGCTCGGGTTCCGCTTCCTGGGCCGCTACCTGTCCGGATACGGCGGCAAGATGGCGCCGCCTTACAACCGCTTCTACATGGGTGGCGAAAACGACGTGCGCGGGTTTGAAATCTGGACGGTCAGCCCTATCGCGTTCATAGCCAGCGAGGGAAGCGTCGACGTGTTGAACGCCGACGGCTCGGCACGCCTGCAGAAGACCATCGTGGATGGCGTGGCGACGTGGGTGGGCGTTAAGCAGAACATTCCCGTCTACCAGCTCATCAGCGCCGGCGGCGATACGCAGGGCGTGGCGAATTTGGAGTACCGCATCCCCATTGCGGGCCCGGTAACATTGGCGGCTTTCTACGACACGGGCTTGAACAAGGTGACCAACCGGAATCAGCTCAGCATGAACGCGCAGCGCGTCGCCGAACTGAACGGGATTTACCCGCAAGCCGGCTTCGATGGGAAAGCTCTAATTGCGCCGGGGACGCAGCACATGCGCATGTCCACCGGTCTTGAATTGCAGGTGCTGATGCCGGTGGTGAACGCACCTTTCCGGATTTACTGGGCCTACAACCCGATGGTCGTCCGGACGTTTTTGCAGACGCCCATCGTGGCGGACAGGTCCATGTTCCCCAACAATGCGACGTTCCTGAATTCGGTGGCGACGTGGGGACAGGTCTATCCGTTCTACGAAAAGCGTTCGACCTTCCGGTTTACCATCGGCAGGACGTTCTGAGGCGGGCGGAGAAGCGGCCCCAAGTCCGCGGCCGGTGTGCTAGTATCTAGAATTACTCCAGGGAGTGTAAGTCGTGAATAGACAGCTATTTTGGTTGCCTTTGGTCGCGCTGGGCGCGACGGTTGCCGCGCTCGGGCAGGCTCCGCCGAGTAAAGTCGGCGTCATCAACATTCAGAGCGCCATCATCAGCACCAAGGACGGCCAGAAGGCCGCCTCGGATCTGGCGGCGAAGTACGAGCCGAGGCGCAAGCAGATCGAAGCCCGGTCCGGCGAGATCGGATCGCTCAAGGAGCGCCTCAGCAAGGGCGCCAACACCATGAGCGAGGAAGCCAAGCAGACCCTCGTGCGCGACATCGACCAGAAGACCAGGTCGTTGCAGCGCGACACCGAGGACGCGCAAACTGAATTCGACCAGGAACAGAATAAGGTGCTGCAGGAACTCGGCCAGAAGATCATGGCCGTGATCGACAAGTACGCTCGCGACAACGGCTTCACCCTGATCCTGGACGTGGGCGCACCTCAAAACCCGGTGCTTTACGCCTCCAACAACATCGACCTCACCAGCGAGATTGTGGCGCTCTACGACAAGAACGCTCCCAGCGCGGCTGCCCCGGCGGCGCCCGCCGCCCGCCCCGCGGCCACGCCCCCACGGCCTGCCACCAAGAAATAGCAGCTCCCGATAAGGTAGAATCGCGCAAGGGCGTCCACACGCCACGTGGCGCGTCGCCCTTGCGCGATTTCATCTATGAGGAGTTGATTCATGCCGCTGAAAGAGCCTTTCTCCCGCCGTCTGTTCCTGCAATCCTCCGCCGCCGCGTCCGCCCAAAGTGCCCTGGCCCAAGAAAAGAAGTTGAGGCTGGGCGTGGTCGGTACCGGCCCGCGCGGCCAGTACCTGATGAAGGAGCTGAATAAGACCGGGCAGGTGGAGTGGGTGGCGCTGTGCGACGTTTACAACGTGCGCCGCGACCAGGCGGCCACCATCGCGGGCGTGCCGGTGAAGCTTTACGGAGACCACCGGCAGTTGCTCGAGCATAAGGAAATCGACGCCGTCATCATCGCCACGCCGGACCACTGGCACACTTCCATCGCCATCGACGCGATGCGTGCCGGCAAGGACGTCTACGTGGAAAAGCCCGCCTTCCACCGGCCCGAGGAAGGCATGGCGCTGGTGAAGGCCGTTCGCGCAACGAACCGCATCTTCACGGCCGGCATGCAGGGCCGCACGCTGCCGCAATTCGCCGACAGCAAGAAGACCTACATCGATAGCGGCGTCATCGGCAAAGTTGGCGTGGCGCGCACCTGGTACACGTCGAACAGTGGATATATGGACCGCCAGATCCCCGAAGGCTTCGAGCAAAAGCCCGAAGGCCTGGATTGGAATCGCTGGCTGGGGCCCGCTCCCAAGATCGCCTGGACCCCGCAGGTCTACTTCAGCCCGTACCGCTGGTATAACTACGACGGCGGCCCCATCATGGGCATCGCCATCCACGTGATCGATTCCGCGCACCACTGGCTCAACCTCACCAAGCCGCTTTCGGCGGTGGCCGGTGGAGGTATCTACTACTACAAGGACGGGCGGGACACGCCGGATACCATTAGTTTCATCGTCGAATATCCGCAAGAGTGCATCGTGACGTTCCTGGCCGAGTCGCTGACCTGCCCGGACGTCAAGACCACGGCGGGCGTCGAGCTGCGCGGCACCGGAGGGACGTTGATGGCGGAGCGCTACGTGCGCGATACGGCCTGGGAGTTTGTGCCGAACAAGCGCAACACGCCGTCTCCCGCCGCCAAAGGCCCCGGCCCGCAGGCTTGGGCGAAGTGGAATCTCTTGAACTGGCTCGAGTGCATCCGCACGCGCCAGAAGACCGTGGTGAACGAAGAAGCCGCTTACTACTCAACCGTGGCCTGCGCGATGGCATCCATGGCCTACCGTTCCGGCTCCAAGGTGTTCTGGAACGACGCCTGGAACTTGCCGGCCTAGTCGATTTCGCGGAAAAGGAGAAACTGGGTATGCACTTGACTCAGGTAATCGCTCTGGTCTCGGCTTGGTGGGGCGGTCCCCCTGGACCGCGGCGGACGCCCCCGTCCGCCTACTGGCAGGCCGGCCAGGGGGCCAGCCGCGGGCGAGGGCGCCCGCCCCACTTGGCTCCACAGACGCGGGCTAGCTGAGTCAAGTGCATAGCCATTAGGGAGGATATTATGAACCGGCGCGAATTCATAGGCGGCGCGATGGCGGCGAAACTGGCTGCGGCGCGCCCCGCATCCCTCGATCCGTCGAAGATCCCGAGCTACAACCCCAAGATGGAATACCGCCGTCTGGGCAAGACCGGCATGCATGTGTCGGCCGTGTGCATGGGGGGGCACTGGAAACGCGTGGCCACCATGCTGGGCGGCGGATTCAACGGCGAGGGCTACTCGCAAACCGACCACGTGAACGTCAACAATCCGGCCTTTCTGAAGAACCGCGACGAAGTCATCACGCGGTGTCTGGAAGTGGGCATCAACTACATCGACGCCTGCGCCGGTCCCGAAGTGATGGCCTACAGCAAGGTGCTCAAGAGGCGCCGCGACAAGATCTATTTCGGATACTCCTGGAGCGTGCGCGAATCGAGGTTCGGTCCGTATCGCGCCGCCGAGTCGCTGATCAAGGGCCTGGAGGACGGCTTGCGCGAATCCGGTCTCGAGTACGTGGACCTGTGGCGCATCACGCTGCCCGAGCAGATGGTGGAGGATCTGGGCGAGTTGCAGGCCATCGAGTCGGGCGCCATGAAAGCCATGGAGCAGGCCAAGCGCCGCGGCCTGGCGCGCCACACCGGCGTGTCCAGCCACAACCGCGTCTGGCTCAAGAGCATGATCGAGACCTACCCGGACGTCATGGACGTGGTGCTGTTCCCTTACACGGCCAACAGCAAGGCACTGCCCGACGACAGCGTGTTCGACGCGGTCAAGAAGTACGACGTCGGGGTGCTGGGCATCAAGCCGTTCGCCAACAACACGCTGTTCACCGGCAACGCCTCTCTCAACAGCCCGCATCGCGAGGATGACGACAAGCGCGCGCGCCTGGCCATCCGTTACATTCTGGGCAATCCCGGCATCACGGCTCCCATTCCGGGCCTGATCAACGCGCACCAGGTGGATAACGTGGCGCGCGCCATTCAGGAACGCCGCCGGCTGGATCTCAAGGAACGGGCCGAACTGGAGCGCGCCGGCCGCCAGATGTGGGCCAAGCTGACGCCCGACTACCAGTGGCTGCGCCAGTGGGAGTACGTGTAGCGGTTCAGGGATGCGCGCGGGACCTGTCTCATCCTGGCCGCGCACCAGGCGCAAAGCCGGCGCGTCCGGGGCAAACTGGGCGGGGACAGTCATGCGAACAACGCCGCGAATTCGCGCGCGGACACAATGCGCGTGCCGTGGTGGCGGGCGAGGGCGAGCAGCCCGCCCTTGTCGCCTGTCACCAGGTAATCGGCTTTGCCCGCTTCGGACAGAGCCAGAAGAAAATCGTCGGTGGGATCGGGGGAGCGCTGGACGCGCGGCAGCGAGCCCACCTCCTCGGCAAGACTTTTCATTTCGTTCACGAGGCGGCCAGCCTGATAGGGCTTGATGCGCTCCGCGATCGCGGGCTTGCGCAGCGTGGCCCGCAACTCGTCGAGCTGCTCCGCGCAGGTCAGGAGCGTGAAATACCCTTCCTGCCAGGCGCGGTAGACCGCCGCCGGGTAACCCATTTGGACCATGAGGGCGGAAACCAGGATGTTGGTATCGAGCACCACGCGCATCAGACTTTGCCGGCTTTCCCTTTGGCGCGCCGGTCGTCGCGCACCTCGCGCACGGCATCGTCAATGATGCCCTGCAGCTCGTCCGGATCGGTATCGGCGTTGCGCGCCTTGATGTCCTGGACGGTGCGATGAAACACGCGCCAGCGCACGGCCTCTTCGATGAATTTCGAGAGGTCGCCCTTTTTCGCGCCCTGGGAGCCCAGAAAGGTGCGCAGGGTAAGGTCGGTCTCCTTGGAGACCTTGATGTTCCAGCGGACAGCAGCTTCATCCCATATGGCACCTATGCAGTTAGGCAGATAAACACCTATACATCTATTGTACCTGAAAATGGCCTCTGTGGGAAAAGGGGGTTCCTTTGGATTGACTCGAACCGTGGCCTGATGTACTATTTGAATGTGTACAGGAAGGAGGCAGTCACGCCATGCCAAGAGTAGCGGTCGAAGACAATAGCCGGATGTCCTTACGAATTCGGCGCCGAGGAAAAAGCGATGCTCTTGCGGGCGGTGGCGCTGAAGCACACCGACCTGACGGATTTCGTCATTCGGCACGCGTTGCGTGCCGCCAAGGCCGTCATCGAGGAATCCGAACATGTGCGGCTCTCCGCGAGGGACAGTCGGCGGGTTCTGGACCTGCTGGAGAATCCGCCTGCGCCGAACGCCAGACTGCGGGCTGCCGCGCGGGCGTTGCCACAGCGGTCATGATCGTGACGGCATGGCACGAAGAGCCGATCAAGAAGAAACATGATCGGGAAGCCTTCGACTGCGGCGAAGAAGCGTTGAACGAATACTTGCGCCGTTACGCCCGCAAGAGCCACGAACTGGGCGGCGCGAAAACATTCCTTGCGATCGACGATACCGATAACAAAACCATTCTCGGCTATCTACAGCCTGAGCCCCGCTTCCATTGAATATGCCCGAACGCCGGAGATCGTAAGGCGCGGGCTGGCACGCCACGACGTGCCGGGTTTCCGGTTGGCGCGTTTGGCCGTGGATCGCAGGGTACAGGGGCAGGGTCTTGGCGGACAGCTTCTGCTGGCGGCGGGCAGACGCTGCCTGCTGGCATCGGCGGAAGTTGGCGGCGTCGTGCTGGTCATCGACGCCAAGAATGAAAGGGTGGCAGGATGGTATGCCGGCTATGGTGCTGTACCTCTGCTGGATGCGCCGTTATCCCTGCTGCTGCCGCTTGCGACCATCGAGGCCGCGCTGAAAACCGCCGGGAAATATTGATAGAGGCTGCCGCCGCGGCAGTATAATCCTGTAGGTGGCATCATGGTGATGTCCTAATGGTACGTATAGCGGTTGGAGGGATGCGCGCGTGATCCGTCTCATCCTGAGCTTGTTGCTGGGGGCCGCCGCCGCCCTGGCCGGCCAGCCCAGTCCTTTCTGCAACAACTGCGACGCCACGCGGCGCGAGTTGCGGGAGCTGTGCGACTACATCGTGCAAAACAAGCGCGACATGCCCACCATCTTCGTGGCCGGCTACTACATGCGCACGCTGGTGGCGGGCTATCAAATTCTGGGAGAGCGGCGCTATCTCGACGTCGCCCTGGCGCACGGCGACGCGCTGCTCGCCAAGCAGATGCCCAACGGCTACTGGGGCACCGGCTACGGGAACATCTATCTGGCCGACACGGCCAACGCGCTGGGCGAAATCCTGGCGCTCGACAAACACGCCAGCGCGGAGCGCCGCGCCAAGTACTTCGCCGCGCTGCGCCGCCTGGTCGAGGCCATCGAGCGCGACAAGTTGATCCGGCCGTCGGGCGCGCTCGGCACGGGTTTTCGCGCCAAGCCGGACGGCACCATCTTGCGACTGTACGAGGACGATTACACCGTATCGTCGGCGCTAGTGGGCGGCGAAACGCTCATCTGGATGTACACCAAAACCGGCGAGGAGAAGTACCGCCAGTGGGGCCACAACGCCGTGCGATGGGTTCTCGACACCATTCGCCAGGATGGTGTGATCCCGTACATTCTACCCGGCGAATACGCCGATCCGAACGTGAAAGGCGATCCGGAAAACGACTTCAACCTCTGGGACCGCCTGCGCTACACCAACGTCACCTACGTGGGCGAAGGCATCCTCAGCTTCGATCTGCATTGCGGAAAGCCGGAATGGCAAGCCGAGGTACGTAAGAAGTTCAAGCCGGTGATTGAGTTCGTGCTGCGCACGCAGAACGCCGACGGAAGCTGGGGTAATACGAAGCCGATGCTGCGGCCCGCCACCAATAGGAGCCCCTGGAACCGGCGGCCATTCCCGGACCGGCGCCGTTCGGCCGGAGTTGTGAACGTGCTGACCTGGTGGTACAACCACGTCGAGAAGGACCCGCGCGCCCTCGCCGCCGTACGCAAGTTCGACCGCTACATCACTAATCCCGAGAACGCCGCCGACTTCGGCATGCTGCATCGCCGGCCGCCGGTCGAAACGAAAACGCCGAAACCGGCGCATACCGACGAAGACGTGGCCACCGCGCTCACCGGCCGCGCCATCGCCGACATTCTCATGCCGGGTGTCGATTCGAACTGGTAGACGCGCGCGCGTGGGCCGCGTTAAACATGGCCGCTCCCTCACGGTCGCGGCTCGGAAGCGGAATCTGAGCCGCGACCGTGAGGGAGCGGTCGAGGGCCGCGTTAGAAGCCTGAGGCCTTCACCCAGAAACTCTCCCACCATTTGCCGCCCGGCGGGATGGATTGCAGTTCCTTGTACAAACCTTCGTGCGCGAGGTTCATGGCGTTGGTGACGGCGGCCATGGGCTCGAAGCAGATGAAGTCCTTGCCCTTGGGCGCGTAGATGACCGCGACGTCGTACTTGGGGCCGTAGACTACCGTGATGCGCTGTTTCGCGCCTTCCACCCAGAATTCGGCGCGGCCGTCCGCGCCGCGCACCAGGTTCGTGAAAACGTCGTCGAGTTCGGTGGTCTGGAGAGACACCGGGTCCGGCAGTGCGACCGGCTTGCGCACGCCGGTGGGCGTGAGCAGGTTCGATAGTTCCACGTGCTCGCGCGCGGCCACGTGGACTTTCCAGGCGTCCCGCGGCGCGTCGTGAATCTTGAAATAGGGATGGTAGCCGATGGACACCGGCATCGGTTCGGCGGCCAGATTCTCAATCACCGTTTCCACTTCCAGCGCGCCGTCTTGCAGCCGGTAGGTCATTTCGAGCGAGTGCGCGAAAGGAAACTGCGCCATCAGGTCCGGGTAGCGGAAGAATTCCAGCCGGCAGGTGGCGTGCGCGCCCGCCGCATCGGCTTCCAGCGAGGTAAGTTTCCACGCGTTCGAATACATGAGCAGCCCGTGGATGGCCTTGCCGTGGTTGTCGGAACGAATATTGCCCAGGCCGCGGTTCAGTAAGTATTTCTTGCCGTTGGCGTAAAAGGCGTCCTCGCCGAGACGGTTGGCCCAGGGCGCGAGAAACGGATTGCCGGCGAAGGCGGGCTGGGCTCGCCATTCCTTCAAATTGGTGAATGGCATCCAAAACACGTTTGTGCCGTTCACTTTCATTTCGTAGGAGTTGTTGCCCATGGCCAGGGCGATGGAAACCTCGGTGGCGTGAGCGGCATCGGTGAGCCGCGTCACGTCCAGGCCGTCGACGACCATCTTTTGAGCGGTGTAGTTGGCGGATTGCGACATGTTCAAAGCTATTGTAATCCTTCAGGATGCTACAATTTTGGTTTCATGGGCCCACGCGTTTCGCTCTTTGTCACCTGCATCGTCGACGAGCTATATCCGAAGGTCGGCCTGGCCATGTCGGAGGTGCTGGAACGCCTGGGCTACGAAATCGACTTTCCCGAAGCGCAAACCTGTTGCGGCCAACCGGCGTTCAACAGCGGCTATCACGAGGAAGCGCGCACCGTGGCGCGCCACTTTCTGAAGGTGTTCCGGGACGCCGAGTATATCGTGGTGCCTTCGGGATCCTGCACGTCCATGATCACGCACCATTTTCACGAGCTGTTCGAGAAGGAGCCGGAGTGGCTGGAACTGACGCGGAAAGTGGAACCCCGCGTCTGGGAGTTCACCAAGTTCCTGCTCGAAGTGGCCAAGGTGGAAGATGTGGGCGCGCGCCTGGAACGCGTGGGGACCTTCCACGACAGTTGCCACGCGCTGCGCGATCTGGGCATCAAGGACGGTCCGCGCCGGTTGCTCGGAAAAGTGCGCGGGCTGGAGTTGCGCGAGATGAACCCGCCGGAAGAATGTTGCGGATTCGGCGGAACGTTCTCGGTGAAGATGCCCGAGATTTCCGGCGGTATGGCGCGGGCCAAGGTGGACGCCATCGTGAGTTCCGGCGCCGACGTAGTCATCGGATTGGACGCCAGTTGCCTGATGCAGATTCAGGGGACGCTCTCACGCGCCGGCCACTCCATTTCGACCATGCACATCGCCGAAGTGCTTGCCAGCAGGTAGCCAAGAATATGCCAGCCATTCCGCTAGTGAAGATCGGGGAAGCCCTCGCCGACGACCGTTTGCAGAACGCCGTCTATTCGGGGACGGCGCGGATGATTGACAAACGCAAAGCCGTGGTGGATGCGGACGTGCTGCCGGAGTACCAGGAATTGCGCGACCAGGCCAACCGAATCAAGCGGCACACCATCGAGAATCTCGACTACTACCTCGAACAGCTTGAAGCCAAGGTGATCGAGCAAGGCGGCAAAGTGGTGTGGTGCCGCGACGGCGGAGAGGTGGTGGATTTTCTGGTGAAGTTGGCGCGCGAGAAGAACACCAATCTGATCGTGAAATCCAAGTCCATGGTGACCGAGGAGTTCGACCTGAACGAACGCCTGGCGCAGCACGGGCTGGAGCCTGTCGAAACCGACTTGGGCGAGTTCATCATCCAGCTCGCGCACCAAAAGCCCTACCACATAGTCCTGCCGGCCCTGCACATGACGCGCTACCAGGTGGCGGACCTGTTCACCGAAAAGTTGGGCGTTGAACGGGAAGAGGTGATTGAGAAGCAGACCAAGATCGCCCGCGGCGTGCTTCGCGAGAAGTTTCTGCACGCCGGCATCGGCATCACGGGCGCGAATTTCCTGGTGGCGGATTCGGGCGCCGTGGTCATCGCGACCAACGAAGGCAACGGGCGATTCACCACCACTGTGCCGAAAGTCCACGTCGCGGTGGCGGGGATCGAAAAGCTGGTGCCGCGCGCCGCGGATCTGGCTACGTTTCTGAAACTCCTGGGCCGCAGCGCGACGGGTCAGCCGCTCACCGTTTACACTTCGTTCCTCAGCGGACCGCGGCGCACGGGCGAGATCGACGGGCCCGAAGAGTTTTACCTGATCCTGCTGGACAACGGCCGGACCAAGCTGCTGGCCGATCGCGAGAAGCGGCAGTCGCTGTATTGCATCCGCTGCGGCGCGTGCCTCAACCACTGCCCCGTGTATCGCAAAATCGGCGGGCACAACTATCCGTGGGTATACTCCGGACCGATCGGCGCCATCATCACGCCGCAGTATCAAGGCGTGCTGCAGAATCCCTGGCTGCCGTTCGCCTCCAGCCTGTGCGGCGCCTGCGCGGACGTCTGCCCGGTGAAGATCGAGATTCCCAAGCTCCTGCTGGCGCTGCGCTCGGAGGTGAACAAGGCCAAGGCGAAAGACGGAACCAATTGGCTGGAGCACCTGATTTTCCGAGCCTGGGCGTGGCTGATGGAGCATCCCAAGTTATTCGAATTGGGTGGCATGATGGGCGCGGCCGCGCTGCCGGCTCCGGCCGAAGGCGGCTTGATCCGCAACGTGCTTCCGTTTATGCGCGTGGGCCCCTTGAAGGCCTGGTTGCAGGAACGGGATCTGCCGCCGCTCCCCGAGCAGAGTTTCCGGCAGTTGTGGCGCGCGCGCGTGAAAGCGGAGAAGAACTGATGGCCCGGGACTATATTCTTCACAAGGTGCGCACGGCGCTGGGGCGCAGCGCCGGCCAGGTGCCCATCGAAACCCCGGCAGCGCGGATTGTAATTCCCGTAATGGATCTCGAAAGTCGCATCCAGACCTTCTTCTCCTGCATCGAAAAGTTATCGGGCAAGACGTATCGCGCGGCGAGCCGGGAGGATGCGCGCGCTTACGTGGCCCAACTTGTGGGAGGTAAGACCGCTGTCGCCTCCAACGCTCCGCTGCTTGCGGAGTGCGGGATCACGGGGCTCCCGGGGGTGCGTGCCGGCTTCCGTACGGAGCCGGAGTTGAGAGAAGCGTGCTCGACGGCCGAATTCGGCATCACCGGCGCGGACTACGCGCTGGCGGAAACCGGCAGCCTGGTGATGCTGTCTTCGGCCGAAGAGGCGCGCATGGTCAGTCTGCTGCCACCGGTGCACATCGCCGTCGTGGACAAATCCAAACTGTTGTCCGGGCTGGACGAGTTGTTCACCATTTTGCCCGATCCCGCTGAACGGACCAGTTCGATGGTGCTGATTACGGGGCCCAGCCGTACCGCGGACATCGAACAAATCCTTGTTCGGGGTGTACACGGACCGGGCGAATTGCACGTCGTACTGCTGTAGACAAGACCTGAGGAGAATGCGAATGAAGAAGCTTTTTGCAACATTAGCGCTCTTTGTGTTTGCCGGCGCGGCGTCCGCGCAGATGGCCGAGGTGTCAGTTAGCGGAGGCGTATCCGCGCTCAGCAACAAGGTGCTGGGCAGCGTTTCCGGTGCGGCCGCGGGCGTCGACGACCTTTCTCTGGGCAATGGTTTTCGGATGGCTTTCCGGTTCACCTTGAATCCGAACAGATTCTTCGGCCACGAGATTGGCTACGCTTACAACCGCACCTCGCTCAATTACCAATCCTCGTCCAGTTCAAACGCGGGCATGGCCATCCACCAGGGCTTCTACAACTTCCTCGTGTATGGGACGCCGGAGGGCAGCCGAATTCGTCCCTTCGCCACCGGCGGAGCGCATTTCAGCAACTTCGTGCCTCCCGGTGCTTCCGTGACCTCCGGGCAGGGGACCAATAAGATGGGCTTCAACTACGGTGGCGGCGTGAAACTGAAGCTGACCGATATGTTCGGCGTCCGCTTCGACTTGCGCCAGTACCAGACCGGGAAACCATTCGACCTCGGCGGCAGCGGTCTGCTGCACCAAACGGAAGTCTCCGCCGGCATCTCCCTCCGGCTGTAAAGCGCTTCACACGAAATGGCCAAGACGTTGCCCCAAGGCGGTGGGGGCCGGCGCCGGGATGCCTGCATCACGGTTTTCGTCGCGTCGGAATTCGAATGAGCACGTACGCCAGACTGGCAAAAGCGAGTAGCGCGCACCAACCGCCCAGTGCGGGGTAGAAGCTGAACTCGTCGGAGCCGGCCAGCAGGCGCGTGATGGAAGATAGCCCGGCCAGGAACGTCACGGCCAGCACAATGCCGACGATGGCCTCGCCCGCGATCAGGCCGCTGGCCAGCAGCGTCCCGCGCTCCTCGACGCGGGCTTTGTCCGAGTCGCTGTAGCGGGCCGCCACGCGGTCCGTGATCCACTTCATCATCCCGCCCACGAAGATGGCCGAGGAAGTCTCGAACGGAAGGTACATGCCCACGGCGATCAGCATGGGCGCGCGCGCCCCGCACAGCACCAGCGCGATGCCGAAGGCCGCGCCCATGGCCAGCAAGCCCCAGGCCATCTGGCCGCCCACGATGCCCTTGGCCAACTGCGCCATCAGGCCCGCTTGCGGGGCCGGCAGCGCGCGTCCGCCGATGCCGCCGGTGGCGAGGTTGGCCTGGTGCAGCGCGATGATCGGCAGCATCAGGAAGAAACTCAGCAGCGCCACCGTGACCAGTTCCACCACCTGCATCTTCCACGGCGTGCCGCCCAGCAGGTGGCCGGCCTTCAGGTCCTGAATGAGCGATCCGGAAACCGAACACGCGCAGGCGACCACCGCCGCCACGCCCAACACCGCGGCCACCCCGGATGCGCCCTTCACGCCGATGGCCACCATGATGAGCGCGCTGAGCACCAGCGCCGACAGCGTCAGACCGCTCAACGGCTGGTTCGAACTGCCCACTAAACCCACCAGGTAACCGCCCACGGCCGAGAGCAGGAAGCCGGTGAGCGTCATCAGAACCGCGGCTACCACGGCGGCCATCCAGCCGCCGGTGAAGTAGTAGTAGATGGCTGTGATGGGCACCAGCAGCGCCACGATGCCGCCGATCACCCACTTCACCGGTATGTCGTGTTCCGTGCGTTCCACCGCCGCGCCTTCGTGCGCCGCTTTGGTGGAGGCTTGCCAGGCGCCGTGCAGGCTGCGGACAATCGAGCCGCGCATGCTGTAAAGCGTGTAGCAGGCGCCCACCAGCATGGTGCCCACCGCGATGGGTCGCACCACGTTGTACCAAACCGTGTAAGCGGCCACATCCCAGCTCACGCTCTGGCCCGCGCCCAAACGCGTGGTGAGATCCGGATCGAAAAACAAGAGCAGCGGGATCAATACCCACCACGCCAGGATGCCGCCGCTCACGTTGATGGAAGCCAGTTGCGGGCCCACGATGTAGCCCACGCCGATGAGCGCGGGCGAAAGCGCCGGCGTGGCCCACGCAATCCCGCCCGTGTGCGCCACCGACGCCAGCGGCTCCTTGCGGAAATTGAAGTGTTGCACTACCGACCGCGGGAAGGCCAGGAACCCTTCGCTGTATTCGCGCAGGATCAGGAGCCCTTTGTCGCTTTTGAGAATCTGGATGAGGCCGCCGAATCCCATGGCGCCGAAAATGTAGCGCATGGCTTCGCCGGCTTTGTCGCCCGCCTTCACAATCTCCGCGCTGGCCACGCTTTCCGGCCAGGGCAGGTCGGCATCGACGCACAGCGGGCGCCGTAGCAGGACGATGAACAGCACGCCGATCAACCCGCCGGTGGCCATCACCATGGAAGCTTCCCAGTAGTGCGAGGGGAGATCCTGCCACAGCCGCACGCCGTCCATCTCCACCATTACGAACGACGGGATGGTGTAGATGGCCCCGGCGATGAGCGCCTCGCCCACCGACGCCGCCGTGCGCGTGATGTTCTGTTCCAGCACGCCGCCGCGAAAGGCCGGCAATCGGAACAACGCCATGGCGATGACGGCGGCCGGGATGGTGGCCGCCACGGTTTGCCCGGCCTTCATTCCCAAGTAGGCATTCGCGGCGCCGAAAACGAACGCCAGAAAGATGCCGAGGGCGACGGCCTTGACGGTCGCTTCGGCCGGAGACGTGGACTTCACACCGGGCATAAATGCCGATGGTAACAAACGCCGCGAGCCGCACGATAGAATTGAAGTTAGACCGCTGCAGGGGCAAGTGGCCGTGGGCCCATCATGAAATACATCGACGAGTACCGGGACTCCAAGCTCGCGCACACCGTGGCCGGGGAGATTGCGCGCGTGGCGGCGCGGCCCTGGGTGCTCATGGAAATCTGCGGCGGCCAGACGCACACATTGATGCGCTACGGCATCGACGAACTGTTGCCGCGGCACATCGAACTGGTTCACGGCCCCGGGTGCCCGGTCTGCGTGACGCCGCTGGAAACGGTGAACAAAGCCATTCGCATCGCCTCGATGAGCGATGCCACGCTTGTCTGTTACGGCGACATGCTGCGGGTGCCCGGATCGGACGGCGACCTGTTGCGCGTGAAGGCCGCCGGTGGCGACGTGCGCATCGCCTACACGCCCATGGAGGCGCTCAAGATCGCGCGCGCCAATCCGAACCGCCGGGTGGTGTTTCTTCGGCATCGGCTTCGAAACCACGGCGCCGGCCAACGCCATGGCCGTCTACCAGGCCCAGCGCGAAGGGCTGAAGAACTTCTCCATGCTGGTCTCGCACGTGCTGGTGCCGCCGGCCATACGGTTGCTGCTGGGCGCGGGCGGCAATCGGGTGCAGGGTTTCATCGCGCCCGGGCACGTCTGCACCGTGATGGGCTATTGGCAGTACGAAGAGCTTGCTCGCGACTACCACGTGCCGATCGTGGTGGCCGGGTTCGAGCCGCTCGATCTGCTGCGCGCCATCCTGATGCTGGTGGAGCAGCTCGAGGAAGGACGCGCCGAGGTGGAAAATCAGTACGCGCGATCGGTCACGCGCGAGGGGAACCGCACCGCGCAGGCGCTCATCGAACGAGGTGTTTGAAGTGTGCGACCGAAAATGGCGCGGCATGGGCAGCATCGCGGTGAGCGGACTGCGGTTGCGCGAGGAGTACGCGGCCTTCGATGCGGAGAAGGTGTTCGGCCTGGAAGACGTTACCGCCGAAGAGCCCGCCGAGTGCATCAGCGCCCAGGTTCTGCAGAGGTCTGAAGAAGCCCATCGATTGCCCCGCCTTCGGCACGCGCTGCACGCCCGAGAAGCCGCTGGGCGCGCCCATGGTTTCCGCCGAAGGCGCCTGTGCGGCCTACTATCAGTACCGCCGCACGCTTGGCGTCGCCGTACGGAGAACCTGCCGGTGAAAGAACCGATTGCGTCGCACCCCGTTCGCGTGCCCGGCGCCGCTTACAACCGACACCGAAGTGCTGCTGGGCCACGGCAGCGGAGGCAAGCTCTCGGCCGAGCTGATGCGCGACGTGTTCCTGCCGGCGCTCGAGAATCCGATCCTCGAAAAGCTGGACGATCAGGCCATCGTGGAAGTGAAGGGCATGCGGCTGGCCTTCACCACCGATTCGTTCGTCGTCAAGCCGCTGATTTTTCGCGGCGGCGACATCGGCTCGCTGGCCGTGCACGGCACCGTCAACGATCTCGCCATGGGCGGCGCCATGCCGCTGTTTCTGAGCGCCGCATTCATCATCGAAGAAGGGCTGCCCATCGAGACGCTGCGCCGCGTGGTGGAATCCATGGCGCGCGCGGCGCGCGAAGCCGGCGTGCCGGTCGTCACCGGCGACACCAAGGTGGTGGAGAAGGGCAAAGGCGACGGCCTGTTCATCAACACCAGCGGCGTCGGCCTGGTGCGCGAAGGCCTCCAATTGTCGGCCAACCAGGCGCGGCCGGGCGACCGCATTCTGCTCAGCGGCTCGGTGGGCGATCACGGCATCGCCATCATGGCCGAGCGCGAGGGCCTGGAATTCGCCACGCTCGCTCGAAAGCGACAGCGCGGCGCTGCACACGCTGGTGGCCGCGATGCTGGAAGCCAGCACCGCCATCCGTTGCTTGCGCGATCCCACGCGCGGCGGCCTGTCCAGCACGCTGAACGAAATCGCCGCCGCGTCCGAGGTGGGCATGCTGCTCGAAGAAGAGCGCATCCCGATTCGCGAGGCAGTGCGCGGCGCCTGCGAGATGCTGGGCCTCGATCCGCTCTATGTCGCCAACGAAGGCAAGCTGGTGGCCATCGTGGATCCCGAGCGCGGCCGATGCCGTACTGGAGGCGATGCGCCAGCATCCGCTCGGGCGCAGCGCGGTCATCATCGGCACGGTGACCGAGGCGCATCCCGGCATGGTCACGTTGCGCACCGCCTTCGGCACCACGCGCGTGGTCGATATGCTCAGCGGCGGACAGCTTCCCAGGATCTGCTGATGCACGAACTCGGCATAGCCACGAACATCCTCGAAACCGTGCGCATCGAAATGGCGCGCCGCGACGGCGCCCGCGCGGTGAAAGTGGAGCTGCGCGTGGGAGAGTTGTCGGCCGTGGATCGCGATTCGCTGCGCTTCTGCTTCGAAGCGTTGGTGAAGGGAAGCGACCTCGAGCCGCTGGATCTTTCCATTGATTGGCGCCCGCACGCGCACCGCTGCCAGGCGTGCGAAACGGTGTTCGAAGTAGTGGACTACGTCCTGGTGTGCCCGAAATGCGCGTCCACCGAAACGCGCTTTGCGGGCGGAGACGAACTCGAAATTGCGTATTTGGAGATAGAAGAGACATGAACCGCGTGAGTGTGGAAAAGAAGGTCCTGAGCGAGAACGACCGCGTGGCGGCCGAACTGCGCGAGCGCTATCGCCAACACGGCGTGCTGGCGGTGAACTTGATCAGCTCGCCTGGTTCCGGCAAGACCGCGCTGCTGGAGCGCACGCTGGAAGGCTTCGCTCCAGGCACGCGCGTGGCGGTGCTCACCGGCGACATACAGACCGACAACGACGCGCGGCGCCTGGCGCGCTTCGGCTATCCGGTCAAGCAGATCACCACCGGCGGCGCCTGCCACCTGGACGCGCGCATGGTGGAGAAGGCGCTGGCGGATTGGGACCTGGCGAGCCTGGATCTGCTGCTCGTCGAAAACGTCGGCAACCTGGTTTGCCCCACCTCCTACGATTTGGGCGAAGCGGCCAAGATCGTGCTGCTCAGCGTCACCGAAGGCGAAGACAAGCCGCTCAAGTATCCGGGCATCTTCCACCGCGCCGAACTGATGGTGCTGACCAAGATCGATCTGCTGCCCTACGTGCCCTTCGACATCGCCGCCGCGCGCGAAAACGCCCGCAAAGTGCATCCGGCCATGGAGATTCTCGAAGTGTCTTCGACCACCGGCGTGGGCCTGGATGCCTGGCGCGAGTGGCTGGCCGCGCGGCGCCGCTCCCGGCAGCATTCAGGCTGAGCGCAAGTTCGACGACGACGCCAACTTCACATGCCGTTAACGCCACCGGTACGGTACAATTGTTCGATTTTGAGGCGACCCGCGAGGACCCTATGATGAATGGAATCCCCCTGCGTAGACGCGCTTTCCTTTTCGCCCTCGCTCCCAGGAAAAAAGTAAACGTCGGCGCGCACCTCTGGGTCTACGCCGCCAAACAGCCCGGCAACGATCCCACCCCGGTGCTCGACCAGTCTTCGCGGAACTCGGCCGCGCCAACCTCGACGGGATCGAACTGATGCACCCGGTGCTACTCCACGACGGCGCGCTCGGCCGGATTCGCGCACTCTCCCGGCGCCACGGATTGCCCGTCATCGGAACTTCGTGGTCCGCGAACCTCTGGGACCGCTCGACCCACGCCGAAGCGCTCTCTCAGGCCCGCACCGTGATCGAGCGGCTGGCTTCGGTGGGCGGGCGCACGCTGGGGATTTGCGTCGGCGACGCGCGCCGCAAGAAGACGCGAGGCCGAGTTCGACGCGCAGGCCGACGTGCTCCGCCAGATGATGAGCTGTGCGCCGATCACGGCGTCGTGCCGAACCTGCACAACCACGTCTATGAGGTCCGCGACGGCGAGCACGACCTGAACGGCACGCTCGAACGCATCCCGGAATCAAGCTGGGACCCGACCTGGGCTGGCTGTTCCGCGCCAAGGTCGATCCGGTCGATTTCATCCGCCGCCGTGGCCGGCATGGTCTTCGCCCACCTGCGCAACGAGAAGGCCGACGGCAAATGGCCCGAGACGCTGGCCGAAGGCGTCATCGACTACACCGCCATCGGAAAGCTGCTGCACGAAATCGGCTTCGCGGGCGACCTGGTGATCGAACTCGCCCACGAGAGAGACTTCGAGCCCACGCGCCGCTACGGCGAGAGTGTTCGGCTCAGCCGCGACTACGTCCGGCGCGTGATGCAGTACTAGAGAGACACTATGGATCGTCGAGCACTTCTCTGAACGCAGCGGCAGTTCGGAGCACCATCGCCGCGCCCGCCATTCTGGCCCAGCGCAACCCCAACGACCGCATCGGCGTCGCCATGATCGGTGTCGGCACCCGCGGCATCTACCTGCTCGAGCATGTGCAGGAGTGCCCGAACACCGAGATCCGCATGATCTGCGATCTCTACGACGGCAACCTCGCCCGGGCGCCAGAAGATGGCCTTCAACAAACAGGCGGTGACCACCAAGGAGTGGGAGAAGGCCATCGCCTCGAAGGACATCGACGCGGTGGTCATCGCCACGCCCGACTTCTGGCACGCCCCCATGGCCATTCGCGCCGCGCAAATGAAGAAGCACGTCTATGTCGAGAAGGGCATGTGCCGGACCTTGCAGGAAGCCAAGGACATCCGCAAGGCCGTGCGCGAGAACAAGGTGACCCTCCAGCTCGGCCACCACCAGAACAGCGATCCCACCTACATCAAGGCCCGCGAGATCTTCCAGTCCGGCAAGCTCGGCAAGACCGTCCTGGCGCGCACCTACATCGACCGCACCAGCCCCTGGCCGGAATGGCAGTTCTACACCCGCTACGACAACCAGGTGCTGCCCGCCGACGCGACCGCAGACCGTCGACTGGGAACGTTTCCAGGAGAATGCCAGCGTCAAGACCAAGTTCGACCCCGAACGTTTCTTCCGCTGGCGCTGCTGGTGGGAATACGGCACCGGCATCGCCGGCGACCTCATGAGCCACCAGTGGGACGGCATCAATACCATCCTCGGCATGGGCATCCCCGAAGCCGTCCAGACCCAGGGCGCGCTTTATTTCTGGAAGCAGGACCGCGAAGTGCCCGACCAGTGGCACGTCCTGTTCGATTACCCGAAGAAGCAACTCGCCTGCACCTTCGCCTGCACCTTCCACAACCGCCATCACGGCACGAACACCTATATTTTCGGCCGCGACGCAACCATCGAAGTCTCCTCCGACTACTGTCGCCTTTACGGCGCCGAGTGGAAGCCTGGCTACGCGAAGAAACTCTCCGAAGCCCAGAAAAAATCCGAAGCCGCCGGCCTCGATCCGCACATAGCGTTGCCCGACCCCGAGTACGCCTTCAAGCGCGGCGACCTCGAAGTCACCAGCCACCAGCGGGATTGGATCGATTGCATCCGCAGCGGCCAAGTCCCGCGTTGCGGCATCGACCGCGCCTTCGAAGAGGCCGTCACCATCGTCATGTCCGTGGAGAGCTACTTCAAGGAACGCAAGGTGAAATGGGACCCCGTGAACGAACAGATCGTCTGAGCGGCGCGGATGTTCTCAGGCACTCGCGGCGCGCGCGCGCTCAGGCGATATAGCCGTTGGCGCGTAGCCAGGCCAGGACGCGTGCGGCGCATGCCTCGACGCCTTCCTCGGCCGTGCGGCACTCGATCTCCGGGCTGAGCGGAACTTCGTACGGATCGTCGATGCCGGTGAACTGGCGGATGACGCCGGCGCGCGCCTTGCGGTAAAGTCCCTTGACGTCGCGTTGCTCGCAGACTTCCAGCGGTGTGTTCACGAAGACTTCGGCGAAGTGCCGGATCTCGTCGCGGATCCTGTCGCGGATCTCGCGGTAGGGTGAAATCACCGAGACCAGCACCATGACGCCGTTGCGCGTGAGCAGGCTGGCTACGTAGCCGATGCGGCGGATGTTCTCGTCGCGGTCCTCTTTCGAAAAGTGCAGTCCCTTGCCGAGCGTGTGCCGCAGTTCGTCGCCGTCCAGCACCTCGACACGGTAGCCGGAGGCGCGCAGGTGGTTCTCGACCGCGCGCGAAATGGTCGTCTTGCCGGCGCCGCTCAAGCCCGTGAACCACACGGTGACGCCGCGCTGCCGCGCGGACGGCCGCACCGCCGCGCTCACCCAGCCTTTTTCGCCAAGCAGGTGCATGACGAATTCAGACGCCACGGCCGGGTCGGCCGGCAACGTCATCTGGTCCAGATCGAGGAAGCGCTCCTCACCGGTGAGCGTGCGCGCGCGACTCTTGACTTCCGGCGTAGCGCTTTCCGCCACGGCGATCAGGTTGCGTCCGGCGTCGCGAAGAACCTGAACGAGTTCGGGCAGGAAACGCGCGGCTTCCTCGCCTAGCACGTCCACGCGGATGCCGCGGCCTTCGAGTAGCGCCTGCAGTACCACGGCGACGTCGCGCCGGAGCGTGAGCCAGAGCGTGAACGGCGCCGCCTGCGCTTCGGCAGCGGGCTCGGGCGCGGCCGCGCGTGGCACGTCCTCGCCATCGGCGATCATGCCGGCGGCCACCGTGGCATTGCTGGCCGGATCGATCAGGATGAAAGCGCCGGTGACACGATTGTGGCGGTAGGGGTCGGTGAACAGCGGACGATAGGTCTCGATGGCGACGGCGCCAATCTCGTTGAGAGTCAGACGGTCGGCTGGTTGTGGAGCCAGCGTGTCCATGTCCACCTTGTGCAGTACGCGATCGACGGTGGCGTAAACCTGCTGCGTGGTGTGTTTAATCAGGTACGCGCGTCCGGGTTCGAGCGGACGCTGGTCCATCCACACCACGGTGGCGCGGATGTGCCGCGAAATGGTGGGGAGATGTTCGGCGCCAACAATCATGTCACCGCGGCCGATGTCGAGTTCGTCTTCCAGGCGCACGGCGACCCCGGTGCGCGGCGTAGCTTCGGCCAGCTCGCCGTCGATGGTTGAAATGGAGGCGACGCGCGAGTGCCGTCCCGAAGGCAGCGCCACCACGGAGTCGCCGGCATGTAGTGCGCCGGAAGCCACTTGACCGGCGTAGCCGCGGAACGACGGCGGCGCCCAGATCACATACTGCACCGGGAAGCGCGCGGGACCGGCGGCTTCCACCGCGGGCAGCGGCACCGTCTCGAGATATTCGAGCAGGCTGGGACCCGTGTACCAGGGCATGCGCTGGCTGGTCCGCGCCACGTTATCGCCCACCAGGGCGCTGACTGGAATCGCCATGACGTCGCGCAGACCCAACCGGGCGGCGAATTCCGTGAACTGCCTCTTAATATCGTCGAAGACTTCTTCGCGGTAGTCCACCAGGTCCATCTTGTTCACCGCCAGCACCACCAGCGGCGTGCCCAGCAGGTGCGCGATGTAGGTGTGGCGGCGCGATTGGGTCACGAAGCCGTTGGCGGCGTCCACCAGAACCACGGCCAGGCCGGCCGTCGACGCGCCCGTGGCCATGTTGCGCGTGTACTGCTCGTGTCCGGGCGTGTCGGCGAGAATGAAGCGGCGGCGCGGCGTGGAGAAATGCCGGTAGGCCACGTCGATGGTGATGCCTTGCTCGCGTTCGGCGCGCAAGCCGTCGGTGAGATAAGCGAACTCGAGGCCCGGCTCGTTGCGCCGTTGGGCGGCGGCCATCACGCCGGCCCACTGGTCTTCGTACACGCAGCCGGTGTCGTGCAGCAGGCGGCCGATCAGCGTGGATTTGCCGTCGTCGACGCTGCCGGCGGTGGAGAACCGCAGAAGTTCCACGGAGCCGGACGGCGCGTTCAAAAGTATCCTTCCCGCTTCTTGAGTTCCATGGAGCCTTCCTGGTCGTGATCGATGGCGCGGTTCTGCCGTTCGGAAAGGCGCGAGCGCTTGAGCTCCTCGATGATTTCGGGGATGGTGGTGGCATCTGAGAGCACGGCGCCGGTGCAGAACGTGCAGCCCAGCGAGCGCATGCGGCACATGATGCGCTCGACCTTTTCGCCTTCCCGGAGCGGCATGTCGTGGTAGAGCGGGATGAGCATTCCGCCGCGATTCACCACCTCGCGCCGGCGCGCGAAATAGAGCGGAACCACGGGAATGGATTCCTGCTGGATGTAGCTCCACACGTCGATCTCGGTCCAATTCGACAGCGGGAAGACGCGCACGCTCTCGCCCGGGTTGATGCGCGAGTTGTAGAGATTCCACAACTCGGGGCGCTGGTTGCGCGGGTCCCATTGACCGAACTTGTCGCGGATGGAGAACACCCGCTCCTTGGCGCGGGATTTTTCTTCCTCGCGGCGGGCGCCGCCGAAGGCCGCGTCGAAGCCGCCCTCACTCAGCGCATCCAGCAGCGCCTGCGTTTTCAGAAGCTGGCAGCACCTGGTGGTGCCCAGCGCAAAGGGAGTGGCGCCTTCCTCAAGCGCACGGCGGTTGGTGTGGACGATCAGATCCACGCCCAGCTCTCTCGCGCGGCGGTCGCGGAATTCGATCATCTCGGGGAACTTGTAGGTGGTGTCGACGTGCAGCAGCGGAAAGGGAATACGGCCCGGGTGGAACGCCTTCCGCGCCAACTGCAGCATGACGGAAGAGTCCTTACCGATCGAATACAGCATGACGGGTCTGGCGAACTCGGCGGCCACTTCCCGGATGATGTAGATGCTCTCGGCTTCGAGTTCAGCCAGGTGACTGCGAATCATTTCCCCCGTTCAAACTCTCCATCATACAACGCGGAGAATGGCCATCGCGCTGCGCGCGACAAGCACCGCGCCAAGCGCGGCGAGGGCGAACACCAACCAGTGCCGCAGCGTGGCGGCCGGCAACTTATCGGCCAGCCGGGCGCCCACCAGGCCGCCGGCCAAACCGCCCGCGAGTAGCTTGGCGATGAACATCGCATCCACGGTGCCGCTGAACACGTGCGCCAATCCGCCAGTAGCCGAGAGCGCCAGCCCGAAGAGGATGTCGGTGCCCACCACCTGGACGGGCGTGAGCGAGGTGAAGCGCAACAGCGCGAGCGTGCCGAGCGATCCCGCGCCGGCCGAGGAGAATCCCACCGACGCGCCGATCGGGATCGCCAACATTGCCAGAATCCCGTGCCGCGTCTGGATGGCTTCGCCGCCGTGCGCCTTTCGCCCGCGACGCCATTCGAGCGTGGTGGTCAGCAGAATCAGCAGCCCCAGCGCGAGCGTGACCGTGTCCTCGTGTCCCTTCCAGTGGCCACGGTAGAGCAGCCAGGAGCCGCCCAGGGCACCCGGAACGCCGCCGGCAACCAGCGCCAGGAGCGTCCTGGCCGACACCTGCCCGCGCCACAGGTACACTCCGCCGGCGAAGAGTTTCACGACGGTGGAGAAGATAAGCGCCGCGCCCACGCTCGCCGAAGGCGGCATCTTCAACCCCAGAATCAGAATCGGGGTCATCAGAATGCCTGCTCCCAGCCCGGTCAGGCCAATGACAAACCCGACCAAGGCGCCGATCAGGATTTCCACTGGAACCCTCGCGGGGGCCGTACGGCGGTCGGCATTGCTGCGGTCAAGCGACCATTGTATCCGAATTCCAGGATTAGACGTCTCGGTGTGCGACGGCTAGCTATAGGTCGATCTCAGGATCTGGAAGTTGCGGAAAGGATTCTACAGGAACGCATGGTCTCTGGAGCGCGGGGAAACGGCGCGCCGGATGATGGCTGCTTGCGCCCCTGAGATTCCCGGCGAGTACTCCTTGGAAGCAAGTTTGGTGCAGGAAGTGGTCCGTCGGTTCGACGGTGTGTGTAAGGCCCTTCCACTCTGCATCGGGGACAACCTCCTTCCAAAGCCGCCCAGCCTGATCCAAACCGACGAGCGCCAATCGCGGAAACCCCATAAAACTGGGGTACTCTACAAATTCCTGTTCAGAGCCGTAAATCCGGGAAAGCGAGGAGAGCCGGCCAGGTTGCCCAGATGTTGACTTCTTGCGTTGTCAAAGTCATCGCATGAGCAAACTAGAAGTCAAAGTTGTCTTGGACGGTAGTGATAGAATCTCAGAGAGAGTCGAGCTAACAGCCTGTCGATTCTGGAAACAACATTTCTGTTCACGGAAGTTGGACATAAGCTGAACTTTGCGAGGTTGGGTGAACGAGAGAAATACGAGTGGATCTGGTCGGTACCGGCGTACTGGGAAGGCCAAACTACGCCACATCGCCAGGCGCGCTTCAAACTGCCGGATCTAGGGTGATATGACATCCAGCCAAGTGATCACGCAAACTCCTTCCGGCGGACAGATTTCGTGCAAGTCTGAATCGCTTAGTGTGCTGTTGACTATCCAGACGATGGAGGGACCCGCGGGTGGGTCCCTTTATGTGAGAGACTTCGCTCTGGAACTCTTTCGACAAGGTCACCGCCCATCGGTGTACTGCCGCCGTTTGGGAGCCGTTTCGTCCGAGTTGCTGCAGGCCGGCATCCCGGTCCTTGATTCCGTGGGCAAGCTTCTGCGGCCTGACATTATTCACGGAAATTCACCCATCGAGACGGTCGCGGCAATGATGCGGTTTCCGGAGACTCCCGCCATATTCGTCTGCCATGGCTGGGGATCGCCAGACGCACTCGCTCCCAAGCTTCCACGCATCATGAGGTATCTCGCTGTCAGCGAGCACGCCCGGGACGCATTGGTGTTCTTCTACAGCATTCCCGAAGACCTCGTCAGCATGCACCAGAACCCGGTTGACTTGCAGAGATTTCCGCGAAGATCCGCGCTACCAGGCACCCCCAAGCGTGCACTTATACTCAGCAACTCTTTGACGGAAGCGAATCACCTGGAAGCCATCGCGGAGGCGTGCGATGCAGCAGAGATGTCGCTCGATGTTGTCGGGCTGGGCATGGGGACCGACCGCATGGACCCTGAGTGCATAATGCGCAATTATGATGTTGTCTTTGCCAAAGGGCGCTCTGCTTTAGAGGCATTGGCGACAGGATGCGCCGTCATTCTGTGTGATGCGGCTGGTTTTGGGGAACTCATTACGACTGAGAACTACGACCTGTTAAGGCGTAGGAATTTCGGCCTGCGTACGTTTCAGTTGCCAGCCACGACACAAACTGTATCCAGTCAACTTAAACGATATGATGCCGCCGATGCCGCCAATGTGACAGAGAGAGTGCGCGGCTGTGAAGGCCTGTTTGCAGCAACAGCCGTCCTAGTGGAGCACTATCTTGCTGGCATCCAGGAGTTCCGGCGGTCGTTTATCGCTGACTGGCCTGCCGAGCGACTGGCGGCAGCCGAGTTTTTGGACGCAATTGCACCTACATCCAACACTTTCTTCCTGGCGCAGCAGCTTGCGGTGCCTGAACAGAGGGCCAGACGCGCGGAAGGCAAACTCCGCAGGCTGGGAGAGACGCTTCGTATGAAGGCTTTGTCGCATTCAGAGCTGTCCCGTATTCAGGTTCACTTGTCGGCTGCGCCCGACAGCGTTGAACCGGAGGACAGTTACGATGCATTTGTCATCGTTATGAATGAGTCGACGAGCGTACTGACGAGTCTTGGGAGATTACCCGGTATTCTTGTCATATCATTGGTTTGGAAGTGATGGTTGTATAGTATGGGAAGGCGTCCGGAGTGAATTATATCCACCATTACCGCCGGGGAGTCATTTTCGATATGGATTACAGGTGACAGCACCGAGCACGCCAGGCGTATATACGCTGCATCTCACGCTGGTACAGGAATCAGTTGCGTGGCTGGATCAGATGGGCAACTGCGGCGACAACCAATGTTTGGTGCGCGTTGGGACCTGACCTATCTATGCGCCGGCGCCTTGTCCGGGTAAGTCTGCGGCGGCCATAGGCGAACCTGCGTGGGGCGAGTACACCACCCCCTCGGACTCGCGCAGGATTCGGGACATCCGACGCCCGAAGGCCAGACTCGCCTGGAGATCCTGCGATCAGAGGGCCAAGTGCAGAGGTCGCCGGACGATATCACAGTGCTGAAGCTTGGCCGTTGGCTGCGGGAATGGACTGGCATCGAGGACGACCCGATCCGCTGCAGCACGGGCAAGCGGGCCTGGATCGCCTGCGAGTACGGTCCCCCCCTCGCAAGCGTTTGCAGTTCCGCCGAGCAAGTGCGATGCTAGCAATGTTGACGCCCGGATGTGCCGGCGCCGTCAACGGGAGCGATGTGAACCTGCCACCCATGCCCGTCATTGTAGGAGCGCCACGCTCGGGTAACACCCTCCTACGTTTCATGATCGATGCGCACCCACAGATGGCGATCCCCCCCGAGACGGGCTTCTTGTGGCTGCCCTTCGGGGATGAGGCGGACGGTCCCGCCAGCCGCGAAAGCTTCTTCCGCCAGATCACTAACTACCCACCGGAGTCGCCGGCCTGGGGTGATTTTGGCATCGCCGCGGAGTCCTTCCATTCCGTGCTCCAGGCGATTGAACCCTTCGACCCAGCCGAGGGCGTTCGGGCGTTCTACCGGCTCTACGCGCAATCACAGAACAAGCCACGCTACGGCGACAAAACACCGGCGCACAGCCAGCAGATCGGCAGCATCGCGAGACTACTGCCGGAGGCTCACTTCCTGCACATCATCCGCGATGGGCGCGATGTCGCGCTGTCACTGCGCGAACGCTGGTTTGCGCCGACCCGCGAAATGGCCGGCTTGGCCGCGCACTGGGCGAATGTAGTGCGTGGAACGCGCCAAGCTGCGCGTGAGGTCCAAGCTCGCTACAGAGAGGTGCGCTATGAGGCGCTGGTGCGCGATCCGTCAACGGTGTTGCGGTGGATCTGCGACTTCCTGCGGCTGGAGTTCGATTCGTGTATGTTGAACTACTGGGAGCATACGCCCGAGCGGCTCGCGGAGCACCGCACGCGCCTGCGCCCCGATGGTTCCATTCTGGTCAGCCACGAACAGCGGATCGACCAGCAGCGTTTGACGATGTTCCCGCCCCAACCGTCTCGCATCGGGCGCTGGCGGTCGGAGATGACCCCTGGGGAGCACGCCGAGTTTCTGCTCCAGGCCGGGGACCTGCTGTGCGAACTCGGCTACGGGGTCGAACTGTCGGGCGAATCCGGACCGGTCTAATCCAAATGCCGCTGGGCTGGGTCAGGGTGTCTGTTGCCGGCCTCGCTCTCGACCGCCAACAGGCCGCCGGTGCCGGTATCATCCAAACTGAGCACGGCCCATTCCTTGACGCACAGTGTCCCTTGGCGCCGGCCTGAACCGGACCTCCAACGGACGGATTACGGCCAGGATAAAGGCCCCGCGGCTCAAGAAGATCATGGAGCCACCTATAGTATTGATTCTACAATATATTGTCTGCGGAGGAGCGGTGATGGATCTCAGGTCGCGCTGCGCCGAGCCTCAGGCTGTTCTAACCGACGTCCACCTACTGGGCCTGTGGCCTTCTCCACCTGCCGCCCGGCAGGCCGGCGATTCATTCGCCGCCTGTTGTTCCATAGTACTTATTAGCATTGCATTTAAACACGTAGTGGGATATAGTATGGGAGTACCGAACGAACTGCGGGACAACGGAGGGCCACTGCAAGCGCGGTGGTTCAGCATTTGTTTCGCCAACGGAGGATATGGCATGAAGAAGTTCATTACGGTAGTATCGATTCTTTTGGTTGTGGCGGCTGTTTCTTTTGGCACGCCAATTCCAAATGGTAGTTTCACAGACTGCACGCCGACTGCAAGCAACAACTGCGTCTTCGCTGACACCGAGAACAGCAAGTTTCTCCTGACAGGCGACACGAGCTTGGACGGCTGGACCGTTACCAGTGGTGGAGTCAAATGGGTCCGCTCATGGGCCGCAACGCCGTCGGGAGCAGCCAATGGGTGGGACACGAGCGCCACTAGCAACGGTGACGGACTCACCAACTCAATACACCTCAACACGACCACAGATAACGTGGTAAGTTCAGGCGCGATGGCCTACGATCTTTCTTCGCTTGGGTTGGTGAATGGGCAGCTCTACAGCATTCAGTTCCTGATGTCCGGAGCGCCGGCCGGGGCTGTGCTTGGCACCGGCGGAGATCACAATTATGGGGAAGTGTTCATGAACGTTCAGGTGTCGAACGGTCTGCCGGGACCTTACGCGTACAGTTACCAAAGTGACAGCTCCAAGACTCAGATGCATTGGGAGCTGAACCTCTACAACTTTGTTTACGACTCCGCAGCCGGGTTCCACACGCTGTCCTTCCAGAGTACAACCACCGGGAGCAGTTTTGGTCCGGCCCTGGACGGCATCGCGGTGGTTGATCGAGGTGTTCCTGAGCCGGGAACCTTGTCGATGCTTCTGGGAGCCGGGTTGCTACTCGGAGGGTTCTTCCTGAAAAGCCGGAGGTCGTAGTACCTACGAATCCGGTGCGAGAAGCCCCGGTGTCAGCAGCCGGGAAGGATAAATAGCCGCTGCCTGCGGTAAAGTTTCGGTTCTGTGGGGAGGGCCTCATCCCGTGAGGCCCTTTCTGTTTATTCCGGGTCCTATATAGCGGAAAACCCTGCTTTCGCGGGATTGCGACACTGCCCATACCGCCTTCGATCTGTTCCGCTTTGTTTACATTGCGCTTAGGTTGTCTCCGACTGCCCGTAGTGGTCTGTTACGGGAGGTGCCTGCAAGAAACGCCCTGCAAGCCGGAGGCATGCGCTACGTGGGCGGCTAACTGGTTGGATTCGCCATGTGGGGTAAGTACTTTGACTTGCCTTCCCTGAGCACCTGAAGGAGTTTTTTGGGTACCTTACGGAAGCTTCTTAGAGACGCGCTCCGGCTCTCAGTTCTGCCCTCGGTGCCCCCTCCTGGCTCCTAGTGCGACCGCAACTTGCTATGCGTCCGGCTATAGCCGAAGTAGATGCACAGCCCCAGGGCGAGCCAGGTGAACAGGCGGGCCCAGTTCTCCCAGCCCAGGGAGAACATCATGGAGAAGCAAACCAGCATGCCGAGGATGGGCACCAGGGGCACCAGCGGGGTCTTGAACGGGCGCGGCAAGTTCGGCTGGGTCTTGCGCATCACCATGATGCCGGCGCAGACGATCACGAAGGCGAACAGCGTGCCGATGCTGGTCATGTGACCCACCACCGAGATGGGCGAGAAGGCCGAAAACAGGCTCACGAACACCATGAACAACAGGTTCGAGCGCCACGGCGTCCGGAACTTGGGGTGGATGTCGGAAAACAGCCTGGGCAACAGGCCGTCGCGCGACATGGCGAAGAACACACGGGATTGTCCCAGCAGCATCACCAGGATCACGGAAGTGAAGCCCGCGATGATGGCCAGCTTCACGGCCATCTTGAGCCAGGCAAAGGGCGTCTGTTCGATGGCCAGGGCCACCGGGGCCGCGGAGCCTTTGAACTGCGTGTAGTGCACCAGGCCCGTGAGAACCAAGGCGAAGAGCACGTACAGGATGGTGCAAATAATGAGCGAGCCGATGATGCCGATGGGCATGTCGCGTTGGGGGTTCTTGGCTTCCTGCGCGGCCGTGGAAACGGCATCGAACCCGATGTAGGCAAAGAAGATAACGCCCGCCGCCCGCATGATGCCGCTCCAGCCGTACTCGCCAAACGTGCCGGTGTTGGGCGGAATGAAGGGTGTATAGTTGGCGGCCTTGATGTACCAGACCCCCACTCCGATGAAAACCAGGACCACGGCCACCTTGATTACGACGATCACGCCGTTTACGTTGGCCGATTCCTTGATACCCCTCATCAGCAGGAAGGAAACCAGCACCACGATCAACACCGCGGGCAGGTTGATAATGCCGTAGATGGTTTCCCCGTTGGCAAGCTTGAGCGGTTGCCAGGGCGAAGCCACCAAGTGTGCGGGAAGGTTGATCCCAAAATCGTGGAACAGGCTGACCACATACGCGGACCAGCTAATGGAGACCGTCGCGGCGCCCACGGCGTACTCCAGCACCAGGTCCCATCCGATGATCCAGGCCAGCAGTTCGCCCATGGTCGAATAGGCGTAGGTGTAAGCGCTGCCGGCGATGGGGATCATGGTGGAAAACTCGCTGTAGCACATGCCGGCAAAGGCGCAGCCCACCGCGGCGATGGCGAACGAGATGGCGATGGCCGGCCCGGCGTTCTCGGCGGCGGCAATGCCGGTGAGAGAAAAAAGTCCCGCGCCGATGATCGCGCCAATGCCCAGCATCACCAGGCTGGCAGGGCCTAGCGTACGCTTCAGCGTGTGTTCGCCTCCCTCCGACTCGGAGAGAATGCGCTCCAAGGGCTTCCGCGCAAACAGACTCATGGTGTTCGGACCTCTCTTCCACGCCAGATCAAGTACACCGGAATGCCCAACAGCACCAGCAGGAGTCCGGGCCACGTGTAGTCCGGCTTGTAGAACAACAGCAATATCTCTATCATCCCGGCAACCACAATGTAGAACAACGGCAGGAGCGGATATCCTATCGCGCGATAGGGCCGTTCCATCTCAGGCCGCGTACGCCGGAGTACGAACAGCCCCGCGATCGTCAGAATGTAGAAAAGTAAAACTGCAAATATAACATAGTCGAGCAAGTCGCTGTACCTTCCGGTAAGCGTCAACAGGGAGGCCCAGACGCATTGCACGATCAGCGAAACCACCGGTGTGTGCCGTTCGGGATGGATCCTGGCCACGCGCTTAAAGAACAACCCGTCCAGCGCCATGGCATAGTAAACGCGCGCCCCGGCCAGGATCATGCCGTTCAGGCAACCGAAGGTGGAGATCATGATGGCCGCCGCCATCACCTGCACGGCCACGGGTCCCAGGATGGTACCCGCGGCGGCGGTGGCGACGCGGTCTTCAGCCGCATGTTGAATCGCGCCGAAGGGCAGCACATAGAGGTAGACGAAATTGGTGGCCAGATAGAGGAGCGAGACCAGACCCACGCCCACCGCGAGCGACAACGGCAGGTTGCGTCGCGGGTTGCGGACTTCCCCGGCGGTGAACGTCACGTTGTTCCAGGCATCCGATGAAAACAGCGCGCCCACCATGGCGACGCCCGTCAGCCGCACGGCGTTCCAGGACCAGTCGGCATTGCGCCAGAAGTCGCCGAAATTGCTGGCCACGGCCTCGGAGTTTCGCCCGAAGGCGATGCCCAGCCCCACCAAGCCAACGAGCGCGGCGATTTTGGCGAAGGTGAAAGTGTTCTGGACAGTGGCGCCGGCGCGGATGCCGCGTGTGTTGACCCAAGTGAGCAGCACGAGCACGGCGATGGCCAGCAGTTGCTGCGTGTTGATGCCGAGCGGACCGATGCGCAACAGGTAATTATCAGCCGAAATGGCAGGGAAGAATACACCCGTGAACTTCGCGAAGGCCACGGCCACGGCGGCGAGGGTGCCGGTCTGAATCACCGTGAAGAGCGTCCAGCCGTAAAGGAAACCGAACATGGGGCCGAAGGCTTCGCGCAGATAGACGTACTGGCCGCCGGCCTTGGGCATGGCCGCGGCCAGCTCGCCATAGCTCAAGGCCGCGATGATGGTGAGCACGGCCGTGACAACCCACGTCATGATCATCAAGGCGGGCGAATCCACCTGCCGGGAGATGTCGGCCGGCACGATGAAGATACCTGAGCCGATCATGGAACCCATAACGAGTGTCGTGGAGTCGAGAAGGCCGAGTCCTTTGACCAGGCCTCGGTTCATGGTTTGATCGTCTGCTGCCATTGCCCCATCCTCAAACGAAATTCGGAAGATCCCTTCGATCCCGGATGCGAACCGCCCAGGCGCGCGACGGGCGCGATGTCGAGAATCGGATACAGGCGCGGGAGCTTCACTGGAGATGCTTCGCGAACCAGTCGGCCGTACGGCGATAGGCGTCCAGGAGCGTTTCGTCGCGCACGAAGCCGTGATTCTCCTCCGGGTAGTAGATCTGGTCGAAGCTCTTGCCTTCGTGAATCAGCTTTTCGGTAAGCTGCACGGCGTCCTGGAACAGAACATTGTTGTCCACCATTCCATGCACGATGAGCAGCGGGTTCTTAAGCCGGGACGAAAAGTGAATGGGCGAGCTGCGGCGGTAAGCTTCCGGATTGCGCTCCGGCGTGTTGAGCCGTTCGGTGGTGTAGTAGGCGTTGTAGTTTTCCCAGTCGTTCACCGCGGCCCAGGAAGAGCCGGCGCGAAAGGTGTCCGGCGACAGGAACATGGCCATGTTGGTCATGAAGCCGCCGTAGCTGACGCCCCAAATGCCGATGCGCTTCCTATCCACGTTACCCAGGCCGCGCAGGTACTCGACGCCGCCTAAAACGTCATCCAGATCCGCTCCTCCCATATGAAGGTAGACGTCCGTGCGCCAATCCCGGCCGTAGCCGGAACTGCCGCGGTAATCCATATCCAGCACGACGTAACCCCGATGCGCCAGATAGCAGTTGAACGCGAAGCGCTTTTCGTCATAGCTGCCCCACTGTTTCAAGACGCTGGTGGCATAGCCCGAGCCGTGTATGAACAGCACCGCCGGGCGTGGCGGCGCGCTCTTGTCCTCCAAACGGTAGCCGGGCGGCAGAAGCACTTTCGCGGCCACCGTCTTGGAGTCGCCGCGGGAAGGGAATTGGACGAAGCGCGTTTCCGGCCATTCGTACCTGGCGAATTCGGCGCGCGGCGAAGTGGTCACGCGGCGCTGGTCCACGTAAAGATCCAACGGATTCTTCAGGTCCGCCAACAGCCAGGCGATGTGTTGGCCGTCCTCGGAGACTTGCGCGACGTTGAGCCCCGCGCGAGTCGAGAGTTTGCGCTTGTCCGAGCCGTCCGGCTGGATGCGGTACAGATGCCGCTCGGACGGGCTCACCTCGGTGGAGGGGTAATAGATGTAATCGCCGATCCACTGCGGGTCGAACGAGAACATTTCGGCCCGCACTTCGAACGGGCCCCTGGTCAACTGCCGCGCTGCGCCGCCTTCGGCCGCCGCGACGTAGAGATGCGACCATCCGTCGCGCTCGCTCGAGAACAGCACTTGCCGTGAATCGGGCGACCAGGCGGCGTAGGCGGAGCTTACCCACTTCTCATCCTTCTCTTCGTGCACCACGCGTGCCCGGCCGGTTTCGCGATCGATTACCACTACCTGCCGCTGCTTCATGCCCGGGTGCGTGACGCGCACCAGCAGCTTGGTGGAATCCGGCGACCAGTCGGGCATTTCCAGGTAGACGCGGTTACCCAACGGCCCGTTCTCGAGAGTCTTGGGCTTACCGCCTTCGCTTGCGACTACGAACAATTCGGTTTCCCGCGGTTGGTCGCCTGCCACGCTGCGCGGAAACGGGCGCGCCATGACGAAGCGTCCCGAGTAGTTGGGGATGAGCGTCTGGCGTCCCTCGCCGCGGCGCACCATGCACACGAACCAGCGCCCATCCGGCGACCAGCGCCAACCGCTGAGCTGTCCGGCTTCCGCCTCGATGTCGGTGGCCTGCCAAAGCTGACCGTTGCCGAGATCCTGCACAAGCACCTGGCCCGCGCGCGTATAGGCGAGCTTGGTTCCATCGGGCGAGAATCGCGGCGAGTCCTCTCCGGTTTTCGTGCGCGTCAGCCGGAAGGGCGGTTGGGCGGCGCCGGTGCGGACCAGGTAAAGATCGCCTTGGTAGCTGAAGGCCACGCGCGCCCCGTCTCTCGAAACGTCGAAGTCGCCGATTCCACCGGCCGGCGCCAGGTAGACGCGCAGACGCGGATCTTTCTCCGCCTCGCTCGCGTTGAGTTCGTCCTTCACGTTTTCGAAGTCCGTCAATCGCGTGAGTTTGCGCTGGTCCGGATGATAGGCGTACAGGTCCATGAAGCGGCCGCCCAGGGCGTTCCAGGTGAAGACCAGCGTGTGGCCTTTCTTCGACCAGGTGAGGTCCGATGGCGTGGTGCCCCAGACGAAGGGCCTGGTATAGAGGCGCTCGAGAGACCATTCCTGGGCCAGGCTCAGGAGAGTGCATGAAAGGAGCGTGATGAGGAATCGCATGATGCCGATTTGCTCATGATAGCGTGCCGGCCACTGCTTGCGAGAATTCCTCCCAGGTTGCCGCGGGGTGTGCAAAACACGGGGAGCCTGGAACGATTCGCGTGGATAACGGAAAATCGGCGCCGGCCGGTGTTTGTCGCACCGTCCGGCGCCGATCAACTACCGAAGAACTACACCTTCGGAGGCGTAGGGAGTACCTGGAAATTCTTCTCGTCGAAATACAGCACGCGGCCCTGACGGTAGCTCTCCACCGACATGGTGATGAGCACCTGCGCGCGCGCCGCGGTTTCCACATCCAGGGTGGGCTTCTGGCGGCTGCGAACGCAGCTCAGGAAGTTGTCGATGTGAGCGGTCATCGCGTCCTTGGTATCGAGCGCGATCTTCTGATCCTGGGTGCCGTACTTGCCTTCGTATTCCGGCGTCATCACGCGCTTTTCGGGCTTCAGCGTGATGTATTCGGCGGTTCCCTCGAACTGCCCGTGCTCCACCAGGATGATGGTTCCCAGGTGGCCGCGGATGGTGCCCGGAATGTGCTGCGAATTGGCCATCGAAGAGGTCAGCACCACCGAATGTCCCTGGGCGTATTCCGCGATCAGGTGGAACGTGTCCGGCACTTCGCGATCCTTGAACACATAGATGCCGCCGCCGGCCATCACCTTGTAAGGGAACTGCGGAGAGGACCAGCAAATGTTCAGGGGCGCGGCCACGTGGAAGAACAGATCGGTCGCGATGCCGCCCGAATAATCCCAGAACTTGCGGAAGCGGAAGAAGCGCTCGGGATCCCAGGCGCGCTTGGGCGCCGGGCCCAGGTAGGTCTTCCAGTCGATGTAGTTGTCGCCCTTCCCGTCGGGGCCGGCTCCGGGGTCGATCGCGTAGTTCCACTCGCCTTGCCTTCGAGTTGCGGTGGTAGGAGCCCTGGCTCATGATCATGTGACCGATGGCGCCGCTCGCGATCACTTTCTTGGCCTTGTGCCAAATGTCGGCCGAGGTGGTCTGCGAGCCCACCTGCAGCACGCGCTGGGTGGCTTTCACGGTGTCGATCAGTTCCTTGGCCTGCGCGACCGTGTGGCACATGGGCTTTTCGAGGTAGACGTCCTTGCCGTTGGCCATGGCTTCCAGGGCGACTGGCGCGTGCCAGTGATCCGGCGTGGCCACGATTACGGCGTCCACGTCCTTACGGTTGATGACATCGTGGAAATCGAGGTATCCCTCGCATTTGTGAAACTCCGCGTTGAGTTTCTTGCGCTTCTCATAAAGGTCGCACACGGCCACGATCTTGCACTTGTTGTCGCCCTCGCCGACCTTGGCAAACGTCGCGGCCCACGTAAGTTCCGCGGCCTCCGCACCCGATCACGCCGATGTTGATCGTGTCGTTGGCGCCAATCACGCGTCCGGTGGACTTCACGACGAGCTTGGGTTTCTTGGCGGCCATCGCCGAGCCGGCGAGACCGAGAGCCGCGCCGGCACTACCGGCGCTTCTGAGGAAGTTTCTACGGTTAACGGATTCTTGCATTGCTGATATAGTCCTTTTAGCCTCACTCGGCGGCCTCGCCTCGTGGCCTCACGCCTGCCGGTGGATGGGGAGTCATTACCAGTCTACTCTTCGTGGAGTAGGGGGTCAAAGTTCCCTACCTTCACCTCGAATGGTTTGGCGGCGTTAGACGGCCTGGTCCTGCGCGGCCACCAGCGTCAGGATCGTCCGGCGAGGCTGATTCTCGCACCTGGCAGTTGATCTGGTGATGGCCCACGCGGCCGGGTGTGAGAACGGCGAAATAGACCCGGGCATCCAGCCCGCGCCGGTTTGGGGACGAAGATCCAGCTACTCGAGTGGGGCAGGACACGGTGGTCTGAATTGGGGGATAGCTCGGAGCGGACTTGCGCCTTGACGAGGTCAGCCGGATGCGTTGCGTACAGGTTCCCTTTGGCAATCTTGCCGGTTGGGCCTGGACGGTGGCACGCCATAGCGGGCGGCATATTCGTGTCCGGGCCTCGCAGGAACAACGCACACTGCGGCGTGGCTCCTCGAGACAGTGAACTTCGCCGAGAAAGGATTGTGACTGACCGCGACCGGCAGCGGTGGTTTCGGCAGAATGGTGTACGACTGCCCGAGGAGGAGCGCAGGGTCCGACGTGCGAGTTAGCCCTCCAAAGCGGACCGTTGCACTCGCGAGGTCTGAACCGCAGGCTTGCGCAAGACCTGCCACCACAGGTACAGGCACAGGACATGCGCCACCGCGATCACAATGTTGCCCGCCATCACCAGAGGGACGCTCCTGCGAGGCGTGGCCATTTGGCGCAGTGAGTGTCCAATCGCTTGGCCGGCCATCTGAATGCCCAGTGCTCCACTGATCAGCAGCACGCGCCTGTCGGGCAGACGGTGGCGTATCAGACTCATCCATAAAACCAGATTCAACAGCACGGCGCCAAAGCTGAGGTTGCGCGCCACATTCGTCATCTTCTCGTTCAGCGGTTCGTTCCAATACACCGCCAGCGAAACGCCTGCCACCGCGACGACGGCCAGACCAAGCATCCGCATGATAACTGGCCTCTGGGCGTTCCCCTGCAAACTGAGGTGCATCAAGGAAAGCACCAGTAACACAATTAGAATCTGGAGGATGACGTCGTTAATCCAGTAGTACTTGTAAGTGTAGCGGGACCATCCCATCAGGTCCAGGATGGCCGCTACCTCCACTGCGGTAGCCAGGAATGAGGCTGTGGCGTAAGCGAAGAGAAACGGGAAATCTCGATAGCTACCGCGAACAAGCGCCGCGATCAGCAACACTTGGACAATCGCGCCAGCAATAATGAAGGCCCACTGGACAACTTGCATTACACACTTATCCCAACCTTACTAATCGGCTGAGATCGACCGGAACGGGAGATCTACGTTAAGCTCTCTGGTCCCACGGGTTCGGGGGGAACACTGGGCCATGCGCGAATTGATCCCACGGGTTCGGGGGGAATACCGGGCCATGCGCGAATTGATCCCACGGGTTCGGGGGGAATACCGGGCCATGCGCGAATTGATCCCACGGGTTCGGGGGGAATACCGGGCCATGCGCGAACTGATCCCACGGGTTCGGGGGGAATACCGGGCCGTGCGCGAACTGATCCCACGGGTTCGGCGGGAATACCGGGCCGTGCGCGAACTGATCCCACGGGTTCGGGCGGGAACACCGGGCCGTGCGCGAACTGATCCCACGGGTTCGGCGGGAACACCGGGCCGTGATTCAGCACGCCTCCTGGTAGGAGACCTACCGTGATGCTCAGCACAAACAACATGCAGATGATGCCGCAGAAGCGCGAATCCCGAAGAATGTTAGCCATGAGCGTATCCGCCTATTAGGTTCTTACCAATGTGCCGCGCAGGGATGGTGATCTATTCAAGTCCCCTACGCGGGGACGACTATTTAATTCTAAGGGTGTAGTTTGCCTTATGACCCTAGGAAAAATCCTAAGAGAGAAACCAGCAGTTCGCCTTAGAGCGTGCGTGTATTACACGCAAACTATTAATAATTAATATAGTTATTTGGAATCGTGGGGCTGGGCGGGCCGATCAGTTGCCGCGCCCGTAGTAAGGACTTTGCTGGTACTGCTCTTCCGACGGGATTCTTCTGGACAACTGCGGGTGGCGCCCCGGCCATTCCAGGCGCATGTCGGTGCAGACCTCATCCAGCATTTCGATGGTGGCCTCTCGCTGTTCCATGGCGAAGCAGTTCAGCAGGACGTTATCGCACAGCGCATTGATGACCCTGGGAATCCCCTGGGCTCGCAGGCACACTTCCGACAGCAGGCCGTCGGAAAACACAGTTTGTTTCGGCATCCCGGCGCGGCTCATGCGGGCGAGGATATATTCGATGGCCTCGGATTCTTCCAGCGGCTGCAGATGGCAGCGCAACACGATGCGTTGCTTGAGCTGGCGCATGTCCGGTGCGTCCAGTTTCCGGTCCAACTCGGGCTGGCCGGCCAGGATGATCTGGAGGAGTTTGCCGCGGCGCGTCTCCAGGTTGCCCAGCAAGCGGATTTCCTCCATGAGCTCCCAACTCAGGTTGTGGGACTCGTCGACGATCAGCACCGTGGTGCGTCCGGAGTTGGCCTGCTGGATCAGAAGATTATTGAGGGCGAACAGGACTTCGGTTTTTGAAGTTCGAGGGCAGCGCAGGTTGAGATCGTAGGCGATCATTTCGAAGAACTGCTCGACGTTCAGACGGGAATTGAAGAGGTAGGCGAATTCCATGCGCTGGCTCTCCAGGAAATCCCGCAGACATTGCAGCATGGTGGTCTTGCCCGTGCCGACTTCACCTGTGAGAACGATGAATCCCTTACGGCTCTGCACGCCGTAGATGAGGTTGGCTAACGCCTCTTCGTGTTGCGGACTCCGATACAGAAACGAAGGGTCCGGAGACAGATTGAAGGGAGACTCTTTGAAGCCGAAGAAAGCGTTATACATGGCAATCTACCGGGGTCGGTCCGCGAGAAAGATTTAGCAGCCCTTTCTCTTCAATATCTTAGCACGATCTGCGCCCAAAGCGAGCACATTCCGCACCGCTTCTGTACTGGAACCATGGTTACAGAGCATGGCGACGCGAACCGCCCATATGTGATAGAAAAGGTACCGGGGCGGCAGTAAGCCGCGCCACTTTCCATAGAGAGACATTATCATGACGCATACCCGCAGGAGCATTCTGGGCGCTCTGCCCGCCGTCGCCGCCGCTACACAGGCGGCCGGGGCCGCCGCCAGGAGTTGGAAGCCGAAGATCGGAGTACTGGGCCGGTATTCCGAGGACAACATCGAGTTCGCGCGCGCGGAAGGCTTCAAGAGCCTGGAGTTGGTCTGCTCTGCCAAGAGCCGCATGGACGCGAACACCGTGACGGACCAGGAACTGGAGAAGATCAAGAAGCAATGTGCCTCGGCCGGGCTGGAAATCTCCGTGCTTGGCATCCCCGTGAACCACACCGCGCCCGATCCAGCGCAGCGGGCGAGCATCAACGCTTATATCGCCAAAGGTATCGAGATGGCCGGCAAGATGGGCGTGCCGTATCTGGCCACCATGAGCGGCAACATGCCCGGACGCCCCTTCGCCGAGCAAGTCGACGAAATCGTGCGCGTCTACAACGAGAAGTACTTCCCGTTGTGTGAACAGCACAAAGTGCGCTTGCTCTGGGAACCCTGGCCCGAAGGGCCGAACCTGGCCACCGGCCCCATCGGCTACGAAGCGCTGTTCAAAGCCTTCGGCGATTCGCCGTTCGTCGGCATTCAGTTCGACGGTTCGCACCTGGTGCGCCAGTTCATGGATCCGCTGCAGTGTCTGCGCGATTGGGTGGGCAAGGTCTACAACGTGCATCTGAAAGATACCGAGATCTTTTGGCGCGTGCTGAAGAAGAGCGGCATCAATCCACCCGATAAGACGCGCTGGTGGCGCTATCGCATCCCCGGGTATGGCAGTCTGGACTGGCCGGGCCTGTTCACCGTCCTGATGGATGCGGGCTACCAAGGCTCCATGAACATCGAGCACGAGGACGACACTTACGGCCGTCCTTTGCCCGACGGCACCTTCAGCGAAGACTACAAGGTGGGGTTCCGTATGGGTTTGCGCTACCTGCGGCAATACGTGCCGGTGTAGCGGCGAAGGGGACCAGCCATGGGCGGCCGTCTCAGCAGACGAACGTTTTTCGCACTCGTGCCGGGCGCCGCGCTGGCGGTGGAAAACGGTCAGCAGGAACCGGAGCCGGACCGCAGCGTCGGTTGCTGGCTTCCTCCACTGGGCACGCGCCGCGCGCGCATCCGCGTGAGAGCGCAAGCCGAAGCCGTGTCGGTGCGCTTGCGTTGGCGGCGCAGGGACCAGCCGGCCGGCAAGGATCTTCACCTTGTCGAGGCCGCCACCGGGCGCCGTGTGCGGAACCTCGTCTGCGTCCGCCTGGACCGGCAACAGGCGGACCTGGTTTTCGAGCCGTACGGCGCCGGCGAGTATTACGTCTACTTCGCGCCCTACACGGCGAATGGTGTGCCGCACGCCTACGCCATTCAATACACGGCGCCGCAAGACACTTCGGATCCGGCCTGGGTGGAGCGCTACCGTAACGCGGCGGATTTGCCGCGCGCCCGCGTAATCGACATTCAGGGGCGCACGGAGTTCGATCGTCCGGACCCCATGGAGTTCGTCGCGAGCGAAGAGGAAACGCGCTCGCTGCTCGATGGCCATCCCGCCAGGCCGTTTCTGGTATTCGCCGAACGCCGCCAGCATCCCGTCCGCATGTTCGAGGGCGTCCCGTTGCGCTGGACGGAAGCGGGGCCGTCGGAAAGTTTTCGCGGCCGCGCGCGGCGCGGGGAGTTCTACGTTTTTCAATTGGCGGTGTGGGCGGCGCGGGCTCCGGTCACAGATGTGATGCTGGATGTCACCGCTTTGCGCTCGGCGTCGGGCGCGACGATTCCGGCCTCCGCCTTGCGCTGTTTTAACCTGGGCGGGAAGGACTGGCTGGGACGGCGCTTGCGGAAATCCGTTACTATCCCGAAGGGTAGAGTGGGCACGCTGTGGTGTGGGATTGAGGTTCCGCGCGATGCGCGCGTGGGCGCCTATTCGGGCGCGCTAGTACTCCGCGCCAAGGGCAGTGCGCCGGTGCGGCTGGATCTGGTTCTAGAGGTGGAATCGAAGGTCGCCATGGATTCGGGGGAGGGCGATTCCTGGCGCCTGGCGCGATTGCGCTGGCTCGATTCGACCATCGGTCTGGATGACACGGTGACGCGTCCCTACACGCCGCTGGAAGTGCGCGGCGCTACGGTCCAATGCCTCGGGCGGGCGGTGCGCTTTGGGACGCTGGCGCTGCCGGAGAGCCTTCTCAGCAACGGCCGCGAGATCCTGGCTGCGCCCATCGCGCTGGTGGTGGAACGCGAATCGCAAGCGCGCGGCGTCGACGCCGCGGTTCCCCGGGTGGTCCGGGCGAGTGCCGCGTCGGTAGAACTGGCCGCGCAGGCGCGCGGCACGGGCCTGACCATCGACTCTTCGGCGAAGATGGAGTTCGACGGCCACATCAACTACCGGCTGCGCGTGCGCGCCGAGGCGCCCCTGCGGTTGGCCGACATTCGCCTGGAAATTCCGCTGCGCCCGGAAGCCGCCGGGTACATGATGGGCCTGGGCCGCAAAGGCGGCACCCGCCCGCCGCAGTGGCAATGGAAATGGGATATCGACCGCGCCATCGACAGCGTGTGGCTGGGCGCGCCGGACGCCGGCATCCAATGTAAGCTCAAAGGCCCCCAAGACGCCTGGCACATGTCGAACCTGCGGCCGGAAGGCATTCCGGTGGCCTGGGGCAACGGCGGCCGCGGGGGCGCGTCGGTGCGCGAGTCGGCCGGCCGGGTCACGTTCACCGCCTTCAGCGGCCCGCGCGAGATGGCGGCCGGAGAGGAACTCGAGTTCTGCTTCTCGCTGCTGGTGACGCCGGTGAAGCCGCTGGATGCGGCGCATTGGTCCCAACGCTACTTCCATATCTTCGCGCCGCCGGAGGAAGCCGTGAAGGCGGGCGCCACCATCATCAATATCCATCACGCCAACGAAGTCAATCCTCACATCAACTACCCATTCCTCACGGCCGGCAAGCTGGCGGCCTATGTGAGCGAGGCGCATGAGAAGGGGCTGAAGGCCAAGCTCTATTACACCGTCCGCGAGCTGAGCAGCCGCGCTCCGGAGATGTGGGCGCTGCGGAGCCTGGGCCAGGAGGTCCTGGAAGGCGGACCCGGCGGAGGGGACGTCTGGCTGCGCGAGCACTTCGTCGAGAACTACCAGCCCGCCTGGCACCACGTCTTCCCCAATGGGGACGTGGACGCCGCCGTGGCCACCACGGCGCTCTCGCGTTGGCATAACTTCTACCTGGAGGGCTTGCGCTGGCTCATCGAGCGTACGGAGATCGACGGCCTGTACCTGGATGGCATCGGCTACAACCGCGAAGTGATGAAGCGCGTGCGGCGCGTGCTGGACACCTACCGCGCCGGCTCGCTGATCGATTTTCACTCGGGCAACGAATATTCGTACAACGACATGCGGATCAGCCCGGCGAACAAGTATCTGGAGCACTTCCCGTACATCGACAGTCTTTGGTTTGGGGAACTCTACGACTACAATGAATCGCCGGACTACTGGTTAGTGGAAATCTCCGGCATCCCCTTCGGACTTTTCAGCGAAATGTTGCAGCACAAGGGCAATCCCTGGCGCGGGATGATCTACGGGATGACGGCGCGCTACTACCAGGGCGCCGAGCCCAAGCACATCTGGAAAGTGTGGGACGATTTCGGCATTCAGGACGCCCGCATGCTGGGCTACTGGGACCCGACCTGTCCCGTGCGGACCGGCCGCGGCGACATCCTGGCCACGGCCTATGCGAAGCCCGGCGCCACGCTCATCGCTTTGGCGAGTTGGGCCAAAGAGGCGGCGCCATGCCGGCTGGAATTTGATTGGAAGGCTCTGGGGCTGGATGCGAACACCGCCCTACTCCACGCGCCGGCGATACCAGGATTCCAACCCGAGGCTCACTTCGGTCCTTCGGACCCGATTCCCGTGGAACCCGGCAAAGGCTGGCTGCTGGAACTTCGCGCCCGGCCTCCGTTTCGGGGACAGGCTACGTGATCCCGAAACTCGCCTGACCGCTGGTAGAGGCAGTCTTGGCGCTGGGGCCACGCTTCATCGGATGAAGAGTTCGCGCCAGGTTGTGCTCGAGACTCTTCACGAATTGCGCGCTTCCCATGGGGCGCCCGGTCCGGGTCGCTTCGCGCAATCGGGCGACCATCGCCGCGTCTTGCAGGCCGAGTTCCAAGACTTCCCGCCAAGTCTCCGCGCCGAATCGCGCCACCCAGGACGACATGTCCAGGAGCCCCTCATGACCCGCACTGTTCAGATGTGCTGCAGCGCTGGACCATGGCCATTCCTGCACGTGGTCCACGATCCCCGCTCGCACGGGGTTCATTTCGATATAGCGCAGAGCCTCCCAGCAGTGGGCCTCGTCCAGAGGACAAGAGAAGAAACGGTTCTGCCAGAGGTGCCCCACCTGGCGCTCGCGCACGTGTACCCAACGAGCATAGTCGTTGTGTGTGCGGCCCAGTGCTTTCGCCAAGGAATCATTGCGCTCGGGAACCGCCAGCAGGTGCACGTGGTTGGTCATGAGGCAGAAAGCCCAATATCCGCATTCGGTAGTGCGCCGCGTTTTCCTTGAGGATTTGAAGATACACCTGCCGATCATGGTCACCATAAAAGACAGGCTGCTGGTAATTGCCGCGCTGCGTGATGTGGTGAGCGCATTCGGGAATCACGACTCTGGCGAAACGACCCATCACCCCCATAGTGCTCTCAGGGGGCGCATGCTCTCAGGAATTTGGGATCACGTAGCCTGTCCCCGAAACTCAGCCGGAGAGGGTCATGGCGTCGTGGACGGTCTCCCGGGCGCAATTGCCGCCCTGCCAGGCGTAGCTGCAGCGTCCGCAAATGGGGAGGGCTTCCCAGTCGCGGCGGAATTCGCGGCGCATCTTCTGGTAGGCTTCGCCAAACCAGATATCGCGGAACGTGGACGCGGTCAGGTCCCCCAAAATGCGGCGCTGGTGAATGTCGAATCCGCAGGAGACCATTTTGCCATCCCAGCGTACCGAAGGCGCGTTCCACAGGTGCTTGCAGTGGTTGTCTCGAACCCGCACGCGGGCGCCGGTCGCGGGTGCGTAACGGAAGCGCTGGTGGCGGGGATTCTCGGGGATAAACGGGTTCAGGGCATCCTTGGCCGGGTCGCAGTCGTGGCCGGGGTATAGGGTCTTCAAGGTGAGCACATCCACACCCAGCGAACGCGCGACCGATTCGAGCAGGGGAATCTCGTGCTCGTTGTACTTCATGACGATGAAGCGCAGGTTGATTCGCGGCGTCGGGCTTCCCAGCGCGCGCTTGGAGGCGACCACGTTACGGATCCCGGTCAGAACCGTTTCCAGTTTCCCTCCCTGCCGGTAACGCTCGTAGGTCGGTTGACTGATGCCGTCAAGCGCGAAGATCAGCGTGTCGAGCCCGGACTCTACCACGCTTCGGGCGTGTCCAGGATCGGCGAAGCGGTGGCCGTTCGAGCTGGAGATTACCTTGATGCCTTTCGAACTGGCATAGGCGATCATGTCGTAGATCCGCGGATGCACGAAAGGTTCGCCCCACTCCCAAAGCAGCATGAGGAGCACGGAGTTGCACACCTGGTTCGTCAGATCCCGGAAAAGCTCGAAATCCATAAAGCCGGACGGTACGCCCAGCCCTTCCGTCACCGGACACAAGCTACACCGCAGATTGCAGACGTTGCAGGGCTCCACCTGAATATGCGTGGGCAGTCCCCAGGGCCGCGTGCGGCGGGCGTAGATGGACGCCTCCAGGCCGATCCAGTTCAGCAGCTTGGCCGCACTGAGCCGCTCGTAGCGGAAGGGTAGACGGTCGCAGTCGAGCTCAATGGTGCGCGTGGCGAGGGCCCCGACCGCCAGCCGAGCGTGGTCAATCAACTTGCGCATCTTCCCAGTCTAGCCAGAGGCGCCACCCAGCGGTAGAAACGGTGGACCTGTAGATTGGCCGCGAGGTAGCAGCAATAAGAACAATCGCAGGCACCTGAAAGCGCTTCCTCCGACCGCTGGGACAACGCCCGGCGTAACCGGCGGTAACCCGCGCCATTCCATATCTCCTCGAGCGATTGCCGGTTCAGATTGCCCAGCTTGTGATCGCACGTCAAGCAGGCCTGCACCGTCCCGTCCAATCGTACGCGCGCATGCAGCCAGGCGATGTAGCAGGGCGAGGCTGCCCATACGTTCTCGCCCGCGTCGAAGCGCGCCATCACTTCGGGGATGTTGTGGCCCAGGCCACGCGCCTCCAACCAACCGCGGGCCTGCACCAGAGAGCGGCGCAGTTCGGGCAGGTCTTGGGCGGCGATGAGGAACTTCTCCAAGGGGCCACCGCCCCAGGTTCGCATGGGTGAAAACGAGACCCCGTCGCAGCCCGTGGTGGCGGCCAGTTCGAGAAATCCGCGCAACCCTGACAGGTTGTACCGGTTGAGCGGTTGGTGCAGGAGCAGGCGCGGGCGCCGCCCGGTTGAGGCCTTGCTGGCGGCCGAGAGACGGTGCAGCCCCTGAGTGACTGTCTCAAACAAACCGGGAGGGGTGCCAGGATAGTTGCGTTCGTATTCCTCCTGGGAACTGGCCCACAAACTTACCCGCACGGTGTCCACGCCGCACTCGAAGAGCGAGGCGACGTTGGCTGGATTGAGCAGCGTGCCGTTGGTGAACAGAGTGACGTGGCATCCGGCGCGCTTTCCCATGGCCACCAACTCGAAGAGGCGCGGGTTCAGCAGGGGCTCGCCTTCGCCACTCAAGATCAGGTAGGCCGTCTGCCGCCGGCGGAGGCCGTCGCAGAGCCGTTCGAACAGGGACATGGAGACGTCCATTTCGGAGGCGCGTACCACCGGGAAAGGAGCGTAGCGCGAGTGGCTGCGGCAGCCCAGGCAATGCAGGTTGCAGCGGGATGTCACGTCGGCGGTCACCATGAATGGTCCCGCCGGGGCCGCTTCACCGTGCAGAAGCCCCTTGAGCAGACCGAACTTTTGCGCCAAGGTTACCATTGGTCTGTTTTCCGGCAACTGCAACCCAGCGGCACCCGGCACCCTGGGGCCTCGGGCTGCTACTCGACTTCCAGCATCGCCCAGCCGGGCAAAGTGGCCGGTTGGTTGTTGACGAAGACGATGCGGCGCGTTTTTGGGAAGGGCAGTCCGGACTGGATGGCGCGGGCGTAAAACGGCAGTTGCCCGACCACCTGCCGGTAAGCCTCATTGGTGGTGTCCAGCCAGGAAGACTTGCCGAGTAAGCCGCCGCCCCAACCGATGGAAACCAGGCACGCGTGGCCGTTTTCGCTGCTTTCCGAGAGGCGCGCTTCGAGTTCCTCGATGGCGCGGCCGAGCAACGCCAGGCCGGTCCATTGCGCGTACTGCTTGTGCAGGGCCAGGAGCCTGGCGGCGTATTGATTGGCGGCGCGGAAGATGTGGGAGCGGTCCATGGGGTGGCGCCAGTTGGCGGCTCGCGCGATTTCCGGTTGATCGAAGAAATGGTTCTCGCGCCAGGAGCCTTCAAAGGTGGTGCCGGGCACGGCCATCTCGGTGAACATGGGCGTGGAATCTTCAGGACGCTTCCATTCGACCGAACCACGCGGGCTCTGCTTCCAGCCCAACTCGAAGCGGTCCGGGCCGCGAGCCAGCAGCGTGGAGACCCTGAGCAGGTAGACTTTGAACGACTGATATGCGACCGGGTGACTGTCGCCCGCCGCGACGAACTTCATGCGCGTGGTGCCGGAGGGGCCCAGCAGCCGGTCCTCGCTCAGTTCGGCCGGGCGGCGGGGAGCGCGTTCGCCCTGCGTACGCGTGGCCAGATCTTTCATGGCGCCTTCGGTGAGTCCGGCAAACAACATGCCGGTGCGCAACGCGCCCTTGAGCGCGCTGCCCGGCAGGTACGGCCCGCCGGGTCCGGCGACAAAGGTCGGGATGTGCAGGTTATCGGTGGAGGCGCGCTCCCAGTGCGGGGTGCAGGCGGGGCTTTCGAACGGTATGCGGCGGCCGGCGAAGTTCTGCGCGAAGCCTCCCCAACTGGCGAAGTCGAGCCTCTCGGCCTTCTTGAGTTGCGCGAGATAGCTATCCAGGCGCGGGCCCTTGGTCAGCAGGCGGAAGATGCGGCGCTGGTCGAGAACGTTGATCTGGTCGCGCCACACCATGTAGTCGATGGGCGAAAGCCTGCCGCCGTCGCCCACCAGCAGTGGAGTCAGAGCGGTGAGTCGGTAATTCACGGCGCCACCTTCGCGACACTGGGAAGCCGGACGGGGATGGGCACGGCCACGGGGCGCCCATAACGGTATACGGGATGCGCAAATCCGTCTTGGGCGACGTCGGGAGCGGCCCCGCGCGGAGCCGAGCCGGCGAACACCACGGAGCCTTCCGTCACCATGCGCAGCGCGCGTTTGAGGGAAGCATGGCCCAGGGCGCCTTCGACGCGCCCCCCGCGCGTCACGTAGCCATAGGCGCCCCGCCGCCAATCGACGGCGTCCTCTTCGGCCGGGCTGTACAGCGACAGCAGCCAGTTGGCGGTCTCGAAAACCGGCGCCACTTCGCCCTCTACCCCGGAGGGCGCGGGAGGCTGAGCCGAAAGCAACATGGCCGGAAACTGGCCCTCGGAAAACTCGGGCGGGGCGGTGTGGCCCCAACCACGGGAACGTTCGCCACCGAATCCGGAATCGGCGAGCAGCCGGAAAGCGGCCTTCACCAATTCGCCCCAACGGTTTTCGGCATCCTGGTCCTCGAAAACCGCCACGGTCCAGAGCCCGGCCCCGGCGCGGAATTCCAGGCACGCGGTTTCGTGCGGCTCGACGCTCGCACTCGTGATGCGATCCACCGCGGCGCTGGCACGCACCGCGGCGCGGAACGGTCCCACGGCGCCGTTAGTTCCGGAGGAAAGGATCAGACACTCACTTTCGCCATCGACCGTCCAGTGTTCCTCGTCCAGGTACTTTTCGGCCAGCAGCGCTTCCACCATCGCGAGGGGCACGAAGCGCGCGCCCTTCCAACGCACTTTGGAGGAAGGGGGAGGCGGCCAGTGGCTCTTGGGCGGCTCGACGAACAGCGTGTCGCGATAAAACGGAAACGCCGAAGAGAAGCGCACGGCCGGCGCGCTGGAGGAAGCCGCCGTGGCCTCCAGCCACTCGTCGAGTTGGCCGAGGTGCCGCATCCCTGAGCAAACCGCCGCATAAATCGTATCGCTATGATAGACGCGGTCCACCCGGTCGCGGGCGCCCGAGTCCGGTCCGATTCGCCACGGTCCGGTAGGCCGCAAGCGGACGAGGTAGCCGGAAGACATGGTTACTCCGCGAGTTTCTCGCCGAATTCCGGGTCGTTCACCTGGGCCTGCAGAGCGGCCAGGCCGGCGCCGGAAATCAGCTCCTGCTCGGGGGCGCCGGCGGAGTAGAAGGTACGGCCGCGCCAGCACAAACGCAGGTTGGCGAACTTCACGCGTCCGCTTCCGCGCGAGCCGCCGCCGCCGAGGCTGTCGTCCTCAATCAGCCGGAGACCTTCCACCAGACAAGCCAGCAGCGGTTTGTCCTCTTCGGCCAGAATATCCACCACCAGGCGGATCTTGAAGCGGGCGCCGGCGGGCACGCGTTCGAGCGTGCGCGGGTTGGCCTGCGAGGTGATGCGGTCGATGGCGTTCTCGCTCTTGACCTCGGTCAGTTCGTCATCGAGATTCTCGCGCATCTGGGGCGTGATGCTTTCGACCACCAGCGGCGCGTCGCAGACGGTGAGCCGGGCCGGCGTCGCATTGGAGGCTTCCAGGGCGTCGCCCGAGACTCGTTCCATACGCCCCGGGTTGCGGCCGAACAACAGGCAGATCTCGTCGCCCGGACGGTCGCTCTGATGGATGCGCACTTCCTGGCCGCGGCGCTTGGACAAATACACCAGCTCGCTGGGCACGGCCATGCCGCTGGATTGTTCGAGCAGCGACCGGAGCTTTCCGCGCAGTGAACTTCCGGGCACGTAAGGATGTCCGAAAGCGTCCTTGACCACCGGGTTATCGGCGCCGCCGATTTCCAGCGATCCCTTGCCGGCTCCGATGTGCAGACCCGTTTCGCATTCCAGTTCGCCTTCCAGGATCAGTTTCCCGATGAGCTTCAATTCGGTCTTGGCAGTGTGGGCGCTCATGCTTCCTCGCTATTCGTTGTAGGCCACGATGGCTTCGAACAGGTCCCGGAAGCGTTCGTAGCCCCCGGCACTGTTCTTGCGTGTCACCTGGAGCAGCAACCGCTCGAGGGTATCCAGGCTGCGCAGGCCGTGCCGCGCAATGGTGTAGGCCAAGCGGGCGCGCAGCATGACGAACTGATGCTGGCGTTCGCCTTCGGGCGCGCGGCAGGCGCGGCGCACGGCATTATAAAAACGCCGCAACTGACTCTTGGTTCCCGAGTCCATGTCGCGCATGCGGCTGACCACCCCGTGAGCCTGATTATCGAGATAGAGGCTGTCGGCGATAAGTCTGTCGATGTCGATTTCGGGCGGGCCTTCGGGCCTGCCATCACGGTTGCGATCCCGGTCGCGGTCTCCGCGCGGACCCTCGCCGCGCGGACCGCTACCCTGGGGGGGGCGGCCGCGGTCGCCGCGACCTTCTCCCCGCGGTCTCGCATCTCGATTCTTAACTTCCTGCTGACCTTCTGCCATGAGATTACACCTCTGTCAGTAGCCGGGCCCACCCCACCGCCACGCTGCCGGCGGGCCGCAGTTTCACCTGCGCCGCGCTCTTGCCGAGCATTTGCGCGGCAACGTGCGTACGCAACTTCTGGAATTCACGCTCGCGGACTCCGGCGCTCAAGCGGTTCAAGCGCCGATTGAGACGCCAGGGCCTGTCGAAACGATCCAGGCGGCCGCGCACAGCGGTTTCCGGGCGGGTTAGGTTGGCCAATTCCTGCAAGAACTGCCGCGGGCAGCCGAACTCGCGCACCATGCGCGCCAGCGCGTCCTTCAGATCGGCAGCTTCGGCGACCTGCTTCCACTCGAGCGTGCGTCCGAACAGCGAGAAGCAATCCTTGCCGGCGCTCTTGGCGGCCTCCAATTGCTCGCCCGCCTGTTGATAGACGGCCGTGAAGCTCGCATCGGGACGGCCGGCCACAGCCAACGCCATGGTGAGGGTCTTGCCGTCGGGGCCGGGGAAATCCTTGAGGTTCTCGTCGCTGAAGCGGTGAAACAAGCGGCGCAACTCGCGCGCCAATTGAATCAACGCATCCCAAGCGCCGTAAACCGCGAAGTCGTCGCCACCGCAGTACAGGATGTTCACCTTGCGCCAGAACTCGGGCAGCGAGCAGATGACTTCCAATTCTCCGGCGAAGAAATTCTTGTACATCACCGAGAGCTGCACGTGCTCCTCGATGGATTGCGCGCGGCGCAGGCGGATGCCCAGGTTGTCAACATCGCCGCGCAGGATGGCCCAACTGCTGCGTCCTTCGGCGCGAGAGGCGAGCGTGGCTGCGCCGGCACGTCCGGCGCCATCGTCGGACGGAACCGTGTGGCGAGCCACCGGGAGGCTGTCCTCGCCGGTGTTGGAGCGAAGGCTCCAGACGTGCTTGCCCACGCCGAGACTCAGGCGGGCGGGCTCTTCCGGCGACCAGCCGATCAAGTCCGCGTCGACGAATTTCCGGCCGAGTTCCTCGGTGAAGTAGTCGTCGGACTCGCCGGGGGCCGCCGCGCCTTCGGGCGAGAAGAACGCCGCGTCGCAACCCGAGGCGGGCGCGCCGCGCCTGCGGGCCATGGCTTCGGCCAGGCGTTTGCGGACCACGCTCCAATCGCCGAGATTCTCGGTGGCCACCCAAACCAGCTTCAGGCGTCCGCGGCTCAAGCGGTGGATGTCTTGCTGTACCGCGGTGAGCAGCGCCTCGGCCGGCTCGCGCGCCTCGCTGGGAAGAACCACCAGGAACTGGCCGCCGCCGCTCGCGCCGAGCAGAATCTTGGCCAGGCCCAACTCCGCCAGCAGCGCGCGCGGCACCACCTCACTGAGCAGCGTGACCCAGCGGGAACGACCCAGGGCAAGAGCCTCCTCGTCGACAACACTTCCCTGCGCCGGATTGACGGCGGGTGGTGAGACGAGGAAACTCTGAATGTCCAGGAGTTTGCCCTGGAGAAATATCTGTACGGACATGCCCGGCTGAAGCCTACCGAAGTGGAAAGTCTACCACAAGCGGCGCTGAAAATCACAAACGTCCAAACAAAAGCGCTCCCGGGAGATCGGGCGCGGTGCGGGAACCACGCCCGAAACCGGGAGCGCAAGAAGTGGACGCCGCCGCTTAACACGGCGGCGTAAACTACTTCACATTAATAGTCGCGACGTTGGTCTTATAGCCATCGACGGTGAGCACGACGTTGGCGTCGCCCTTGCCGATGAGCGAGCGCGGGATGCGCACGTTCACCTGGTCGAGCGCCGCGTACTGGCCTTGCGCCACGAAGCCGAGAACATCGGCCTTTACGCCGCCGATGGTGGCGGTCACGGCCGACGCGTTACGAATGCCGGTGCCGTAAAGTAGCAGGATCACGTCGTCGGTGGCGGGACCGAGATCGATCGGCGTGGCCGTGCAGGTAGTCGCGCAGGTGAAGATGTTCTCGTTGGTCTGCTGGCCGCCCGCGATACGGACCGCAGTGGCCGCGGGAACACCCATACCCGTCGAGTTGGCCGTAAAAACGCCCGGGGCGGCGGCCTGGATATCGACCGGGATCGAATAGTTCTTGTTCTGGTACGTGGTCACCTTCACGATAGCGGTGCCATTGGCGGTCGCGGCCGGAACGATGAAGTTGACCTGGTCGGGGCTCACGAAGTAAATCTGCGCGGCGCGCGTGGAGCCGGCGCTGTCGGTGACGTCCACCTTCACGTTGCCAAGCGAGGTGGGCAGCGGAGTGGTCGATGCGACCAGCAGTTTCTCGGCCAGATCAGAGTTGGTTCCGAACACGCTGGCCCAGCTATCCGGCGCGACCGTACCGGCGAGATACCCGGCGGCGTTCTTGATCACGCCATCTTCGATGGCGTCCACTATCCCGTTTTTGTTGTTATCCGGGAAGGCGGTTAGGAAGATCTGCCGGAAATTGTTCTTGTTGAAATCCTTCACGAGATTGCCGGCGGCGTCGTAGGTCGGAACCCGGCGGTTGAAGGCGAGCAGTGTGCCGCCGCGGGACCATACCAACGCGTCGCTGGTGATGGAGGCGTAAGCGGCGCCGTGCGGGCTCAGCCACGTGGTGGTGCCGAACAGCGGGCCGGGCTTAATGCAGATGGCCGCGACGCCGTTGTCGGTCTGCACGGCGACGGAATTGCCCGTGGGGTGAAACCGCAAGCCGCCGTCGGCGTCCTTCAGTAGGAAAGCTGGCCTGCATGGGCTGCATGGCCGGATCGTCGCTCTTGTCGGAACCCTTCGGGTTCACGATGAACACCTGCATGGTGCCGTCCGGAGCGGTGGCGCGATAGCCGACCCACTTGGCGTCTAGCGAGCCGGCGGTGATGCCGCTGGCGGGCGTGGACGTGATGCGGCGAATGGTGATGCCCTGCGGCGGAGTCGGGTAAGTGGTCTTGGTGCCCGAGTTGGACGTGGTGATGTCAACGGTTTCGGGAATCTCGATGGTGAACAAAGAACTCATTTTCGTCTTGCCGTCGGCTTCAATGACGTCGCCGATGAAGCTGCGGAACTGGCCGCGCGATCCGATCCACCGATCGTCGGCGCCGCGCACGATGTCGCCCGCCTTCTGGTCGGCCGTGAGGACCGGTTTCATCAGCAGTGCGGTCCAGTTGTCCACGCCCGCCGGATGATTCGCCACCGGCTCCATGTAGCCCATGGTGCGCTGATAGCTGGTCAGCAGAAAGTCGTCGTAAGTGAAGCCGATGCGGTTGCCTTCCGCTGTGTACTCATGCCGGTGGGTGCCGCCACGGTGCGCGCCGGGAGTGATCACATCCGAGGTTACGTCGCGCATGTCGGCGAAGCGGATCTCATTGCTGCCGTCGGCCTTCGCGATGCCGCCGCGGCGGTTGGTTCCCTGGTAATAAACCCCCGTGGCCACGGCCTCTTCGACGAACGGGCCGTGGATGAAGATGGCTTCATCGGCCTTTGGGTTGAAGGACGCGGCGCCAAGTCCCGGAGCCTGCTTGGAGCCAACCGTATCGAGAACGAACTTCGGAGCGTAGATGATGGTCTCCAGTCCGCTGCCGACGCTGACCTTCATGATGCTGGTGCCGTTGCCGATGCCACCGCCGAGTGTCTCGCGGGTATCGACAACCAGGAACCGGTCGTCTCTGGACCAGTTGTCGTTGTTGTCGAGCGCATGGTTGATGGTCGAGAACGTCAATTGCCACTCGGCCGGCGTATAAGCCGCCGCTGCCGGAGCGCGGTCGGCCGATAGCATTACCGTGGTGAGCGCAAGTAGCGCCACCAGAATACTAACACTTCGCATTGAAAACCCCCTTTTCCACGATTTCTGAAGCCTGATTTTGGAAGGCTGTGATGTTGCCGGAAACACCGGAGAGGAATGGCCTGCCGCCGATGGGAGAGACCCCTCGCTCCCTAAGGCCAGGCACTGCTCGCGACAGCCCTTTTCACCCGGGTTTGCCATTTCGGAGTCTCTTAACTGTTAGCCGGAGTGAGCATATCACGCCGTTCAGTCCATGTCAAAGCCAGAGTGAAGTTGTTGCATTCAAACAGGCAAAAAATCCCAGGCAGGATATGGAGAATTGCCAAAGCCTATGGGCGAACAGGGCGATTCAGCGGTAGGAGCGGATGAAATCGAGCAAAGCCTGGGACACGGGGCGGTGGGGGTCCAGCCAGCCGAATTCAACCGGTTCCCCGCGTCCGGCGGGGGCGTCGTAGACCTGCCAAAAAACGACATAGGCCGGGCGCATCCGCCGGATGGCTTCGAGCGCGGAACTCAATCGCGGCTCGACGCCGCCCGAGGACAAATGGCCGTAGATGTCGCGTGGGATGCCGAGCTCGCCGATCATGAGCGGTTTGGAGGTCGCCCGACTGATGCGCGCGAGATCCCGCTCCAACCGCTGGCCGGTGGCGGCGGGCGCAGTATCGATGGCGCCGGTTTCAAACGGTGCGTTGGTGGACTCGTAGGCGGAGTAGCTGAGCAGGTCGAAGCTCACGCGCGGCACGACGTCCCGCAACGCGTTCCAGCGTCCATGCGGGCTCTTCACGAAACGATCACCACGCTGTTCGATAGCCAGATTCACGAGGGCGATTTCAAAAGCGTTGAGCAGCTTGAGGCGCGCCTTGGGGTAGCGGCGGCGCGCCTGGTCCACCGCGCGGAAGCGCGTGTTCTGCCACGCGATCATGTTGCGGATGGCCAACTCGCTGGACCCGGTGTGGGTCATGATCTCGATCATGCGGTTGTCGGCTTCGGTGTTGGCGAGGATAACGGTTTTCGCGAGATGCCCGTAATCGCGCAGCAGAAATTCAGCCAGATCGGACATCTGCCGGTATTCGGCGTCGAGTTCGCCGCGGATGTCCGCGCGCGAGAGATGTATGTCGTCGCAGCCGCCGCCGTAGTCGCGCGCGGGATAGACGGTGAGGACGATGGTGGGCAGCGCCGGATGTTCGATCACGTACTTGTAGTGGGTGAGCCGCAGAATGTCCACCGGCGTGCAATGCGCCACGCCCGCGAAGCGGCGCGGCGAGAGCACGGGTTCTAAGTAATCGAAGCGGGGGCCTACGTAGATGCGGAACAAACCGGCGCCGGCTTTCCGGATGAGTTCCGGCGCGGTGAACAGCGGGCTGGGCAACAACGCGCCGCGGATGGGGCTCTCCCACTGGTAGAAACCCACACGCGGGTTGGGTTGCGCGAACAGGAGCGCGGCGGCGGCCAGGGCGAGCAGCAGCGCTTTCATGGGCGCACCTCGCACCAGTCGGAACGATAGCCATCGACTTCCACCGCGACGCGGTCGAGCGCGGAGACCTCCAGGTTGATCTGGTTGGCCCCGGCATAAATCACGCGCGCCGGGCCGCCGTTCGAGAAGGCCCGCACCACGGTGCCGGCGAAGCCCTCGCCGTAGAGTTCCACGATGGTGCTGGAGCGGGCCACGGCGGCCCGGATGAGGGGCAGACGGCGAGTGGTGAGATTCGGCGCGAGCGTGGGGAAGGGAACTTGCGAGACCACTTCCTCGGCCCGAATGCGTTGCCGGCCATTGCGCGCAACCGGGAGAACCGTGAAACCGATGGGGTCGCGCGCCGCCCCGCCCGGCGCCAGAATGCTAGCGCGAGGAAGGCGCAACAGAACCAGGTCCGCGGTGGAGACGTCGGCGTCCACTTCGGTGCCGTCGAAGCCTACGCTCTCGGCGCGGTCCGCCCAATCGACGTAGTCGCGCAATCGCTCCAGGTCCTGCCAACTTCGCAGCGGTTGCAGGTATTCGAACTGATAGCGGGAAACGATCACGGCCGGCGCCGGGTTGCGCGCGGTGAGTCCCATGGCGCGTTGCCAGAGTTGGACGGCTTCGGCGGAAAGGCCCGGCGGCCAGGGCGAGCGAGGCGCGACGTGCGGCGCCGGACCAAGCGACAGTCGCGCGGCCGCCGCGAGCAGCAGGGCGGCCAGAGCGAAACGCATGGCTTTCACGGCTGCGGCACCACTTCGATAAAGACCGGGACGAGCGGGCGCCCGTTGAGCAGCATGTCGAGGGTGTGCGGTCCGGCCGCGAGATTCTCCGGCAGTTGGAAGTTGATTTCGTAACGCGGCTGCATGGGGTCGGCGCAAAAGATGTCGATTTCGCGGACCGGACGGCGCTCGATGGAGGCCGAGAATTCAACCGGTTCACTCACCTCCAGGACGGTCACTTTGACGCTGCCGGATACGATCCTGGTTCCCGAGAGCAGATTGATCCCGTCGGCCACCGACATCACGAAAGGAATGGAGGGGCCGTGGGGTATGACGCGCATGGTGGCGGGTTCAGCGATCGGTTGTCCGAGCCAGCGGAGTTCGACGTCCACCAGCCCCGTGCGCGTTCCGCGCGGCACTGCGACGTTGACTTGCACGATGCCGTCAACTTCCGGCGGTCCGATGTAAGAGAGCTCTCCGGCGCGGCCGTCGATCGAGACCCCGGCGTGATTCAGGTCGAACTCATCGGGCAATCCGGCGACCCACAGGGAAGCGAACGCGAAACGGCCGCCGGCGGGCACCAGAGGTTCGCTCCCGTTGGCATTGGTGATTTTGGCGATGCGCGCGGTGGCGGTGGGCGCGCGCTCTTCGAGGCTCCGGCGCCAACCCGCGGGACGCTTGCGCCAGGTGGTCCACAAGTACTGCGTCGAAACGCCTTCGAGCGCCAGCAGTTGGAAATCGTGATGGAGCGCGAACTGCGCCACATCCCGGGCCGGGATGCGCGCGCCGCTCCAGGTGTCGTACACGCGCGCGGTGTCCGGCAGGCCGTTGAACTGCGCGCGCAGGATGGCGCCGGGCTTCATGACGCGGTGCGCTTCGCGCAAGTAGCTGAAAACGACTTCGCGATCCGGAATGTGCTGAAAGACCGCGTAGGAGTAAACGAAGTCGAAGGACGCGTCGGCGAAGGCGGCCAGATCGGCGCCGCTGGAGGCGTGCGCGTGGGCGTGCGGGATGGCGGCGAGATTTTCGCGCGCCATGCGGATCATCTCGTCGGAGACGTCCACGCCGTGGATCTCGCCGAAGTGCCGGCTGAGGGGTTTGAGCAGGCGTCCGGGTCCGCAGCCGATTTCCAGGGCGCGGCGCGCGCGTGCACTCCCGGCGGGCGCGAGGCGGCGCATCTCCGACTCGAGGCCCAGCAGAACTTCCCTGGCGGTCGAGAAGAACTCTTCCTCGTCCTGATCGCGGCGGCCGAAGGCCACGTAGTAGTTGGCGTCCTCGATGGCGCGGCGGTTCCAATCCTCGCGCATGCGCTCGCGGACGTCCTGGGACAACTCGCTCATTTACGGCTATTCTATCTTCGATGGCTATCGAATTACGAGACGTGACGTTTCCGGCCGGAGCGGTGATCGGCGTGGTCGGCGAAAGTGGCGGACTGGAGGAGCTGCGTCGCGCGGGCGCCACCGTATGGGTGGCGTCGAGCGACGAAGAGTTTTTGCTGACCTCCTGCGACGAAGTGTGGTGGGTGCGCGGCGGCAAGTTGTTGGCGCGCGGGGCGCCGCAAGAGACGCTCACCGAGTACCGGCGCGAGATGGCGCGCGGGATGCGCGCCGAAGCGGAGGCGGGGAAGCGGGAGCTGGCGCCATCGCTGCGGCGCGGCGACGGGCGCGCGCGCGTCGTCTCTATTGAAACGCTGAACGGGGCCGGCCAATCCGTTCCGGTGCTGCAAAGCGGCGAGCCGATGAGTGTGCGCATCACGGTGCAATTCGCGCAGGCTGTCGAGGATCCCGTGGTGGGCATGATGATTCGCACGCGGATCGGCGTCGAAGTGTACGGCACCAACACCGAACTGGAGAAGCTGAAACTAGGGCCGTGCGCGGCCGGCGACACGCTGCAAGTGAGCTTTGCGTTTCCCTGCAATTTGTGCCCGCAGCCCTACACGCTCACCGCCGCTTCGCACGATCCGGACGGCGTCTGGCACGATTGGCTGGAAGACGCGGTGCGCTTCAGCGTGTCCGGCACGCGCTACACGGCGGGCGTGGCCAACCTGGGCGCCGTGGCACGCGTCGAAAAATTAGGTTGACGCGCTTCGGCTGTGCCACCAGGTGTTCACCAGGGTGGCCGTCAGGATGACGGCGCCGCCCGAGAGCGCCAGGGCGCTGGGCCGTTCGTTGTGAACCAGCCAGGTCCATAGCGGATTGAGCACCGGTTCAATCAGCATGATGGTGGAAGCTTCAAATGCCGGCACGCGGCGCAGGCCGGCCGTCATGCAGGCGTAAGCCACACCGATTTGCACCACGCCGAGGAAGACGATCACCAGCCAGTCCTTGGTGGCGACATGCGTGGCGGGGAAGGCCAGTCGGCAGAGCCACCGCGCAGGCGATGAGGTTGCCGGTGACGATGGGCGCGAGCGTGGCGTCGCCGGTAGGCGTGCGCCGCGCGATCCAGCGGATGCCGGCGATGGTGAGCGCCCAGAAGATGCCGCTAATGGCGGCGAGCACGTTGCCGCGCCCAGGATCGGGCGCCGTGGCCACCACTCGCTCGCTGCCCAAAAAGAACAGCGCCATGCCGCCGGCCACCGCCACGATGAGCGCGAGATCGCGGCGGCGTATGTGCTCCTGAAGCAGCCAGGGGGCCAGCAGCAACAAATAGAGCGGCGCGGTGGATTGCAGAAAAATCGAATTCGCCGCCGTGGTCAGCTTGTTCGACAGGACGAACAACAGCATGGTGCCCGCGTAGGCCGCGCCCACTGGCACCACGCGCCAACTCCAACCCTTACGCGCCGCGGGCAGCAGCAGGAAAACGCTCAGCGCCGCCACCAGGGAACGGAATCCCGCCACCTGCCACGCGGTGAGCGCGGTGGCCTTGATGGCCACGCCGCCGGTGGAAAAGCACAGCGACGCGGCCAGCAGCAACAGGCGGCTGGAAGCGAGGGACGGCTTTGCGCGTTCAGGCACTCTTTCCAGTATGCACGCGTCGATCAACGGGCAAAACGAAAACCGGGACAGGCAGCAATTTCCCCTTTTCCGCCAAGGCAGCCACTATCCATCTCCGCAGGCGTCCGACGACGGAAAAGGGGAAATTGCTGCCTGTCCCGGTTTTGCCTAAAGGTCCATTACGGCGCCCGTGTCGGCGCTGGTGGCGTGTGCGGAGTAGCGCGCCAGCCAGCCGTGTTTCACCTTGCAGCTCGAAGGGCGGCAGATCGGCCAGGCGCCTCTGAATCTCCTCGTCGCTCACCTTGAGCTCGATGCGACGCTGGGTGGCGTTGATGTAAATGCGGTCGCCTTTCCTGACCGCGGCGATGGGTCCGCCGGCGGCGGCTTCCGGCGCCACGTGCCCGATGCAGAGGCCGCGCGTGCCGCCGGAGAAGCGTCCGTCGGTGATGAGCGCGGCGCGAACGCCGGCGCCCACCATGGCGGCGGTGGGCGAAAGCATCTCCTGCATGCCGGGGCCGCCGCGCGGACCTTCGTAGCGGATGACGGCCACGTCGCCGTCCTTCACTTCACCGGCCAGGATGCCGCGCAGCGCATCTTCCTGCGATTCGAAAATGATGGCGCCGCCTTCGTACTCGAGCATCTCCGGCGCCACGCCCGCCATCTTCACCACGGCTCCGTGGGGGGCCAGGTTGCCGAACAGCACGGCCAGACCGCCGGTGGCCGAGAAAGCGTTCTCGAATGGGCGGATCACGTTGCCGTCGGGAGCCGGAGAGGCGTTGACGTAGTCGGCGAGATTGCCGGCCACCGTCGGCGCGTCGGGATGCAAAGGCGCTTTGCCGTAGCGGGCGATTTCTTTCAGGATGGCGCCGATGCCGCCGACTTCGTGCAGATCCTGTATGTGCACATCCGGGCGGCTGGGCGACACCTTGCAGATGTTGGGCGTCGCGTCGGAGACGCGATTGATGCGGTTCAGGTCGTAGCCCACGCCGGCCGTATGCGCCAGCGCCAGCATGTGCAGCACGGTGTTGGTGGAACCGCCCATGGCCACGTCGAGCACCAGCGCGTTGTCCAGCGACCGTTGGTTGACGATGTCGAGCGGACGCAGGTTGCGCTCCATGGAACTCTTCAGCGCGTGCGCGGACTGGCGCACCAGTTCGAGGCGATCCGGATTGATTACCCAGGTGCCCTGCGACTGATCCACCCAGCGCGCCGCCGGCGTGGTGCCGTTGCCCGGCAGCGCCAGACCGATCACTTCCGCCAGGCAGTTCATGGAATTGGCCGTGAACATGCCGGAGCAACTGCCGCAGGTGGGGCAGGCGCTGTCGGCCATCTTCTCGAGTTCGTCGTCGCTGATCTTGCCGGCGCTGGCTTTGCCGACGCCTTCGAACACGGTAATAAGGTCCGTGTTGCCGCGGCCCGCCAGCATGGGGCCGCCGCTCACGTACACGGCCGGGATGTTGACTCTCACCATGGCGTTCAACATGGCGGGGACGATCTTGTCGCAGTTGCCGATGCCGATCCAGCCGTCGCAGGGGTGCGCGCCGATGATGGTTTCGATCTGATCCGTGATCAGCTCGCGGGACGGCAGCGAGTACTTCATGCCGAAGTGCCCCATGGCGATGCCATCGCACACCGCCGCGCCGATGTTGGTGTACCAGACGTTGAAGCCCAACGATTCGAGTTCCCGCTTCAGCTCCGCGCCGATCTTGTCCAGATGCGCGTGGCCCGGAATCTGGTTGGTATACGAGTTGATGATGGTGACGAACGGCTTCGACCGGTCCGAGAGTTTCCCAATCACGCCCTCGGCCTTCATCAACGACGCGGCGGGCAGCATGTGCCGGCCTTCCGTGACGATGCGGCTGCCACGCTTGCGGATTTCTTCAATGCCTGGATTCATGTTGGTCCTTTATGCGACTTCGCGGCTTAGCGCGATCTAATTCCTACCGGGACGGAAGCGAATGCAGTAGAACCCGCCGATGATGAGAAGCAGAATCCCCCACCACACGGGCGCGTGCAATTGCGCTAAGACAACATCCCGTTTGATTCCGTTGATCACGTCCCAAAGTCCCGCGCCCAGAATGAGCACTCCGTAGACCGTGAGCAGAATGCCGATAAAGAACCAGATCGGAATGACGTGCTTGGTTTCGCTCATGAGATTGTCCTACCAGAATATGACGTTAATCACCACCATGCCAATGCCCACTACCGCGGCCCAGAAGGCCGGCCGCCGGTACCACGCGTAAATTCCTTCTCTAGGAATGACCGTCAGGCCGTACACCAGGTTCTTCAGATCGGCTTCCGCGCGCGGTTTCGTATACAAACTGACCACCACGGTGACCACCACGCAGATGGTCAGCGTCCAGATGGCGCGGTAGAAATTCTCGGCCAGTTCCTTGGCGTGCGGCGAGAAGGCGATGATGCGGATGGCGCTGGGGTCGAGCTTCATCCAGCCCCACATGCCGATGCTCGACACGGTGCCCACCAGCAGGCCCCAGAAGCCGCCGGCCGCCGAGGCGCGTTTCCACAACATGCCGATGATCACGGTGCCGAACAGCGGCACGATGAAGAATCCAAACAGCACCTGCGCGTAAACCATGATGCTGGAAAACAGCATCACCAGGTAGGCGGTGCCGATGCTCAAGAACACGCCCAGCAAGGTGCACCAGCGGCCCATCCGGACGTAATGCGCGTCGCCGGCGTGCTTGCGGAACAGGGGCTTATAGATGTCGTAGGTCCACACGGTGGCGAACGCGCTGACGTTGCCGGCCATGCCGCTCATGAAGCCCGCGATCAGCGCCGTCACGCCCAACCCCAGCAGCCCCGGGCCCAGGTATCGCCCCAGCATCAGCGGCAACACTTCGTTGAAGCTGTGCGCGCCGGTAACCACGGCCTCACTCTCCGGTACCAGTTTCATGGGCAGCAGCGCCAGGCCCAGCAACCCGGGGATGGTGACGATGAGCGGAACCATCATCTTCAATCCGGCGCCGATGACCGTGCCCATCTTGGCTGAGCGCAGATCCTTGGCCGTCATCACGCGCTGCACCACCAGGAAATCCGTGGTCCAATAGCCGAACGACATGGCCAGGCCCCAGCCGAACACCACGCCGGTCCAATGAATGCCCATGGCGTTGCCGTCGAACGAGCCCAGCGTGCTCCACAGGTGCGTGTAGCCGGGACCGAAGTTCGCCGTGACACGCGCCATCATGCCGTTCCAGCCGCCGCATTCGATCAGCCCGATGATGGGAATCAGAAGCGTCCCCAGCCAGATGAGGAAGAACTGCAGAACCTCGTTGAAGATGGCCGACAGCAATCCGCCCGCGGCCACATAGATGGCCACGGTGAGCGACGAAACCCAGATGCTGAAGTGCAGGTCCCATCCCAGGATGACTTTCATCACCACGGCCATCGAATACATGTTCACGCCGCTCATCAGCACCGTCATCAGCGCGAAGGAAACGCCCGAGAGCGCGCGCGACGATTCGCCGTAACGCAGGCTCAGGTAGCCCGGCACCGAGTGCGTCTTGCAGATGTAATAGAACGGCAGCATCACCAGGGCCAGAAACAAAATGGCGGGAATGGCGCCGATCAGATAGGCGTGCGCGGCCAGAATGCCGTACTGATAGGTGGCCGCGGCCCATCCCATCATTTCGAGCGAGCCGAGGTTGGCCGAGATGAAGGCCAGCCCGGCGACCCAGGCCGTCATTTCGCGGCCGGCCATGAAGAAGCTCTCGCCCGTGTTGGCGTGCCGCTTCAGATAGAAGCCGATGGCCAGAACCAGGAGAAAATAAATCACGACGATGGCCAGATCCACCGGGGCCATCGTGAGTAGACGCGTGGTTTGCGTGCCCATGGATAAACGAACCATTGTACTGGATGAGGGCCGCGCGGTCTGGAACCTGTTACTCTGTCTCGCATGAGCGATTCGTCCGGGATGCGCTACAACCGCGATAGCTATCACGCCGTGGTCGACCTGCTGCGCGGCGAACGCGCGCCGGTGACTGATGAACAGTTGGACATCTTGAACGCGCTGCCGTTCGAGGCCGTCTGGCAAGGCGTGATGGAGGCGGGCTACGCCAACTGTTACACGGCCGGTCTGAAATCGACGCGCCCCGGCGAGCGCATGGCGGGGCGTGCGTTGACCATTCGATTTCTGCCCAGCCGTCCGGATCTGGACGACGCGGTGCGCCGGCTGGCCGAAGGCGGCGGCTACTCGAAGGCCTACTACGTGCGCGCGGCGGAGGAGTCCCGGCCGGGCGATGTGCTGGTGGCGGATCTGGGAGGCGACGTTCCCACCGGCGGCTTCTTCGGCGACGTGACGGCGCTGGGCGCGCAACTCTCCGGCGCGCGCGGTGTGGTGATCTGGGGTTCGACGCGAGACTTCGCCGAGTTGGCCGAGATGAAAGATTTTCCCGTGCTCGCCGTGGGCTTCGATCCGCGCGGCAGCGTGCAGACCGGTGTGGACTGGAATGTGCCCGTGCGCGTGGGCAACGCGACGGTGCTACCCGGCGACGTGGTGGTGGCGGATTCGTACGCGGTGCTGTTCTTCCCGCCGCAACTCGCGGCGCAAGTCATCGCGCGCGCCCGGGAGATTGCCGCCGAAGAAGCGTACGTGCGCAATCTGGTGCGCCGCCAGGATCGCCCCTTCCGCGAACTCTATCCCATGAGCGCCGAACTGCGCGCGAAGTACCGCGGGGAGCGGGAAGAGCGGTAGGACGCTGTTTCAGAATTTCGCTCACGTATTCTCCGGGCCATGAGGTGGCGAGGATCGCAAGTAGCTGCGGTCGGGTCGCGGCAGCGTTTTGCGTCAAAGTTGATTGCTTCCGGATGGCCGTCAGCCGACCACGCTCCCGACGAGCGTGCCCACGGGGATCATCGCCCGCAATGGGGCAAAGGCGTATAATCGAGCGAGTTATGCCTGTTCCGGACTTCCAATCTTTGTTTGCACCGCTACTGCGCAGCATCTCCGATGGTCTAGGCACACAAGACCTCCACTCTGCGAAACCCAATAGGCCAATGCTTGCAGCTCACCGAAGCTGACTTCGCCGAAAGACTTGCCAGCGGGTACCAGACCAGGTTTACAAACCGACTTGCCTTGGCAGTTGTTCACCTCGCCAAAGCCGGCGCGGTCGAGAGGGTCCAGCGGGGTGTCATACGGATCACTGATCGTGGCCGCGAACTTCTGCGCAGGAATCCGGAGCGGCTTACCATGCGGGAGCTTTCGCTCTTCCCGGAGTACCGAACTTCGCAACATGGACGGCGCGGAAGGCGAAAACGATCAAGCCCCTCAATCCGAGCAGGAAGTTTGCGCGGACAAGACGCCCGAAGAAAAATTGGCTGAAAGCTCCAATCTTGCGGGATGCCCTTTCTGCCGACCTCTTGGACGTCATCAGGAAGGCCAGCCCTGCATTCTTCGAGAAACTCGTGGTCGATCTGCTGGTGGGGATGGGTTAACGGGGGGCGAAATCGATCAAGCCCCTCAATCACGAGCAGGAAGTTCGCGCCGACCTGACGCTCCGAAGAAATATTGTCTGAAAGCTCGTCAATCTTGCGGATGCCCTTTCTGCCGACCGCTTCGACGTCGTCAGGAAGGCCAGCCCTGCATTCTTCGAGAAACTCGTGGTCGATCGCTGTGGGGATCGGTTCGGGGGCTCACCGGCGAGAAGCCGGCTCATGTAGTCAAGCAGTGCGCCGACGGGGCGGGTCTCCGCTCTGCAATACGTGAGTGAACTTCCGAAACGACATACTTAGTTGGTGAGCGCCTTCAGTTCGGCAACCGCGGCGTGCATCTCGCGGCTGGCTGCTGCTGCGCTGCGTCCGTTACGCGCGCACAGAGCGACCCGCTGCACCGTCCCGCCATTGGGCGTAGAATATCCGCAGAGCGAACCATCAACTCTGAATCACCGAGGAGGTGCGGGGCTGTGACGAAGCGAGCTTCGATTTGCGGTGTGCTGCTTTGTATCGTGCTGGCCCTGCCTGCGTGGGCCGACTTCGCGGCGGGAAAGCGGGCCTATGACAAAGGCGATTACGCCACAGCCCTGAAAGAATGGAGACCGCTCGCCGAGCAGGGGGACGCTGACGCCCAGTACAATCCTCGGCACTCATGTACGACGAAGGCCAGAGGGGTGGCGCAGGACTACGCCGAGGCCGTCCGCTGGTACCGCAAAGCCGCCGACCAGGGGGACGCTGACGCCCAGTCCAACCTCGGCGTCATGTACGCCAAGGCCAAGGGGTGCCGCAGGACTACGCCGAGGCCGTCCGCTGGTACCGCAAAGCCGCCGACCAGGGGAACGCTAACGCCCAGGTCAACCTCGGCGTCATGTACGACGAAGGCCAAGGGGTGGCGCAGGACTACGCCGAGGCCGTCCGCTGGTACCGCAAAGCCGCCGACCAGGGGGACGCTGACGCCCAGTTCAACCTCGGCGTCATGTACGACAAAGGCCAAGGGGTGCCGCAGGACTACGCCGAGGCCGTCCGCTGGTACCGCAAAGCCGCCGACCAGGGGAACGCTGCCGCCCAGTTCAACCTCGGCCTCATGTACGACGAAGGCCAAGGGGTGCCGCAGGACTATGCCGAGGCGCATATGTGGTTGAACCTTGCGGCTTCGCGCGCCAGTGGCGAGGACCAGAAGATATACGCAGATGCGCGAGAAGCGGTTGCCAAGAAGATGACCGCCGAACAGATCGCCGAGGCGCAGCGCCGGGCGCGGGCATGGCGGCCCAGAGAGTCCGCGGGCAGCCCGGCGTCGGGGATGGCCGCTCAGCCGAGGGCAGTCGAGCCGGATAGCAGCGGTACGGGTTTCTGGGTGAACCGCGAAGGACACATACTCACAAATCACCACGTCGTGGACGGGTGCACAGTCCTGTCTGTAAAGACTCTCAGTGGCAGGCAGACGGTGAAGGTGTTGGCCCAAGACAAGGAGAACGACCTGGCTGTGGTGGGACCGGCAAAGCTGGATTATGCGCCGCTCGCTTTCAGCGAGAACCAGCGGCTCAAGCTCGGACAGGGCATCATCACCGTGGGTTACCCCCTACACGGACTCTTGGCATCGTCCCTGAGCCTCACGACAGGCACAATCAGCGCCGTCGCTGGCATCCAGGATGACACCCGAATGGTCCAAATCACTGCGCCTGTGCAACCGGGGAACAGCGGCGGACCTCTCTTGGATCAGAGCGGGAACGTGATAGGGATAGTCAGCAGCAAGCTCAACTCGATGAAGGCGGCCTCCGTTTTGGGAGACGTGACGCAGAACATCAATTTTGCCGTGAAAGGTTCGGTAGCCCGGACCTTCCTCGACAGCAGCGGAGTCAATTACGTGACTTCACCCTCAAGTGCCACGCTCGAAACCACGGTCATTGGAGAGAAAGCGAAGAATACCGTCGCGTTGGTCGAGTGCTGGAGGTGAGGTTAAGCTCCGGCTAACCCTATTGCAGTATGATGGGCGTATGCTCCGCTACCATATAGCCTTCCACCTTCCACGCTCGGCCGGCGAGATGGTGGTTGCGGAGGCCCTCGATTTTCCTGGAGCCGTCACACAGGGCTTCGATTTAACCGACGCCCGGCTCATGATCGCCAGCGCCATGGAGGATCTAGCTCAGTGTCTGCTGGAGGAAGGCAAGCCCTTGCCGACCCCTAACCCGGACGCGGCTGCCGATGCCGACCTGATCGAACTCCTGCCGCTCTCCGTCCACGCTGGGGCGCCCCGAGCTTGAAGAGGCATGAACTGATCGGTCACCTGCAGCGGCAGGGGTGCCGGTTGGATCGCGAAGGCGGCCGCCACACGATATATAGCAATCCGGCCAACGGCGCGAAAGCTCCGATCCCGCGTCACGCCGAGATCGACAATCGCCTGGCGCGCAAGATCTGCCAACAGCTTGCGATCACCCCGATCCGCTGACTGCTCCGGCGTGTCACGGGAGGGATCCACGGCTTCCCGGATCTCTGGTTAACAACGTTGGTCTCAAGAGACGGCCCAACCTTTCGAGATACGTTCCGATTAGACGCGGACCTGCCCCAGGTGGTTCAAAACGGTAAGTCTTGAGACTCAATGAGACGTGAAGAACCGGCTTCCAGGAAGGACCGCCATGAGGACTGCCGACACATACGTTCGCGCTCGCATCGATAGCGCCACCAAGGAACACGCCGCTGATGCTCTGGCCGCCATGGGGCTGTCCATTTCGGATGCTATCCGCCTGCTGATGTTGCGTGTGGTGGCTGAGCGTCGTCTACCCTTCGAGGTCAAGGTGCCGAACGCGACCACCCGCAAGGCGATTGCCCAGCTTGAGGCGGGGAAAGGCAAGCGCTTCACCAGTACGGCCGCACTGATGGCGGACTTGAATGAGGACGATTGAACGGTCGTCGGCATTCAAGCGTGACTACAAACGCGCGAAGGCGACACCGCGGCACAGCAAAGATGTGGATTCGCTTGTGTCAACCGTCGTGGCGCTGCTCGTGTCCGATCAAGTCTTGCCAAAGAGTAACCGTGACCACGCCTTGAGCGGCGATTGGATGGGCTACCGCGAATGCCACATCAAGCCCGACTTGCTGCTGATCTACCGCAAGCCTGAGGTAGACACCCTGCGTCTGGCGCGGCTTGGCTCACACAGCGAACTATTCGGCTGAGCCGCGGCTGCCGATGCCGACCTAATCGAACTCCTGCCGCTCTCCGTCCACGCTGGGGCGCCCCGAGCTTGAACAACCCGGCCAACGGCGCGAAAGCTCCGGTCCCGCGTCACGCCGGGATCGACAATCGCCTGGCGCGTGTCGCCGGAGCAGCGTTACACCGGCGCTATGGTCATGAGTGTTTGTAGACCTGCCCGCAGGTGTCCACTGTGACCACGAGACCCACTTCTTGATCGACTAAACCTCACTGCATCAATCACATATGGCTCTCTGCCGGCTACGAACCCGGACGGTACGAGTGAAAGGCGTATCCAAAGACTGCCCGCCGAACGGCGTGATGGTACGTCCAGAAAAAGACCTTCGGGGTGCATGGCCTGGACCGGCTCGGCCCGCGCGGCTACTTGTGAACTTTGATGATCAGCTCCGACATGCTCCACAGCGAGCCAGCGCAGTTCAGGCATTCGTCCCCGCGGGACGTGAACCACAGGCGCATCTCATCCCGATCGATGGAGTTGATCGCGTCGCTATCCGTCATCCAGTACTTGTCGAAGTTGGCTTGCAGCGGGCGATATAGCAGAGTGGAGGGCCCGCCGTATAGCCGTGCTGCGCGCAGTGCTAAGCGCGTCATCACCACCGACAGCATCTTGAGCGGAGCGTACTCGAGGATCGGTATCCCGGCCTTGTAAAGTTTGCCTTTCCAATCCAGATCGGAGTATGGCCGCACGGGGTAGCCTTCCGCGTACCACGATTCGCAGTTCCAAGCGGGTGCCAGAAACAGGATGCCCCCATTCTTCACCGCACGCCGCATCTCCAGCAGAGCCTGCTCCGGGTGGGGCACGTGCTCGAGCACAAAAATAGACCAAACCGCGTCGAAACCGTTGTCTCGTACCGGCATCTGGGTCGCGGAGGCTTGGATGAACGGCTTGTGATAGAACCGAGCCGCTTCCGGTGAAATATCCAGCCCTACGTAGTCTTTCACCACGTCCTGCAGAAAACCAGTACCTGATCCCACGTCCAACACCCGGGCACGCTCCAGCCCGTACTGATGTACGAAATTCTTGACGATCGGCACAATCCCCAGCGTCGAGATCGATTCCTTAGCGATCGCGACGTACTTGTCGGGGCTGGCCTCATCAACCGGTGAAGGCTTCGCCACGGGAGCTGCATAAACCCGTGCGTAATAATCCCCGGCCGACTGGGGAATGCTGCGGGCCACGGCTGCATCGCTGTGATACGGAAACTGGACGGCACTCACCAGTCCACCCAAGACCACATATCCCGCCAGGACCCGAAGGAAACTCTTGAGGATCCCGCGCACATCGCCCGACAGCGTCCTCTGCATGCGCGCGCTGGACGCGATTTCCTCCGCGGCAGCGCCCGGAGGACTCGGAGAATGCGTCACCATCCATTTTCTATCGGAGGGAATGCGACGCTTCTTTAGCATGCAGCCGGCACGCAGCTAGAGAACGCCCAGCGTCCCCAACCAACTTTTTATTGCGAATGTCAACTCCCGAATTTCCTCTCGTTAGAACGTGGCAAGGCGATTGTGTTCGGATTGCCGGTCACTTCGGGATCCCCGGCACCGGGAAACCCAGTGGTTGTGGCCGTCTGGGATATGCTGGTCTGCATGCACGCATCCACACTGAGAAGTCCGGGCAAGATACCCGCGCGGAAGGGGGCCACGCGATGATGAGGCGGATGCGATTCTGATGGTGCTTTGCGGTTTGCTTGGGGCGGTCGCGCCGGCGGGCGACGCGTAACTGGCCAACGGGTTCCGGCACCCGCCGGATTCGGCGTGGCCGTGGGTCTACTGGATCTGGTCGGACGGCAACATTAGCCCGACTTTCGCACTTCAGAGCCGTTTTGCCGGGTGAGTCGGGCACCACCGCCGCGTCAGCACATCAGCAAACCCCGCCATTCAGCGCTTCACCAGCCGCCCGGACACCGCAGGCGGCTTTCTTGTGCCCAACCGCGCGCGCCCCCTACCCAGATATTTTGTACTATGCGCCGCCATAAAGCCGCAATTGATTTAGTTGAGCAGGTATCGGTCGAACCAGCCGGTCACCAGCGCTAGTTCCGCGGCGTCCGGCTGCCAGCCGTGTGCAAGTCCGGCCTTCACCGCGAGCTTGGCGGGCACGCCCGCCTTCTCGAGCAGCGACAGCATGAGCCGCGACTGCTGGATGGGCACCGCCATATCCATATCGCCATGGAGGAGCAGTGTAGGCGGGTCGTCCGGCGTGACGTGGGTCGCCGGCGAAATCTCCAGCAGCAGTTTGCGGTAGCGCGCGTCGTCGGTGATCCGCTCGAAGCGCCCCCGCTCACCGTTCCACTCGTGGAAGTCGAAAGGCCCGCGGCGACCGCGGCCCAACGGCGCCTGCTCCACCGTCATCCCCTCACCGCCGAAATTCGAGAAATCGCCGCCGCCGAAATAGGCCACGACTGCTCGCACCCGGCTGGGCTCGCGGTCCACCGGGTCGGGTGCGTCCGGCGAGCCTGCCTTTCCGGCCATTCCGGTGAACAGGGCCAAATGCCCACCAGACGAGAACCCCATGATGCCGAGCCGTTCCGAGTGGATACGAAACCGCGCCGCGTTGTGCCGGATGAAGCGGACGGCGCGCAGGAGGTCCTGCTCAATCTCAGGGATTGTGTACTTCGGCTGGCTGCCGTGGTAGACGGCAAACACCGCGTAACCGCGGTCGAGAAGCGCGCGCGTATGCGGCTTGTTCAACCACGGCCGATAGCGCACAGGGTCGGAACCCATCCCCCCGCTCATCACCAGGATCACACCCGCACCGTTCGGTTTGGCGGGGGACAGCACGTCCATGACAAGCGCCGTTCCAAACTTGTAGCCGTAGATCACGTCGGACTGCTGCTGTGCGGCGAGCGGCACGCAGCACAGGAGAGCGAATAACGGAAGCCGCATCGTTTCAGATTCCAGCATCGGCAATTATACTACCGTGCCTATCGAACATTCCGAACTGCATGAGAACATGTGGTTTGCTGTCCTCCATCAATTCCTCCGCCTGGCGCGCAAGATCTGATAACAGCTTGCGATCGCCCCGATCCGCTGACTGCTCCGGCGTATCAATGGTGTCTCGACGAATTGATCCCTGGCCGAGGCTGTCGAAGCGCAAGGAAAGAACCGTTATTAATAAAGCTTTACGAGATCTACGCGGCGGTTCTTCTGGCGACCCACTTCGTCGTTGTTTTCCGCGATCGGGCGGGTATCGCCAAAACCGGCCGGCACCAGGCGCGCTGCAGCCACGCCATGAGCCGACAGCCACGAGATCACTGACTGAGCGCGCGCCCGCGACAGCGTGAGGTTGATTGCCGCGGTGCCTACGTTGTCTGTGTGGCCCGCTACCACCATGGCCCATGAAGAATTCGCCTGAAGAAGCTTGACCAACTCATTCAGCGCGGGCTCCGAGTCGGGACGGATGGTGGATTTGCCTGTGTCGAAGTTGATTCCGTACACGCTCACCCGCCCGGACTGGTTGATCTGTTGGGCCCACCCGTCGGCGTTGGCGGTCATCACCTGCTCCATTTGCTTCTCTTTGACGGTGGTCAACTGGTAGGAGTCCGAAACAACGCGGAGATTTACCCACTGGCCGCCTTTCTGAGCCGTCATGTAGAATCGGGCGCCGCCCGCGTAGACGTCGGTGTACAGGATGTTGAAACCCGCATTCTTCAGCGCAGCCTCTGTGTTTCTACCCAACTCCAGCGGCGATTTGCCGCTTGGACAGCGGTACACCGTAGACTCGAATGCCCCCTCCACCTGGTGGCCTCTCTCAGACTTGGTCCGCGGCATCTCAGCCGTGCCGAAATCCTTGGAATCGCATTGAAGAATGACACACCCGGGCATACGCGTAACGACTTTGTTCTCGACACACCCCTTTGCGTCGGCCGGAGCAGGCCTTTGCGCCCACACGCTGCACGAGCACACCACCAAGCATAAAAATAGCGATCTCATTTTAGGCATAACCCAGCATACACCTCCCAGATTGCAAGCCGTCACGAATCTTGAGTAGCCGGCAAGGGTTTTCCCGTCGCTTCCGGGGCAGCCTCGCCGGGGACGGCGCACAAATCACGCCATCAGCCAATCGCGAGGTCCTCAACTTCTTACTTCGCGAACCGGCTGCGGCAGGTCAGTTGGTGCTCTACTTTTTGGGTTGCGACGGACGCATCTCCACGCGGCTCACCATGGTGCGGGCGGGCATTTGCAGGACCATGGCGACCACTTCCGCGACGTCCTCCGGAGCGATCATCCAGCTCGTGTCGGTCGCGCCAGGCCGGCCGGCGTCCTTGCCGAAGTCCGTGTTCACGCTGCCCGGCATAATGGATGCCACGCGGACTTTGTCGTAGCGATGGTCGAGCATGAGCGCTTCGCTGAAACCGTTCAAGCCGAATTTGGAGGCATTGTAGGCCGCGCCGCCGCTAAAGGCGTTCTTGCCAGCCAGGCTGGAGATGTTCACAATGAATCCGCCGCCGCGCTTCGCGAAACTTGCCAGAGCTTCATGCGAACAGTAGTAGGCCGCATTCAGATTCAGATCGATGTTGCGGAGCCACTCCTCCGCCTGCATCTCCGCGACCTTGCGGAATACCGCCTCACCGGCGTTGTTCACGAGAATGTCCAGCCCCCCGAGCTTCTCCTCCACCCAGCCGAAGAACTCGCGGACCTCCTCCACTCTTCCGTATGTCCGCCGGACGGCCATAGACGGAACCGAACTTCCCCATCTCCGCGACGGCCCGCTCCACCGACTCCCGCGAGCGCCCGCAAATGGCGACCACCGCCCCCTCGCGCAGGAGCCTTTCACTGATGGCTCGTCCGATGCCGCGCGTGCCACCTGTAACCACTGCGATCTTTCGCTGAAGAGTCTCCATGCACACCATTCTCGCACCCGCCCATGATCGAAGCCGGAATCGCCGATGGGCATCGCCGGGATAGACATCCTGTTCTGGACACGCCGGGCAAGCCGGACGCAAGGAAGCGTAGCCGGCGAAGCGGCCGGAACAGAGCCGCCCTCCCCTGGATGACCCATCCCTTACTGATCCGCGTAGCGCCTGGCCGCCGCGAGGTCTCTGCGCAGCTCCTCCGCCGTGCGGCGAGGGCCGTACCCGGGAGTGTCTCGCTGGATGCGCCACCCTTCTCGTAACGGGCCTGCGTCCACCGTGTCGAAGCCAAACTGATCGAGCAGATGGGTGACCGTGGCCTTGGCACCCTGGTCGTCACCGGCGATCACCAGCGCGCGCCGATTCTTGGTCCCCGCAGGTTGCCCGTCGGTGGTGAGTGCGGCCGCGTAGATATGGTTGAAGGCCTTCACCACCTTCGAATTCGGCAGGTGTGCCTGCAGGAGCTCGGACGTTGTGGTCGATTCATTGTCGAGCTCGGGAATGTGGCCGTCACGGCCCGGGTAGTAGTTGTTCGTGTCGATCACGATCTTGCCCGCGAGCGGCTCGACGGGCACCGCGCGGTAGTTCTTCAACGGGACCGTGACCACGACGATGTCTCCGGATTGCGCCGCTTCGAGGGCAGTTGCCGCGCGGGCGTTGGGTCCGAGTTCCGCGACGAGCCCCGCCAAGCTCTCCGGCCCGCGTGAATTGCTGATCACGACATGGTAGCCATTGGCGACGGCAAGCCGTGCGACCTGGCTTCCGATGTGTCCGGCACCGATGAGACCGATGGTTGTCATGACCGCATTTTCCCACATCCCACGGGCGATTCAGCGGCCGGTCACGAAAGCTCCCAGTCCTCCGCTAAGGGCCTGTCACGAAATAAGCCGTACCAACCGCTCCCTGACGGTCACGGCTCGGAAGGCCTCACCGGCCACTGATCCGCCAGCTCGGTCCTGATGAATGTTCAGGAATCCGCGATCGACAGGGAAGGAGTACTTGGCCGCATCACTCCTGACCCGCAGGAGCGCCCGCTTCAGCGTCGCCGGCGGCGAGCACAGTGGGGGAGGGGCGTCTGGGATATGCTGGTTTCGATGCACGCATCCACAATGAGAAGTCCGGGCAGAATGCCCGCGCGGAAGGAGCCACGGCGATGATGAGGCGGATGGCGATTCTGATGTTGCTTTGCGGCTTGTTTGCGGCGGTCGCGCCGGCAGTCGATGCGCAACTGGCCAACGGGTTCCGGCACCCGCCGGATTCGGCGTGGCCCTGGGTCTACTGGATCTGGTCGGACGGCAACATTACCCGCCAGGGTATTACGGCCGATCTGGAGGCCATGCGCCGCGTCGGCATACGGGGCGTGCTGATCATGGAAGTGGACCAGGATATTCCCAAAGGTCCGGCACGCTTTATGAGCCCGCAATGGCGCGAGTTGTACCGCTTCGTGATGCAGGAAGCCACGCGGCTGGGCATCGAAGTGGACATGAACAACGACGGTGGCTGGTGCGGCAGCGGCGGGCCGTGGATCACGCCGGAGCTTTCCATGCAGGTGGTGGTGTGGAGCGAGACGAATGTGAAGGGCCCCCAGCGCTTCCAGGGCACCCTCGCGCAGCCCAAGACGGTCCGGAACTACTACCGGGACATTGCCGTGCTGGCCTTCCCGGCGGCGGATATCCGCATGGCGGAGGCGTCGCCGAAGCTGACCTGGGGCTCCGGCCGCCAGGACTTCGATTCCGCGAAGCTGTTGGACGGCAACCCGGCCACCGTGGTGACCCTGCCTGCTCCGCCAAACGGGGAGCCCCTGTATGTGAATATCGATTTTCCAGAGCCGTTCAGCGCCCGGGCGCTCACCATGGCGCTGGATGGGTGGTACGCGCGCGTCAATGGCACGCTGGAAGTCTCCGACGATGGCCGGCAGTTCCGCGCCGTGAGATCGTTCACCGCCACTTGGCCGGCGTCGTCGGTGAACTTCGAGACTGTGTCCGCCAGGCACTACCGGATCGCGTTCCAGACCCGCGGCGCCCTGGCGCTGGGCGAAATCGAGCTGAACACGGACGGGCGCATTGAGGGGATCCCCACTAAGGCATCCTTCATGCACCAGCGCGTCTACCCGGCCATGCCGGGACCGGGGATGTCCGCGGAGAACATCGGACCCCGCAGCGGCGTCCTGGACCTCACGTCCAAACTGAGTCCGGATGGCCGCCTGGCGTGGGATGCGCCTGAAGGACGTTGGACCGTGCTACGCCTGGGCTCGACCACCACCGGGAAAATGAATCACCCCGCACCCCCGGAGAGCGTCGGCCTGGAGTGCGACAAGCTGAACAAGCGCGCCATCGAAGTGCACTTCGACGGCTTCATGGCAAAGCTGCTGGACGATCAGCGCGCCGTCGGCGGCAAGGCGCTGAAGTACGCGCACATCGACAGTTGGGAGGTCGGCTCGCAAAACTGGACGCCCGCCTTCCGGGAGGAGTTTCAGAAGCGCCGGGGTTACGACCCGCTGCCGTTCCTGCCGGTGGTGACGGGCCGGGCCGTCGAGAGCCAGGAGATCACCGAGCGCTTCTTGTGGGACTGGCGGCGGACCGTTGCCGACATGATACTCGACAACTACGCCGGCCACATGCGGGAACTCAGCCACCAGCACGGATTGAAACTTTCCATCGAAGCCTACGGAGGCGGCCCGCTCGACGAGCTGGCTTACGGGGGCCGCGCCGACATGCCGATGGGCGAATTCTGGATGGGCAAGGAATTATACGAATCCTGGGTCGGGGAGGAGCCCCACCCGGTCAATCGGGAAATGGTTTCGGCGGGGCACGTCTATGGTCGCCCGATCATCGGCGCCGAGGCGTTTACGTCCGTGCCGCGGAACGCGAAATGGATGAACCACCCCTTCCGGCTCAAAATGCTGGGCGACACCATGTTCACGCAGGGCATCAACCGCTTCATCTTCCACCGCTATGCCATGCAACCGTGGTTGGACCGCAAGCCGGGCATGACCTTCGGGATGTATGGAATCCACTTCGAGCGCACCAATACCTGGTGGGAGCAGTCCACCGCGTGGCTGGCCTACCTGGCGCGCTGCCAGTACCTGCTCCAGCAGGGGCGGTTCGTGGCCGACGTGGCTTACCTGGCCAGCGAGAAGGGGTCGAATCAGGCTCCCGGCCGCGAGACGGTGGACCCGCCCATGCCGGCCGGCTACGACTACGACGCTTTGCCGCCGGAATTGCTGCTCAGCGAAGCCACGGTGGAAAATGGACGGCTCACTCTGCGCAGCGGCATGAGCTATCAAGTCCTGGTCCTGCCGATTGGCAATACCATGCGGCCGGCCCTTCTGGAAAAGATCAAGGAACTGGTGGCCAATGGAGCCACTGTGCTGGGGCCGCCGCCGTCCAGTTCGCCGAGCCTGAGCGGCTACCCCAGGGCCGACGCCGAAGTGCGGCGGCTGGCACGCGAACTTTGGAGCGATATGGACGGCCTCAGCATCACCGACCGCCGCTACGGCAAAGGGAAGGTGGTGTGGGGCAGGCCGTTGGCCGATGTGCTGCGGGAGTCCAGCGGATTTCCGGACTTCTCCGTGGTGGGTCCCAGAACCGCGCAGAATGTGAACTTCATCCACCGCAACATCGGCGGCAGCGATGTGTACTTCGTAACCAGCCCGCATCCGGAATCCTCCACGCTTCTGTGCGCGTTTCGCGTGGCGGGAAGGCAGCCCGAATTGTGGTGGCCGGATACGGGGCGCATGGAGCGCGCCGCGGTCTACGATCTGCAGCCTGGAGTCACGCGGATACCCATCCGGCTGGAACCGTACGGGTCGGTGTTCGTGGTTTTCCCGCGTGATGCGGCGGTCCCGGACCACGTCGCGGCGGCTCTGCGCAACGGCGTCGAAATCAGTGGAATGCTGGCCACGGCCCCCTCCGACCTGCGCGGAAAGATGAGCCAGATCCGCATCGAGATAGGCGAGCGTGCCCCCTTCAAGGTGGAGGTCGCGCGCGCGGGTGCGTACGAATTGAGGACCTCCGCGGGACGTAGTTTGAAATTCGAAGTTCCCACGCTGCCCCCGCCCATGGAAATCCAGGGGCCCTGGAACGTGGAGTTCCCCAAGGGCTGGGGAGCTCCGCCGCGGGTCACCTTCGAGCGGCTGATCTCCTGGACCTCGCACCCCAATGCGGGAGTGAAATACTTCTCCGGCACGGCGTCGTACCGGAGGCAAATCGACATTCCGGCGGGCATGCTGGGAGACGGACGCAAGGTGTATCTGGATCTGGGGCGCGTGCAGGTGATCGCCCAGGTCATGCTGAACGGCCGCGACCTGGGCATTCTCTGGAAGCCGCCCTTCCTCGCGGACCTGACCAGCGCGGCGAAGGCCGGAGCGAACGATCTGGAAGTACGCGTGGTGAACCTCTGGCCGAACCGCCTGATTGGTGACGATCACTTGCCCCCGGATACGGAATGGAGCGGCAACAACCTGCGCCGGTATCCCCAGTGGCTGCTGGACGGCAAACCCAGCCCCACCGGCAGGCTGACGTTCACGACCTGGAAGCACTGGACGAAGAACGACCCTCTGCTCGAGTCGGGTCTGCTGGGCCCGGTTAAGCTCGAAGCCGCGCGAGTGGTGGAGGTGGGGCGGTAGCGCGGTGGTCCGCGCTTGCCGGCCAGCTTTGCTGTATGCTCTCAAGTGGGACATGGGTGTAGAAGAGATCGTTGCGGGAAACAGGGCCGAGAGGCCTTCGCCTGGCGGACAAGTACGGTGCGGCTGAGGTGCGTGTGATCGGTTCGTTCGCGCGTGGTCAGGCTCGGGCGGACAGTGATCTGGATCTCCTGGTGCGCTGGAGGCCCGAGGCCAGTCTGTTCGATCACGCCGGGCTGGTTGTCGAGTTGGAACGGCTGCTCAACCGGAAAGTCGACATCGCCAGCGATGGCTGGATCAAGCCGGGTGTTCGAGAGAACGTCTATCGCGACGCGGTGCCTCTGTGAGAAGCGATCCGGACCGGCTGCCCGGAAAAGAGGCGCTGCAGTCCGTAGTTCCGCAGCCGGTTACGGCAACAGTCCGATCTGCGGGTCGACAACGATTCCGCGGGATTCAGAACAACTCCGGCCAGCGCCTGGCCGTGTGAATGATGGACAGGAGTTCGATGTCCAACTTTCGCGCGCGGTAAGCCACGACGAAAGGCGGCACGATCAACTCGCGAGTGCCGGGCACGCGGCCCTTCCGCCCCAACTCGCGCGTGGAGCGATAGGGCGTCCAGCGCCGAAAGGATCTGTTCTACTTCACGCCGCGGCGCGCGAGTTGCCTGGCCACGTAGGCATGCAATGCCTCCAGATCGCGCAGGCTGCCGCCGTCCAGCGAATTCTCACGAGCGCCGAAGGCGGTCGATGACCTTCCTGGCTTGCGCGCCGGGGACCAACTTGCCGGCCTCGGCCTCGCTCAGGCCGCGCCGGATGTGTTCAATCTGCCACTGGTGCGTCTCGATGCACGTCGCCCGCGCCTCATTGACCACGTAGCTGCGGTCACGGTCCAACGCGGTGGCGCTGGCGTCGACCGCGTCTCGCGTTTCTTTGCTCATGCGCACCTTCATCCTCACTGCCGATACTGAATCGAGTACAGGTCCGCGTCCTTCATGACGAAGCGCAGGCGGATGGTGGCGCCTTTGAGCGACTTCACGCTGATGGTCTCCTCGATCTTGTCGCCGAACATGGTCTTGGCGTCGTCGAGCCTGAAGGCGGGCAGGGGGTTGCCGCGCTGGTCCTGAATCTCCAGGCGGATGCCGCCGGCGGCGGAGGTCGCGTAGTTCAGCACGAGCTTGGCGCCGTCGAAAGTGAACGGCTTAGTGACCATCTCGCCGCCGCTCGCATCGGCGTGCACGCTCACCAGGCCGTCGGTGCGCCAGGAATAGCGGACGATGCGATTGGTGGGCCAGTTGTAGTCGCGATCCACATAGAGCGACATCTCGTCGGCGGCCGTGGGCACCAGGTTGGTGGCGGCCATGGTGGAGCGGTGGATCCAGTTGCGCGGATCGCGCCCCGGGCGGATCAGCGCTTCCATGAAGCGGCGATCCCAGTGGATGCCGTCACGGCTGGACATGAAGACGGTCTCGGAGACGCCGTTGCCGCCCTTGCCAACCTCGGCGAGCGGCGTGCGTTGCGGCAGGAAGCGCTTGGGAAACGAGAGATAAATGTGGGGAGCGCGGAAGTAAGGGGTAGTGGCGTTGGTGTAGAGCTGTTCGAGCGGCGTGTCGCCGTAGTCGGCCCAAACGCCTTTGGTCCAGTTCAGAAAATCTTTCGAGGTGGCGAATTTCAAGGTGCGAATGCCGTACCGGAAGTCGCGATAGACGGCCACGTACTCTCCGCGCACGGTGTCGAAGAACGCCACGTTGAGCGAATCGAACGCGCCGTCCGTAATCACAGGCTCGGCGCGCATCTTGGTCCAGCGCACGCCGTCGGCCGATTGATAGGCGAACAGCTTGCCGCTGCCGCCCACGGCTTTGTAGCGGGCCTGGGGCGCGGCTGCCGGGTTGGCGTCCTTGAAGGGCGCGAAGTTGTGCACGGCGGTTTCGGCCAGGATGATGTTGTTCGCGCGCGAGCCTTGAAATTCGACCAGGCCGAGCGACGGACGCGTCCAGTGGATACCGTCGTTCGACTCGGCATAGCAGGTCACTTCTTTGTGCAGCGGGACGACCGTCTCACCCGGACGCAGCAGCGCCATGGGGGTGTAGGCAGGGTCGGACGAGCCGCGATAGTAAAAACGATAGCGGCCGTCGTCCTTGATTACCGTGCAATAAGTGCTGGTATTGCCTTCCCAGGGCTTGTCGAAGACGATGGCCGTGGCTTCCTCGCGCGGCGCGTGGAGACGTAGCGAGACGCCGTTCATCGAATCGAGGAGATATCCGTCTACGAACAACTCCAGGCGATTTCCAAGGTCGATTACCGGACCGCTCGCGGCCGCGAGCGGGGACAGAACCAGCATCAAGGCAAACCAACACACGCGCATAAGCGTCTCCCTACCAGAAAATCACGTTGATGGCCACCAGCACGAGGGCCACGACCGCGGCCCAGAAGGCCGGGCGTTGATAAAGCGGATATTGCCCTTCGCTGGGAATCGCCGTGAGGCCGTAAACCAGGTTCTTCAATTCGGCATCCGGCTTGGGCTTGGTGACATAACTCACCACCACGGTGACCAGCACGCAGATGATCAGCGACCACAAACCGCGGTACATGTTCTCGGCCATGTCCTTGGCGTGGGGCGAGAGCGCGATGATGGCGAGCGCGCTCGGGTCGAGCTTTACCCAGGCGAACATGGCGATGGAAGACGACGTGCCCGCGAACAGGCCCCAGAATCCGGCGGCGGGCGTGGCGCGTTTCCACAGCATGCCGAGAATGACGGTGCCGAACAACGGCACGATGAAGAACGTCACCAGCACCTGCACGTAAATCAGAATGCTGGAGAACTGCATAGTGAGATAGGCCGTGGCGATGCTCACCAGCACGCCCAACAAGGTGCACCAGCGTCCCATGAACACGTAGTGCGAATCGGAGGCGTTCTTGCGGATCAGCGGCTTGTAGATGTCGTAAGTCCACACGGTGGCGAAGGCGCTGACGTTGCCGGCCATACCGCTCATGAAGCCCGCGATCAGCGCCACGATGCCCAACCCCAGCAGGCCGGGCCCGAAGTATCGCGCCAGCATCAGCGGAAGCACCTCGTTGAAGCTGTGGGCGCCGGTGGTGATGGCCTGGCTCTCCGGCATCAACTTCATGGGCAGCACGGCCAATCCCAGCAGGCCGGGTACGGTGACAATCAGCGGGACCATCATTTTGAACGCCGCCCCGATCACGGTTCCCATCTTGGCGGCGCGCAGATTCTTGGCGGCCATGACGCGCTGGATTTGCAGGAAGTCGGTGGTCCAATAGCCGAACGAAACTGCCAGGCCCAGGCCGAAGACCATGCCCGTCCAATGGATGCCCATGGGGTTGTCGGTAAACGAGCCGAGCGTGGCCCACAAGTGCGTGTAGCTGTCGCCGGAAGTGTTGACCCGGATGCGCTCCATCATGCCGTTCCAGCCGCCGCACTCGATCAAGCCGATAATGGGGATCAGCAGCGAGCCGAGCCAGATGAGGAAGAACTGCACCACCTCGTTGAAAATGGCCGAGAGCAGGCCACCGGCCATGACGTAGAGTCCCACGGTGAGCGACGACACCCAGATGCTGAAGTGTATGTCCCAACCCAGGATCACTTTCATCACCAGCGCCATGGCGTACATGTTCACGCCGCTCATCAACACGGTCATCACGGCGAACGAGATGCCGGCCAGCGACCGGCTGCCCTCGCCGAAACGCAGCTTCAGATAGCCGGGCACGGAGTGGGTCTTGCAGATGTAATAGAACGGCATCATCACCACGGCGAGAAAAAGAATCGCCGGGATGGCCCCAATCAAATACGCGTGCGCGCCGAGGATGCCGTACTGGTAGGCGATGGCGGACCAGCCCATCATCTCGAGCGAACTCATGTTGGCCGAGATGAAGCTCAGGCCGGCCACCCAGGCCGTCATGCCGCGGCCGGCCATGAAGAAGTCCTCGCCGGTTGAGGTGAATTTCTTCAGGTAGAATCCGATGCCGAGCACCAGGGTGAAGTAGACCGCCACGATGGCGAAATCGACCGGCGCCATGGAGAGCAGGCGCGAAGGCGTGGTGGCAAGCCACAAGGCGAGCGGGGCTGGCATGGACATAAGATGAACTGACTATTCTACCCGAGTTTCGGGGACAGGCTACGCAATCCCGAAACTCCGCAGGAGTTTCGGGATTGCGTAGCCTGTCCCCGAAACTAGTGGGAGCGCAACATGAGCCAGACCTTCTCCCAGGCGGGCAGGCTTATGCGGCGGCCGAGCACCTGGAAGCCCGAGCGCTCGATGCGCTGGAGCAGGCGCGAGTAAATGGCAACGATGGCGCGCATCATGGGGCGGCCCGAGGGGCGCACCAGATCCGCGAGCGGGGACGAGCGCGCGTAGTATTCCCGGGCGCGCGCCGCTTCGAAGCGCATCAGATCGAGAAACTCCGGCGTAAGCCGGGAGCCGCGCAGCGTCTGGGCGGAGACGCCGAACCGGTCGAGGTCTTCCCGCGGCAGATAGATACGGCCGAGCGCGGCGTCTTCACTCACGTCGCGAAGAATATTGGTCAACTGGAACGCCACGCCGCAGTCTTCCGCCAGCCGCGGAGCTTGCGGAGATTCAAATCCGAGAATATGGATCACGCACAACCCGACCACTGAGGCAACCTGGTAGCAGTACTGCCTCAGGTCCTCGAACGTTTGGATGACGCGGGGTTCCAGGTCGCTGGTCACGCCGGCGATCATCTGGCGGAAATACTCGCTCGGAATCTGGTAGCGCTGGACGGTGGCGCAAAACGCCGGCCAGACCGGATGCGGTGGAGGGTCGCCCGAGAGCGCGCGTTCCAGGTCCGCGCTCCAGCGCTCGATGGCGCGCCGCGCGTCACCCTGGCCCGGATCGTCGCTCAGGTCGTCGGCATAGCGCATGAATGCGTAGATGGCGCACATGGCGTCGCGCTCGGAGCGTGGCAGAAGGAGAAACGAGTAGTAGAAGTTGCGCGCGCGACTGCGCGCCACCTGGCGGCAGTACTGCCGCGACGCCTCCATCGCGTCCGTCATGCGGCCTTCCGGAAAGCCTGGCGCAGCAGGACGCCGAGGAGTAACCCCACACGCTCGGTTTTGGAGATGGCGGGACGGCGCGAGAGAACGTCGTATTCCTGCTGCTCGATCTTGTCGAGAACGCGCAGCCCGCCGCGGCTAAACAGTTCGATGTCGACGGCCAAACGCCGGTCCAGCATCCCGGCGAGCGGCAGCCCTTCCAGAAACAACTCGCGCGCCCGGGCCACCATCTCGCGCATGGTGGCGCGGAACGCCGGCGTGGCTTTCAAGGCGAACAGATCGTCGAGCGGGCAGCCGTGCCGCTCCATGGCTTCCAGCGGAATGTAGACGCGATCCTTGCCGAGATCGACGGCCACATCCTGCCAGAAGTTGGCCAACTGAAGTGCCGTGCAGGTTGCATCGGACAAGCGCTGCCGTGGGGGATCCGAGTATCCGCAAAGGTGCAAAACCAGCCGTCCCACAGGATTGGCGGAGTAGCGGCAGTAGTCCAACACGTCTTCCCAGGTCCGGTAACGCTTGACGCTCTGATCCTGCTCGAAGGCGCGGATCAAGTGCTCGAACGGGTCGATGGGCAAGCCGTGGCGCGCGACGGTTTGCCGGAGCGCCACAAAAACGGGATGCGAGGCTTCGCCCGCGTACATCGCATCGAGTTCCCCGCGCCACCAGGCGAGCAGGCGCAGGCTCTCGGCCGTATCGGGAATCTCGTCGCCCAGATCGTCCGCCCAGCGGCAGAAAGCATAGACGTTGAAGAAGTCCTGGCGCAACCGCCGCGGCAGCAGGAACGAGACCACGTGGAAGTTCTCGTAGTGCACGCCGGCCAGCCACCGCGTGTAAGAAAGCGCTTCCTCCGGCGTCGAAACGTGACGGCACGCTTCCGGGGAGCCAAGGTAATCCGCCGGAAGCAGAAAGTAGTTGGCCAAGGCTTACGGAATGATGGCCGTCTTCAGGTGGCCATTATGGCTCATCAGGTGCCGCATCACCTCGAGGAGGTTGGTGAGCGGCTCCTCGCCGTTGATGAAGTCGCGCGCGGAGATCTCGCCACGCGAGATGATCTCCAGAGCCTTCCGGATGTAAGCCGGGGTGTGGTGGAAACTCGCCTTGCAGGTAATCTCCGAGTAGTGCAACAGCGAGGTGTCCAGCGTAATCCGGCTGTCGGCCGGGCAGCCGCCGAAGAAATTGACGGTGCCGCCCCGCCGCACCATTTTTACGGCCAGTTGCCAGGTTTCCGGCTTGCCCACGGCCTCGATGGCGATGTCCACGCCGCGGCCCATGGCGAAGTCCCGAACCGGCTGGGCGGGATCCGGCGTCGAGTGGCTGGAGATGACCTCGTCGGCGCCCATCCGGGCGGCGCGTTCGATTTGCGTGCGCCGGCGCCCGACGGCGATGACGCGCGTCCCGTAAAGCTTGGCCAGGCGGACGAACATCAGGCCGATAGGACCCAGCCCCAGCACCACGACATTGTCGCCGGGCTTCACGCCGGTCTCCTCGAAACCGCGAATGACGCAAGCGAGCGGTTCCGAGAGCGCGGCGTCGCGATAGCTTACGTGCGCCGGAATTTCGTAAAGATTGCGTTGTACGATGCGGGCCGGGATGCGGATGAACTCGGCGTAGGCGCCGTTATTGAACAGGAGGTCTTCGCAGAGGTTTTGCGCGTCGCGCTGGCAGTAGAAACAATCCAGGCACGGCGCGGAGTTGGCCGCCACCACGCGCTGCCCGACGGAGAAATTGGTGACTTCGTCCCCCACCGCGACAATATCACCCGCCAGCTCGTGTCCGAACAGCGCTGGAGGAACAATCATCCGCGCGTGATAGCCCCGGCGGAACACCTTCACATCGGTGCCGCAGGTCAGGGCCGCCTTCACGCGGACGAGAACGTCCCCCTTGCCAAGATGCGGCACGGCTACCGGCTCGATTCGCAGGCTCTCTTTCCCGTAAAGTACCGCAGCCATCATCTGCTGCATATTAATAAGACCGCCTTTGAGGTAGAACGACTATTTTCATCGATTGTTCGTCCGGATGCAAGGCCTTGTGGATACCTTCGGCGATTCGGTCCAGGGGCAAACGGTCGCTAATGAGGTCCTCTACCGGAAGCGCGCCGCTGAAAACCAGCCTGGCGGACTCTTTTTGAAGATCGACCGAGGCGCTGTAAGCGCCAAACACCGTGCGCTCCTGCTTGCAGATGTCGGCGCCGGAGAACTCCACCCGTTCCTGGTCGGAAGTCTGGGCGAACAACAAGATCCGGCTGCCCGGCCGGGAGCAGCGCATGGCTTGATCGGTCAGTCCGGGAGCGGAGGCAGCCACGATGACCAGATCCGCGCCGCGCCCCTGGGACCGCGCCATTACCTCTGCATATACGTCGGTCGCGCGTGGGTCCCAGCTCTCGGCGGCGCCGAAACGGCTGGATAGTTCGCGCCGGCGCGGAATTGTGTCCGTTGCCACCACCTGCGCCCCCGTGCGCCCAACCAGCATGGTGAACATCAGGCCGATGGGACCCTGGCCCAGGATCAGGACTAATTCATCCGGCTTAGGATCGGCCTGCACCACCGCTTTGTGGCAGGTGTTCACCGGCTCGACGAAGCAGGCGCGGTCGAAGGAGACTCCGGCGGGCACCTTTTCAACGCCGCGTTTCACGATCCAGTCCATGATGCGGATGTACTGCGCGAATCCACCGCCGGCCGGCTCGAACCCGGCCGTGATCCCCACACGCTTGTAGACTTCGCACTGCGCGTAGAGCTTGCGCCGGCAGTAGAAACATTCCAAACACGGGATGTGGTGGAAAGCCACCACGCCATCGCCCACCTGGAAGTCCTCGACGCCTTCGCCCACCTGCACGACGACTCCCGCCGTCTCATGTCCATAGATGCGCGGTGGAGGCAAAAGGTTGTACTCGATCTTCTTCAGGTCCGTATGGCAGATGCCGCAGCTTTCCACGCGGACCAGCAACTCGCCGCCTCCGATGGTGGGCGTAGGAACTTCCTCGACACGGATCTCGCCGTTGCCTCGATAGACCGCCGCCCGCATGAGTGGCGGAACGCTCGAACTAGAATGCACAGTCTGCAAGAAACTCTCCCAACGCCCGCGAGCAACGCCGTCCCCGCCAGGCGAGTCGCAACAACTCCGGGACCGATTTCCAGGGGCGGCGCATGGCCGCCAGACACACTTTCGACGCGCGAAAGCGGCCCTCCGCGTCGCGAGCGCCCTCAAAATCGATCGAAAAACTCTCCAGTGCCGTGTCGGTTACGGCGCGCACACAATAGAACGGGCAGCCACGCTCCAGCGCCCACTCCGCCACCCCGGCGGCTTCCATTTCGACGGCTGCCGCCCCGCGCTCATACAGCACTCGCCGTTGGTCCAAGCTGGCCGCCACGCGATCCACGCTGGCCAGCGGCCCGCCGCGATGCGGCCGGGAGGCGTGGGGATCCGCCGCTTGGCACACCGGCGATCCATCCTCGCGCATCACGCGCGTGGCCACGAAGACCTCTCCCACCTCCAGCGCCGGGTCGAGAGCGCCGCAAAAACCCGTGCTCACTACCTTATCCACCCGGGCGCGCCCGGCCGCGCATTGGGCCGCTTGAGCCGCCAACTTCGCTCCCGCGCCATCGGCCACCATGAGCCACCGCCGCCCGTTCACCACGGCCGACCTCGCGAAACCCAGCGGCCACGGCAAAACCTCGGCGCCGGTGAGAACACGCGTGAAACCTCGGAACTCGAACGGCTCGGCCGCCACCAGAAGTAAGGTCTCCACGCCACCATCAATCCTTCCGGCGGAACCACGCAATGGCCCTCGCGAACGCGGCATCGACCGGGCCCGGCCGGTACCCCAACTCGCGTTGCGCCTTGTCGTGGCGCACGAACATCTTCTTCTTCGCCATCCGCACGGCGTCGAGCGGCACTCTTGGTTCTCTCCCCGTTACGCTGGCCCACCCGGTGCTGAAAATGCCGGCTCCGTAAGCCACGGCGTACGGTATTCGCACACCCGGCGCACGGACGCCGCTGGTTTGTTCCAGCCGCAAAAAAAGCTGGCGCAGCGTTAAATTCTCACAGCCAAGAATATACCTCTGTCCGATCCTGCCTGTCTCAAGCGCCTGCCAATGGCCCCGCGCGACGTCCCACACGTCGACGAAATTCAGCCCCGTATCCAGGTACGCGGGCATGCGCCCGGAGATGTAGTCCAGAATGATCTTGCCCGTGGGGGTGGGCTTGAAATCGTGGTCGCCCACCGGCGTGGTAGGATTCACGATCACCGCCGGGCATCCGGCGCGTATCTCTTCGCGCGCGATTTCTTCGGCCAGGAACTTCGAACGCTTGTAGTCGCCCGCCATGTCTTCCAGGGAAACCGGAGTATCCTCGTCGCCCACGCCGTCCGCCGGCACCCCGATGCATCCCACCGTGCTGGTGTAGACCACCCGTTCGACGCCGGCCTCGCGCGCCGCGCGCAGCATGTTGCGCGTGCCGTCCGCGTTCGAGCGGTAGAGGTCCTGGGGGTTGCGCGCCCACAACCGGTAGTCCGCCGCGACGTGAAACACGGCGCCGCAGCCGGCCACGGCCCGCGAGAGGGAATCCGCGTCGCGCAGGTCGCCGGGGACAGGTTCGGCATCCAATTCAACCAGGCGGCTGGCGGGACGCACCAACGCGCGCACACGATGGCCGCGCTCCATGAGAAGTGTCGCCACGTGCCATCCTACGAACCCCGTCGCTCCCGTAACCAGTGTCGGTTTCACTTATCGGGTGATCAGCGCAAAGCCCAGGCCAGCAGCTTCACGCTGTCGCTCAACTTGCCGTTGATGCCGAGGGCGGCGGACGGCTCGAATCCGCAGTGCATCATGCAGTGCTCGCACCGCGGATCGTTTCCGTGTCCGTAGCTCTCCCACGGCGTCTCGTTCATCAATTCCTCGAAAGTCTCGTGATGGGCGTCCGTAATCAGGTAACAGGGTCCTTTCCACCCCATGATGTTATACGTGGGGTTCCCCCAGGCCGTGCAGGGGAGTTCGCGGCCGCCCTTCAAGAAATCGAAATAGAGCGGCGAGTTGTTCAGCTTGTAGCGCGCGGCGATGCGTTCGATGTCGGCGAACTTCTCGCGGATGTCGTCTCTGGTGAGGAAGATCTCTTGATCGTTCACGGCCGAGTAGCCGTAGCCGGGTGCCAGCATGTGGCCGTCCAGCGAGAACTGTTCGAGATACTCGTACAGAGCCTCGATCTCCTTCATCTCGGTTTCTTTGTACACCGTCGTGTTGGTGCAGACCTTGAAGCCGGCGGCCTTGGCGGCGCGGATGGCTTCGATGGCTTCGCGGAACACGCCCGTGCGCTCGACGGCTTTGTCGTGCGTCTGTTCGAGCCCGTCCAGGTGGATGTTGAGGAACAGCCGGTTGTGCGGCGTGAACTCGCCCAGGCGCTTTCTCACCAACATGCCATTGGTGCACAGGTAGATGTGCCGGCCGCGATCGAGAATGGACGCCGTGAGAGCCCCGATCTCCGGATAGAGCAGCGGCTCGCCGCCGCAGATGGACACAATCGGCGCGCCGCATTCGTCCACCGCCTGCAGGCACTGCTCGACGCTCAGCCGTTTCGTGATGGTGGTCTCGTACTCGCGAATGCGCCCGCATCCGGTGCAGGTGAGGTTGCAGGTATGCAGCGGCTCGAGCATCAACACCAGCGGGAAGCGTTGGCGGATGAGCGGATGCCGTGTGGTGCCGTTGGAGCCTTTCGCGTGCAGGATGCGGAACGGATTGACGGCGCTGGCTTGGGAGGATGGATCGCGCTGCCACTCCGGCCGCGGCCGCAAGCGGTTCTTCATGATATAGCCGGCCATGCCGGCCGTCAGCGAAAGCGGAAACCTCATCTTCTTTTGCCCCCCTGAAATACATCCGTCGCCTTCAAGTACGTACTCATGGCCAGCAGCGGGAATGCGTGCCGGTAGAGGTGATAGCGAAGGTAGAAGACGCGAGGAAAGCCCGTCCCAGTGGCCAATTCCTCAGTCCATGTTCCGTCGCCGGTTTGCGTATCCACGAGGAATTCGATTCCGTCCTCGACGCTGCGGCTGCGTGTGTCGCCCGAAGCCAACAGTCCCAGAATGGCCCAGGCGGTTTGCGACGGCGTGCTCGGCGCCGGTGTGAACGCATGATTGTCATAGCTCGAGCAACTCTCGCCCCAGCCGCCGTCGGCATTCTGGATGGAGCGCAGCCATTCGCCCGCCCGGAGCACGGCGGCATCGTTGGCCTCAACGCCGGCCGCGCGCAGGCCGCGCACCGCCAGGAAGGTGCCATAGACGAAATCCACGCCCCAGCGCCCGTACCAGCTTCCGTCTTGCTCCTGGGTGCGCAACAGATACGCCACGCCGCGCTGGATGGCGCTGCTTCGCGGATCGACGCCGCGGGCGCACAACGCTTCCAGGACGCGGCCCGTGATGTCCGGGCAGGTCGGGTCCAGCATGGCGTTGTGGTCGGCGAAGGGCATGGAACTCAGGAACTTCCAGTTGCTGTCCACGTCGAAGGCCGCCCACCCGCCGTCGGCCGACTGCATGGCGAGCAGCCAATCGGTGGCGCGTTTCTCGACCGCCTCCTGCTCCGATTCCGATTCGGCGCGCGCATGGCGCAACGCGAGCAGCACCATGGCCGTGTCGTCGATGTCGGGGTAAAACTCGTTGGCGAATTCGAAATACCAGCCACCCGGCTCGACCTTGGGACGCTTCACGGCCCAATCGCCCTTGCGGCGGACTTCTTTCGACAGCAGCCAGTTGGCCGTGGGCGTTAGCGCGCCCTCCAGGGCCACGCCGGATTCGCCCAGCGCGAACGCGGCAATGGCCGTGTCCCACACCGGCGAAAAGCAGGGCTGGAAGTAGAGCGTTTCGCCGTCGTCCACCATCAGGTTGTCGAACTGCCGCCGCGCTTCCAGGCTTGCCGGATGCTCGCGCGAATAGCCCAGAACGTCGAACGCCATCACCGCGTACATCATCGGCGGGTAAATGGCGCCCACCCCCTCGGAATACTTGGTGTGCTCGATCATCCAGGCTTCCGCCTTGCGAATGGCGTACCGGCGCACGGCTTTCGATCCGTGCTTTTCCCAAAACTTCGCCAGCCGGTCCAGCCGAAGAAAGAGATTGCGCCAACTCAGCAGGCCGGGCGTCTTGGCCACATCCAGGGGCCGGTCGGCGCGGAAGAGCTCCTCGAGGGTGAAGCCCTCCGGCACCGGGCGCATCGGATTGGCCGCGTGCACGATGGCAAGCGGGATGACGATGGCGCGGCTCCACGACGACATCTCGTAGATGAACCTGCCGAGCAGCATCACTTCCGGCGCCACCGTGGGGCAATATTCGCGCGGATAGAGTCCGAACAGGCTGAGGTTGAGCTTGACGTAACTGTTGGCCGCTTGGATGCCGCCCAGTTCAATAATCCGTTCCCGTGCTTTCTGGAGGCGCGGATCGTCCATCGCCATGCCGGCCAGCTTAAGCGCGAAGTACGCCTTGACCGTGGCGCTCACCTCGGCGGGTCCTTCAGGGTAGATGTTGAAGCCGCCGTCTTCGAGTTGACGCGCAAGAATGGAACGCGCCGCGCGATCGACCTGATCGCGACTGGGCGGGTTCCACACGCGACCTTCCGGCGGGTACAACCACAACTGGAGCAGGATGTAATCGGATTCGAGCGTGGAGTCCGCGGTCAACTCCGCCCACCAGTATCCTTCGGAGCGCTGACGCGACAGCAGGTAGCCGGCGGCTCGTTCGATACTGCGCGCCACCACGGGAGCCGGATCTCGAACCAACTGTGTGCCGGCGCTCATATTTGTAGGATGTTCACGAGTTTCGAGGCGTACGGCTCCAGTTCCGCCGGGAGCGAGAACCGTACGTCCTCATCCTTCAGCGTAACTTCCTCCACGTCGCCGTATCCGCGTTCTTTCAAAGACGCCACCAGGTCCTCCACCAGGTTTTCCGGCGCCGAAGCGCCGGCGGTCACCGCCACCGTCTCGACGCCTTCCAGCCACTGCGCGAGGACTTCGCTCTGGTCGTCGACTAAGTGCGCCTGGATACCGGCCTTACCGCAGACCTCCACCAAACGCCGCGAGTTCGAACTGTTGCGGGAGCCGACGACCAGCAGCAACTGGCACAACGGCGCCACCGCCTTCACCGCCAATTGCCGGTTCTCGGTCGCGTAGCAGATGTCCTTGGCCGCGGGCCCCTGGATATCCGGGAAGCGCTCCAGCAGCCGGTTCACTATATCGCGGGTCTCGTCCAAGCTCAACGTCGTCTGGGTGAGATAGCGCATGCGCGAAGGATCGGGGACCGAGAGCCGATCCACGTCTTTCACGTTCGAGACGACCACCGTCGACTGGGGCGCCTCCCCCAGAGTGCCCACAACTTCGTCGTGATCCTTGTGGCCGATAAGCACAATGGTGAAGCCGTGATCGGCGAAGCGCGTGGCTTCCAGGTGGACCTTGGTCACCAGCGGGCAGGTCGCGTCGATCACCTGCAGGTTGCGCATTTCGGCTTGCTGGCGCACGTCCGGAGCCACGCCGTGCGCGCTGAAGATCACCCGCGCGCCCGCGGGCACTTCCACCAGTTCCTCCACGAAAACCGCTCCCGCCCGGCGCAATTCATTCACGACATGGCGGTTATGCACGATCTCCTTGCGCACGTAGATAGGGGCACCGTACAGTTCGAGGGCGAGCTTCACCACGTCAATCGCTCGCACCACGCCTGCGCAGAACCCTCGAGGCCGAAGCAGAATTAGTTTCTTAGCTCCAGCCGGATGTCGACCCAGAGTACCCGAAGCCATACCGTGATTTCTATTATAACAACCCTCACGGGGGTGGCAGGCGGGACGTGTTCCAAACAATAGAGAACCTCCCGCCTACCCCCTCCTTTCGCGAGTGGTAGTCTGTGGAGGTGCGAAGACTCATTTTTTTCGTGGCGCTGGCCGGGGCGCTGCTCGCCGAGGGGCCGGTGCCCAAGCTGGGATCGTACGAAAGGTCCGGCGCGGTGGTCCTGGCCAACGATAAGCTGGAACTGACCGTCACCATACAGGGCGCATCGCTTGCCCGGCTGGTACTCTCCGACGATCCGGCGGCGGTGAACCCCTTCTGGGAACCCAGTCGCATGGCGCGTGAACTCGGCGGCCAGGCCGGCTTCCGATCAAGCACCGGGCACTTCGTCTGCGTGGACGGTTTCGGTCCGGTGTCGGAGGAAGAGCGCGCGGCCGGCTTGCCGGGGCACGGCGAGGCGCACACGCGGCCCTATGACATCCGGCGCATGTCGCGCGAAGGGCATACGGCGGTGGTAACCATGGAGGCGACGCTGCCCATGGTGCAGGAGAAACTCACGCGCACCCTGCGTGTGGTGGACGGCGAAAGCGTCATCTACGTGGACAGCCGCCTGGAGAACCTGATGGGCTTCGACCGCCCCGTGAATTGGGCCGAGCATGCCACCGTCGGCTCGCCGTTTCTCGCGAGCGGCGAAACGGTGGTCGACGTAAGCGGCACGCGTTCCATGACGCGCCCCTGGACCGAGCCCAAGCGCGGCACCGAAGATCGCCGCCTGGCCAGCGGCAGGGAGTTCACCTGGCCGCTGGCGCCGGGACTTGAACGGAAACGTCGTGGATGTGCGCGAAACGCCGCGCGCGCCGCATTACATCGATCACCTGACCACGCTGGTCGATCCCGATCGCAAGTACGGCTACGTGACAGCGCTCAACAAGGCGCAGCGCCTGCTCATCGGATACGTGTTTTTGCGCGAGGAATTTCCCTGGGTACAGTACTGGGGCAGCTATCCGGCGACGGGCAAGCTCGCGCGCGGCCTGGAATTCAGCACGCAGCCATTCGACGTGCCGCGCCGCGAAGTGATTAGCGCCGCACCGCTATTTGGCGCGCCGATGTACCGCTGGCTGCCGGCGAAATCATCCATCCAAACGCACTTCCTGGTGTTCTACACGCGCGTGCCCGAAGGCATGACGCGCGTCGACGGCATTAAGTTTGAAGGCCGTCAACTGATCGTCGAAGACCGCGCCGCGGCCAAGAAGATCGTTCTTGGCGCGTCGCTCGGGTTGTAGCTCGCTCACCGCGGCCAGCGCTGCGGCACCGGTGGCAATTTCGGGAACGCGGCGTGCGGCTCCCGCTGATACCAATAGGCCACCGATGCGATATCGTCGGCCAGCGGCTGATAGGTTCTGTTCGGCCACCAGCCCAGTGCCTGTATGGTTACGCGCAGGTCCTGCTGGAAGCTGATGGGGTCCATGAGGTGCCAGCGATACAGGCTCCACTTCGGTGGACCGTCCTTGCCGGCGTGCTTCAGCGTGCAGCCCGTGTACGGGGTCGAGTAGGTTTCCGGGAAGCCGTAGGTGCCCATGAAGTAATCCTCGGTACCGGTGCCGTTGATGGTGGGGAACTTGCCGTCGCCATCCATGTAGAACTTGATCTCGCCTTCACCGAACCAGCCGTCGGATAGCTGCGTCCAAGCCAGGAACGTGCCTACGTAGCGGCCTTCGCCCTTGACGCCGTCCAGAATGGTGTAGTCCGGATGCTCGCGGTTGGTGGTGGCGCGCCGCCACTGCGCGTGGAAGTAGCCCGCGTTGATGGGCACCTCGGTTTCGGCGTAGGTGATCTGATAGGTCATCAGCGAAAGATCACGGTCGCTTTCGTTCGAAAACGTGACGCGCGCGTGTTTGCGGAACGGCATGGGCCAGAAACAATTGAGCGCGGACTTGGGATTCACCACCACGGCCAGTGAATTCACCGGCGCGAACAATTCGTGGCCCACGGCGAAGAAATCCGTCATGGGGACTTCGATGGACGGCGTGGTTTCGTTGTCCCAATAGAAACGCAGCACCGAGGAGCGGCCGTTGCGCTTCCAGTCGCCTTCGGTGGCCATCCAGATGTGCTGGATCAAGCCGGGACCGTCCACGTCCATGATGGTGACGGTCTCGCCGGCCTTGGGCTTGATGAACGGCCGCACCTTCCAGCCTTGGCCCAGAGGGGCGGCCGCCTTCGAGAAGGGCAGGTCCGGATCGCTCGGATTGGGGATGGCCATGCCGCCCTTGCCTTTTTCGCCGGTGGGATTTTCGGGCGAAACCGAGCGCGTTCGCGCGGTCGTGAGCAGCGGCAGGTTGGACAGGCTGTTGTTCCAGGCGGGCGTTTGCGCCCAGAGGGATGAGAGACCGAGCAATCCGGCGATAGTGACGAACGGGACGAGTCGCATGCGTATCTCCTTCGAGTCATCCATTATGCTGAATTTAGTGTCGCGCGGCGCAATTGGCGCCCGGTGTCGGCACTGCGTGCAAAATGGGGACTGGCTCGAATTTCGCCGCTTCTGCGAAACTTCGTGCCTGTACCCGATTTTGCCCAGAATCCGCGCCGCACTACACGAGGACTTATGATTGCGCTCGCCATCTTCGCGGGGACTTATCTGGTGCTGGCCATCGGCGGGCTGCCGGGCTTCCGCATCGACCGCACGGGCGCGGCCATCATCGGCGCCAGCCTCATGGTGGGCTTCAACGTACTCACCTTCGACGAAGCCATCCAAGCCGTCGATCATTCCACGCTGGTGCTGTTATTCGGCATGATGATCGTGGTGGCGAACCTGCGCCTGTCGGGCTTCTTTCGCGTGGTGGCGGCCCGGGCCGTCGAGCACGCGCATCGCCCCAAGACACTGCTCGCCGCCGTTGTCGCCGTCGCCGGCGTGTTCTCGGCGTTCTTCGTGAACGACACCATGTGTCTGGTGCTCACGCCGCTGGTTCTGGAAGTGGCCACCACGCTGGGGCGCAATCCCGTGCCCTACTTGCTGGGGGTGGCCATGGCGGCCAACGTGGGCAGCGTGGCCACCATTACGGGCAATCCGCAGAACATGATGATCGGCGCATTATCCGGCATCCCCTACCGCACCTTCGCGGCCGCCCTTACGCCGGTGGCTCTGGCCGGGCTCGTTATGACGTTCGGTGTCATCGTGCTGAGTTTCCGCAAGGAGTTCCGCGATGTAACCCGCGTGGAGGTGGCGCCGCTGCGCGTGCGTGTGAACCGCGTGCTGCTCATCAAATCGCTGGTGATGTCGGGGGCCATGATCGTCTTCTTCTTTCTCGGCTGGCCGGTGGCAAAAGTGGCCATCGTGGCCGGCGCGCTGCTGTTGATCACGCGCCGCGTCAAACCCGAGAAGGTGTATCACGAAATCGATTGGTCCCTGCTGGCCATGTTCGCCGGGCTCTTCATCGTGGTGGCCGGCGTCGAGAAGACGTCGTTTGAAGACGAGTTGGTCGCCCTGGCCGCGCAATACCATCTGGATCGCGTTGGGGTACTGACGGCCCTTTCGACGCTGCTCTCCAATTTGGTAAGCAACGTGCCGGCCGTGCTGGTGTTCCGGCCCATCGTCGCGCACCTCGAAGATCCGCAACGCGGTTGGCTGGTGCTGGCGATGTCGTCAACGCTCGCCGGCAACCTCACCATACTCGGGTCGGTGGCCAACCTGATCGTGGTGCAGCGCGCGCGCCGCGAAGCGCCCATCTCCTTCTGGCAATACTTCCGGGTGGGCGCGCCGCTCACGGTGCTGACGCTCATTGCGGGCGCGCTGTGGTTGTCTTGGCTCCGGTAGGATTCGGGACAGGCAACTGCGTCCCAAGCCGCACGGACATTCCATTGAAGGGATCCCGGACCCCGGCGCGTGGACGTAGCGGCCTGTCCCTGACTGCCCCGGCGCGCTTTGAGGTATTGCTACAATAATGCCGTGGGCAATATCACGTTTGCCTGGGACGCGCGTAAGGCCCGGTCCAATCTCGCCAAGCATGGCGTTTCGTTCGGAGAGGCGCAAACGGTCTTTCTGGACGAGAACGCCCGCTTGATCGACGATCCGGATCATTCCGATGAAGAAGAGAGATTCATCTTGCTGGGCTACAAATTCCGGGCCCGATCCCTGATCGTCAGCCATTGCTATCGGGGAGCGAATTCGGTCATCCGAATAATCTCTGCCCGTCTCGCTACCAGGCAAGAAGAAGTGTATTGGCGTTTTCGATGAGAAACGAATACGATTTTTCCCGGTCTCGCAAGAACCCTTACGTCAAACAGCTCAAGCGTCAAATCACCATCCGCCTCGACGTCGCTTCGGTGGACTACTTCAAACAGATGGCGGCCGAACTGGGGATGCCTTATCAGAACCTTATCAATTTGTTCTTGAGAGACTGCGCGATGCGGAAGCGGCGTCCCACCATTCAGTGGCCCGAGGGAGCCGCGAAACAACCAGGGGTGGGGTAAACAGGGCGTGGCGCGATACAAGTCTTTTCTGCTGCACGATTACAAGTCGATTACGTTACGGAGGCTGCTATCTAATTTGAAATCAATGTGCTACGGTGGTCTGGAATTCAGCTGCCTGCCCTTGACAACAAGCCGGCAGGTTGCCCTAACTCTCGATCTTCGTATCAGCCCCCGAAGACCATGAAGCCCATCTGGTCACCCAACCGCTTGACCTCGTCCGGATCGGTGGCGCTTCTGAAGCGCTCGGCAAGCTCGAAAAACTCTTGCTGTTTGCGCTTCTCCGCCTCGATCCCATTTTCGACAAGTTCCACCAACATCCGGTTAGGGGCGTTCCCCATCAAGTTGACGTCACACCGGCGCTTTGTAATCAGTCCACTCGCGGGACAGAAATCGTCCCGTCCGTCCCCGGGGTTTCCAGAGGGTTGAGGTCCGCGGGTTTGGCAGCTTCGCTACCCGACAGGGCCGGCCGCGAGCCGCCCGCAATCCCAAGACAGGCGCTCGGGTCGAAGTTCCGGCGAAAAGAGTCCCGTATTTTCCTACCCGTCACGGATGTGTCGGACCTTAGCCGACAACGAGTTGCGCGCACCGCTTTCAGATCGGCTTGAGCTGAAGGGAAACGTGCGACGGATTAGGATCCGCTGCTCTCATATTCACTTCGATGAGGGACGAGGACATCGTGGCGCCGAACCGGAGATGGAGCGTCCGAAGCCACTGCCTTCCCTTCTTTGCGTAGGATGGCAATCCGGTTTTGCAGCGTCCGCAAGCTGATCCCCAGCATTTCGGCGGCGCGCTTACGGTTCCCGTGCACGTGATCGAGGGTGAGGCTGATATAGGCCTCTTCAAGTTGGGCGAGCTGCTGGCCGGGCTGAAGCAACATCGGACCTTCTTGGCCGGGCACTTGTGGAGTGTCCAGGCCGGATCTCGATCCAAAGGCAGGAGAAGGAAGGTGCTCCAACCCAAGCACGCCGGCCCTCGCCACAATCGCAGCCCGCTCGATCACGTTCCGCAGTTCCCTTACATTGCCGGGCCAATCATACGTACGAAACAGGTCCAGCACTCCGGAATCGAGACCCGAAACGCGGGTACCATGTTTCTCGTTGAGAGTCTGAAGCATGACCTCCGCAATCAGCGGGATATCTGCTTTCCGTTCCCGCAGTGGAGGAAGCACGATTTGAAACACGCTCAGCCGGTAGTAGAGCTCTTCGCGCAAACGCCCTTTCTGGGAATGGCTGGTGGCGGCAAGCACACGCGCATCCACCGTAATCTCGCTCTTGCCGCCCAGTCTTCGCACCCGCAAGTCTTCGAGAGCGCGAAGGAGCTTTGGCTGTGTAGATGGCGGCATCTCGCCGATCTCATCCAGGAACAAGGTGCCACCGTGGGCTTGCTCAAAACAACCCATGGAACGCGCCATCGCTCCTGTAAACGCGCCCTTCTCATGGCCGAACAACTCGCTCTCAATCAGGGTCTCGGGCAACGCGGCTGCGTTGACCGCGACGAAAGGGCCATCCGCGCGGGAGCTGAGCTTATGGATCTCCCGGGCGACCAGTTCCTTCCCGGTGCCGGTCTCTCCGCAGATCAATACCGACGCCGAGGTGGACGCCGCCTGCCTTATGACTGAGAAGACCTCCTGCATGGCAGGGGACGCTCCTGCCATGTGCCCAAATACGCCACGGCCCTTCAGGTCCCGCTCCAGCTCATCCATTTTACGTAAAGCTCGCTTATAGCGAATCGCGCGCTCCAGAAGGGCCTTGAATGCACGCAGGTCCACGGGTTTTTCCATAAACCAGAAGGCCTTGAGGTCATGAACGGCGGACAGCGCCTTTTCCATGCTGCCGAACCCGGTGATCACGATCGTCGGGGTAAGGTCCCCGTGCTCCTGCAGGTGCCTGAGAAGTTCGAAGCCGTCCATGCCCGGCATGACCAGATCCGAAACGATGACATCCGCGTCGAAGGTGGCGAGCCGTTCCAGCGCTTCCTGGCCTTCCGCCGCCACCTGCGTCTCAAAGTGATTGTCGGAGAGCAGTGCGGCCAATGCGGTACGCTGGGGCGCGTCGTCATCGACGATCAGGATTCGGCCAGAAGTCACCGGTCTTCGGGGCATGGGTCCCATCATAGCAGGCCAAATTGGAACCGTTGATGTTCCAGCGACGCTGCCCGGCACCTAACCCGGCGTAGCCGGAACCAAACAGGTCCGGGCATGATGCCGGACGGGCATCGAGCTATTGAACGAGCGGCACGCCGTGCAGATGGAAGGCGTGCTGGGTTGCTGGGACCGCATGCTGGTGTTTGGCACCCTGCCGAAGATCTGCTACGCCGAGGGGATGACGTCGTATCTGTTCGCCAAGTAAGTGCGGATCTTCGACTACCCGCGCTTTGCGGATCCATTTTGGAATCAGCTCCGGAAAGATGCTGAGCAACTAGCAGCGGCCCACGGGATCGAGATCGAGTTTCTCCGGGCCGAACTGCGAGTGCCGCTTCGCGCGGAGATTATTGCGGACAAACAGTCTCTCTCTTCTGATTCTCTTCTGGCCCTGCTAGAGTTTGGGCGTAAGCCGAAGGCTTGATAGGGGTGAGCCGCTGCTGGCGCTGCTGTAAATTTCCGCGCTTCCACGAAAGGAACTTTGCACGAATAGCCGAAGGCAGAATATAACATGAGTTTCTGGCACGCCAGCTTGTCGGGACGACGACTATATGCCGAGTTTCATGGAGTGCCGCAAGCATAGCGAGCAGGTGCTGCTCAGCGTGATTCAAACAGCCGTGGTGCGAGGCCGTGCGACGGGCAAGATCGAGTGTGTGCCGGAGCGGTTCCGCATTGCGGGCGAGCCGGCGGGGCACTGGGGTAGTCGGCAAACCAGAGATGCGATCCGCATGCGACCTCCGCATCGCTGACTCCATTGCCCAGTGCCAGCTAAGAGATCCCTCCCTCCCCCTCACTTTCCCTGCCTTTCCCTGCGAATCTTCCTTCCTCGGCGCACTATACATATAGCCCCGAGGTAGGACGTGGTTATAAGAATTCTCCTTAGTCTGGCGGCGGTCCTTTCGGCTCAGGATTCGGCCGTCCTCAACAAAGCCTATGAGGCTTTGCGCGCCAAGGATTACGACACCGCCATCGCGCGTTTCGAGCAGGCCATCCAGCAGGCTCCGGCCAAGGCCTCCATCCGTAAGGACTTGGCCTACACGTACTTAAAGGCCGGCAATACCGAGGCCGCGCGCGACCAGTTCGCCGCTGCCGTGCGTCTGGAACCCAACGACTATCACACCGCGCTCGAATACGCCTTCCTGTGCTACGAAACCAAGCAGCGCGTCGAGGCGCGCCGCATCTTCGACCGCGTGCGCAAGTCGGGCGACGAGGCCTCGCGCGCCACCGCCGAGCAAGCTTTCCAGAATGTGGACCGGCCGCTGCGCGAGGGCATTGAGCGTTGGAGGCGCGCGCTGGACGCCGATCCGAACGACTTCAGCGCGCATTTCGAGTTGGCGCGCCTGGCCGAGGAGCGCGACGAACTGGATCTGGCGGCCACGCACTACGAACGCGCCTGGCGCTTGCGGCCGGAACTGCGCAATCTGCTTCTCGACATGGGGCGCGTGGCGAAGGCGCGGGGGAACTCCGAACTGACCATGTCCACGCTGCTGGCGGCCTCGCGGGGCGCCGAACCGCGCACGGCGGAGGAAGCCCGCGCGCTGATGCCCGCGCGCTACCCTTACGTCTACGAATTCCGCGCGGCCCTGGATCTGGATCCCAAGAATGTCGAACTGCGCCGCGAGTTGGCCTATCTGCTGCTGACCATGGGGAAGAAAGACGAAGCGGAGCAGGAATTCAAAGTCGTCACCCAGTTGGCGCCCACGGATCTGCTTTCGGCGGCGCAACTCGGGTTCCTGCGCCTGAACCGGCGGGATCTGGCCGGAGCCATGCCGCTGCTCGAACGCGTGCTCAAGGGTGACGACGAAGAACTCGCCGACCGCGTGCGGTCCGCGCTGAAACTTCCGCAGACGCTCAAACGCCGCTCGGAAACGCCCCGGCGCAAGATTTCGATCGAAGCCAAAACGCTGGCCGAGCGCAGCTACCAGAAAGGCTACATGAAGGACGCGCTCAAGTACCTGCTGGTGGCCAACGAAATCGATCCCGTGGATTTCAACGTGATGCTGAAGCTGGGTTGGACCAACAACATTCTCAAGAACGACCCGGAGGCGGTGCGCTGGTTCGGCCTGGCGCGCAAGAGCCCGGACGCGGAAGTGGCCGCCGAGGCCGATCGCGCCTGGAAGAACCTGCGGCGCGATAACGCGGCCGTGCGCGCCAGCGTCTGGATCTTTCCGTTCTATTCCTCGCGTTGGCGCGACGTCTTCTCCTACGGCCAGTTCAAGACCGATTTCCGTCTGGGCAAGCTGCCCTTGCGCCCGTATCTTTCGACGCGCTTCATCGGCGACACGCGCCGCACCACGGGGGAAGCCGTGCCGCAGTACCTCAGCGAAAGCTCGCTCATCTTTGGCGTGGGCGTGGCCACCAACACATATAAAGGTCTGATGGCGTGGGGCGAGGCCGGCACGGCGGTGAGTTACCTGGGCGGGCGCAAGGATGTGGGCAAAGCCATTCCGGATTATCGCGGCGGCGTGGCCTTCGTCAAAGGGTTCGGACGGATGCTCGGCTCGGAAACCGGCGGCGCATTCTTCGAAACCAACGATGACGGCGTCTTTGTGAGCCGGTTCGATAACGACTTTCTGTTCTACTCGCAGAACCGCATCGGTTACACGCTCGCGCCCATCGAAGGGTTGGGTGGATTCCAGGTACAGTTCTTCTGGAATCAAAACCTGACCGCCGACGTGCGCAGCCAGTACTGGGCCAATTTCTACGAGACCGGCCCCGGCCTGCGGTTCCGTTTTCGAGCCATGCCCCGGTCGCTATCGTTCACCATCAATGTGCTCCGCGGCGCCTATCTTAAGAAAGAACTGGCTCCCTCACCCACCTTCACCGACCTGCGCATCGGCTTCTGGTATGCCAGATAGCAACCAAAACCCGGGACAGTACCAATACTGTCCACCTAGTCTTAGTGGGGCGGTCCCCCAGGACCGCGGGCCGACGCCCTCGTCGGCCCTTCCAAGTCGCCGGCAGCGGCCGGACCAAGGGGTCCGGCGCGGTTCAGGGGAACCGCCCCACAAATCAGTTCCAGTGGCTGCCTTGAGTGTACTGTCCCTAATTATGGCGGGGGTGGCTTGGGGGCAGCCCGTCGCGCGGGTGCACCACTTCCATGTGCTGGGCGAGGAGGCCGGAGCTTGGCCGGATGTGTTGCGCTCGATTGGGCTGGTTCCGGGGCAAGGTGGCATCTACGTGGTCCGGTCGGGAGAAGGGGCGCCCGGAGCGCAGTGGCTAGAACGAGCCGAGCAGGGCGCCTACGTCATTCTGGAAGGCGAAAGCGAAGCGGCCGGGATGTTCGGTTTCAAGCTGGGCATGCAACGTGTTCCAGTGCGCAACGTGGAGGATGTGCATGCGCCGAAGCTGTCCATCATCTGGCAGAAGACGCTCGAATTGCCGGTGTGGAGCGTGCCGGCGCAGGCCACGCGTCTTCGCCAAGGAACGCTGGACGGGCGCGCCGCTCATGGCCGGTTTCCGCAAGGGCGCGGGGGCCGTCTTGTGGGTGGCGGTCGAACCCGGCGCGCAGGGCTACGAACGCTTACCCTACCTGCTGCATGCGCTGGTTGATTTAGGTCTGCGCGCGCCGTTTCACTCCGCGCGGCTGTGGGCGTTTTTCGATTCCTCCTACCGTTTGCGGGCGGATCCCGATTACCTAGCGCGGCAGTGGCGCAAGGCCGGTATCGCCGCCCTGCATGTGGCCGCCTGGCATTTCCACGAAGGAGACCCGGCGCGCGACCAATACCTGGATGCGCTTATCGAGGCCTGCCACAAGCAGGCCATCCTGGTGTACGCCTGGGTGGAGCTGCCGCATGTGAGCGAGAAATTCTGGCTGGATCATCCGGAGTGGCGCGAGAAGACCGCCCTGGGCCAGGACGCGCATCTGGATTGGCGCAAGCTCATGAACCTGGCGAATCCGGACTGCGCCCGCGCGGTCTCGGGCGGCATGCGGCGCATGGTGAGCGCGCACGACTGGGATGGAGTGAACCTGGCCGAGCTGTACTTCGAATCCTTGCAGGGACACTCGAACCCGTCCCGCTTTACGCCCATGAACGCCGACGTCCGCGCCGAGTTTCGCAAAACGGGCGGGTTCGACCCGATCCAGTTGTTCGACGCCGCTTCGCCCAACCACTATGGGAAGAACGCGGCGGGGCTGAAAGCGTTCCTGGATTACCGTGCGACGCTGGCGCGGCGCATGCAGGAGAAATGGATCGCCGAGATCGAAGCCATGCGCGTGAGCAAACCGCATCTCGATGTGGTGCTGACGCACGTCGACGACCGCTTCGACAACCGCATGCGGGAGTTGATCGGCGCCGACGCGGCCTCGCTCCTGCCCCTGCTGGACCGCCACGACTTCACGTTCTTGATCGAAGACCCGGCCACGGTCTGGAACCTGGGCGCCAAACGCTACCAGCAGATCGCGGCGAGCTACGCGCCGCTCACGCCACATGCCGGGAAACTGGCCATCGACATCAACATCGTCGAGCGCTATCAGGACGTCTATCCCACCAAGCAGCAGACCGGCATCGAGTTATTCCAGTTGGTGAACCTGGCATCTCGAGCCTTCCCGCGCGTGGCGCTGTATTTCGAGAACTCGATTCCGGGCGTGGATCTTCCGCTGTTGTCCGGCGGCGGGCGCGACGCCCAACCGGGTCGAGTGGCTGGGCGGAAAACTAGTGGTCGATTCGCTGCGCGGCGTGGGTGTTCCCTGGATGGGCCCGGCGAAAGTGGACGGACGCATGTGGCCGGTCTATGACGACGCGGTGGTGTGGCTACCCGCCGGGGCGCATGCCGTGGAACCCACCGATTTGGCGCCTCCCCTGCGCCTGCTAGCCCTCAACGCGAACCTGAGAAGCGCCGGCGCCACGGCACGCTCCATCGAATTCGCTTATCAGAGCTCAGCCCGCGCGCTGGCCCTGGTGGATAAGCGCCCAGGGGTGATCGAAGTGGACGGCGAGTCCGCGAAGATCGAAGTCCGTGAGGCGGGCGGCACGCATCTATTGCTGCTGCCGCGCGGTCAGCACCTGGTGTCCATCGAGCCCTGAGATTGTTTCGCGAAAAGCTCCTCCCATTCGTGAGAAGCGGAATATAATAGCTTCAAATCGGAGGAACCCATGCGGAACTGGAAGTTCCTGCTTGCTTGCGGTCTTCTTGGCGTCTCCATCCTGCCGGCGCAAACCGGCATCCCCAGCATCAATTCCGGCGGAGTGGTGAACGCCGCCGATTACACCGCCGCGCTGGCGCACGGCTCGATCTTCTCGGTGTGGGGCGCCAACCTGGCGGCGTCCACCGCGAAGGCCCCCGGTGTGCCGCTCCCCACGACGCTCGATGGCGTGACGGTGGAGGTGGTGGACGGCAGCCGTGTCATCGCCGCGCCGCTATTCTTCGTGTCGGCCGGGCAGATTAACGCGCAGTTGCCGTTCGAAGTGACTTCAGCCAGCGTCGGCGTGCGGGTGAAGAACGCGCGTGGGACCAGCAACACACAGACCATCAGTGTCACCGCGCGCGCGCCACGGCTGTTCACACGGACGCTGGATGGACGCGGCGAAGCCATCGTCACGCACGCCGATTATTCCATCGTGGAGGCGGCCAAGCCCGCCGCTCCGAATGAAGTCGTGCTGGTGTTCCTCACGGGGTTGGGGCAGACCAGCCCGCTGGCGACCAGCGGAAAAGCGGCGGGCGACAACGCGACGAACGGTCCCCTGAACTGGGTCCGCGAAGAGGTGACCGTGACCGTGGCGGGGCAGGCTGGCATGGTACACTTCTCCGGACTTGCGCCGGGCTTCGTCGGGCTTTACCAGTTGAATGTACAGTTGCCGGCCAGCCTGCCGGGCGGAGCGCAGCCGCTGGTGGTTAGCTGCGGCGGGCAATCGTCGCAGGCCAGCGTCACGGTGGCCATTCGCTCGGTCTCGCCGATCGCCACCGTGAACCTGGGCAGCGGCGGCGGACGCGCCCAGGCCGGCGGGGCCACCATCGACGTTCCGGCCGGATTGCTCACGGGGTCGGGCACGGTGTCGATCTACAAGGCGGAACCGGAGGCCACGGCCACGTCCCGATTGACGTCGGTGTACGCGGTGGAGGGGCTTCCCACGCTGCCCACCGCGCCGGTGACCCTCACGGCGGAACTGAAGCGGCCGCCGGACGCGGGCAAGACCACGTTCCTGCTGTGGCGCTGGCACGTGGACCGGGAGCGGAGCAGGGAATTCGATGATCCTGCCGGCCACGGTGGATGGGACCAAAGCGACCGGCACACTGCCCGCCTGGACATCCTCGAGTTCGACCAAAACCGCGAGCGGCTGGAGGGCGGATACGGATTCCTTCTCAGGCGAGTTCCTGTTTGTGGAGGGCTCGCGCTACGCGTGCCGCGAGAAGGGCAATTTCGAGATTTGGGTTCTCTCCGACGCTCGCGCCACTTTCGAGCAGGTCTGCGAACTCGACGCGCAACTAGAGAATGCCAAGACGAAGCTGCGAGACTGACCTGGGACTGGACTTCAGCCGCCGCAAGATCTGGCCCATCGAGATTTACATACACAACTTCTACACGTGGGAGGTTGACGCGTTCGGGTTGAAGTCCACCAAGGAGAACTGGGCAGCGGGGCTGCACTGGGCCTCGTCCCAATAAGGATAACGTGATTCAGTTGAACGCCCGCTACTTCAGCGATCCCTCCTATTGGTCGAGTGTTCGCATGGTAACCGCGCACGAGTTGTTTCACGTCTGGCAGCGAGTCAACGATCCGCGCGACGACACCGAAGCCATGCTGACCCCATCGCCGTGGAAGTGGTTCTGGGAGGCGGCGTCGAACTGGATCGATGATGTATCTGTCGCCGGACCGCAAGTTTGTGCCTGCCGGCGCCGACACTGCGGATAGAGTTTACGCGTTTCTGCGGCACGGGCTCGAATACAAGGCACCCACATGCGCGGAATATAGCGCGGCCGCCAAACACGGCTATGCCGCCTCGCTGTTCGTGCAGAGTCTGGTGCAGGAGCACAACGCGAAGATGATCGGCGATATCTTCAAGCTCTGGAGCCAATATCCGGACTCGGCCGTCGACGCCATCCACGCCGTCACCGGCGACGTAGGCGCCGAATGGAGACGGTTCTGCTACCGTTTCATGTCGCAGATACTGGTCTCCGGCTTCCCGTCGGAAGGCATGATCCAAGGTTTGGCGCCGGCCGGGTCGGACCGTTCCGTCCAGCTTCGCGACGGAGACTTGCGTACACTTTCGACCTGAAGGACTGAGCGCGGACATGGCCCGCCTCCTGCTGCCGAATTCTGGGACACCAAGACCAACATTGCGTTCAACCTGAAGCCGCCGGCGAACGGGGCCGAGATTCTGGCGGCTCAGGAGTGGCCCTCGTCGGCGTGGTGGATGGGGGTCAGCAAGCAAATCGGGGAGCCTTACGAGATCAAGGGCGCCGAGGGGCTGGTCCGCAACGGCGCGCAGTTCTACATGTTCTACGCCAATGGGCGCGCGGTGAAGCCGTACGACGGCAGCTCGCGCGTGACCCTGCAAACCTCCGTAAAGCGGTTGAGCGCGCTGGATCTGGTGAAGGCGATGAAGGGCTTCTCGGCCGAGATGATGGTGCAAGGCACCTGCTCCAATCTCACTATGACGCCGCCCACAACCTACAATTGCAGCGGCCTGGGCAATGTGTACAACTACTGGTCCAACGACATCGCGAACTCGCTCATGAGCAGTTGGAGCGGCACCACGCTGACCACCATGGGCACGCTCTCCGATCCGCAATACCCCGCGATGAAGCACGACATCACCCTCCGCTACACCTTCTCCGACGACGGCCGGTGGATTACGAGCGGCCAGGTCCGCAAGTACTACCGCGGGCTCAACGGCAGTGACATCGAGTTTGGCTACGACCTCAAAGGGATTCCCATGACCCAGACACCCGCGTCGCTGGATTGGGACCAGACGAGTCTTGGATTCGGTCTCCCGTCGGCCGGACTGCCGGCGGCGATCTCGAACGTCTATTGCCGGTGGCTGACCAACGGGAAGACCACCGGCGAACTCAAGACCTTCAACTACGACAAATCGGCGTTTTACGCCTGGGCGAGGCGCTGACCAGGGGCGCGCGGCGCGGTTCCATGCTAGTTTGAATAATAGAGGTCTCGATTTTTCGCCATGGCGCCGGGGAACCACACTGCGATCCGTGTCGTCGGGCTTGCCAAGGCCTACCGGTCGGGCGCGAACCAACTGGTGGTTTTTGAAAACCTGGAACTGGAAGTGCGGCGCGGCGAACGGCTGGCCGTGGTGGGCGAGTCCGGGGCGGGGAAGTCCACTTTGTTGCACTTATTAGGCGGATTGGACCGTCCCTCGGCGGGCAAGATCATGTTCGGCGCGAAGGAGACTACCGCGCTGGCCGATGCCGAGTTGGCGGATTTTCGCAACCGTGAAATCGGCTTTGTCTGGCAAAGCCACTTTCTGCTGCCGGAGTTCACGGCGCTGGAGAACGTCATGATGCCTCTGCTGGTGCGCGGCGTCGGCGCCGGGCGAGGCGGAGGCCGCCGCGTCGCGGCGTTTGGAAGAGCTGGGGCTGGCCTCGCGCGCCACCCATCGGCCGGGGGAACTGAGCGGCGGCGAGCAACAACGCGTGGGGCTGGCCAGGGCGCTGGCGGGTAATCCTAAGGTGCTTCTGGCGGATGAGCCTACCGGGAACCTGGATGAAAAGACCGGCGAGATGATTGTGGACCTGCTCGAACAGATGCATCGCTGCGCACGGTTTGACCTCGGTTCATGTGACCCACAACATGGCTTTTGCCAAGCGATGCGATCGGGTCCTCAAGTTGGAGGGGGGCAAGCTGGTCCGGTCTTTCTCTGAGACCGGCGGTGGCGTTCCCGCATCTAAAGAGGAAAAGGGCGGATTCAATGTTTGAACGCTACACGGAAAAGGCTCGGAGAGTGATCTTCTTTGCGCGATACGAGGCCAGCCAGTTCGGTAGCCCTTTTATCGAAACCGAACATCTGCTGCTGGGCTTGCTGAGGGAAGATAAGGCGCTGGCCAACCGATTTCTGCGCAGCCACGCCGCGCTGGAAGGCATCAAGAAGCAGGTTGAGGCGCACAGTACGGCTCGTGAGAAGGTCTCCACTTCGGTGGACCTGCCGCTGAGCCACGAGTGCAAGCGAGTGCTGGCCTACGCGGCGGAGGAAGCCGAACGGCTCAGCCACAAGCACATCGGCACCGAGCACCTGTTGCTGGGCCTGCTGCGCGAGGAGAAGTGCTTCGCCAGCGAGATTCTGCACGAGCGCGGCCTGCGCCTGGCGCAAGTGCGCGAGGACATCAGCCGCGCCAGTAGCGAGAAGATGACGTCGAGCCGCCCGAAGGAGACTTCGCTGCTGAGCGAGTTCAGCCGCGACCTCACGCAATCGGCCATGGACGGGCTGCTGGATCCGCTGATCGGCCGCGATTACGAACTGGAGCGCGTAGTCCAAATCCTGTGCCGGCGCACCAAGAACAATCCGGTGCTGATCGGCGAGCCGGGCGTGGGCAAGACGGCCATTGTGGAGGGCCTGGCGCAGCGCATCGCCGAGGGGGACGTGCCGTCGTTCCTTTCCGACAAGCGCATTTTGGCACTGGATTTGTCGCTGATCGTCGCCGGCACCAAGTACCGCGGGCAGTTCGAGGAGCGTCTGAAAACCATCATGAAGGAACTGATGGAAAACCAGAACGCCATCATTTTCATCGACGAGTTGCACACGCTGGTGGGCGCCGGATCGGCCGAAGGCTCTCTGGATGCCGCCAACATCTTGAAGCCCGCCTTGTCGCGCGGCGAGATTCAGTGCATTGGCGCCACGACGCCCGGCGAGTTTCGCAAATCGATCGAAAAGGACCGCTCGCTGGAGCGGCGCTTCCAGGCCGTGAAAGTCGCACCGCCCAACGAGATCGACGCGGTCCGGATTCTATTCGGCATCAAGGAGCGCTACGAGAAGTTTCACGCGGTGGCCTACACGGACGAATCGATGGAAACCGCCGTTTACGCTTCCAGCCGGTTCATTCCGGACCGCTTCCTGCCGGACAAGGCCATCGATCTGATCGACGAAGCCGGAGCGCGGGTGAAGCTGCGGCAAACCACGCTGCCCACCGAAGTAGCCGACGTGCAGAAGCGCATCAAGTTCATCGTCCACCGGATGGAGAACGCCATCGCCAACCACGAGTTCGAGAAAGCCAGGTTTTACTCCGATGAAGAGCGCAAGGAGCGCGAGAACCTGCGCCTGCTGCGTGATAAACACAACCTTGACGACACCTCCACCGGCGTGGTGACCAAGGACGACATCGAGGACGTGGTGGCGCGCTGGACGGGCGTGCCGATGACCGCCATCCGCGAAGAGGAAGTCACCAAGCTCCTGCGCATCGAAGAGGAACTGCACAAGCGCGTCATCAGCCAGGAGAAAGCCATCTCGGCGCTGGCGCGGGCCATCCGCCGCTCGCGCGCCGGGTTGAAATCGCCCAAGCGCCCGTCGGGATCGTTCCTGTTTCTGGGGCCCACCGGCGTGGGTAAGACGGAAGTCGCGCGCGCGCTGGCCGAGTTCCTGTTCGCCTCTGAAAAATCGCTCATCCGCTTCGACATGAGCGAGTTCATGGAGAAACACTCGGTATCCAAGCTCATCGGTTCGCCTCCGGGCTACGTGGGTTACGAAGAGGGCGGCCAGTTGACCGAGCGCATCAAGCGCGCCCCCTACTCGGTGATTCTGCTCGACGAAATCGAGAAGGCGCACCCGGACGTCTACAACATCCTTTTGCAGGTATTCGAGGACGGCCAGCTGACCGACGGTCTCGGCAACACGGTGGACTTCAAGAACACCATCATCATCATGACGTCGAACCTGGGCGCCCGCTTCCTGGAGAAAAAGGGTGGCATAGGCTTTTCGGCTCCGGCGGGGGCGGGCATTGCCACCAAGGTCGAGGACGCGGTGATGGCGGAAGTGAAACGGATCTTCAATCCCGAATTTTTGAACCGCCTCGACGAGGTGATCCTGTTCAACCCGCTGGGCGATGCCGATCTGCTGCAGATCATCGACCTGATGGTGGGCCAGGTGAACCAGAACCTGGTGGCCAAGCAGATCAGCATCCGCCTGACGAGCGAGGCGTCCCGCTACATTCTCGAGCAGACTTGCGCGGACCGCAATTACGGCGCGCGCCCGCTGCGCCGCGCGCTGCAGAAGTTCGTCGAGGATCCGTTGTCGGAGGCGCTCATTCAGGGCTCGCTGCCGCGGCCCGCCGAACTCGAGGTGTATCTGAGCGAAACCGGCCTGTTCGTCCGCGAGTTGAAGCCACTCGAGGAGGAACCCGTGGGCGTCACCGAAGGGGGCGGCTCGCCGGAGCCCGCCGTGGGCACCGCGCTCTACACGTTCTGATGGAAGCCCCGGCGCGCCCGCCGCGCCCGTGGTCATCGCGCACCGGCGCTTGACGCGGCCGCCGGCCCTGTTCTAGGGTCGAGTTTCGGCTACACACATTCCTCTGGAGGCGGCATCGCTTGAAGCCTTCGATGGTTCGATCCATCCTCACCGACGGGCATTTTTGGGCGCCCGTAGCGGTCCTGCTTTTCGGCATCGCCCTGTTGTCGCTGGTCCGGTGAACCATGAACACAACCTCCGGATCCGCCACGAAGCTCCCTTGCTGTTCCTTGCACACGCTCGGCGTGGCCTGCGGGTTGGGCGCCGGAGCGTGGCTCGGACTGGCCGAGGCGCCCACCAAGCTCGTCACCGTGGGATTTTCGCCGTTCATCGTCTCGCTGGGGATGGTGGCGGGCGTGTTCGTGGCGCGCTGGACCGTGCCGACCTTGCTGAAAGGCACGGGCTACGTTCTGCTGGATCTTCGCGAGAAGGCTCACCTGATCGTGTGGGCCGTGCTGGCCGGGATGTTGTGGGCGGTGGCCAACACTTTGACGGTGTTCGCCATCCGCGATGTGGGCCTCTCCATCGCTTTTCCCCTGTGGAACACCAACAGCCTGGTGGGACTGTTCTGGGGCTGGCTGCTGTTCAACGAACTGCGCGGCGCCGGGGGCCGGCAATGGGCCAAGGTGCTGGGCGGAGCGCTGGCCATGGTGGTGGGCGCGTGCCTGCTGGCCTTCGCCACAGCGCATCAGGCCGCCACGGCTCCGCGCGGCGCCCTGCTGGGCATTCTGGCCGCGCTGGGCGCGGGCGTCCTGTGGGGCACCATGTACATCCCCTACCGCAAGGCGTACATCAGCGGCATGAATCCGCTGTCCTTCGTCACCGTGTTCACGTTCGGCGAATTGAGCACGGTGTTCGCGCTGGCCGCGATATTCCATGGCGGCATTCATGGCTTGCATGCTGGAGATGACCAAGGCGCGCCCGGCGATGTTCTGGCTGTTCCTGGGCGGTTTCTGCTGGGTGTTGGGCGACCTGTTTCAGCAGTACGCGGCGAAGTACATCGGCATCGGGCGCGGCATCCCGCTGTCGAATACGAACCAGCTTTGGGGTTTGGCCTGGGGTGCGCTGGTGTTCGGCGAACTGGCCAACTTGGGACCCACGGGCCAGATACTCGTGATCGCGGGCTCGGCCATCATGATTGTTGGCGCCGTGGCCATCAGCATGGCCGAAGCGCCGGCCTCGGAACAAGCGTCCTGGCGCAAGGCGGTGGATCGAGAGTGCCAGCGCTACGGTCTGGATCGCGATCGCGTGGCTTCGATTCTCCAGGGCGAAGATCCGCTGGCGGCGCGTTCGCCGGGCCGCCGCTGGTGGGAGTTTGCGATGGTGGGCGGCGCGGTCGCCGTGTTTGTGTGGCTGGGGTGGGGCGCGCAGCGCCAGCCCATCGCCATCAACCTTCCCTGGATGGTGGCTCTGAGCGCCGCCTCGCTCGTATTCCTGGTGGTGTGCGGCTTCCTGCTGTGGAAGCGCACGCGTTTCTCTTAAGCGGGTGCCGCCTGGCGGCGCCGCAGCAGCGCCCACACGGCTGAGATCGCCAGCGTCGCCAAGGCGGCCGGAATCAGCGCCGCCAATGGATATCCGGTCGCGCTCACCAGCCGGCCCGCCGTCCATGGCAGCGTGGCGCCGCCGAAACTCGCCATCAGGAACACGATCGAAACGTTGCGGCCGCCCGAGCCGGTGTAGGCGGCGACGACGTTGGGGAACACCGTGGCCAGGCCCAACCCGCTCACCAGGCACCCGAGCATCAACCCGGGGATGGTGTGCACGGTGGCAATGATCACGATGCCGGCCGCGAGCACCACCGTGCTGGTGCGGATCATCCGGTCGATGCCCACGCGGCCGACCAGGAATGGCGCCGAGGCACGCCCCGCGAGCAGTGCGCCCCAGATGATGCTCAACGTGAGGCCAACTTGAAATGCGTTTCGCGCCGAGTGTGCGCGCGCCATAGAGCGGCATCCAGCCGGCGATGGTGGTCTCCGTGCCGACATAGAGCAGCAACATGGTGCCGGAGAGAATGCGCGTTGGCCAGGCCGTCTTTCGATCGGGTTTGCGTGGAGCCGGCGGCGCCGGAGGGCGCCATGGCGACGACGCCGGCAAAGGCCGCCGCGATCAGCGGCGCCATCAGGTACGTGACCGCGCGAAGGCCGCTCCGCGCGAGCAGCGCCGGCAGAATCATGGGACCGGCCACGGCGCCCGCGCCCCAACAGAAATTGAGGACGTTCACCATCTCGGGTCCGCGGCGGCTCAGCGTGCCGGCCGCCAGGTTGGAGGTGGGATTGAGGATACCGACGCCCATGCCGTAAACGCAGACGCCGGCGAGCACGCTGGGCCAGGTGGCCGGCGCAAACAGCGCGGCGCCGCTCGCCAGCAGCGCGTAGCCCAACCCCAGGGTCGCCCGGAAGCCCCAGCGCCGAACCAGCACGCCGGACGAGATCACGCCCGTCGCGGCGCTCAAGAACTGCGCCGGAAACAACCACGCCGTGGTCGACGCCGGCAGCGAATATCGCGCGGAAAGGAAGGGCAGGAGCACGCCGGACATGGTGGTCATCACGCCCACCAGGACGAAACTCGCGGCGATGACGGGCAGTGTCAGGCGGTTGGGGCGCACGGTGCGGTTGACCTGCAATCGTTCAAGTGCCGTTCACAGTTTCGTGAGCTCACGGTAGACGTGGTGCGTGAAGGTCACGTTGTCGGACTGGACGTAGTGCATGCGGCCACCCATGCGCGAGAAGCTTTTGCAGAAACGCAGGTAGTAAGCCGCGTTGGTTTTGGGCGGCTCGCCCGTGGTCCAGTCCCAGTTGCCGCCGTCTTGCAGGTCCACTACGTAGATGGTGTGGCCGCTGACGATCGGACGGTTCGCTTGTAGCCGCAGGTTGTTCACGCAACTCAGGCTTTTTTCGAAGACCTGCGGCGCCATGATGGCGGACCCGATGGAAAGCACCACGCCGTCGTCGAGCGTTTCCATGGAATCGCCGATCAAACGGAAATCGATTCCGGCCGCGCGTCCGATGGCGGCGCCATTGAACATGGGGTGCGTCGCGATGATGTCATAGCCCACGCCGGGATGCACCGTCATGGGCGTGTCGTGGCGGAAGGCCTGCGCGAGGATCGAGGCGTGTTTCCAACGATGTTCCACCACCAGGCGCCCGGGCGCGATGGCGTGCGCGCGCATGGTCAGGAGCAGGTCGGCACGCGCCGGAGAGAGCGGATGCGCGGGTTGGGCGGCCAGGGCGGTTTCGAGCTCCGCCGCCGTGGGCAGCGTCACGCCGTCCTCCAGGATGAAGCGGCCCAGCGAAGCGCCGTAGCCTTCGCCGCGCAGCGCGCCGGCCAGCAGCGCCAGGAGTATGTTGCGGCCCGTTTCGTCCCAGGCGCCGAAGGTGCCGGTGGCGACGTTCTTTTCGACACTCTCCGTGGAACGGCCGAGCCACGCATATTCCCAATCGTGAATACTGCCCGCGCCGTTGGTGGCCAGGTGCGTGACCCACCCGCGCGACATCATGCGCTCGAGAATCAGGGCCGCGCCGTTGCGCAGCAGGTGCGCGCCGTACATCAGGACCACGCCCGCGCCGCGTGCGCGAGCCGCGGCGATGGCCGCCGCCGCGCCTTGCGCCATGCGCGCCACTTCGGGCGAACATTCGCGCGGAGCCGCGTCCGGCTCGATCAGGATGTCTTCGACTCTCGTGAGGCTCTGGCGCTGGACCAGAGGATAGACTTTCAGCTTGGACCAATCTTGCGGGGCTGGTTTCATCTCTAGGGGCTTACTCAAAAGTGTACACGACCAGCCCGGCGCCGCGCTGCCCGGCAGCCAGTTCCGCGAGTTGAAGGGATTCCTGCATTACGGTTACCCAGAAGCCCGGAGTCCGGTCCGGTTGGCGGTTTCCTGGTGCGAGCGGGTCTGACTGGTGCTTAACCCAATTACCGAAAGTCAGAACCGGCTGATGAATTTTGTGACCGATAACGCCTTTCAACTAGAATTTTTGGAGGTCCTTGATCGGGAAGTCTCGCTGCTTCGGCTGCATGGATCACCGGGCCACAGCTCTTATTAGAAGACGGTTTCAACGGAAGCCGCCGGGTGTAGAATGGGTGGCGCCCAGGATGTGAAAAATGAAATCCGTGATCATACGGGCGTGCCTTGAAGGGTCCAGGCAGGCCATTGGCATGCAAGCACAGCGTAGAGTCCTGGTTTGCGGCTCTGGAGGATTGATCTCATGCGGAAGTTCAGTTTCTCAGTTTGGATTCTTCTCGGAACCCTCCTCGGCATTGCGGTAGGGACCGCCACCAGCTTCCTGCTGCCCACCCGATACGAGTCAACAGCGGAATTGCAGGTTGTACCGTGTAAAGTCCCTGAGCGGTTCGTGGGACCGGTGTTGGCTCCTCCGATTCAGCAAAGGCTGAAGGATCTCACAAGGCGGCTGCTGTCACGTGCACAGCTGACCGGCGTCATTCAGACCTGCAACCTTTATCCACAGGAACGCGGCAGGCTCCCGATGGAAGATGTCCTCCGGATCATGCGCGAGGATGTTCGGGTGTGGACCCAATCGGAAAACTCACACACGACCGTTCATCTATCCTTCCGGTACAAGGATAGAGTCCTCGCGCAAAGAGCAGCAGCAGACCTCACCGAGCGACTGGTGGCTCAGGATTACATCAGTCAAACGACATACCAGGAGATGACTGTAGAGTTCCTGCGCTTCATGTTGGATAAGGCTTCCCGCGAGTGGCTGGCATTAAAGCAGGGCAAGGGGGCCGCCGCCGACCGTTCGGAACTTCGCGCACTCGACCTCGAGTCCGCACGAAGGCACTATGAATCCGTGCGCCAGAAGCTGAGCGAGGCGGAAGACCTTGTCGCTCTGTTCCAGCGGCAGATGGGTGAGATCCTCGAGTTGACCGATCCGCCATCGCTGCCGGAGAAACCCGTGTCACCCCGACGAGAAACCTTCATAGCCGGTGGGGCGTTGGGGGGGCTGTTGGCCTCTCTCGTCGTTGTCTTCGTAGTAAAGAAGCCGGGTAGCCGAAAGCCGCCAGGCCCTGAAGCGAATTCGTAGGCTTCAGATCGCACTCACCCAGGACACCGAAACAAGCCGTGCGGCCGGTGCTGCCGCGCTACGTCCGTTGCTCAGAAGATGACGCCCCAGCAGATCGCCGAGGCGCAGCGCCGGGCGCGGGAGTGGAAGCCGAAGCCCTGATCGCGACCGGGGAGGGATGGCCGGCGCAGCGAGTAAAGCTGTTCTCAACTACCGCTTTGCGCTCACACCAACCCCAGAGCAGGAAGCCATCCTGGATAACACGATGTTCTTCATTTGGCGGGTTGGAACCGCCTGGTGGCCACGCGGCATCACTAAAACGGGATTGTCACGGTGTGCGTAGTATACCGATCCGGCACGCAGAGGGCACTCTCTGACTCACTTCGTGGGGCGCCGGTCCGCGCGATTGCCGGACCGGGTCATCGCATGGCGACGGCCGGCAGCCCGGCCACGCGATCCGGCGCCGGTATCCCGCCGGGGCCTAATTCAAGCCACCGCTTGGCCAGCGCGCGAATCCGCTCCAGGTCGTGGCCGCCGATTCCGATCAGCGAGTAGAAGTTGCCGCGCTCGACTTGCTCGTTCGGCAGCGCGAAGAAATCCATACCGGCCGGCGAGAAGTGGTTCGGATAGCGCTGGAGCGATTGGCGGTCCACCGCGTGGGCCTGGCTGTTGAGCCATCCGATGGGCCAGTGATCCCAGGACTGCGAGACCCAGCCGACGCCGCCCGTGTCGGTGTGGCTGTGCTCCTTGATGCGCGTGAAATCGTGGCGGAATCCGGACGCATCGCCGAAGATGCAGAACGGCGCGCCTTCCTTCATGGGCACGACCAGCGCCACGCCCGGGGCGTCGTCCAAGCTCTTCCAGTCCGCTCCGGCGCGCCTCGGTGTAGACTCCCACACCGTGTCCGGCTTAGGTTTCCAGTACACGTCGTAGCGCCGTTTGGAAAACGCGTCCAGCACCGCCAGCGCGTGGCTCTCACCGGTTTCCGGAACGCCGGCCAGGACGTCCATCCAACGCTTTCCCACCGGACACATGCCGATCATCTCGATGGGCTCGCGCGCGTGGCCGCGCGGGTCGCCGGGGCGCAGCGTTTCGTAACTCTGCCGTCGCAGCACCAGTCCGTTGGGATAGGCCCAGAAGTCTTCCGAGCCGCGATAAGCCGGCTCTCCATTCTTCATGTTCACGCCGAAGTAAGTCCAGCGCACCCAAACTCGCCGGGGGCCGCCTTCCATAATCTCGACGTAGCTGTTGCGCTCCTTGCGGCCCCAATCATTGAATAACTCCGCCCATCCCGCGTTGCCTTCGAAAAACTGGTAGCACAAGGCGGCGCCGGAGGGCAGTTCGAACCAGGGGCAGTAACTGCCTTCGTGCGAGAACACGAACCGGTAAGGAAAGTCCTTCCAGAAGACCATAAACGCGCGCTTCGGATTCGCATCGGCGTGAGGAGGAGCGGGGAAGTCTCCCTGGTAGTTGCCGTAGACGTAGTCGGACACTTCCGCCACGGACACGCCCGCGGATTTCATCCGGCCCAACTCCGCCATGGTAATGGGCGGCGTTTTCGTGAAGGGCGCCGAAATCGCAAGCTCGCGGATGTGAAGGTCGGCAGTGGCGGTCTGGCCCGCGCGCAATTCGACGGCGACTTCGGGAAAACTTTCGAACGAGAGGACCGATACGATATAGCGCCCCGGCGCGAGGCTCTTTCACGACGAACTTGCCGCCATAATCGGCCGTAACGTCCACACGCGCGCGTGTGGCCTCGCTCATCAGCCGGACGCGAGGATTCGGAAGGACGATTCCCGAGCCTCCGTACACGGTTCCCCGGATAGCGCCACCGTCTTGGGCGCCGGCACAAGCCGCGCCCAGCGCGGATGTTGCGAATAGCCGTCGAGTCAGCCGCATGGTAGGAATACTCTCACTTTCGCCGGACGCGCGCCACGCGCTACTGGATTGCCGTATCGATGCACGAGGATGCAGAGGGACAGTACCCTCGAACTTCCTATCTTCTTGCGAGCGTCGGCGAACGTACCCTCTCGCACGCATCGCGCCAGAGCGCGCTGGAAATAGGAATTGAGGGTACTGCCCGGGTATGTCCCGGGTTTACATTGTAGCCGTGGATGCTTCGTCCAGAATGCGATGCAGGGTTTTTAGTGCCGCGTCCCGATCGCCCGCCTCCAGCAGGGCCAGCGCTTCGCAGTCCACCAGGCGGTACCAGATCTTCCGGCGAAGCGTGAAATCGGGAAAACGCTCAATCACTTCCGGGCGCAGTTGCCCCAGCAAGTCGAGGAACTCGCCGTACGCGGGACCGAGGTTGCGCGCAATGCGATCGCGCACGCGCGAGGCCAGCGCCGGACTTTTGCCGCACGACGATACCGCGATGACCAGATCGCCCTGGCGATGAATGGCGGGGAGGATGAAGCTCGCGTGCGGCGAATCGTCGATGGCATCCATGGGGATGCCGCGCGCTTCGGCTTCCGCCCAGATCTCCGCATTGCGCGATGCGGTCGCGCGGGCAAGCAATAACCAGGAACGCGCCTTCCAAATCGCCTGGCGCGTATTCGCGCGCGAGCCATTCGATGCGGCCCTGCCCGGCCCACCGCGCGATTTGTTCGGACGGTGCGGGAGCAATCAATCGCACGCGCGCACCCGCGTCGAGAAGCGCGCGCACACGTTCCTCGGTGCCGTAGCCGCCGCCCAAGACCACCGCGCGGCGACCCTCCAGCCTCAACAGAACGGGATAGCCGGTGCTCATGCGACGGGCTGTTCGGCAAGAGCTTCGACGCCCACGCGATGGCAGAAGTCGCCGAAGGATTCCGCCGGATGGCGCTCTTGCGCGTAGCGGCGCAGCACGGGCCCAAGCCGCTGAGCGATTTCACGGCGCGGCACATTTTCGGCGAACACCACGCCGAGCCGCGTACCCACGCGCGAAGCGCCCAGAGAATGGCGTAGAGATCCACACTGCGCCCCACAATGCCGATCTCGGCCGTGTAGGGCCGCACGCAACCGTTCGGGCATCCGGTGACGCGAACCGAAATGGAGTCTCCGGCGAGTCCCGCGTCCGTCATGGCGGCGTGTATCTGGGCGGTCATTTCCGGCAGCGCGCGTTCGGCTTCGGTAAGCGCGAGCCCGCAGGTGGGCAGCGCCACACAGGCCAGCGCCTCACGCACCACCGGCGGCAGTTCCTCCGCCAGACGGATGCCGTGCGTGGCGGCGATGTTGCGGGCTTCCTCGCGGTGCGCGGCGGCGATCCCGCCGAGCAGCAAGTTCTGCTGCGGCGTGAGGCACACGTCCGGATGGAAGCGCTCAACCAGTGCGCGAAGGCCGTCTCGCAGCGTGCCTTTAATGCGGCCGCTGGGAATCGGCAAGCCCAGCACGAAGGTTCCATCGGCGCGTGGAATCCAACCCAGATGATCCGCGGAGTTGGTCCAGGAGAGCGGCTCGATGGGAGCGAGCGGGGAGCCCAGGCGCGACTCGAGTTCGGCGCGAAAACGCTCGATCCCCCATTCCTCGACCACGTACTTCAGACGGGCGAGCTTGCGATTGGTGCGGTTGCCGTGGTCGCGGTGAATCGCAATGATCGCGCGCACCACGGCGGCCAGACGCTCCGGCTCCACCGTGCCTAGCGGATCGGCCAGGCGCGGGTGCGTGGCCTTTACGCCCACGCTGTTTCCCAATCCACCGCCCACCAGCAGCGCGAAGCCGTGGTCCACGGGAACGATGCCAACATCGTTGGTGTAGACGTCGATGCAATTGTCGCCGCGCGGCGTGATGCCGATCTTGAACTTGCGCGGCAGGTAGGCCGTCGCCATAAAGCGGCTCCATCTCGGTTTCGGCGGCAACGGCTTTTTCGCCGTTCAACCAGATTTCATAGTAGGCGCGCGTGGACGGTTTGAATTCGCGCCCCAGCGTGCGCGCGAGTTCGGCTACCGGAGGCGGCGCGAGCGGACAGCAGATCACGTTGCGCACCACGTCGCCGCAGGCCGCCAGCGTCGTCAGCAGATTCTCGTTCAACGCGCGGATCAGCGTTTTGAGGTTCGGCTTGCGGACGCCATGGAACTGTATGTCCTGGCGCGAGGTGATGCGCAGCCCTCCGTCGCCGGCCTGGTCCGCCATGCCGATCGAGCGCCAGATACTGCTGCGACGTAAGCGCTCCGCCGGGTATGCTCACGCGCACCATGGAACTGAAATCGTCGCGTTGTCCGGCCTTGCGCAGATCGCGGTCGCTTTGCTGATAGGCGCCGTGGAACTTCAGGATGTGCACGGTCTCCTTGGAGAAGTCCGGCCGGTCGAGGGTCAACTCTTCGACGATCGAGCCGCGCAAGTGGCGGCTGTTCTCCTTCAGAGATTCAAACGCAGAACTCATAACGCAACCTCCTCCAGTACACACGCGGCCAGTTCGGCGCGTAGCGCCGCGACGGCGCCAATCACGAAGACGGCGGGAGCTTCCACCTCGACCGCGCCGCGGGCGACCTCGCCAAGCGTGGTCTCGACGACGCGCTGCCCGGCGGTGCTGGCGCGTTCGACAAACGCCGCCGGCTCGTCTGCCGCGCCGGCCGGCGTCGATCAACGCGCTCGCAATCGCCGCGCGATTCTTCACGCCCATCAGGATGACCAGCGTGTCGATGCGGGCCCAGTCGCGCCAGTCCACGGGAGTGCGTCCAGCGCAGTGGCCCGTGACGACGGCGAACCCACGCGAGACGTTGCGGAAGGTGAGCGGAATTCCGGCCAGGGTGGGCGCCGCGAGCGCGGACGAAACGCCCGGCACTACTTCGACGTCGATGCCAGCGCGCATGAGCGCCAGCCACTCTTCCCCCGCGCGGCCGAACACGCAGCCGTCGCCGCCCTTCAGGCGCGCCACCCGGCGGCCGCGGCGCGCGTGGTCCACCATCAAATCGAGAATCAGTTGCTGCGTGCTCTCCTGCTCGCCCTCGTGCTTGCCGACGTAGATGAGTTCGGCATCGGAACTGGCGACGGAGAGCACTTCCGCGCTGACCAGCCGGTCGTAGAGCACCACGTCCGCATCGCGCAGAATGCGCTGCGCCTTCACGGTGAGCAGATCCGGATCGCCTGGCCCGGCGCCTAACAGATACACCTTGCTCATGTATGCGTCTCCTCGGTCGAAGGTGTGAATGCCGCACTCGAGTTTCGCTCCGCCCCAGCGCCCCGAACGCGGGTTGCCGATTTCGATGGGCACCGTGGTGCAAGGCTGGCAGCCAATGCTCTCATAGCCCCGGTCGTAAAGCGGCAAGTGGTCGATTTCGTTGGCGCGCAGATAGCTCCACACTTCCTTCATAGTCCAGAACGCCAGCGGGTTCACCTTGACGAGTTGCTTGCCGGAGGGGAGCGTGTGCCGTTCCACCAGCTCGATACTCGCGCGCCCCGGCGATTGCTCCCGGCGCAAGCCCGTGAACCAGATCTCGTAATCCTGAAGTGCGTTCAGAAGCGGCGCGACTTTGCGGATCTGGCAGCACAGGTTCGGCTGCGTGCGATAGAGTTCGCCGTGGGCGGCCTCCTGCGCGGGACGCGATAGCGCCGGCTGGAGGTTGACGAGATTGAGCTGCCACTGGCTGGTCATGCGATCCCGATATTCGTATGTTTCCAGAAAGTGGTAGCCCGTGTCGAGAAACAGCACGGCGATGTCCGGGCGCAATTTGCGCAACACATCCAGCACCACCATGTCCTCGGCCTGAAAACTGCACGTGATGCAGGGCCGGCCGGAGTGCCGTTCGAGTACTTCGCGAATGAAGTCTTCAGTGCATTTAGATCCCCTCCCCCGCGTGGAAGCGGCTGTGCGGCAGCACGCCGCGCTCCTCGAGTACGGCGCAGTATCTGTTCGGCCGCGCGCTCGTCGTCAGGCGCCAGCGCGCGCGGATCGAAATCGAAGAAGCGTTCGCGGCCCACGCGCGTCCGCGCGCGTTCGCGCTCGGCTGCATCCAGAGTCGAGCCCGAGAAAATCGAGATGAGTCCCGCCGCGTTCAAGCAGGGCGGCCACCTCCGGAAGAATGTGGCTCTCCGTATCTTCGGCGATCACGTGAACCTGGCAGCCGCGCTCGAAGAGTTTCCGCTCGATCAGATAGGTAAGATCCTGCCGCGCGGTGAGCCAGATGGTGGCCGGGTAGTGGCCGGCGCGCGCATAACGCTCGGCTGGAGTGAGCCGTCCAGCCTCGAAGTTCAACTCGGAGAGAGCCGTCTGCGCCGCGCGATCGGCGGCGGGTCTCCCGAATGGGCTCCTGGATCATGCCGGCGGCGGCGGTCGAGTTGCTGATCGGGATCGATCAGGATGAAGGCGCCGGTCGAGCGATTGGATCGATAGGCGTCGAAGAACAGCGCTCGCGTGGTCTCGATGGTCACACGGCCGATGTCGTTCAACTCCAGCCGCTCGGCGCGCTCCTGCGTCGAGCGTGTTCACGTTCACGCGGTACCGCAGGTCCGTGACCACCGCGGTCACCTGCTGGGTGGTGTGCTTCACCAGATACGGCCGGCCAAGTTCGAGCGGCTGCTCGCTCATCCAAACCACGCTGGCTTCGAACCGGCGCGAAACGTGCGGCAGACGTTCCGGGTGGACCAGCATGTCGCCGCGGCTCACGTCCAACTCGTCTTCCAGTTGAATGGAGGCCGGCATCGGCGCGAAGGCTTCGGCAAGTTCGCCGTCCCACGTGGCGATGGCTTTGACGCGGCTGGCGCGCCCCGAAGGCAGCACCATCACCGGATCGCCCGGACGAATGGTTCCCGAAACCACCTGGCCCGCGTAGCCCCGAAAATTCGCGTCCGGCCGCAGCACGTATTGCACCGGGAAGCGCAGCGGCAAATCCGCCGCGTCTTCGGCCAGCGGAACGTTCTTCAAGGTGCTCCAGCAGACTTTCGCCGCGATACCACGGCATCCGCGGGCTGTGCGAGATCACGTTGTCGCCTTCCAGCGCGCTGATCGGAATGAACTGCGCGTCCACGGTGCCGAGCCGCTCCAGGTGGCGGGTGAACTCCTCGCGCACGCGCGTCGAACACGTCCGGCGCTGTAATCCACCAGGTCCATCTTGTTCACGGCGACCACGATGCGCGGGATGCCCAGCAGCGTCGCGATGAACGCATGGCGGCGCGATTGCTGCAGCACGCCGTTGCGCGCGTCGATCAGCACGATGGCCAGATCCGCGGTGGAGGCGCCGGTAGCCATGTTGCGCGTGTACTGTTCGTGGCCCGGCGTGTCGGCGATGATGAACTTGCGCTTGGGCGTGGCGAAGTAGCGATAGGCCACGTCGATGGTGATGCCCTGTTCGCGCTCGGCCCGCAGTCCGTCGGTGAGCAGCGAGAAATCGATGGGCCCGCTGGCGCGATTCACCGGCGAGTTGCGTACCGCCGCGATCTGATCTTCGTAAACGCCGCGCGAATCGTACAGCAGCCGCCCGATCAGCGTGGACTTGCCGTCGTCGACGCTGCCGGCGGTGGTGAAGCGAAGGTATCCTTTTTCCTGGTCCCGTGCGAGGAAAGTCCTGTCGATGTCGCATTAGAAGTACCCCTCGCGTTTCTTCAGCTCCATGGAGCCTTCCTGGTCGTGATCGATGACGCGGTTCTCGCGCTCGGAGCGCCGCAATCCCACCAGCTCGGCGATGATCTTCGGCACGGTGTCGGCCTCCGACCGCACCGCGCCGGTGCACGGCGTGCAGCCCAGCGAGCGCATGCGGCACATCACCATTTGCGGCGCTCTCGCCGCGCAAGAGTGGTGGCGAGTGCTCCATGGAGATGAGCGCTTCGCCGCGCACCAGCACCTCCCGCGGCTTGGCGAAATACAGCGGCACCACCGGGATGCTGCTCCAGGTGGATGTAGTGCCAGACGTCCAGCTCGGTCCAGTTGGACAGCGGGAACACGCGGATGCTCTCGCCCTTGTCGATGCGGCCGTTGAAGATGTTCCACAACTCGGGGCGCTGATTCTTGGGGTCCCACTGCCCGGCGGCGTCGCGAAACGAGTAGATGCGTTCCTTGGCGCGCGACTTCTCCTCGTCGCGCCGCGCGCCGCCGAAAGCGGCGTCGAATCCACCTTCGGTCAGGGCGTCCAGCAGCGCGCGCGTCTTCAGCAACCCGCAGCATTTCTGGGTGCCCAGGACGTACGGATTGGTGCCTTCCGCGATGGCCTGTTCGTTGCGATGCACGATCAGCGTGGCGCCGATCTCCGCTGTGCAGCGGTCGCGGAATTCGATCATTTCGCGGAACTTGAAACCCGTATCGACGTGCAAGAGCGGGAAAGGGAATCTTGCCCGGATAAAACGCCTTCTGCGCCAGACGCAGCATGACGGAGGAGTCCTTGCCGATGGAGTACAACATCACCGGCCGGGCGAACTCCGCGGCCACCTCGCGGAAAATGTGAATGCTCTCGGCTTCGAGCAAGCGTAGATGTGTCAACCGCCGGTTCAAATCGCGTAGTCCTCCGTGAAAATTCGTCCTTCGCGCAGGCTGACGTAAACCTCGTCGCCGGCTCCGACCAGCGCGGCGCGGAAATGCGCGTGCGACATCTCCACCACCACCGCTTCGCCGGTTTCCGCGATCAATTCCACCCGCACTTGAGGACCGGCGGACTGCACACGCTCGACGCGCGCCCTCAAGGCGGGGACGCCGTTTTGCTGGCGATGGATATCCAGATCGTACGGCCGCACAAACAGGCGCGCCGCGCGGCCGTCTGGCCCCGCGGTCTCCGGCTGCTCCAGCACCAGCGGTCCGAACACGGCCTTGCCGCTTTCGATGCGCCCGTGAAACAGATTCACGCTGCCCATGAAGTCCATCACGAACTCCGAGGCCGGGCTGATGGAAGACCTCCTCGGGCGTGCCCACCTGCTCGATGCGCGCCTGGTTCATCACCACCACGCGGTCGGCCACTTCGAGGGCTTCTTCCTGGTCGTGCGTCACCAGCAGGCTGGTCACGTGCACCTCGTCGTGCAGCCGCCGCAGCCAGCGCCGCAGACCCTGCCGCACCTTGGCGTCGAGCGCGCCGAAGGGTTCGTCGAGCAACAGCACCGTGGGTTCGATGGCCAGCGCGCGAGCCAGCGCCACCCGCTGCCGCTGGCCGCCGGAAAGCTGCGCGGGGTAGCGGTCCGGCCAGGCTTTCCAGTTGGATCAAGTCGAGCAACTCGCGCGACGCGGTCGCGCGATGGCCGCTTTCGATGGACGCTCGCGGCGCGGCCGCACGCGCAGGCCGAAGGCGATATTCTCGGAGCCACCGTCATGTTGCGGAACAGCGCGTAGTGCTGGAAGACGAAGCCGACGCGGCGCTCGCCCGCCTGCTCGCGCGTCACGTCCTGGCCCTCGAAGAGCACGGCGCGCCGGGCGCGGGATCGGGCGTCTCCAGCCCGGCGATGATGCGCAGCAGGGTGGTCTTGCCGGAGCCCGACGGGCCCAGCAGCGCCACCAACTCTCCGTCGTTCACCTCGAGGCTCACGTCGCGCAGAGCGGTGAAACTGCCGAACTGTCTTGCTGATGTGGCGGACTTCGATCGACACCGTCTACGCCTCCCTCCCGTCGCAGTCCTGCCGCGCCTTCCACTCCAGCAGGCGCTTGAGCACCAGCGTCACCAGCGCCAGCACGGCCAGCAGACTGGCCACCGCGAAGGCCGCGGCGAAGTTGTACTCGTTGTAAAGAATCTCCACGTGCAGCGGCATGGTGTTGGTTTGGCCGCGGATGTGTCCCGACACCACCGAGACCGCGCCGAACTCGCCCATGGCGCGCGCCGTGCACAAGATGACGCCGTAGAGCAGGCTCCACTTGATGTTGGGCAGGGTGACGCGGAAGAACAGTTGCCAGCCGCTCGAGCCCAGCACCAGCGCGGCCTCCTCCTCGTCGGTGCCTTGCGCCTGCATCAGCGGGATCAGCTCCCGCGCCACGAACGGAAACGTCACGAAGATGGTGGCGAGCACAATGCCGGGAACCGCGAAGATGATCTTGATGTCCCGTGCTTCGAGCCAGGGCCCCAACCATCCTTGCGCGCCGAACATCAGCACGTAGATCAAGCCGGAAATCACCGGCGAGACCGCGAACGGCAGATCGATCAGCGTCACCAGCACGTTCTTGCCGCGGAACTGGAACTTGGCGATGGCCCAGGCCGCCGCCACGCCGAAGACCAGGTTCAGCGGAACGGCAATGCCGGCCGCCAGCAGCGTCAGGCGGATGGACGACAGCGCGTCCGGCTCGCGATGGCGGCCCAATACGCGTGCCATCCCTTTTCGAGCGCCTGCGCGAACACCGTGGCGAGCGGCAAGCCCACGAAGAGCGTCAGGAAGAGCAACGCCACCGCTGTCAGGCCGTAACGCAGCCAGCAGGGGGTCCGCGGCTCGCGCGCGTTCTCATTTGGCCTCCGCGTATCGGCGGCTGTGCCATTGCAGCAGGTTGATGGCCAGCAGCAGGAGGAACGAAGCCACCAGCATCACCAGCGGCGATGGCCGTGGCGCCGGCGTAGTCGTACTGCTCCAGCCTGGTGATGATCAGCAGCGGCGTGATCTCGGTGCGCATCGGCATGTTGCCGGAAATGAAGACCACCGAACCGTATTCTCCCAGCGCCCGGGCGAACGCCATGGCGAAGCCAGTCAGCAGTGCCGGGCGGATCAGCGGAAAGATCACGCGGCGAAAGGTCTGCCAGCGGCCGGCTCCCAGGCTGGCCGCCGCTTCCTCGATTTCCGCGTCCAGCGTCCTCGCAGCACCGGCTGCACGCTGCGCACCACGAACGGCAGGCCGATGAAGATCAGCGCCACCAGCACGCCCAGCGGCGTGAAGGCCACCTGTAATCCCGAAGGGCTTCAGGAGGCCGCCGATCCAGCCGTTCTCGGTGTAGAGAGTGGTCAGCGCGATGCCGGCCACCGCGGTGGGCAGCGCGAACGGCAGGTCCACCAGCGCGTCCACCAGGCGCTTGCCCGGGAAACCGGTATCGCACCAGCACCCACGCCACCAGCAGATCCGAACACCGCGTTGACCGCGGCCGCGCCCAGCGAGGCCCCGAAGCTGAACCGGTAGGAAGCCACCACCGCGGGCGAGGTGACGGCGCCCCAGAAGTGCGCCCAGTCCGCCGTCGCCGTCTTCAGGAAGATGGCGCTCAGCGGGATCAGCACGATCAGGCTGAGGTAGAGAATCGAGAACCCGAACGTGGGCCAGAAGCCGGGCAGAATGCTCGCGCTGAAGCGAAAGCGTCATCTCAGCTTCCCGGTTGATAGATCTGGTCGAACACGCCGCCGTCGTCGAAGTGCTTCTTCTGCGCCTTCTGCCAGCCGCCGAATACCTCGTCGATGGTGAACAGCGTCATGGCGCGAGAAGCGGCTCTGGTACTTGGCGCCACTTCCTTCAGCCGCGGCCGGTAGTAATGTCTGCGCGGCGATCTCCTGGCCCTCGGCCGAATAGAGGTACTCCAGTAGGCCTTGGCGAGCGCCGCCGTGCCGATGGCGGTTGGCCACTTTGTCCACCACCGCGACGGTCGGCTCGGCCAGAATGCTGATCGAGGGCGCCACCAGTTCGAACTTGTCCTTGCCCAGTTCGTTGATGGCCAGGAAGGCTTCGTTCTCCCACGCCAGCAGCACGTCGCCGATCCCGCGCTGCACGAAGCTGGTGGTGGCGCCGCGCGCGCCCGAATCGAGCACCGGAACGTTCTTGAAGAGCCGGGCGACGAACGTCTTTGGCCTTGGCCTCGTTCCCTGCCGTTGTGCTTCAGCGCGTAGCCCCAGGCCGCCAGGTAATTCCAGCGCGCGCCGCCCGAGATCTTCGGGTTTGGCGTGATGACCGCAACGTCCGGCCGGACCAAGTCGTCCCAATCCTTGATGCGCTTGGGATTTCCCTTGCGAACCAGAAACACGATGGTGGAGGTGTAGGGCGCGCTGTTGTTCGGCGAGCCGGCTCTGCCAGTTCGCGGGCAGCAACGCGCCCCGCTCGGCGATGGCGTCGATGTCGTAGGCCAGCGCCAGCGTCACCACGTCGGCCGGCAATCCGTCGATCACGGCGCGGGCCTGCTTGCCCGATCCGCCGTGCGATTGGTTGACGACGACGTCCGCGCCGGTCTTCGCCTTCCAGTACCTGGCGAACGCCGCGTTGAAGTCCTGGTAGAACTCGCGCGTCGGATCGTAGGAGACGTTCAGCAGCGTCGCCTGTCCGAAACAGGCCCCGGCGCCTCCTCCCATCAGCGAGGTCAATAAGAGTGCGATAGTTCCCGTGCGGGTCATGTTCCGTATCAGTTTTCAGTTGCTCTGGTTCAGGGTGTTGGTGGAGCACGCGCTGGGGTTAGTTACTACACAAGTAGAAGATAAGCTGCCGGTTCGCATCGCGGTGCGGTCTGTGGTGTCGTGGGGTCATGGGGGGCGCGTCTTCCTCCCGCTTCTGTCCCCAGTTTAAGGGCAGGAAAGCGCGGAGTCAAGGAAAATCTTCTTAATCTCGATCGACAATGGTATATTTGTCCAAATCTGCCTGCTCAACAGAGGATTCCAGGCGCTTCAAGATCATCGTGTTCCGCACCAGACACGCTTCTCAAAGGCATCTGGTCGGGGCGATGCCGCCGGGTTCGCCTTCGCGACGGGGGTGGCCTCCGAAGCGAGGTTTCAGTGGCCGCTCGGGTTCGGCGAGGGCTTCGAGGATGTGTGAAATCTCATCGCCGACCTCGAAAGCACACTGGCTTGCGCCTGAAAGGCGACGCTTGGCGCCAACGCGATTTGCTATTCTACGTGGGGCGCGAGTCGCCCAAGTTTCCACCATGAACCTATCAGTTAAGAGTGAAAACGCGGTGGCGGCCATCTTCGATCTCGCCGTGAACTGCGCGGGCAGTCCGGTGAAAATCGGCCCTGTCGCCAAGCGCCGCGACATTCCGAAGAAATGTCTGGACCCGGTCGCGGTCGGAACGGAGCCAACGCCATGCGCCCGACTGGACCATCTGAGGCGCCCGCCCGCGCCACAGCCATGAACACGCAGCGATTCCGCAGCCGGAGAACGGCCGGCTTCACCGAATCGGTGATCCGCGAAATGACGCGTCTGGCCATCCGGCAAAAAGCCATCAACCTGGCGCAGGGCTTTCCGGACTTCGCCGCGCCCGCCGAGATCAAGACGGCCGCGCAAGAGGCCATCGCGGCGGATTTGAATCAGTACGCCATCACCTGGGGCACGCCGCCGTTGCGCCAGGCCATCGCGCGCAAGTACCGCGACTGGTACGGACTCAACTACGATCCGGAAACCGAAATCACGGTCTGCTGCGGCGCCACCGAAGGGATGATCGCCGCGCTGCTGGCGGTCGCCGATCCCGGCGACGAAGTGATTGTTTTCGAGCCGTTTTACGAAAACTACCGTCCCGACGCCCTGCTCTCAGGCGCCGAAAGCCGCGTGGTGCGCTTGCGCGCGCCGGACTGGTCGTTCGATCCGGCCGAACTGCGCCGCGCATTCACGCCGCGCACCAAAGCCATCATTCTCAACTCGCCCAACAACCCCACCGGCAAGGTATTCAGTCTCTCTGAACTTGGCATGATCGCCGCACTCTGCCGCGAGTTCGACGCCCTGGCCATCACCGACGAAATCTACGAGCACATCCTCTACGATGGCGCCGTGCACATTCCCATCGCTACGCTGGAAGGCATGCGCGAGCGCACCGTGCTGGTGAACAGCATGAGCAAGACTTACTCGGTGACGGGCTGGAGAGTGGGCTGGGTGTTGGCGCATTCCGCCATTACCGGGAGCATCCGCAAGGTGCACGACTTTCTTACGGTGGGCGCCCCGGCCCCGTTGCAGCACGCCGGAGCCATGGCCCTGAGCGTGGGTCAGGAATACTACGAACATCTCTCGCGCGACTACGCCGAGCGTCGCGACATTCTGCTGGCCGCGCTCGGGCGCGCCGGGTTCCGCTGCTTCCGTCCCCAGGGTGCCTACTACATCATGTGCGACATCTCGGGCTTCGGCCTGGGCGACGACATCGCCTTCACCAAACACCTGATCGAACAGATCGGCGTCGCGCCCGTGCCGGGCTCCAGCTTCTTCGCCCACCCGGCCGACGGAGCCAGCGTCGTTCGCTTCTGCTTCTCCAAACGCATCGAGACGTTGCAGGCGGCCGCCGAACGACTGGCCAAGCTTTAGAATTGTGCCAGCCGCACGGTCGCCAGATCCCGCTCGCTGACCGGGCAGGTGCCGGGCCGCCCATCGGGAACTTGGGGTCGTCTTGAGGCGTGGACCCCCGAAAAGTACTATAGAACCCTAAACCTAAGCTTCGGCTTGCCGATGTGTAAATAGATAAGCTATGGCTGCCGGAGTGAACATTCCCCGAAGTGAGGAGGCCGCGGAGAACCCGCAGGCGACCGGGGAACTGAAGCGCCTGCAGGGACAGTTCCTCTCCAGCATGAATCACGAGCTTCGCACCCCGCTGAGCGGGATTGTGGGCATGACGGATCTCCTGCTGGAGACCGCGCTCGACGAACAGCAGCGGGAGTGGGTGGCCACGGCGCGGCTGTGTGCCGACAACTTGCTCACCGCCCTCAACGACACGCTCGAATACTCGGCTTTGTCGGCCGGCGCGGTGAAGCTGGAAGAATCGGAGTTCAACCTGGTGGAGACACTCCGTGCCGTGGCCGCCGAACATGTGCGCGAACGCCGAAGAAAAGGGGCTGAAGTTGTTGTGCATTTTCGAAGGCCGGTTGCCGGAAGCCGCCATCGGCGACCCATTGCGGCTGAGGAAGCTGTTGAACTGCATCCTGGGCAACGCGCTGAAGTTCACCCAGCAGGGGCAAGTTGTGATGACGGCCTCCGCGGCGATGGAAGGGGTCCAGCGCTTCTGGTTGCATCTTCGCATCCGCGACACCGGCATCGGAATTCCTCCCGACGCGCGCAAAGCCATCTTCGACGCGTTTCGCCAAATCGAGGGCGGTCCCAGCCGCAGCTACGCCGGGTTGGGGCTAGGTCTGGCGATCGCGCGGAGATTGGTCGCGCTCATGGGTGGCAAGATCGCGGTGCAAAGCGAAGCCGACCAAGGCAGCGTCTTCACGCTCTCCATTCCGTTGGGCATTCCGGCGGAACTACCGGCCGCCGCGCTACGGCCCGCCCCCGAAGTTGCCGCGTCGCGTCAAATCCTGGTGGCCGAGGACGACCGCATCGCCCAGACCGTGATCACGCATCACTTGCGCCGGGGCGGTTACGAGGTGGTTTGCGTGAACTCAGGCGAGGATGCTCTGGACGCGGCATCGAAAACGCGCTTCGATCTTGTGCTGATGGACCTGGGTCTGCCCGGGATGGACGGACTGGCCGCGACCACGGCCCTGCGCGCCCTACCCGGCTACGCTTCGACGCCCATTCTGGCGCTTACGGCGGCCTACGGCGAGGAGTACCACAAGCTGTGCCGCGATCACGACATGCAAGCGTATCTGACCAAGCCCGTCAAGGCCGAAGAGCTGTGGTCCACGCTGCGCCAGTTCCTTCCTTAGCGCCCCGCGCCGCCCCGCCGCAGTACAATCGTCCTCAATGAAGCTCTTGTTGTTCTCCGATATTCACAACGACTTTGCGCGCCTGCGGGAATTGATGGCAGTGGAGGCCGATTATTACCTGGCGGCCGGCGACACGGTGACCTGGGAACGGGGCTACGACCAAGCCGGCGAGCTACTGCATGCGCGCGGCGATCGGGTCCTGATGCTGCCGGGCAATCATGAGACCGCCCCACGCATGGCCGCGCTGTGCCGCAAGTTCGGGCTGCGCGATTTCCACGAAAGATCCTTCGAACTGGCGGGCTTCCAGGTCGCGGGCCTGGGTTATTCAAGCCCCACCCCGTTCTCGACGCCCGGCGAATACAGCGAACCGGAGATGGCCCGGCGTCTGGAGCCCTTCGCCGCGCTCCATCCGCTGATTCTGATTTGCCACTCCCCGCCCAAGGGCACCGCGCTCGACCGAGTGAAGGCGGGCGTGCACGCCGGCAGCCAGGCGGTGGCGGATTTCATCGCCAAGAATCAGCCGCGGCTCTTCTTCTGCGGCCACATACACGAAGCCGAGGGCGTGGAAGAGCGCATCGGCTCGACCGTGGCGCGTAATGTGGGAAAGAAGGGTTACTTGCTCGACTTTGATAAACTCGAACTATGAGCATTGAAGAACTCGAGAGAGAGTACCAAACGCTCCGCCAGCAGGCTGTCGCTGTGCGGAGCTATCTTTGACGCCCCCACCAAGCAGAGTGCAACTGACCAAACTGGAAGAACAGATCTCCGCGCCGGACTTCTGGAATCAGCCGGAAAAGAGCCAGAAGATTCATGCAGGAGCGCAAGCGCCTGGAGCAGTCGCTCGGCGACGACAAGCGCATCGCCGGCATGGCTCGGACGTCGACACGCTGTTCGAACTGGCGCGCGAGGGCGAAGACGTGGGCGCGGAGCTCGAGCGCGAACTGGAGAATTTCCGCGAGCATCTCGAACCGCATCGAAACCGCCATGCTGCTCTCGCGGCGACAACGACCGGTTGAGCGCCATCGTCACCATCCACCCCGGCGCCGGCGGCACCGAGAGCCAGGACTGGGCCGAGATGCTGCTGCGCATGTACCTGCGCTGGGCCGAACGCAAGGGCTTCGAAACCGTGATGACGGACCGGCTGGAGGGCGAAGGCGCCGGCATCAAGTCCGTCACCTTCGAAGTCAACGGCGAGAACGCCTACGGCCTGCTGCAATCCGAGATCGGCGTGCACCGCCTGGTGCGCATTTCGCCGTTCGACGCCAACGCGCGGCGGCACACCTCGTTTCGCCTCCGTGTTCGTCTACCCGCAGATGGACGACGAGATCAAGATCGACATCAAGCCCGAGGATCTGCGCGTCGATACGTTCCGCGCCTGCGGCGCCGGCGGCCAGCACGTCAACCGCACCGATTCGGCGATCCGCATGACGCACCTGCCCACCGGCATCGTGGTGCAGTGCCAGAACGAGCGCTCGCAGCACAAGAACCGCGCCAGCGCGATGAAGCAGCTTGCGCGCGCGGCTCTACGAATTCGAGATGGACAAGAAGCGCGTCGAGACGCGCAAGATCGAAGACTCCAAGCTCGAGATCAACTTCGGCAGCCAGATCCGCAGCTACGTGCTGGCGCCGTACCGGATGATCAAGGACCACCGCACCAAGCTCGCCGTCGGCGACGTGGACCGCGTGCTGGACGGCGATCTGGAGGCCGTTGATCCACGCCTATCTGGTGTGGCGCAAGACCGGCAAGATCGCCGGCGACGGCAAGGACGAGATTCCGGAGTAGCGCGGTGCCCATGTCGGATCCGGTGCGTTGGAGCGGGCGGCCGAGCTCATCCGCGCGGGCGGGCTGGTGGCGTTTCCCACCGAGACGGTGTACGGGCTGGGCGCCAACGCGCTGGACGCAGCGGCGGTGCGAGCGCATCTTCGAAGCCAAGGGCCGGCCCGCAACCAGCCCGCTGATCGTGCACGTGGACTCGATCGAGATGGCGCGCGCGCTCGCGCGCGGAGTGGCCGGAGGCGGCCGAAGAGCTCGCGCGCGCCGTTACTGGCCGGGGCCGCTGACGCTGGTGGTGCCCAAGCAGCCGTCGATTCCGGACATCGTCACCGCCGGGCTGCCCACGGTCGGGCTGCGCATGCCGGCGCATCCGCTGGCGCTCGCGCTGATCCGCGCCGCGGGCGTGCCCGATCGCCGCGCCCAGCGCCAACCGCTTCACGGGGCTCTCGCCCACCACGGCCGAGCACGTGCGCGCGGCGTTGGGCGATCGCGTCGACATGATTCTCGACGGCGGCGCCGACCCAGGTGGGCATCGAATCCACCGTGCTCTCGCTCGCCAGCGGCGCGCCGCGCATCTTGCGGCCCGGAATGGTTTCGCGCGAGGCGATCGAAGCCGTCATAGGGCCGGTGGAGATGGGCGCCGGGACGGCCGAGGATCGCTGGCGAGTCCCGGTATGCAGCCGCGCCACTACAGCCCGCGCACGCCGTTGTTGCTGGTGGTGGCAGGTCAACTGCCCGCGCTCGGGCGCGGCGTGTATCTTCATTGGGGTCCGGGAGCGGGCGAAAACCGCGTCGCCATGCCACGCACCGCGGACGAATATGCCGCCATGCTCTACGCCACGTTGCACGAGTTGGACCAGGCGGGTTGGGACTGGATCGCCGTCGAAGAGCCTCCGGATGGTGCGGCCTGGGACGGCATCCGCGACCGTTTGCGGCGCGCCGCCGCGCATTGATTCCCAGCGGCATACCAGCTACGCTGTCTTCCATATGCGAAGACGCTTGCTCACCACCGTATGTCTCACTTTTGCGTTGCACGCCGCGCCGGGAATCTATGACGACCCGGCTATCCAGCGCTTGAATCCGCGTGAGGTGGCGCGGGCGCGCCACGAAGTGAGTTTCGACGAAGTCGCGCGCGTGATGGGAGGGCCGTTTTCGCGCCAGCCGGTGATCAGTGTCAAAGCGCATCCGGAGATCGTGTGGGTGCGGCCGGATATGGCGCTGCAGATGGTCGCCAACCCCTTCAGCTTCGCCACCGGCGACACGCCCACGCAAATTCCCTGGCGGCGCGTCGAGCGGTCGCTCGAGCGAGGCTATTTGCCCATCGTCGTGAGCGCGTGGCGCGATGACGCGGTGGTGTATCGCCAGACGGCTTTCGCGACTCTGCTGGATGCGCGGGGTGTCCAGACCGGCCACGAGAAGCAAATTGTGATGGTGAAGATGGACGTGGTGAACACGCGGCGTGCGCGAGTGGCGCAAGGCCACGCTGTGGGTGTTCGTCCCCGGAATCGCGCGCGCCCAAGGCGACCTGATTCGCAAGGGCGACCACTACGGACTGTTCGAAGTGGTCGAGCCACTGCCTTCCGCGAGCGGCGCGCCGACTGAGGGAAGCGACGACGTCTGGCGCGACGGCGCAGTAGCGCTGGGCGTTTGGGAGACCGACTCCGGCGTGAAGATTACGCGCTACCAGAACGCGTTGAAGCTCGAAATGGAATTGCGCCCGGGCGCCACCGCGGGCGTGCGAGTGAAGGTGAGCAGTAATAAGAAAGGTCTTCACGGCGAGCGAGATCGAGCGTCTGCGCAAGCTGGACTTCGACGCCGCGCACGACCGCCGGGTGGCGGAGTTGGAGGCGACGCTCGCCGCGGGGATGCAGGTCGACGTGCCGGAAGCCGCGGTGAACAATATCTATAAGGCGCAGATCCTCTACAACCAGACCGCCATGGTGCAGGCGGCCGATCGCGACTACTACATGCCCGTGCAAGGCTATCAGGGCGTGTGGGCGTGGGAGGCGGCGCAGATGTTGATGCCCATGGACGCGTGGGGCTACTACGGCGACACGGCGAAATCGTTCGGCTATTTCATCCAGACACAGGGGCTCTACAAACCCGACGGCGAGGTGAAATCGAAAGAGGGCGTCTTCATTAATACGGGCGCCTTCGAAGAGAGCGGTTGGGAGAACGATAAGGATTCGACCATTTATGGTCTCCTGGCCGAAACCCGGCGCAAGCCCGGAAGTTTTCCGCGATGGGTCAACACCACCGGCTCCGTGCTCTGGGCCATGGGCGAGCACTACTTCTATTCGAAAGATCGCGAGTGGATGAAGCGGGTCGCGGGTCCCATGGTGGAAGCGGCGAACTGGATCGTGCGCGAGCGCGCGGCCACCAAGGTGAAAGACGCGCGCGGTGAAAAGGTGCCGTACTACGGACTGATGCCGGCCGGCAAGCCCTACGACGTAGAAGAGCGCATCGATCCGAAGCCGAGTTACGTGTATGGGTTCACCGACGGCTGGACCTGGCTCGGTTTGCGGCGCGCCGCCGAGGCGCTCGCCGACGCGGGCCACCCCGACGGACCGCGCCTGGTCAAGGAAGCCGCCGAGTACCGCGCCGACATTCTCGAAGTCATGCGCCGCCGCCGGCAGACCGATCCCACGCTGCCGCCCTATCCCGAGCGCGTCTACGGGCGCGACGAGTGGGGCAGCCTGGTCACCGCCGGAGTGTCCCTGGTGCAAACTGGATTGCTGGATGCCCGGGACCCGGCCTTCGCGCAACTGGAGGACTACACGCAGAAGCACTTCGCCGTGCTGGGGTTAAACGGCAAGATGGTGGCCAAGGAGATGCAGTTTCACGGCATCGAATCCATTTACACGGTGACGGCGGACGACGTGTTTCATCAAGCCTGGATCGAGCGCGGTGAGATAGAGAAAGCGCTGCTCACGTTCTATTCGGTGCTGGCATACGGCGTGGATCGCCAAACGCTGGGGACCATCGAAAGGTTCTCGCCCGAGGACCGCCGCTACACGCCGTTCTTCATGAACGGTTCGGCCAGCGGCCGGATTCTGATGATGATCCGCAAGACGCTTCTGATGGAGAATGACGGCACATTGAGCTTGTTGGCCGGCGCGCCCCGGCGCTGGCTCGAAGACGGCAAGCGAATCGAAGTCGCGAATGCGCCGACGTACTTCGGCGGACTCTCCATGAGTGTGCGCAGCGAGACGGACCGGGGGCGCATCCGCGTGCGGCTGGATTTGACGCGCGCGCGCCCGGAACGCTTGCGCGCGATCGCGCTACGCGTTCCGCACCCATCGCGGCGGCCCATGCGTGAGGTCCTGGTGAACGGAAAGCCATGGACGCGCTTCGATCCCGCGCGCGAGACCGTCGAATTGCCCGCGGGAGGCGACCACTCCGAGATCGTGGTGATGTACTAGCGTAGTGCGGCGGAGATGCAGTCCGGTATCGGCGCTACGCGCAAAATGGGGACTGAGACGAATTTCGCGCATTCTGCGAAATTTCGTGCCTGTACCCGATTTTGCCCAGTAAGACTCGCGTAGGGCAAAATGGGACAGTCGGCGTTTCCCACTCGCTTCGCTCAGGGAAACGTCACCAGTCCCCATTTTGCGGGTTAGAGTCGTCCCCAGTTCGCCAGCGCGGTGAGTTTGGCGAGGGCGGCGCCGGAGTCGATGGAAGCCTCCGCCAACGCCACGCCTTCGCGGAAGTCGCGCGCCTTGCCCGCCGCGACCAATCCGGCCGAAGAGTTCACCAGGACCACGTCGCGCCGTGGCCCCCTGGCTCCGGCCAGAACGTCGCGCGCGATCTCGGCGTTCCGTGCCGGGTCTCCGCCGCGCAGGTCGTCGGCGGTGGCTTCGGCGACGCCGAAATCGGCTGGAACGAGGGTGCGATGCGCGATGGCTCCGTGTGTAATTTCGAGCGCCAGCGTGGGCCCGGTGGTGGTGATCTCGTCCAATCCGTCCGAGCCGTGCACCACGAAGCCGCGTTCGAGCCCCAACCGCGCCAGCGCTTCCGCCATCAGCTCCGCCGCGGCCGACGACGGCGCGCCCACCAGTTGCGTCGAAGCGCCCGCGGGATTCACCAGCGGGCCGAGCAAGTTGAACACCGTGCGCATCTTCAACTCGAGCCGCGCCGGTTGCGCATGCCGCATGGCTGGATGCAGCGCCGGTGCGAACAGGAATCCCATGCCCATTTCGCGAATGGCGCGCCCCGACTCTTCCGCGCGAAAGTCCCACTGTCACACCCAGCGCTTCCAGCAAATCCGCACTGCCGCAGCGGCTCGATATGGAGCGGTTTCCGTGCTTGGCCACGCGCACGCCCGCGCCCGCCACCACGAACGCGGCGATGGTGGAAATGTTAAACGTGCGACATTCCATCGCCACCCGTGCCGCAAGTGTCGAGCAGCGGACCAACGCCTGCACCAGCGTCCACCGGGCTGGCGGCTTCGCGCATGGCGCGCGCGAAGCCCACCACCTCATCCGCGGTCTCGCCCTTCATGCGCAGCGCCACGAGAAACGCGGCGATCCGCGGTGTGGTCGCCTGGCCGGCCAGAACGATGGACATGGCACGATGCGCGTCCGCTTCCGGCAGGTTTTCGCGGCGGACAATACGATCCAGGTATGGCAGAAGCGGCATGGTATATTGTGGGGTAGACTTTCTTGCGATCCTAGCACAGGCACTCCCCTATGAAAATTCACGAGTACCAGGCGAAAGCTATCCTGGCGCGTTTTGGCGTTCCGGTGCCTCAAGGCGAAGTCGCTTCGACGCCCGATGAAGCCGCCGACGCCGCGCACCGCATCGGTGGCAGTGTGATGGTGAAAGCGCAAATACACGCCGGAGGACGCGGCAAAGGCGGCGGTGTGAAGTTGGCCGCCGGCCGGGACGAAGCTGCCGAAATTGCCCGCAAGATGCTGGGCATGACGTTGGTCACGCGCCAGACGGGACCCGAAGGCCGCGTGGTGCAGCGCGTACTCATCGAGCAGACGCTTCCGATCGAGCGCGAGCTGTATCTCGGCATCGTGCTGGACCGTACGCAGGGTAAGCCGGTCCTGATGGCGTCGGCCGCCGGCGGTATGGACATCGAAGAAGTGGCCGCCAAAACACCGGAAAAGATTCTGAAGGAGATTATCGAACCGGGCCTCGGTCTGGCGCCGTATCAAGCGCGCAAGCTGGCGTTCGGTATCGGTGTGCCGGCCGCGAGCGTGAACGCCGCGGCGGCGGCCATGACCGCTCTCTCCCGCGCCTACGAAGCCATCGACGCCTCGCTCGCCGAGATCAATCCTTTCGTGCTCACGCGCGACGGTAAAGTTTTCGCGCTGGACGCCAAGCTCAACCTCGACGACAACGCGCTATACCGCCACAAGGACCTGGCCGAACTGCGCGACCTGAACGAAGAGGATCCGCTCGAAGTGGACGCCTCGCGCTTCGGGCTCAACTACATCAAGCTCGACGGCACCGTGGGTTGCATGGTGAACGGCGCCGGTCTGGCCATGGCCACCATGGACATCATCAAGCACGCGGGCGGCAACCCGGCGAACTTTCTGGATGTAGGCGGCGGCGCCAGCTCCGAGCAGATCAAAAACGCTTTTCGAATCCTCCTTTCCGATAAGAACGTGAAGGCCGTGCTGATCAACATTTTTGGCGGCATTCTGCGTTGCGATACGCTGGCCACCGGCGTGGTGGCCGCCGCGCGCGAACTCAGCGTTGCCGTGCCCATCGTGGTGCGCATGGAGGGCACCAACGTCGACGAAGGGCGGCGCATTTTGAAGGATTCCGGCTTGAACTTCACGGTGGCCGACGGGATGCGCGATGCGGCCGGGAAAGTGGTGAGGTTGGCCCAATGAGCATTCTCGTCAACGAAAACACACGCGTTCTGGTGCAGGGTATCACGGGCCGCGAGGCCACCTTCCACACGGAGCAGTGCCTGGCTTACGGCACCACGGTCGTGGCCGGCGCCACGCCCGGCAAGGGTGGCACGAAGCATCTGGATTTGCCGGTCTTTAACACCGTTTCTGACGCCGTGGAGGCGACGCGCGCCAACGCCAGCGTCATCTTCGTGCCGCCGGCCTTCGCCGCCGACGCCATCATGGAAGCGGCCAGCGCGGGAATCGAAGTCGTGGTGTGCATCACCGAAGGCATCCCCACGCTCGACATGGTGAAGGTTTGGCGGTTTCTGGATGGCCGCCGCACGCGGTTGATCGGGCCGAACTGCCCAGGCATCATTTCACCCGGCAAATCGAAAATCGGCATCATGCCCGGCCACATTCATTTGCCCGGTCACGTGGGCGTGGTCTCGCGCTCGGGCACGTTGACCTACGAAGCCGTGCATCAGTTGACGCAATTGGGCATCGGGCAGTCCACCTGCATCGGGATCGGCGGCGACCCCATTATCGGCACCAATTTCGTCGACGCGATTCGTCTGTTCAACGCAGATCCGGATACGCATGCCATCGTGATGATCGGCGAGATCGGTGGTAACGCCGAGGAGACCGCGGCCGCCTATGTCAAGGCGAACGTGAAGAAGCCCGTCATCGGTTTCGTCGCCGGGCAAACCGCGCCGCCGGGCCGCCGCATGGGCCACGCCGGCGCCATCATCTCCGGCGGTTCGGGAAAAGCCTCCGACAAGATCAAGGCCATGCGAGAGGCGGGCATCACGGTGTGCGACACACCGGCCGAGATCGGCGAAAAAGTCAAAAGCAGAATATGAGCCAACTCCAACGCACCCTGGGAATCATCAAGCCGGACTCCGTCGCCGGCGGTCACACGGGCGAAATCCTCGCCATGATCGAAGCCGCGGGGTTCCGCATCTTGGGCATGCGCATGACGCAGCTCAGAAAAGCGCAGGCGGAAGGGTTCTACGCCGTGCATCGCGAGAAACCGTTCTTTGCCGGCCTGGTCGAATTCATGACCGAGGGACCGGTAGTGGTGCTGGCGCTCGAACGAGAAAACGCCATCCAGGCCTGGCGCGAATTGATGGGTGCCACCAACCCGGCCAACGCCGCGGAGGGCACCATCCGCAAGAAGTTCGGTACGGCCATCGACCGCAACGCCGCGCACGGTTCCGACGCGCCCGACACGGCGGCCTACGAGCTGGGCTTTTTCTTCCGCGGCGCGGATCTGGCCTGACGGCTCCGCCGCCGGCGCCCCGGGCGACCCGTTCGTTACGGAATCAATTCGTAGAAGCAGCTCGCGGGTTGAGCGGCGGCGCGCTGGCGCACGGCCAGTTCTTCATCCAACCCATCCAGATTCGAGAGGATGGACTGCATCCGCGGAAGCGTCTCGTTCTGGAACGGCACCTGGAACTGGCGCCAGCGGGCGTTGTGCACGTCGGCGCGCTTCAACGTCAGCGCGTGCACGCCGGCGGCCTGCTGAGCCATGGGGGTGGGCAGTTCGGCCAGGTTGATACCTTCCGCGAGCTGCGCGCCGGAGAACGTGCCTACCGCGGTTCCGTTGATCTTCAAGGCGTAGCTCGCGCCGGTGAGGCCCGTGACGCGGAGCGTCTGCTGGTTGAGTGTTTCGACGAAATCGGAGGACCTGACGGCCAGCGCCACCACCGGATCCTTCATGTTAACCGGCATGGGCAGCGCGGCATCCGTCTGATTCCAGGAAAGGCCCGTTCCTTTCTCGATGCCGGTGACGGTGGTGTTGACGGCTTGCGCGACCTTTCCGGCGGCGGCGTCGATCTCCACGCGCGTGACCAACGGTGCGGCTCCCCAGGCTTTCAAGATCGCCCCGGCCATCAGGAGATGACCCGCCGGGCCGGGATGCACGCGGTCCGGAACGATCTTCTCGGCAAGCTTGGGATCCGTCGCGTATGCACGGCGTAACGCCTCCACCACCGGTGTGTTCAGATCGGCGGCGAGCGCGCCGCGCTTCTGGGCCAGATCCTTCACGAACTCGCCATAACGGACCAGCACGGCGTTGTAACCGCCTTCGACGGTGACCGGACGCGTCACGTCGTCGAAGGGCGACGGCTGTATGAGCGTAAAGCGAATATCCGGAGCGCCGGCCTTCACAAAATCCAGAATGTGCTCGTAGCCGGTGGAGAATTCGCGGAAGATCTCGCTATCGAACACGCGGTAGCGGCCGTCATTCATGCCCAGCATGATGGTCATCACCGTGGGCTGGTAGGCGAGCACGTCGCGGCGCAGGCGTTCGTCGACGGGTCCACCGCCACCGCCCGAGACGCGATCGCCGCCCCAGCCCGAGTTCACGAATCGCACGTGCATGGAAGGGTAGCGTGTGACGACGAAGGTTTCGACGAAGGTCGTGTAGAGACGCTGGTCCGTGATGCTGTCGCCATAGAAGACCACGGTGTCGCTCGGGTGCAGATAAAACCCTGGTTGGGCCAGGGCGAGCAGTGCGCTAATCAGGAGCAGAATAACCGCGGTTGCGCCGCGCCGGAGATGTGAGCTCATATGGCGCTATTGTAATGCAGACTCGAGCGCCGCGCTTCCTGGTTTCAGTCGGGCAGCTTCTTTCTGTGCGCGTATTCTTCGTCGTGGTTTTGATAAACGGCGTCGAAGACCACCGGAACATCCACGGCCGGCAGGGTCGCCGCATCGCGCGTGCGCAACATCCATAAACCCAGCCGGGTGCTGGGGATTTCCGCCGTCGCGGCGGCCAGGCGCAAATTCGCGGCGCCCACGCGATCAAGCAGGCCCAGCGCATCCGCGAGCTTCGACGGCGCTCGAGGGGGTGCGAGCCGGAGATGCAGGGTCACGTGGTTGACCCGAGCTTGCGCGGCCACGCGGCGCAGAGTCGACTCCCACGATAACCCAGCCTCCTTCGCCGTCATATTGGTTTCGGGCACGCGATCGAGAGCCAGAATCAGGTCCTGCGCCCCGAGTATCTTCATCTTTGCGAGGACCTCCTCGATGGTCGCGAGACTGGTTTCGTATTCGCTATGCAGGTTGTCCACCAGGCGCAGATCCGGATAAAGGTTGATGCCGGAGCTGAGGTCCACCATCACGCGAAGCTTCTGCAGGCCGATCCACCGGGACTCGCTTTCGAGCGCGGCCACAGTCCGGTTGTGCAACGATTTCCAATCCACCACGACGCCATCGTAGTGCTGGAAGAAGGTGGGACGGGCGAGGATCTCTTCCTTGATCGGCCGGGAGCCGCGCACGGTGAGGATGCGATTGCGAGGGCGCGCCGGCGGAGCCACATGCCGGGTCTCGACGGCGTCTTCCTGGCCGAGTGTCACGCGGAAGATGCGTACGTCGCCTCCGGCAATCGTCCGCGCGTCGCCGGTCGCGACGGCGGCCGTCTCAAAGCCCGCGGGCAATTGACCGGCGGCGCCCTTTTCGGATTGATCCAGCGCCAACTCGCGCACGGAGGCCAGGGGGCCGATGCGGGAACGAATCTCAAACGGAAGCGGGCGCAACGTGTGGTTGCCGATGCCAATGGTGTAATCGCCGGGCGCGCGCCGGCAGACGATCACGCTCAGGTTGTCGCCGGCTTCGAAGAGCGCCTGCGCGCGGAATTCGCGATCCAGGATGGCGCGCGTTTCTTCGAGCAGCGGGCATGGGTTCGCGAGGGTTGCATCCACGGCATTCTTCACGGGGGCGCCGGAGCAGGCGGCGACGCCGAAATCGCCCGGCAGTGCCACGTGCGGAACATCCAGATGCGCCCGGCGCGCGACCTCTCCCGGAAGCACCAGCCGTCCGCCATGGCGCACGTAGCTTCTCAGCTTGTCGCGCAGTTCCTCGTCCACGTGGACGTCGCCGGCCAGGACCAGCAGCGGATAGCGATCCAGCAGCCAGCCGGGGGCGTCGCTCAGCAGCACGTCGGCCGAATCGCCGTACGGCGTGGCGGTGAGAAAACCCGTCTCGTTGTGGAAGTAGGAGGAGTCCTGATAGCCGGGGAACAGCATCTCCAGAGCGCCGTGCGTGAGATAGTCTCCGCGCTCATAGGGCAGGTTGCCCCAGACGCGGTAGACGTCGCCCGTGTAAAGGTGCCGCGGGAACGACCAGCCGGCGTAGAAATCCACCATCAATGCGATGGGGGTCTGCATGACGCCCGGTTGGCCGTTCTCTTTCACCCAGCGGTTGGCGGCTTTCTGTATGCGGCCGATGGGCGTGAGCTGGTCCTTCTCCAGCCAGCCGGATTCGAAGCCCACCACCATCGAGTTGTAGAGGATGTGGCTGTAGAGCAGCCGCTTGAGGAGGCTCAGGCTGGTCCCCTGGGTGGGTCCGTGCGACCAGCCGTCGGCCTTGCCAAGAGGGCCGTAGCTTTTGAATCCCCAGCGATTGAAGACCGAGGCGTTGCCGAACCAGGGCACGCCGTATTGCTTACCCGCGCCGCGGATGAACGCGTAATAGACCTGGCTGTTGGGCAGCGCTTGCGCGGTCTCGGCGCCCAGCATGGTGTAGAGCCCCTCTTTGAGAAAGTAGTGGCCGAAGTTGAGCGAGACCAAAGCGGACATGCGGCTTCCCAACTGGTTGGTCATGCGTTCGAAAAAACGCTGGAAGTTCAGGTACTGCTCGAAGCGCGGCGCCTCGGGCGGCCACAGCAACTTGGCGTAGCCGCCGACGTAGCGGCCATCCTGCTCGCCCACGTCCATGCCCAGCCAGCGCGGGCCCAGTTTGGATTCGAGCATAGGAAAGACGCCGGCGGGCGGCTGGAACTGCTGCCAGTAACCGCCCGGCCCCGAGCCGGGCACGTACCCCCAAATATCGAACAGAAACAACCTGCGGCGTTTGATCTCGTCAGCCAGATCGGGGAGGTTCGTGGCGAACAGGATGGGGTAGGAAGGCCAGAGAATATCGCCCAGTTCGTGCGTGCGTGTGTACTTCTCGATCTCCTCGGCGTACTTGACGATGCGGCCGTCCACGACTTCGAAGCTACGCAGCGAAGTGAACTGGGTGCGATTGCCGAACGTGCTCCAGTCCGGCGGCTGAACGTGCCGGCGCGCATCGTCGGGATGCTCGCGCGGATCAAGTAGATGAGAGTAGACTCGCGGGCGCGGCGGGTTCGCCGGGCTCGCCGGAGTTTGGAGTAAGCACGCCGCCATCAGCAGCGGCCAGAACGCATTCGCCATGACCTATTGTGCAGCAGGCGGACGCGGCGGCGCACCCCCTTCGTCCGGTTTTGCGGCTAGCGGGCGCGGTGGGCTTTCCAGGCTTCCATCAAGACCGGCAGCACCGAAACGAGAATGATCAGGAAGATCACTTTCTCGAAGTGCGCGCGCACCAGCGGCACATTACCCAGCAGGTAGCCGAGCATGGTCATCGAAAAGATCCAGCCCACACAGCCGCACACGCTGTAAGGCACGAAGCGCATGTAGGGCATCTGGCCCACGCCGGCGATGAACGGCGCGAAGGTGCGGACGATGGGCACGAACTTGGCGTAGATGATGGTCTTGCCGCCGTGCTTGGCATAGAAAGCACGCGTCGATTCGACGTGCTTCGGATTGAAGAAGCGCGATTTCGGCCGGTTGAAGATTTTCGGTCCGGTGCGCCGCCCGAGCCAGTATCCGCAGCTATCGCCCAGGATCGCCGACGCCATCAGCGCCAGCATTACGGTGAAGATATTCAGGTACCCGGCGCCCGCCACTACACCCACCGTGAACAGCAACGAATCGCCGGGAAGAAAGAATCCCGTGAGCAGCCCTGTCTCGGCGAAGATCACGCCGCAAAGCATGGCGTAGCCATACCATCCGCTCAGCACGGTGCTGACGAGCTGGATGAGGCGCTCCGGCGTGGTGAGCGTGCGCAGAAAGTCGACAAGCGCCTGCAGGATTCCACTCATGGCGATGGCTTATCCGGTTCGCGGCGCGCTAGCTCGACCGATAAGTGGCCACGATCCGGTCGATGACCTTCTGATGAATCTTGATCTTGCCCTGGCGCACCAGTTCAGCGCGCAAGCCGTCGGCGAACAGCATGTAGCGCTCGTTGGCCTTATTGCGCTTGATCTGGGCGATCAGCATTTCGCGTTCGGCGGCAAGTTGGGCCGGGTCGGGAGGAGTGCGGGCCACCACCTTGCAGACGAAGCGCATATCGCCAATCATGATGGGACCAAACACCGAGCCGATGGGCTTGGTGAAAGCGTCCATGACTTGCGCTCCGCCGCCCAATCCTTCCACGGCGCCGCCGCGGTTGAACTCCGGCACGGTCTTCCAAACCACGCCCATGTCTTGAGCGGCCTGCTTCAGGTTGCCGCCGAGGGCCATGGCCTTATCGCGCAGCTCGCGCGCCTTTTGCTCCACTATCTGGCGCACTTTCTGATCCACCAGTCTGGTCCGCACCGTGTCTTCGACTTCGGCGAGCTCCGCCGGGCGCGCCGGCATGATGTCGCTCACCACGGCCACCACCAGCCTGTTGCCGGGGACCTGCACGACCGGCGTCACGTCGCCCTTGGAAAGCGAGAAGATGCTGTCATCCAATTCCTTACTCACGCCGATGATCGGCAGCGGATCGCCCGCGCCCGCTTTGGGCACATTCGCGAACGTGACGTTGAGCTTGCGCGCAATCTGTTCGGCGTCCCGGGGGGACTTCACCAGTTCTGCCCGCATCTCGTCGGAGAGCGTCTGCATACGGTCGAAGACCATCTGCTTCTTGCGCTCCTTGGCCAAATCCTCCTTGGCTTCCTCGAAGCTCTTCAGCCGCGCGTCCTGCTTTTCCATCACCTGAATGATGTGAAAGCCGTACTCGGTTTGCACGATGCCGCTGACCTGCTTGGGCTTCAGGGAGAAGGCCATCTTCTCGAAGTTCGGCACCGTCTGGTTTCGCGTGACCCAGCCCAGGTCGCCGCCCTTGACGGCCGAGCCGGTGTCCTCGGAGTACTTCTTGGCCAGCGCCGCGAAATCCGCGCCGCCCTTGATCTGTTTGAGAATGTCTTCGATCTTGGCGCGAATCTTGGGGATCTCGTCCTGCGGCTTATCGGTGGTCTTCAACAGGATGTGGCGCACCTTGACCCGCTCGGGCGTGCGGAAATTGTCTTTGTTGGCTTCATAGTCCCGGCGCAAATCGGCCTCGGGGATGTTGATGGTGGCGGCGACTTTCTCTTCCTCCACCACCAGCATCTGGAACGCGCGCTGCTCCTTCATGCGGAAGCTGGCCCGGTTCTCCAGGAAATACTTCTGGATCTCGCCGGCCGATACGGTGACCTGCGGCCGGTATTTAGCTGGGTCCACCGTGGCGTACTCGATCTTGGCCTTCTCGTTCTTCAGCTTGTAGGCGCGCTCGACTTCGTCGCTGGTCACCACGACGCCCTCCCCCACCAGGTTCTTCATCTGAGTGAGCAGCATCTCGCTGGCGACGTTCTTCTCGAACTCGGGGATGGTGAAGTTCATCTGCGCCAGATACGCCCCGTAGGCCTCGCGCCCCACGAACTTGCCGTCCTGGTAAAGCATGGGCGCAAACGAACGAATGGCTCTGGCCACGTCGGCTTCGGAAACTGCCAGGCCCAAGCGCTTGGCTTCGTACACCACCGCGCGAGTGGTGATTTCTTCGTCGACAATCTGGGGCACGTAGATGGCCAGCATGCTACTGGGAACCTCGCCGCCGCGCAGTATGTTCTGCACCCGCACCTGCACGTCGTGGGCGCTGAGCACTTCCTTGCCCACCTCGGCGACGATCTGGTCGTTCCTGTCGCCACCACCCGAGCCGAAGCCCGGTATCAAGGTGACCACCATCGATATGGCCACCAACATGAGCACGGCGCCGAGTACGTAACGCACAGCCTTGGCGCGGCTGCGGAAAAGATCAAACATGCCTACTTGTCTCCTCGAGAGGACGAAATCCTTTTCACCAGTATAGCGGACGGCCGCCGGGCACACTGCGCAACCCGCCCCGCCGCCTACCACGCCCGTACCGCCGAACACGGCCGGCTGAGCCGATTACGTATAATTTGAGAAGGTTACCACGCACATGCGCAAGCGTCTCCTGCTGACGGCGGGCACTGTTGCGCTCGCGATATTGATCGCGCTGCTCGTCTGGCAGAGTTCGTTCACCTTCGGCGACTACGGGCCATCCAGCCCGCAGGAGGCTTATCTTTTCTGGGCCGTCTCGACGCTGGTCTTCCTGCTCACCATCACGCTGAGCTTCATGCTGTTCCGCACCGGCGTAAAGCTCTACATCGAGCGGCAGAAGAACCAGGAGGGCTCCCGCATCAAGACCCGGCTGGTGGTGGGCGCGCTCGCGCTCAGCTTTCTGCCCGTGTTCTTTCTGATGCTGTGGGGCTTCTTCGTTTTGAATCGCAATTTGGACAAGTGGTTCAGCCGGCCGGCCGAAAACGTGCGCCTGAGTCTGATTGAAGTGGGCGTATCCATGGACAACGAGGTGCGCGAACGGGCCGAGGCGCAGGCGCGATGGATCGCCGCCCTGGCCGCCCACGGTGGCGCGGCCAAGGTCAACGCGGCTTTTTGCCGGGACCACGGCCTGTTGGCGGTGGCCATCGAGCGGGCGCCGCTAGCACCCGTGGTGCTGTGCGGCGATCTGGTGCGCACGGGACTGGAGGCGCGCGCCGCCTTCGATGGCGGCTACGTGGTCGTGCGGGTCTCCGCTCCGCTCGATCTGGCCGCCAAGGAACGCGAGATCCGCGGCTACATCGACGACTACGAGCAGTTGGCGCGCAACCGGAGACAGTACCGCGACTTCTACCTGATGATGCTGTTGCTCATCACCATGTTCATTCTGTTTGTGGCCACCTGGGTGGCGCTGTTCTTCGCCCGCCAGATCAGCGGTCCCATCGCCTCGCTGCTGGAAGCCGCGGGCGAAGTGCGCAAGGGCAATCTGGGATTCCGCATCCGCACGCGCGCCATCGACGAGTTGGCGCTGCTGGTGCGCGCCTTCAACGAGATGACCCAGGAGCTCGAGAGCAACGCCCGGGAACTCGACCGGCGGCGCCGCTTCACCGAGGCCATTCTCGAAAGCATTCCCACCGGCGTCATCTCGATCACCGGCGATGGCGGCATCAAAAGTGTGAACTCCGCGCTCAAGCGCATGTTCGGCGAAGAGAAGGTGACTCCGGCCTCGCGCCTGGAGGACATCTTCTCGCGCGAGGACACCGCCGAGATCAAGTTCATGATGAAGCGCGCCCGCCGCACCGGCACCGCTTTCCGGCAGATCGACCTGCAGACGCCGCGGCAAACGCTGCACCTGGCCGTCACCGTTTCGGCGCTGGAGGAAAAGCTCAGCTCCGGATTCGTGGTCGTGCTCGAGGACACCAGCGAACTGATGCGCGCGCAGCGCTTTGCGGCCTGGCACGAAGTGGCCCGCCGCATCGCGCATGAGATCAAGAACCCGCTCACGCCCATCTCACTCTGCGCCGAGCGCATTTCGCGGCAGATTGGGCGCGGAGGCGACGGCGCGCCGGACCGCCAGCGCATCCTGGGCGAGTGCGCGGCCACCATCGCCACCGAAGTCGAATCCCTGCGCGCGCTGGTGGACGAGTTTTCGCAGTTCGCCCGGTTTCCCGCCGCGCAACCCGCGCCGGCCGACCTGAACGAGATCGTCGACAGCGCCCTGAACGTCTTCTCCGGGCGGCTCGAAGACATTGAGCTGCACAAGAATCTGGCACCGAATCTGCCGCCGCTTCATCTGGATAAAGAGCAGTTCAAGCGTGTGGTGGTGAACCTGGTGGACAACGCCGCCGAGGCCATGCAGGATTCCCTGGTGAAGCACCTTTGGGTGAGCACGCAGGCCGCCAGTCCCGAAACTGTCGAGTTGGTGGTGGCCGATAGCGGTTGCGGCGTCGGCATGGAGGAAAAGGAGAGATTATTCTTGCCCTATTTTTCCACCAAGGGCCGCGGTACGGGTCTGGGTTTGGCCATCGTGAGCCGCATCCTGGCCGAACACCAGGCGCAGATTCGCGTGGAGGATAACACTCCCACCGGCGCGCGTTTCATCGTCGAGATCCGCGTGCCGTCGCCGGCCGAAGCCGACTTCAAGCCCGTGGAGGTCACCGCATGAAGCCTCCCCGCGTGCTGGTGGTGGACGACGAACCCGGCATCCGCAGTTCGCTGGTCGGCGTGCTGGGCGACGAGGGCTTCGACGCCCGCGCCGTCGAAAGCGGCGAAGAAGGCATCGAGGAACTCGCGCGGCAACCTTACCGGGTGGTCCTGCTGGATATCTGGCTGCCCGGCATGGACGGCATGGACGTGCTGGCCCGCATCCAGGAGATGCCCTATCCGGATCGGCCCATGGTGGTGATGATTTCCGGCCACGGCAGCATCGAGACCGCCGTGCGAGCCACCAAGCTCGGCGCCTTCGACTTTCTCGAAAAGCCGCTCACCATCCAGAAAGTCACCGTGGTGGTGAAGAACGCCATCGAGCAGCACCGGCTGGAAATCGCGAATCAGCTTCTTCGGGAGGCGCAGGGCGCCGATTCGCTGCGGATCATCGGCGAGAGCGTGCCGATGAAGGCGTTGCGCCAGCAGTTGTCGCTGATGGCCGGCACCAACGGCCGCGTGTTGATCTATGGGGAGAGCGGCACGGGCAAGGAACTGGTGGCGCACGCCATTCACGCCATGAGCCTGCGCGTCGAATCTCCCTTCGTCGAAGTGAACTGCGCCGCCATTCCGGAGGAGCTCATTGAAAGCGAGTTGTTCGGCCATCGCAAGGGTAGCTTCACCGGCGCGCGCGAGGACAAGGTGGGCAAGTTCCAGAAAGCCGATTCGGGCACGCTGTTTCTGGACGAAGTGGGCGACATGAGCCTGAAGACGCAGGCCAAAGTGCTGCGCGCGTTAGAGGAGCAGCGTTTCGAGCCAGTGGGCGCGCCCGAATCCGTCCAGGTGGACGTGCGCGTGATCGCCGCCACCAACAAGCACCTGGAGGAAGAAATCGAGCGCGGCAATTTCCGCGAGGATCTGTTCTACCGCTTGAACGTGATTCCGTTCTATGTGCCGCCGCTGCGCGAACGCATCGAAGACGTGCCGCTGCTGGCCGAACACTTCCTTCGGGAGTTCACCGGCGCCTATGGCCGCAAACCCAAGGAACTGACGCCGGAAGCCGTCGCCGTTCTCAAGGACTGCGCCTGGCCGGGCAACGTCCGCGAGTTGCGCAACCTGATGGAACGGATTGTCATCTTGTGCCCGCAGGTGCGCATCGATGCGCGCCACATCCCGCTCAACGCGGCCCGGCGCGCGCCGGCCGAGCGCGCGGTGGAGCTTACCGGGAGCCTGCAGGAAGTGCGTGAGGCGGCCGAGCGTGAGTATATAATGAGGAAGCTGGAAGACACCAAGGGGAACGTAAGCCGGACGGCCGAGTTGCTGGGACTGGAGCGCAGCAACCTCTACCGCAAAATGAAGGCGTTGGGCATTGCTCCTAAAGAGCAACTGGGGTAGTATTGTTCAATCTACATACTGGGATGATCGTAACAATACAACAGGAGGAGTCAGCATGAAAAAGCTGTGGGGAGTGGTGTGTCTGGTCGCGGCGATTGCGAGCGTTGCGGCGGCCCAGCCTGTGATTCGAACAGACAACGGGGTATTGAACGCCAGTAGCTATACCGCCGACGTCGCACGCGGTTCCTGGTTCGTCGTTTTCGGCAGCGGCATGGGGCCGGCGACTATCTCGGTTTATTCGGGGGCTTTACCGTACCCGACAACGTTGTCCGGAACCAGCGTGAGCTTCACCCCGGCCGCGGGCGGGACCGCCATCGCCGCGCGAATGTGGTACACCTTGGCCGGACAACTTGCGGGCATGCTTCCATCGACGGCGGCCGCCGGTGACTACGATGTCAAAGTCACCTATAACAGCGCGACGAGCGCGCCATACCGGGTGAAGGTAGTGGAGCGCAACTTCGGGTATGCGACCCAGGCCCAGAACGGGGCCGGACCCGCGCAGGCCACCTACGGCGGGTACGACCTGAACCGCTTCACCACGGGCCAACTCGCGCAATGGAGCCTTCGCCCAGCTAAGCCGAACGACGCGATGGTGCTCTGGGGCACGGGTCTCGGCGCGGATCCAAACTCCGATCTCGACGGCAGTACTTCGGGAGACCAGACCGCCGCGGGCCAGGTCAAAGTGGTGGTGGGCGGCATCGAAGTCACTCCGGCGTACGCCGGCCGCTCCGGCGGTTCGCCCGGCCTGGATCAGATCAACTTCACGGTTCCCGCGAGCGTGACGCCGGGCTGCTTCGTGAGCCTGGCGGTGAAGGCTGGCGGGCGCACGTCGAACCTCGGGTCCATCGCCGTCGCGGCGGCGGGTGCCAGCGCCTGCACGCATCCATCCTACACGCAAGCGCAGTTGGCCAGGCTGGATCAGGGCGGGACGCTGACCATCGGTGGCCTGAGCCTGTCCAAGCTCACCACGAAGATGTCGTTTGCGGGTCAATCGTTCGACTCGACGAGCGAGAGCGTCAGCGGCGGTTTCAGTAAGTACGGGGTGGACGCAGTAGCTACCTCCAACTTCTCGATGACGCAGATCGGAGCCTGCTACGTCTACCGGCGTGTGGGTACGACCACCGAAATCTCCCAGGGCGTGACGCCTGTTCCCCTGGACGCGGGCGTGCAACTCACTTTGAACGGGCCCAACGCTTCGAATAAGGCGGTGCCTCGTGCGACCGGCAGCTTGGCTTACTACTTGTCGCTCTACAGCAGCGGCTTCGGCGGCTTCGGTGGCAGTGGAACCCCCACGCTGGTGCAAGGTACGTATACCCTGACGGGTCCCGGCGGTGCCGACATCGGGGCGTTCAGCGCCAGTTCGGATTTTCCCGGTTCTTTCGTGTGGACCAATGCGGATGCCCTGGCCAATCCGATCCCGCGCAGCAGCGGCATGCCCATCACCTGGACCGGCGGCGGTTCGGGGCTGGTCACCATTACCGGAACCTCCATGTCGCAGACGGGCGGAACGGAGGCGAACCCCATTTACGACGCGGCGGTATTCGCCTGCGTGGCGCAGGCTTCCGCGGGTAATTTTACGGTGCCGTCGAGCGTGCTTCAGCAGTTACCGGCGGCCTCGAGCGATCCGACCACCGGGTCTCTCGGTAACTTGTCGGTGATTGCCATTCCGGACGCCTCCAAAGGCCAGGGTGTCTTCTCGGCGCCTTTGACCGCCGGCGGGACTATCGACCAAGGCTACTTTTCCTACAGCATCGGCGCGAGCAAGAGTACCGGCTGGCAGTAAGAAACAGACACTGCACGCAAGACGGTACAGAAAGCCGTGAAGTAATCGATACAACCGCACCCTGTGGTTGCCGCCCGGCAACTTTGCGAAAGCACATACTGGGCCGCGACCGCAGCGAGCGGTTTCGCACGCAGTGCCGGCACACAAGGAGCGCGATGTCTCGCGGAGAGGCATCGCGCTCTTTGTCTTTCTAAAGTACTCCTTACGCCTTGGCCTTGGCGAGCATGGGCCGCAGAATCAGGGTCACCACAACCATGAGGAGCGAGGCTACTGGCAGCACCAGCAACGCGGTTTTCAAGCGAGTGTTGTCGCCACCGGCAATCCCGCCGATGATCTTTGAACTCACGGCCAGGCCGATCCAGCCGCTGGTGATCACGATGCCCATGGCCGTGGCCGTGGCCTTCGGGAACGCATCGCCCGTCATGCCCAGGGTGGTCGGGAAGACCGGCGCCATGGCCAGGCCGGCGCAGAATACCGCGACATAGGCCACCGTGACATCGGCGCTTTGCAGCGCGAGATACGTGGTCACCACCATCAGAATAGAGGCGGCCAATGTCACTGTGGGGGCGGGGATCTTGATGAGGATTCTCGATACCACGACGCGGCCGAGCAGCAGGCCCAGCGCGAAGCCCAGCGACAGAATGGTCAGCGCCTGGCTTTCCGGGATGCCCTGCGCGATCAGGTGTTTGGCCAGCCAATTCCAGACACCCACTTCGCAGGTGCAATAGAGGAACAGAAGCAGCGACAGCATCCACAGCGCGGGTTTGCGCAACAGCCCGCCCATCTCCGAGGTCTTGAATCCGCGTTCGCCGCTGGGAGCCGGCATGGCGGTCGTGGTATGTATGACCAGCGTCACCACGGTCAACCCCGCCACCAGGTAGCACAGGCTAATCGCGTCGCCGGCGAACAGGCGCGCCGCGATCAGCGGCGTCAGCAATCCGCCCAGCCCGAAGAACAGGTTCAACAGATTCAGCGTCGAGGAGCGGCGCTCCGGGTTGATGTCGCTCACCAGCGCGTTGGCCGCCGTCACGATGATGCCGCCACCCAAACCGAGCACGAAAATAAAAACCATGACCATGTCGTAGCTGGAAGCGTTCGGCAGCGCGAACAAAGCCGCGGCAATTAGAACCAGGCCCATCAGCAGACCCGTCTTCTTCCCTTTGTTGTCGATGAGCGGGCCCACCGATACCGACGCGATGATCAATCCCAGCGCTTGCACGAAAGCGATATTACCGTTCTGCTCCGGCGTGAGACCGAACCGGGTGGAAAGGTTGGGCAACAAGGTGCCCAGCATGGCGGCGATCATGCCATAGACCAGTACGGCCAGAATCGCGGCGAGAATCAGACGACCAGACTTCACAGCAGCCACGGGAATCCTCCACTTTTCAAATCGATGATGGCGGGCCTTCTCGAAATGCGCGGCCCTGGGGAGTGATCTTATCAGAAACGGACGCGGCGACGATAGTAGCACGACTCAAAACAATGTGCTACCGTATCTGGTGATGATTCTTCGACTCGCGGTGGCTGCCCTCTGCTGTCTACTCTCCTCCTTCTACGTCATCGCCGCGGCCGAGCTGCTTCGCGTGCGCGTGGTCGACTCGATGAACGCGGCGGTGGCAGGCGCCCGCGTGACGGCCGGTGACCGTGCGGGGGAACTCACCGGGCCGGATGGCACGGTGCGCGTCAAGGCGGCCGGCGTGCGCACACTGCGAGTCGAGCGCGGTGGCTTCGAGCCGGTTGAAGTGCGTTTGAGCGCCACGCCCGGGGACGAGATCGTCGTGCGTCTTCGCCCGGCGATCGTGCGCAACTCGGTGGACGTGGTGGTGCGCGACGAACCCGTTTCGGGGCCGATCGTAAGCACGGCCATTGAGATCGAGCGCGGCGGCGCGCGCACGGTTCTCGACGCCGTGGATCAACTGGTGCCCGGCGCGTTCGTTACGCGGCGCGGCGTGATGGGCTACGGCATTTCGACCAACGGCACGGGCGGCATTTCGATTCGCGGCGTGGGCGGATCGCCCAACACCGGCGTGCTGGTGGTGGTGGATGGACGGCCCGATGTGCAAGGTTTGATGGGCCATCCACTGCCGGATTTCTACAGCCTCTCGGACGCGGGCACGGTGAGCGTGACCGAAGGGCCGGCCTCGGTGCTTTACGGGAGCAACGCCATGGGGGGCGCCATCGAAGTGAAGCCCGCCTCGCCGCACCCGGGCGTCAACACGCGCTTATCATCGAGCTTGGGCTCCTACCTCACCGGGCAGCATCGCCTGGCGCACTCGATGCGTTGGGAGAAGTTCTACTATTCGGCCACGGCCGGCGTATCGCACACCGCCGGCGACCGGCCCAACTCGGCGTTCCGCGATCAGGATACCAGTCTCGCGATGGGCTACACGCTCTCGAGCGTTTGGCGGGCGTCCGTCGAGGGCCGCTACGGCCACTTCCATGTGGAAGATCCCGGTCCAGTGACCGCGCCGCTTTCGGATAGCTACGCGCGCGTGGGCCGCGGCGGCTTCAGCGCCAATCTGGACAACAGCACCAGCCGTTCGTGGGGCTACATGCGCTTCTACCAGAGCCACGGCAATCACTACATCACCGACGGTTTCCGCTCCACGGATTCGACCACCGGTTTTCGTCTGAGTCAGAACTTCGCGCTCACGCGGGAGATGATGGTCGAAGTTGGCTCCGATGTAGTGAGCTACGGCGGACGAGCGCGCAACGTGACCGGCAAGCTGGACTACGGCGAGCACTCGATTGGTTCCGCCGCCGGCTTCTCGCGCGTGCAGTGGACGCCGTCGATGCGCGCGCGCCTGTACGCCGGCCTGCGCTACGACAATAACTCGGTGGCGGGCGCCATCACGGTGCCCGAGGCCGGCGCGAGCTACACGCTCAAGGACGGCTACACGGTTTCAGCATCGGTCTCGCGCGGGTTTCGCAACCCGACCATTCGCGAGCTTTACTTATTCCCCGCGCCGAATCCGCTGCTCAGCCCCGAGTACATGTGGAACTACCAGGCGAGCTTCCACGCGCGCCCGGCGAAGAACGTGGCCGCGAGCGTCACCACCTACTACGCGGATCTTATCGAACCTGATCGTCACCGAAGGACGTTATCCGAACCTGCGCCTGCTCAACGCCGGACGCGCGTTGAACCGCGGCGCGGAAGGCAGCTTGCGCTGGCGTCCGGTGAAGCGCCTGTCGCTCGAATCCGGCTACGCTTACCTGCGCTCGACCAATCTCGCTCCGTATTTGCCCGAGCAGAAACTGAATTACTCGGCCGAATTCGACGCCGGCAAAGCGTTCGTGCACATCGGCGGCACGACGGTGGGGCGGCGTTGGGCGGACGCGCCGCACAGCCGCAAGATGAGCGGCTACACGGTGGCCACCTGCCGCATCATGGTTCCGGTGCGCAAGAACTGGAGCGTGTTTACGACCCTGGACAATCTCTTCGACCGCCGCTACGAAGTGGTGCCCGGCTACACCATGCCAGGCGTAAACGCGGCGGGCGGCGTCACGGTGAGCTTCTGACCATGGCCCATGGCGCGCTGAAGTTGCGACCGATGGTGATTGGCGCGGTCATGGCCGCGCTGGCGCTGGTGCTTCCGCCGGCGTTCCACATGGTGGGATTAGGCAGTAAGTTCCTGCCGATGCTGTTGCCGCTGTTGCTCAACGGATTTCTGGTGCCGCTACCCTGGGCCTTGTCGGTGGGATTCATCACGCCTGTGATTTCCTCGCTGGCCACCGGCATGCCGCCGCTCTATCCGCCCATCGCCGTGGTGGTGGCGCTGGAAGGTGCGACGCTGGGCGCGGTGGCGGCGGCCATCTATCGGGGCAAGCGCGAGCGGTTGTGGCCGGCGCTGATCGCGGCGGTGGTCGCGGGCCGCGCCACGGCGCTGGGGGCGAGTTGGATTCTGGCGCGATACTTCGGCTTGCCGCCGGCGCTGGCTTCGGTGGCCATACTGGTTCAAGGCGCGCCCGGCGTGCTTCTGCAACTGGTGGTGGTTCCGCTGGTGGTTCGCGCTTTGGCCTCGCGCCGTGGCATTCTCTTCTCATGAGCACGCAAGCCATACGCGAATACTTCGACGCTCTGGCCACGCGCTGGGACACCTTGCCGTCGCCCGCGGACGCCGGCGAAAAGGTGCGGCGGTTCGTGGAGCGGGCGGTGCCTCCCGCTGCCGGGCGCGTGCTCGACATTGGCAGCGGAACCGGTCTGCTGCTCGCGCATCTCAAGAGCGCGCGGCCCGGCTTGCGCGTGGTGGTGGAAGTGGATCTGGCCGAAGCCATGCTGCGCGAGGCACGCGCGAAAGCCCCGTGCCGCGCCAGCTTCGTCTGCGCCGACGCCGCGCGATTGCCCCTGGCCGGGGCGAGCTTCGACGCCGTCTTGTGCTTCGGTGTGCTCCCGCACATACACGATCTGGACGCCGCCTGCCGCGGATTTCTCGCCGCCCTTAAACCCGGCGGTGTGCTGGCGGTGGGCCATATGATGGATAGCGCGACGCTCAACGGGTTCCACGCGGCGCTGGACGGCCCGGTTTCCGGCGATCGCATCGAACCCGCCGCCACGCTGGCCCGCCGGCTCACCGCGCTCGGCGCGCGCGTCGACGTGGCTGAGGAAGAACCTGGTTGGTATTTCCTGGCGGCCTCGGGTCGAGACTCATGAAGCTGTTCGGACGCCTGGTACCCTTGGCCGTTTTCGCGGCCGGCCTGGCCACGCTGCAGTGGCTGGCCGGGACGCTGGATCCCTGGCTGCCGCTGAAGACGCTGGCCGCGTTCGCGCTGGGTGTGGCCGTGTTCGCCGCCATTCCATGGCGGCGCCTGTCGCGGCGGCTCGATCCGGACCGCTGGTGGTACGCTCCCGTCCTATTCCTTCTTTTCTTACGGCACTTCACGGCCATCCTCGGCGACGAACCAGTACGCGTGCTGCGGGCCCGCTCGCTGGTAGTGTCCCGGCGTTATGGCCCGGGATGGCTGACCTCGCTCTCGCACGCCCTGGCCGCACTGTTTCGCCGGGCCATCGACCGCGCCGAAAGGTTCTACGCCGCGCAACTGGTGCGAGGGCTCTCCGCATGACGTTCGCCGTGGAAGTCGAACGCCTCAGCTTCGCCTACGGCCGGCGGCCGGCGCTGCGCGAAGTGAGCTTCCGCATCGCGGCGGGCGAATCCTTGGGGCTGGCCGGCGCGAACGGTTCGGGCAAGAGCACGCTGCTGTGGTGCCTGCTGGGCCTGGTGCGCGCGACGGGCGATGTGCGCATTTTCGGCGAAAAGCCGGGGCGCGGGACTTACGCAAAGTTGGGCGCCGTGTTCCAGAATCCGGAGGATCAACTCTTCATGCCGTCGATCCTCGACGACCTCACGCTGGGCTTACGCAACCGTGGCGATTCCATCGAGACGGCTACGCGCAAGGCGCTCGACGCGCTCGACGCCGTGGGCTTGGCGAAGCAAGCCGAGTTGCCGGCATCCAGTTTGAGCATGGGACAAAGGAAGCGCGCCTCGATCGCGCTGGCCATGTGCGGCGCGCCCGAGTTATTGCTGCTCGACGAACCCACCGCCGAACTCGACCCCCGTTCCGTACGACAGCTTGCCGGTCTGCTCTCCGGTTTGCGCGTCTCGAAACTCGTGGCCAGCCATCATCTCGAATTCCTGCGCCGTGTGGCGACGCGTCTGGTGGTTCTCGATGAAGGCGCCATCGCTGCCGACGGACCCATCGACAAAGTGCTGGCCGACACCGCGCTGCTGGAACGCGTGGGCTTGCTCTAAGGCGCAGGTTGCCCGCCCGGAGGGCGGTTTGCTAGAGTCCGGAATGTGTCCACCCGTAATCGGCTTTTCACCGTTCTTCTCGCCAGTGCGCTGAGCCTGCTCGCGCAATCGCGCTCCTCGGTGCGCATCACCGATCCGCCCGATGGCGCGATTCTCAACCGTCACGACGGTACTTCCGTCAATGGCGGATTGAAGATTGTCGTCCACGGCACATGCGCGGCCGCGCACGCGGTGAAGGTGAACGGACACAGCGTGGCCGCCCGCGACGGCCGTTTCGAAGCCAGCGTGGTGCTCGGCCAATGGGAGAACAAAATCGTGGCCGAGGCCGCCGGCGGCGCGCACGACGCCGCGCTGGTGTACTGGGATCGCGATTCGCAGCCGCGCTACCGCTTCTCGCTCGACGACAACATCTGGTTCCTGCGCGACATCGCGCGCAATGCGAACCGCTACAAGTCGATCTTTGAGAACCCCTATATGGCGCTGTGGAAGTCCATGCACGTCAAATACGGCGCCAAGTTCCATTTCAACATCTACTACGAGACCGACGGCTTCAATCTTTCGCAGATGCCCGACAAGTTCAAGCCGGAGTGGCAGGCCAATCGCGATTGGATCCGCCTGACCTTCCACGCCCGCGGCGACAAGCCCGACAAGCCCTATATCAAGGCCACGGGTGCGCAGATCGGCGCCGACTACCGTTTGGTCACGCGCGAGATCGAGCGTTTCGCCGGCCGTGAGTTGCTCAGCACCACCACCACGGTGCACTGGGGCGAGGCCACGCTCGACGGCGTGCGCGCCCTGCGGGCCGAAGGCATCAAGCTGCTGGTGGGCTACTTCGAATTCGCCAAGGGCGCGCCGACAGTCAGCTACTACCTGGATGCGCCGCGTGTGAAGTATCTCATGGGCCGCGATTACTGGAAGGACACCAAGGAGGATGTGATTTTTTTGCGGCACGACATCGTCATCAACACACTGCCGCTCGACAAAATCGTTCCCCACTTGGAGAAGGTGGCTGCGGACCCGCATCAGTCCGAGTTGATGGAACTGATGATTCACGAACAGTATTTCTATCCGGACTACGTCAACTACCAACCGGATTACAGCGCCAAGGTTGAGCGGACCATCCAGTGGGCCACCCAAAAGGGGTATAAGTCCACGCTTTGCGTGTTCGGCCCGGACACTTGCGCGCCGCCTCGAAAGTAGCGGGCGAAAACTAAGGAGCTCCCGGTTCGCGCGTCCACGGTTTAGAATGGACGCATGACAGGCATCCGCTTCGCACTCGTTCCACTGCTGGCCGGCTCCTTGTGGGGGCAGTATTTGGTTTATGTCGGCACCTATACAGGGCCCGAGAGCAAGGGCATTTACGCGTATCGTTTCGACGCCCAGACGGGCGAGATAAAGCCGCTCGGTTTGGCGGGCGTTGCGCAGAATCCTTCTTTCCTGGCCATCCACCCCAATCGCAAATTTCTTTACGCGGTCGGCGAATCGGCCGGCGGCGGCACTTGGGGAGGAGCGGTGAGCGCGTTCGCCCTGGACCGCGCCACCGGCAAGCTCACATTGTTGAACAGCGCCTCTTCCGGCGGCAAAGGGCCGTGCCATTTGGTGGTGGACAAGACCGGCAAGAACCTGTTGGTGGCAAACTATGGCAGCGGCGCGGTCGCGGTCCTTCCCATCCAAGCCGATGGCCGCCTAAGTGAGCCGAGTTCCGTCATCCAACACTCCGGATCGAGCGTGAATCGGGCGCGGCAGCAGGGGCCCCACGCGCATTCGGTGAACTTGTCGCCCGACAACCGTTTCGCCTTCGTGGCGGATCTCGGATTGGACAAGGTGCTGGTTTACAAGTTCGACGCCGCCAAGGGAACCATTACCCCCAATACGCCGCCCTTCGCCGCAGTCGCCCCGGGCTCCGGCCCGCGGCATTTCGCGTTTCATCCATCGGGCAAGTTCGCTTACGTAATTAGCGAGATGGGCAACACCGTGACGGCGTTTTCTTACAACGCGGCGCGCGGTGTGCTTACTTCGTTGCAGACCATCTCGACATTGCCCCAGGGGTTCTCCGGCACCAGTTATTGCGCCGAAGTCGTGGTGCATCCATCGGGCAAGTTCCTCTACGGCTCCAACCGCGGCCACAACAGCATCACGGCCTTCGCCATCGACCCGGCTAAGGGAACCCTCACCACCATCGAGCAGACTCCCACCGGCGGCAAGTGGCCCCGCAATTTCAACATCGATCCGACCGGCGCCTATCTGTTCGCCGCCAACGAGCAATCGAACGATATCTTCCTCTTCCACATCGATCCCGCCACCGGCAAGCTGAAGCCGACAGGCAAGAAGCTGGAGGTGAGCAAGCCCGTCTGCATCAAGTTTCTGTCCTTGAAGTGATGGCGCGAGAGGCGCTGGGATCAAGCGGGAGGGGCCAGCCGGTCGTGTCGATGTCCCCCTCTATCGCGTAAACCGGCAGGGTGCGCGGCGCGAAGAGAAAGAGACACCATGAGCAATTCCTCGCGAAGGGTTTTTCTCAGCAGTGCGGCGGTTCCTTTCATTTCCCGGGCTGCCGCCCAGCGTCCGAACATCCTCATGATCGTGACGGACGACCAGCGCTACGACGCATTCTCCGCGTCCGGGTTGCGGCGGCATTCTGAGCTTCCTGCAAACGCCCAATATGGATCGGCTGGCTCGCGAAGGCGTGCACTTTCGAAACACGTACGTGACCACGTCCCTGTGCTCGCCCAGCCGCGCGACGATCATGAGCGGCAAGTACGCCCACACGCACGGCGTCTGGAGCCTTCGCGGAGATTTGCCTCCAGGTTGCCGCATGTTCCCCGGATTGCTGCGCGAGGCCGGCTACGACACCGGCGTTCATAGGGAAGTGGCATCTCGGCGTGGAAAGTGAAAAACCGAATCCAGCCTTTAATTATTGGGCCGGCTTCCGCGACCAGGGGGCGTACTTCGATCCTCTTCTCAACGTCAACGGCGCGCCGACGCCCACCAAAGGCTATGTGACCGACATCCTCACGGATTACGCCGTGGAGTTCCTCAGAAAACCGCGGCGTGAGCCGTTTTGCCTGTATGTCGGCCACAAAGCTCCGCATGGACCCTGCATCCCGCCCAAGCATCTGGAATCCCTTTACAAGGATGTCAACGTCCCGCTGCCGAAGACGTATTACGAGAACCACCGCGACAAGCCCTCCTGGTATCTGAATTTCCACGATCACGACTACTGGCACACGCAACTGCACCCGGTGGAACGCTACCAGAAGTACGTGAAGGATTACTGCCGCAGCCTCGTCTCGGTTGACGACTCGCTGGGGCGTCTCCTGAAAACCCTGGAGGAGACGGGGGCGGCCGAGAATACCGCCATCTTCCTGCTCGGCGACAACGGCCACTTCCTCGGAGAACACCAGTTCTATTCGAAGATGATCATGTACGAAGAGTCCATTCGCATTCCTCTGCTGGTGCGATATCCGAAGCTGGCGCGTGCCGGAAGCAAGCGCGACGAGATGATATTGAATGCGGACCTCGCGCCGACGGTTCTCGACCTGGCTGGCCTGGCGGTACCCAAAGACATGGAAGGCCTCTCCGCGAAGCCGCTGCTGGCCGGGAAAAAGGTTCGCGACTGGAGGCGGTCTTTCCTCTACGAATGGTCCAGTTCGGGCGGTTGGGGTTTGCCGTCGCTCGAAGGTGTGCGGACGGCGGACGGCTGGCAATACGCCCGCTACTACGATTGGGAGCAACTTTACGACATGAACACAGATCCAGTTCAGGTGCATAACCTGGCGACCGATCGCAAGTATCGCAGCAAGAAGCAACAGTTGATCGCGGAATTGCAGCGGCTGGGCGGAGGGCGGCGTCTCGATCCGCCGGGCCCGTACAAGCGGCGCAGTGAAGCCACTCACACGCCTCACGCCAAGGACTTCAAGTAGAGGGGTTATGAAACTTTACACGTGGATGTTCGCTTTTGTGTCGGTGGCTCTGGGGCAGGTGCCCCATCAGCATCACCCGCCGTCGTCAGATGAGTACGCGAAGGTGCTGGAGGACCCAACGCGCGATGCATGGCAGAAACCGCACGATGTGGTGATGGCGCTGAACCTCAAGCCGACGGACACGGTTGCCGACATCGGCGCGGGCAGCGGCTATTTTGCTCGTCGATTCGCGCATCACGCAGGCAAGGTCTAGCGGTGGATATTGATGAGAAGTTGCTCGGGTTGATACGCGCCAAAGCCCCCGCGAACCTGGAAACGATTGTTGCGGCCCCGGACGACCCGCGTCTGCCGCAGCGGTCAATCGACGTGGTCTTTTTCTGCGATGTTCTCCATCACATAGAGAACCGTCCCGCGTACTACGCGAAACTTGCAAGAGCATTGAAGCCCGGTGGGCGCATCGTGGTGATTGATTTCTACAAGAAGGCCCTGCCAGTCGGGCCTCCTCCCTCGATGAAACTGACTGACCAGGCGGTCATTGCGGAGTTGCAGAAAGCGGGTTTCGCCCTCAGCAAGCGGCTGGATTCATTACCCTATCAGTACTTCCTCTTCTTCGAACAGCGGTAAAGGCGGGTACCGTCCCGCTGCGCACCGATGCGCCTTGACTTGCTGAAGGGATGGGTACCGTACCGCGGGTCGACTACGATAGGAGGATTATGCGGTCGCTCTCCTTTTTGCTTTACGCCGTTTTCTCCTGCGCGGCCCTGGCGCAGAATCTCCAGTTCGCTTTTCATAGCGGCGAGCGCCGCTTCAGCTTTGGCGCGGCGGGCGGGGTGGGTGTCGAACACGCGCGCTTCGGTCTGGACGTGGACGGGAAGACGTACTGGGCGGAGCAGGCGTCCCAGGCGTCGGGCACGCGAGGCTTGACGCTGCGCTTCGACGAGGCCGGGGTGGAGTGGACCATCACGGCCGGTCCGGGCCAGGACGGCACCAGCGCGGTGGTGAGCAGCACCATCCGGAACATCGGCAAGCAGTCAGTGCGGCTGGGGCGCTGCCGGCTGGCGGACTTGTCGGACGCGGCGTCGGGGTTGCGGCTAGGCGAGGGAGCCGAACGGAGCGTGATGCTGGTGACCACCGGGTGGGGAAATCCCAATCTGGTCCGCACCATTCGGGACGGCGGCAAGCATCACGTCGCGCGTACCATAGCGCAGATGTACAACCCGGCCGCCAAGTCGGCCCTGCTGCTCTCGTTCGTCTCCTTCGACCGGATTCACACCGAGCACGAGGTGTGGTGGGACGAAGAGCGGCAGCGGGTGGCGTCGAGTTCCTATTGCGACTTCATGGGCTTCGCACTGGCGCCGGGCGCCACGATCGCGAGCGAGCAATTGCAGATCGAGATCCGCCCCGATCCGGTGGAGAGCCTGAACCACTGGGGCGACCTGGCGCAGGCGCACTATCGTCCCAACATCTGGCCGAAGACGCCGGCGGGTTGGGTGGGCTGGTCGTGGGTCGACGGCATCTACGTCGAACGCTACGAAGACGTCCTGCGGCGCAACGTGCGGGCGATTCGCGAGCGGCTGCCGGGCCTGGACATCGGTTACGTTTGGGTGAGCCTCGGCAATCTGGAGGACATCGCGCCGGGGAACTGGCTGCGATGGAACAACAAGCTGTTCCCCAGCGGCCCCCAGAAGCTGGTGAGCGATCTGGAACGGGAGGGCTTCCACTTGGGATTGTGGATCGCGCCGTTCTGGATGGGAGGTCGCGTGAAGCAAGCGGAGACGCTGCGTGATGCCTTCGTGCAGAGTGGCGGCAAGCCGCTGGTGATCCCGCGCTCGGACGTGGGCGACACGTTCGCGCTGGATCCCACGCATCCCAAGACGCACGCCTTCCTGCGCGATTTTCTGGCGACCTATCGACAGTGGGGCATCCGCTATTACATGCTCGATTTTCTGAACGCGGTGTCGGGGCCGGTCCCTGGGATGTATAAGCTGGACGGGTACTGGGACCGCTCGTTGGTGTACGGGCCACAGGCCTTGCGCAAAGGGTTGGAGGTGATTCGCGAGGCGGTGGGCCCGGACACGTATCTGTTGGGTGGCACGGGGCCGACGTTGCAGATTGCCGGCCTGGTGGACGGCCAGCGCACGGGCCGGGACTACGGGGAGGGGCGCCCGCTGTATGGCCCGGGTAAGTGGTATTACCCGGCGACCTACATCATCAACAAGCCGGACCACTGGCAGGGGCATCGCGCCGCCACCGAGGCCATGGCCACCAACTTCTTCACGCACCGCAAGCTCTTCCTGTCGGATTCCGGGAACGTGCTGACCATCGACAAACCGCTGCCGCTGCCGGACGCGCAAATCTCCACCACTATTTTCGGCATCAACGGTGGGCCGCTCATGCTGGGGGACGACATCGCGCGCATGGCGAACGACCGGCTGGAGATGGTCAAGCTGGTGTTTCCGAGGCTACCCGAAACGGCGCTGCCGGTAGATCTGTTCGATAGTCCAGAGCCCGATTATCCGAAGTTCTTCCACCTGCGGGTGCGCCGCGAGTGGGAGCAGTGGGAGCTGGCCGCCATCTTCAATTTCAGCGCCGAGGCGGTGAAGCGAAAGGTGGACTTCGCGCGTCTGGGAATCGATCCGCAGCAGCCGCAGGCGGTTTGGGATTTCTGGAGCGAGCGGTACTTGGGCGTACACACGGGCGACGTGACGATGAGTGTTGCGCCGGTGTCGGTGACTTTCTTGCGCATAGCGGGCGCGCGGCGGCATCCCTGGATTCTGTCCACGGACATGCACGCCAGGCAGGGGCAGGCCGAGATCGAGGACTGCCGGTGGGATCCGCAGACCATGACGCTGCGGGTCACCGCGACCCGGCCGCGCGGCTATCGCGGCAACGTCTATCTGCGGGTCCCCAAGGGCTTCGGGTTTAAGAACCCGGACGGGCTGTGGGTGGCCAAGGACGGCAACGACGGCACGGTGATCGTGCGCTGGTCGTTCGATTTCTCTCAAGGCGACCACACCACGCAAAGCGTGGTCTTCATTCCGGATCCGGCGGCGAAGTAGAGGGGGGAGCGCACGTGCCAACGCGCGGCAGGTTGCGTAGCGCGAGCCTGCTCCATGTCCCCACTATGTTCTGAACGCGTGGTGGTGGGCCGATCTCGATCTCGTGCGCTTCGTGCCATAATCTAGTCGGAGGTTTTCCGATGAGCTGGGAGGCACCCACCAACCTCGAGCAGGAGCTGAATCCCTGGCTGGCAGCCGAAACGCGTTTCGATCAGGCTGCGGCGCGTCTCGGCCTGGACGACGGCATGCGCAAGATCCTCAGCCGGCCAGCCCGGGAATTGACGGTATATATCCCGGTGCAACTCGACGATGGGCGGCTACAGGTGTTCACCGGCTATCGCGTCCAGCACTCCATCGCTCGCGGGCCCGCTAAGGGCGGCATCCGTTTCTCGCCCGACGTCACGCTGGATGAAGTGCGCGCGCTGGCCGCCTGGATGACGTGGAAATGCGCCGTCGTCAATATCCCGTTCGGCGGCGGGAAAGGCGGCGTCATCTGCAATCCGGATGTGATGTCGCAGGGGGAACTGGAACGGATCACGCGCCGCTACACGGCCGAGATTATGGATTTCATCGGACCCGAGCGCGACGTGCCCGCACCCGACGTGAACACCAACGAGCAGACTATGGCGTGGATGATGGACACCTACTCCATGCACAAGCGCACCACGGTCACCGCCGTCGTCACCGGCAAACCGCTCAACCTGGGCGGCTCGCGGGGGCGCCCCGAAGCCACCGGGCGCGGGTGTTTGATCGTCAGCTTGCAGGCGATCAAGAAGCTGGGGCTGGATCCGTCCTCGGCGCGAGTCGTCATACAGGGCTTCGGCAACGTGGGTGGCATGGCCGCCAAGCTCATGTCGAAAGCCGGCTTCAAGATCGTCTGCCTGGCCGAGGTGGAGGGCGCGGTCTACAACGCCAAGGGCCTCGATATCGCCGCGCTGATGCAGCATCGCAAGGAGACGGGCTCGGTTCTGGACTTCCCCGAGGCCGAAAACATCGATCCCCGTCAGGCGCTGTTTCTCGATTGCGAAGTGCTGGTCCCAGCGGCCACGGAGGGTGTGATCACGTCGAAGAACGCCGCGAAGGTACGCGCCAAGATCCTGTGCGAAGGCGCCAACGGTCCCACCACCGCCGTCGCCGACGAGATCCTGGCCTCGAACAACGTCTTCGTCATTCCCGACATTCTCGCCAATGCCGGCGGCGTCACCGTCTCCTATTTTGAATGGGTGCAAGATCGCCAGGGTTACTTCTGGAACGAGCAACTGGTCAACGGGCGGCTGGAAGAAATCATGGTGAACAGCTTCCGCGACGTGGTGAGCTACGCGGAGAAGCACGCTGTGAACAACCGCATCGCCGCCTATATGCTGGCGCTCGATCGCGTGGCTTTTGCCGTCAAGCTGCGCGGGATTTACGCATAATGGAAGGGACTGGCCGGTAGCCTGTCCCGACCCATGAGTTCCGACGCTTCGACGCCGCTGATGCGGCAGTACCATTCCGTCAAACAGCAGGTCCCCAACGCGCTGCTGATGTTCCGCCTGGGTGACTTCTACGAGCTGTTCTACGACGACGCCGTGATCGCCGCCCGCGACCTTGAAATCACTCTCACCAGCCGCAATAAGGAAAAAGGACAGGCCATTCCGATGTGCGGCGTGCCGTTTCACGCCGCCGAAGGCTACATCGCGCGCCTGATTCAGAAGGGCCACCGCGTGGCCATCTGCGATCAGGTGGAAGATCCGCGCTTCGCCAAGAAACTGGTGAAGCGCGAACTTGCTCGCATCGTCACGCCGGGCACGGTCACGGAATCGAACCTGCTGCGCGCGCGGGAGAATAACTACCTCGCCGCCGTGGCGCGCGAATCCGACAAAGCCGGCCTGGCCTACGTGGACGTATCGACCGGCGAGTTTCGCGCCACCGAAATGCCGCTCTCCGATGTCGCGGCAGCCGTCGAGAGTCTGAACGCGCGCGAGGTGCTGGTGGCTGCGGGCGCACACTCGGGGTGGGCGCCGCCGGGTGCGGGACCGCTTCGCACCGAGGTGGAAGGTTGGACCTTTGATGCCGATCAAGCCGACCGCGTGCTTCGCGAGCATTTCCATTTGCTCAGCCTGGACGGTTGCGGGTTGGCCACGAAGCGCCTGGGCGTGGGCGCCGCCGGCGCCATCCTCCATTACCTGCGCGACACGCAGCGTTCCAGCCTCGATCACCTCGATCGACCTACTTACTTCGACCGCGACGAAGCCATGGTGCTCGACGCCGTCACGGTGCGAAACCTGGAGCTGGTAGAGCCGATCTTCTCGGCGGACTTGGGCGGAGGCCGCGAATCCACGCTGGTGAGCGTGGTCGACAAGACTCTCACGGGAATGGGTGCGCGCCTCTTGCGCCGCCGCCTGGTGCGCCCTTCGATGGATCGCGCCGAAATCGATCACCGTCTGGACGCGGTTGAGGAATTGGCCAAGTCCACCATCGCGCGCTCGGAAATCCGCCGCGCCCTGGGCGCCGTGTTGGATCTGGAGCGTCTGCTCGCTAAGGTCACCCTCGGAACCGCGGGCCCGCGCGAACTTATGGCGCTCGGCCGTTCGCTCGCCGCGCTGCCGGAACTGAAGCGACTCTCCGGCGAGTGCGCCGCGCCGCGTCTCATTGATATTCGCGATCGTATGGACGAAGTGGTCGAAGCGCGCGACCGGATTCTGTCCGCCATCGCCGACTCGCCGCCCGCCACGCTCGCCGACGGCGGCGCCATCCGCGACGGCTTCGACGCCTCCCTCGACGAGTTGCGCGACCTGAGCCGCAACAGCCGCCAGTACATTGCCGCCATCGAGACGCGCGAGCGCGCGCGAACGGGCATTCAATCCCTGAAAGTCCGTTTCAATAACGTCTTCGGCTACTACATCGAAATCTCCAAGACTAACCTGCATCTGGCGCCAGGCGACTACGAGCGCAAGCAGACGCTGGTGAACGCCGAGCGATTCACCACGCCGGAGCTGAAGGAACTTGAGAGCAAGGTGCTCGACGCCGAGGAGAAGATTCTCGAAATCGAACGCCGCATCTTCTCCGAAGTGCGCGCCGCGACGGCCGAGTGCGCCTCACGCATCCGGGCCAGCGCACAGGCGGTGGCGGAGTTGGATGTGGCCGCGGCGCTGGCGCAGGTGGCGGTCGAGCATCGCTATACGCGGCCCCGTTTTTCCGATTCGGGCGAAATGCGCATCGCCGCCGGACGCCATCCGGTGATCGAGAAACTGGTCGAGCGCGAGGCCGCGCGATTCATCCCCAACGATTTATATCTGGACGGCCGGGAGTTCATTGCCGTCATCACCGGTCCCAACATGGGCGGCAAGTCAACCTATCTGCGACAGGCCGCGCTCATCGCCGTGCTGGCGCAAACCGGCTCGTTCGTCCCGGCCGACATTGCCGTGCTGCCCGTGGTGGACCGCATCTACACGCGCATTGGCGCGAGCGATAATTTGGCGCGCGGCCGCTCCACGTTCATGGTCGAGATGACCGAAACGGCCGTGATCCTAAATACCGCCACCGAACGGAGCCTGGTGGTGCTCGACGAAATCGGGCGCGGTACGGCCACTTACGACGGGCTGGCGCTGGCCTGGGCCGTCATCGAATACCTGCACGAGCGCACACGCGCCAAGACGCTATTCGCCACGCACTATCACGAGCTGACCGAACTGGCCGGACAACTCGAAGGCGTGCGCAACCTGCATGTCTCGGTGAAAGAATCCGGCGATCAGATCATCTTCCTGCGCAAGGTCGAGCCCGGCAGCGCCGACCGCAGTTACGGCATCGAAGTCGCGCGCCTGGCCGCCTTGCCCGCGCAGGTCATCGAGCGCGCCCGCGAGATACTGGCGCTGCACGAAAAGACCGAGCACGAGGTGACTGAGGAACTCACGCCTCGCAAGCGGCGCCGCGAATCGCCACTGCAGATCCAGCTTTTCGAGCCCGTGAATCATCAAATCGCCGAGCGCATCCGCAATCTCAAGCTGGACGAGCTGCGGCCCATCGAGGCGCTGCAACTGCTCAGCGACCTGCAGGAGGAACTGAAGCGGAAATGAGAGTTGCGGGCCTGATGAGCGGCACTTCGCTGGACGGCATCGACGTCGCCATCGTCGACATCGCGCGCGGCCGCCACCGGCTGGTGAGCTTCACGACGCGTCCATATCCGGCGCGCGTCCGCGAAATGATTCTCGCCGTGTCGAACACCCGCACGCACACGCGAGAAATCGCGCGGCTCAACGTCCTGCTCGGCGAGTTGTACGCCGACGCGATTCTGAACTCCGGCGTGCCGCTCGCCTCCATCGAGTTGGTCGGCTGTCACGGCCAGACCATCTATCACGAAGGCGGCCTGGCCACGCTGCAAATCGGCGAGGCTGCCGTGATCGCCGAGCGCACGGGCAAGCCGGTGGTTTCCGATTTTCGCCCGCGCGACATCGCCGCCGGCGGCCAGGGCGCTCCGCTGGTGCCGTACGTGGACTATCTTCTGTTCCGCCATGCGCGCAAAGGACGCGTCGCGCTCAACATCGGCGGCATCGCCAACATCACGGCGATTCCGGCCGGCGGCGCGCGCGAAGACGTGATCGCCTTCGACACCGGTCCCGGCAACATGGTGGTGGACGCGCTGGTAAGACGGCATACGCGCGGCAAGCAAACCTTCGATCGCGACGCACGCTTCGCCGCGCGCGGCCAGGTGGATACGAAGGTGCTCAGAACGATTGCTTGCCGATTCCTACTACCGCCGCAAACCGCCCAAGTCCGCCGGGCGCGAGCAGTACGGGGTCGAGTTTGTCGAGCGTCTCGACCGCATGGGTCTGCGCTTCGTCGATCAAGTCGCGACCGTCACGGCCCTGACCGCGGCCGCCGTCGCCGAAGGCCTGCGCCGCTGGGTGCGGCCGAAGTTCAACGTCGAGGAGTTGATCGTTTCCGGCGGCGGCGCGCACAACCCGCGCATGATGGCCTATCTGGCCGCCTTTCTCGACGGCGTGCGCGTCACAACCTCGGACGAATTCGGCGTCGACGTGGACGCGAAAGAAGCCCTTGCCTTCGCCATCCTGGCTTACGAAACCTGGCGCGGCCATGCAGGCAACTTACCCTCCGCGACGGGTGCCCGCCATCCCGTCGTCCTAGGCAAGCTCACTCCATAACCGGGACAGTCAGCAATTTCACCTTTTCCGCCACCGCGCCCCCTGCGCCAGATGTAACGAACCCGCCTGAGCGGAAAAGGTGAAATTGCTGACTGTCCCGGTTTCTGTGGCAGAGTAGGGGTATGAAATTCCTGGTACCCGCGCTCCTGCTCGCCCTGGCGATGGTGTCGAGCCTTCCGGCTCAGATTCGCCCGCCACTATTTTTCCGCGAGGATTGGAAGGAACTCCCCGCCGCGACGCCCGTTACCCAGGAACACGTCGGGCATCCGGACCTGATCATGTCGCTTTACGGGCCGGGCAAGATGGGCATTAAGAAGAGCCATCACGAAAAGCCCGCCGACGATCCGTACTACATCTGGTTCGGGCTGTGCGAGGGCAACTGCGCCATCAGCCTCCGCCACAAGACTTCCTATGTGGATCTCACGGGGCAGGCTAAGGTCCGCTGGCGCGCGAAACAGGCCGGGTTCCGCCAGGCGCGCCTCATCCTGAAACTGGCCGATGGCACGTGGCTGGTGAGCGATCTATCGGATGGTCCCGCGGGCGATTGGCGCGAATTCGAATTCGTGGTCGCCGACATCCATTGGCGCAAGCTCGACATCCATAAAGTCATTGAAGGCAAGTGGGTCGATAAACCCGATTTATCGAAAGTGGACGAGATCGGTTGGACGGACTTGATGCCGGGCGGCGCGAGCGACGCCTGCACCAGAGTCGATTGGATCGAAGTCTATGGCCGTCCCGTCCCGCGGAAGAGCAGTAGCCCGGCACGGGGCCGCACGCCTTACTCCAGCAGCCGCGCGGCGTCCTTGGCGAAATAGGTGAGGATGATGTCGGCGCCCGCGCGGCGGATGGCGGTGAGCGATTCCATCATGGCGCGTTCGCGGTCCAGCCAGCCGCGCTGGGCCGCGGCCACGATCATGCTGAACTCGCCGCTCACCTGGTAAGCGGCGATGGGCAGGTCGAAACGGTCGCGGGCCATGCGGATCAGATCGAGATACGGCATGGCGGGCTTCACCATGATCATGTCGGCGCCCTCTTCGATGTCGAGCGCGATCTCGCGCATGGCCTCGCGCGCGTTGGGCGGGTCCATCTGGTAGCTGCGCCGGTCGCCGAACTGCGGCGCGGATTCGGCGGCCTCGCGGAACGGACCGTAGAACACCGAAGCGAACTTGGCGGCGTAGGCGAGAATGGGCGTGTTGGCGAACCCGGCCTGGTCGAGCGCCTGGCGGATGGCCGCCACGCGCCCGTCCATCATGTCCGACGGTGCGACGATGTCGGCGCCCGCGCGCGCGTGCGAGACGGCCGAGGCGGAGAGCCATGCGAGCGTCGCGTCGTTATGGACATCTCCGTCGACGATCTTGCCGCAATGGCCGTGGCTGGTGTACTCGCAGTTGCAGACGTCGGTGGCCACCACCAGCTTCGAGCATTCCCGCTTAATGGCGCGCACGGCGCGCTGCACAATACCCTGATCGTCGTATGCGCCCGAAGCCAGTTCGTCTTTCTTTTCGGGAATGCCGAAGAGAATGACGCCGCCGATGCCCAGCGACTCGACTTCGGCGCACTCGGCGGCCAGCACGTCGATGGACATCTGATAGTTGCCCGGCATGGCGCCGATCTCTTTCTTTACCCCTTCGCCCGGGCAGGCAAACAGCGGCAGAATGAACCCGGCAGGGTCCAGGCGCGTCTCCCGCACCATGCGGCGCAGGCTTTCGGTGGCGCGCAGCCTTCTCATGCGGTGAACCGGGAATGCCATAATCAAGAATTGTAGCGCGCCATAATAAAGGAGAGGTGCCCAGAGAAAAGAAGTTAGAGCCGATCGAGGCGCGCCGCTATATCATTCGCGGGCGCGTACAAGGCGTGGGCTTCCGTTACTTCGTCGAGCGTGCGGCCACCGAGTTGCGGCTTACCGGCTTCACGCGCAATCTGGACGACGGCTGCGTGGAAGTCTACGCTGTCGGTACCGGCTCCCAGCTTTCCGAGATGGCCGGCCACCTGTGGAAGGGCCCGCGCTGGAGCGACGTGCGCGGCGTCGATGAGCAGGAAGCCGCAGTGCTAAAATACAGGGGATTTTTCATCGAACACTCATGATGGACCTCAAGAAGCTTATCCGCGAAGTTCCCGACTTCCCCAAGCCGGGTATTCTGTTCTACGACATCACCACGCTGCTCAAGGATCCGGCCGGTTTCGCCGCCGTGATCGACGCGCTGAAACATCGTTACGCCGGCGTGAAGATCGACAAGGTGCTGGGCATCGAGGCGCGCGGCTTCATCTTCGCGCCCGCTCTGGCCTACGCCATCGGCGCCGGTTTCGTTCCCGTGCGCAAACCCAGGAAGCTGCCGGCCGAAACGGTGTGTCAGGAGTACGCCCTCGAGTACGGCACCGACAAAGTGGAGATCCACAAGGACGCCATCGCGCCTGGTGAAAACATTCTGATCGTCGACGACCTGCTGGCCACCGGCGGCACCGCCGCCGCCGTTTCCAAGCTGGTTGAAAAGCTCGGCGGCAAGGTGGTGGGTCTGGGATTTGTCGTCGAACTCGACTTCCTCCACGGTCGCGACAAGCTGGCCGGTCACGACGTGTTCTCCTTGCTGAACTACGACCAATGAGCGTGGCACCCCGCCGGGCCCGCTTGCGGGCGCTGGCCAAAATCAATCTGGGCCTGCGGGTGCTCCCTAAACGCGCCGACGGTTTTCACGAACTGCGCACTGTTTTTCAGACCATCTCGCTGGCCGATACGTTGGATGTCGAGTTCGAGCCTTCGCGCCACACTGTGATCGAGCTCACCGGTTGCGATGACATTCCCGACAACCTGGTCGCGCGCGCCGCTCGAGCAGCTCTGGACGCGATGAAGATCACCGGGAAGGTAAGGTTCCATCTCACCAAGCGCATTCCCATGGGCGCCGGGCTGGGCGGAGGTTCCAGCGACGCCGCGGCGGTCCTGCTGGCGCTGCCGGTGCTGGCGGGCCGCGAACTCGCGCTCCAAGAACTGGTCGCGCTGGGCGCTCAACTGGGCAGCGACGTGCCGTTCTTCTTTCTGGGCGGCACCGCGCTCGGTCTGGGGCGGGGAACCGAGTTGTATCCGCTCCCTGAAATGCCCGCCGAACCCCTGGTTTTGCTGGCTCCGGCGATTCATGTTTCGACGGCGGAGGCCTACCGCGCGCTGGGACGCGAATTTTCGAGCCCCAGGTCCGGTTTGACATCCGATGTTGAACAAAATATGATAGATAGTTTCCAGTCTCGTTTCTGGCTTGCCGGGGTTGGTTCGTCCACGGGCGGCCCAACGGGGGTTTTGGGCAACGATTTCGAAGACGTCGTCTTTGATCGGCATCCCGAATTGAGAGCGCTTAAGAGGAAGTTGCTGCGGCTAGGGGCGCGGGCAGCCATGATGACAGGGAGTGGTTCCGCGCTGTTCGGAATTTTCGACAGCCGGAAGGATGCCGCGCGGGTTCTTCCTTCCTTCGGACGGGAGCAGGCGTTCACGGTCTCGATGGTGAGCCGGGCGCGATACCGCGCCATGTGGGCGCGCCAGATGGCGGCGCATTGCGTAGGGAGGATATGGCCGCTTCGAAGCCGGTACTTGAGAAAATGCACGATCGCCTGAAAATATTTACGGGGAGTGCCAATCCGGTGTTGGCCGCGGAGATTTGCTCCGCGCTCAATACGACACTCGGCCAAGCCTCCGTGAAGCGTTTCTCCGACGGCGAAATCTATCTACAGATTCAAGAGAACGTTCGCGGCGCCGACGTCTTCGTGGTGCAGCCGACCTGTACGCCGGTGGACCGCCACCTGATGGAACTGCTGCTGATGATGGACGCGCTCAAGCGCGCCTCGGCCGAGCGCATCACCGCCGTGCTCCCCTATTACGGCTACGCGCGGCAGGATCGCAAGGACAAGCCGCGAGTTCCCATTTCGGCCAAGCTGATCGCCGGACTGCTCGAAAGCGCCGGCGCGGACCGCATTCTGGCACTCGATCTGCACGCCGCGCAGTTGCAGGGGTTCTTCGACGTTCCGGTGGATCACCTGTTCGCGGCGCCCGTCCTCATCGAGTATTTTAAGTCGCAGGAGATTCCGGATCTGACCGTGGTAAGCCCGGACGCCGGCGGCGTGGAGCGCGCCCGCGCGTTCGCCAAGCGGCTCAGCGCGCCGCTGGCCATCATCGACAAGCGCCGCCTGGAAGCCAACGTGGCGGACGTGATGCACATCATCGGCGACGTCGACGGCCGCCATTGTCTGATCGTAGACGACTTGATCGATACGGCGGGGACGTTGGGAAAAGGTGCCGACGCGCTGTTGCGCCAGGGCGCCGCATCGGTGACGGCCTGCGCCACACACGCCGTGCTGAGCGGCCCGGCGGTGGAGAGAATCGGATGCTCGCATTTGAAAGAAGTGGTGCTGACCAATTCCATCCCGCTTAAGGAAGAGGCCCGCAAGTGTCCGCGCATCCGCGTGCTCTCGGTGGCCGACCTGCTGGCGCGGGCCATTCAGTCCATTCACGAGGAGACCAGCGTCAGCACATTGTTCGTTTGAGTTCTAGAAAGGCGCAGGGTTCCGTGGTCGCCGCGAAAGCATGACTACGCCCCGGCGAAAGGAAGAGGAATGAGGAAGGATATCACGATCAACGCCGAACCGCGTCTGGGGCGGGGCAAGAACGAAGCCCGCCGTCTGCGTGTGAAGGGCGCGATTCCCGCCGTGGTGTACGGCGGCAAAGACGGTTCCGTCGCGGTTTCGGTGGATCCCAAGCTTGTGAACCGTATCTTGCACAGCAAGACGGGGCATAACACGATTTTCGACGTCGTCATCCGCGACAGGGCCACCACGCCCGTCATGGTCGTGGACTGGCAGAAAGATCCCGTCAAGGGGAATCTGTTGCACGTCGACTTGAAGCGCATCGATCTGAGCGAGCGTCTCTCGGTGATGATCCCGGTGTACTGCTCGGGCGAAGCCAAGGGCGTCAAGCAACAGGGCGGTCTGCTCGAAGTGGTGACGCGCGAAGTCCAGGTTGAATGCCTGCCGGACGAGATTCCGGAGGGATTCCATGTCGACGTGACCGAGTTGATGCTCGGCGAAAGCAAGCGCGCCAGCGATTTGCCGCTCATCGGCTCCATGAAGCTGATTAGCCCAACCGGAGATGGTTCTGGTGCACGTGGTGGCGCTCCGCGCCGAAGTCGAAGAGACGCCGGCAGTGGTTGAAGGCGCCGAAGCCGTCGCCACTCCAGCCGAACCCGAAGTCATCAAGAAGGGCAAGAAGGAAGAGGAAGGCGAGGCGGAAGCCAAGAAGAAGTAGTTTGGCTTTCGCGTCCGAACGGAACCTATGCTGCCCGGCGAAGTTGGTGCTGCCGGTCCGGTTGCCTCCGCGCGCCGCTGGCTTATCGCCGGCCTCGGCAATCCGGGCAGCCTCTACGAGCGGACCTGGCACAATTTGGGGTTCCTCGCGCTGGACCGTTTGGCGGAGTCGAACGGGTTAAGGTTTTCGCGCCGGGAATGCCAGGCGCTGGTGGGCTCGGGTAAACTCGCGGGCGCCGATGTCTGGCTGGCGAAGCCGCAGACGTTCATGAATTTGAGCGGCGTGAGTTTGGCGCGATTGCTTGAAAAGTACGAACTCGCGCCGGTGAATTTGTTGTTGATTTACGACGATCTGGACCTGCCCTGGACTTACATCCGGGTCAGGCCCAAAGGCTCCTCCGGGGGTCACAAGGGTGTGCAATCGGCGATCCGGGAAACCGGGTCGAGCGAATTTGCCCGGGTTCGCCTGGGCATCCATCCCGGCCGCGAGGTCGGGGATGGCGCGGAATTTGTGCTCTCGCCCATACGGCGGGGGCAGGCAAAGGAGTTGGACGAACTGCTCGGCATAGCCTGCCAGGCGGTTGAGTCCATAGTTTCCGAGGGCGTCGAAAAGGCCATGGCGAGATTCAATCGCCGCGCTCCCGGATCAAAACTCGAGGAAGAATGAGAACTTACGAAGAGCTGTTCATTGTTCGGCCGGACGCCTCCGACGAGGAGATCGATCCGCTTGTCGAACAAATCACACAAGTAATCACCGCCACCGGCGGCGCCGTGGAAAAGGTCGAGAAGTGGGGCGTCCGCGGGCTGGCCTATCGCGTGGCCAAGCGCGAAGAGGGCTATTACATCCTGGTGGTGTTCAATGCGACGCCGGTAACCGTGCTTGAACTCGAGCGCCGGCTGCGCGTCTCCGACCTGGTCCTGAAGTTTCTCACCGTGCGCATCGACGAGAAACTGAAGTGGCTGGAAAAGCGCAAGAAGACGCGGGAAAAGCGCGCGCGCCGCAGGCCGGTCATGACCCCGAGCGCTCCCAGCGCTCTGGGCGCCGTTCCCGCCCTTCCCGCCGTCCCGCCCGCCGGCTGTTCCCGCCGCGCCGGCTGTTCCCGCCGCGCCGGAACATGTGCCGCCGGGCGCGCCCGGGGAGGCTAAACAGGAATAGTCGCCGGAGGGCGGGCGCGGAGCCCGCTTTGGCGCCAGCAAGGAGAGACATATGGCAGAAATGAGAAGCGGTAGACCAGTGGCGGCCTCCCAGCGGCCTACGGGCGGCGACAAGGCCATCGTGACACAGAGGAAGCAGTACTTCCGGCGCAAGAAGCTGTGCCGGTTCTGCGTGGACAAAATCGACGACATCAATTACAAGGATGTGAAGCTGCTGTCGGCGTTCGTTTCCGACCGTGGCAAGATTACCCCGCGCCGTATCTCGGGCGTTTGTACGCCGCATCAACGGCGACTGGCGGACGCCATCAAGCAGGCGCGCAACATCGCGCTACTGCCGTTCGCGGCGGAAGCGTAATCCGTCGCGAAGGAGAGTCGAGGGTAAAGCCATGGAAGTGATTCTTAGGGAAGACATCGAGAAGTTGGGCCATCGGGGGCAGGCGGTGAAGGTAGCCGACGGATATGCCCGCAACTATTTGCTGCCCCGGCATTTGGCGGTGGCCGCCAGCGAAGCCAATAAGAAGATCGTCGAGCAGGAGCGGCAAGCGCACCTTCGCCGCGACGCCAAGGAACTGTCTGAGGCGCAGGATCTGGCCAAGATCATGGCGCCGGTCAGCGTCACCATTACGCAGAAGGCCGGTGAGCAGGATCAGTTGTTCGGTTCCGTGACGTCCAAAGACATCGCCGAAGCGCTCGAAAAGGCGGGTTATAGCGTGGACCGGCGCAAGATCCACATGGACGCGCCCATCAAGCAGATCGGCGAGTTCAAGATCCCCATTCGCCTGCACGCGGACGTGACCGTGGATATCACGGTGACGGTGGCGAAGGAACAAGAGCAGGAATAGGATTTCGCGCTAAGCCGCGAAGACGCCAAGTTTTCAATTCTCATCTCTTGGCGCCTTCGCGTCTTGGCGCGAGTAAGTGTTTTCGGGATAGAGCTGTTGGACGGGAGGTGTGGCTATGGCCTTCTTTGATTTGTCCGGACAGACGGCGATCGTCACCGGCGCGGCCACCGGCATTGGCGCAGCCGCCGCGCTTAGACTGGCCCTGGCCGGCGCCGTGGTGGCTGTCGCCGACATCGACGAAGCCGGCGCCGCGCAGGTGGCCGCCGCGATCGCGGCCGAAACCGGGGGGCGCGCTTTCTCCTTGACGGTGGACGTTACCTCGGCCGCCTCCGTCCAAGCCGCGGTGGCGTCGGTCCTGGCTCGCACCGGCCGGATCGACGTGCTGGTGAACAACGCCGGCATCGCCGGACGCGCCGCGCCGCTTTGTGACCAGACCGAGGAGGACTGGCGGCGCATCATCGCCGTCAACATGGACAGCGTGTTCCACACCTGCCGCGCGGTGCTCCCGCAAATGCGCGAGCGTAAGTACGGCCGCATCGTCAACCTGGCCTCCATCGCCGGCAAGGAAGGCAACCCCAACATGACCGGCTATTCGGCCACCAAGGCCGCCGTCATCGCTTTCACCAAATCATTGGCGAAAGAAGTTGCCACCGATGGCATCACGGTGAACTCCGTGGCGCCCGCGGTGGTACGTACACGAATCCTCGATCAACTGACGCCCGCGCAAGTCGCTTACATGACCGAAAAAATCCCCATGCGCCGCACCGGGACGCCGGACGAAATCGCCGCCGTGGTGCATTTTCTGGCCAGCCCGGACGCGAGTTTCGTCACGGGGCAATGTTACGACGCCAGCGGCGGGCGCGCCACTTACTAACTACTTTGATTCTCAGCCCCACTCAATATCAATCCGCGCCGGTCCTGGACCTGCTCGATGCCGCTTCCCGCGGCCACGCCGGCGTCGACCAACGCCTTCTAAAGGCGGTGCTCGACCGCGGCCGGGACACGCTTGCGGACCTGGTGCGCTACGGCATGGAGGAGCGCGAGTCCGACCGCGTGGACCTGGAGATCGACCTGTTGAACATCTTCCGCGCCTGGGGCGGCGGCGACGCACTGCCTTTCTTCCTGCACTGCGCCAGGTATGGGCACGAAGAGATCTCCGACGAATTGGCGGAGATCTTCACGTCGCTGGGAGCGGAGGCGGTCGAAGCGCTGCTGGCGCTCTACGAAGAACTCGGCGAACAGGACGGCGGCGAAGTCGCCTTTTTGCTCGCGAGCCTGCGCGTGCGCGATGGCCGTATCACGGACGCGCTTCTAGACCGGTTCGATTTTGACGCCGGCGACGGTGCGTTCCTGTTGGGGATTCACGCGGACCCGGCCGCTCTGCCCGCGCTCCGGGAGCGCCTGGAGGAAGTGGCCGCTTCCGGCGACCAGTCCAGCCAGTGGATTCGCCGGGAGATCGAAGTCGCCATCGGGGAGATCGAGAATCCCGCGCCCGTGGGCCAGGTCGAACCGTTCGACATTTGGAGCCTTTACCCCGAGACCGCGCTGCCTCAATTCGAAATCCTCGACGAAGAGGAACTGCTCGCCTTCCTGGAATCTCCGGAGGCCGGCTACCGGCAGGCCGCCGCCGAAACACTGGGCCTGGGCGAGCCGGGCGTTCGCGTGCGGACCAGACTGTTCGACCTGGCTCAGAACGATCCCGAGCCGCAAGTCCGCGGCTGTTGCTGGGAAGCCCTGGGCGGCATTCAGGAGCCGGCGGAGATTCACAGCGCGATGCGGGAGCGGCTGCTCAACGAGTCCACGCCCGAGTTGGAGCGCGCGGGCGCGCTGGTGGGACTGGCTTTGGGGCAGGACGACGAAGACGTCCACCGCATGATGATCGAGTTCTACCAGCGGCCCGCTCTGCGCGCCAAGGCGCTCGAGGCCATGCGGCGCAGCCTCGACCGGCAGTACCAGCGCTATTTCCCGCTTCACATCGACGACCCCGATATCGAGGTCCGCCGCCAGGCCATTTGGGGGGTCGGCCACCTGGCCCTGCAATCGGAAGCCGCGCGCCTGCGCAAGTACTTCGACGACGAGGAACTCCGCGCGGATGCGCTTTACGCTTACGCGCTCGCCGTGCCTGGGGAAACCTCGCACATTCGCATGCCGCGCCTGTTCCGCAAGATCGACGAACTCGCCGGCGGTCTCTCGGTCGAGGAAACCTATCTGGTTAAAACCGCCCTGAACGACCGGTTGGACAGTCATGGCCTGGGCCCGGCATTCTTCACCGAGAACGGCGAAGAGCCTGAAGACTGGGCCGAGGACGAAGCCGCGCCAGCTCCCGCGCCCGCGCCGGTCAAGGTGGGACGCAACGACCCATGCCCCTGCGGCAGCGGGAAGAAGTACAAGAAGTGCTGCGGGGCCTGAAACTGTAGAATCCACCCAATCGACTGTAGAGTCTCTCTACATCGCCCAAGTCCACTTAAGTCAGTTCGTTAGCGGGAAACACGACATAACGGTCCAGATACTGCTGATATTCACAACAGGTCGACTGTGGCCGTTCTCCACGAACGGGTAGCCATAACATTTAATAAGTCATTTTGAATCAGTTATATATGTGTGTAGACGGCCACTTCCACCAGATTGGCCAGGCAATTGCCCCTCAAAGTGTGGGACGGCTAAGCAGTTTGCGGCCGATCCACAGAAAGACCTAAAGGAGAACTATCATGACCGTGATTCTCGTACTTGCTACGTTTTTGACTTTCATCCTGGTGGACTATATGTTAAGCCGCAAGAAGGCGGTTGTCACCGTTCCCGCCACCTCGGCTGCCGCCCGTGTGGCCGCCACGGGCGACTACATCGAGGGGTTCCTGGTGCCGGAACACCTGGGCTATCATTCGGGCCATGGCTGGCTGCATCGCGAACGGCTGCATGTAATGAAGATCGGGATGGACGAATTCTCGGCCGCTTTGGCCGGGCGCATCGACAAGATCGAGCTCCCCAAGCCGGGGCATTGGCTCCGCCAAGGACAGAAGGGCTGGACTCTGCTGCGTGGCGCGGAAAAGAGCGACATGGTGTCGCCCATCGAAGGCGAGATTGTGGAAGTGAACTCCGAAGTGCTCAACAACCCCTCCCTGTTGCGCACGGACCCATACGGTAAGGGCTGGCTGATGACGGTTTTTGTTCCGGACGAGGAAAGCACGGGTCGCAATCTTCTGCCCAAGTCACTCGTGCGCGGCTGGATGCGTCAAGCTGTGGAAAAGCTTTACGCCATGCAGCCGGACATGGCTGGCGCCGTGGCCGCCGATGGTGGCCGCCCGGCTGAGGACCTGTTCGCCGCCCTGCCCGCGGGAAGTTCCTGGAGCCAGGTAACCCGCGAGTTTTTCCTCACCTAGAGTGTGGAAAGACGCAACGGTGGGGGAATCGGAGCAGGGGAAGCCAGACATCCCCACGGTCGCGGATCAAGATGCGAGCCGATACCACGGCCGCAGTACTAATCCGTAACCGTGTGTATTTTCAACACCACGCTGGCAAAAATCCACAGTTTGGATCACCTCTCACCACCGCAGTGGGTGAATTTCCCCAAGGTGGTGTCAGGATTGCACTATAAATAGGGTTTAGGTTGTGGCCGGCCGGTCCGCTGGCTGGCTTTTGGAGCATTCATGGCTAAAGCACTTTTATACGACAGTACTCTTTGCATCGGCTGCCGGCAGTGTGAGGGAGCCTGCGCGAAGAAATGGGGCCTTCCCTATAACGAGAAGATAGCCCAGCAGGAAACCATCTCAGCGCACAAGCTCACGGCTGTACAGACGTTTGGGGAACGATTTTCAAGACGGCTCTGCATGCATTGCGTCGAGCCCACCTGCGTCTCGGTGTGCCCGGTGGGCGCACTACAGAAGACCGCGCTGGGGGCGGTGATCTACGAAGAACCGCGTTGCATCGGGTGCCGGTACTGTATGCTCGCATGTCCGTTCCAGGTTCCCAGTTACGAGTGGAACGAGCGGCTACCGCGCATAAAGAAATGTAACATGTGCTACGAACGGCAGGTGGTGGGCAAAATGACGGCCTGCTCGGAAATCTGCCCGACCGGTGCCACCATCACGGGCGAGCGCGAGGCGCTGATCGCCGAGGCGCGCAAGCGACTAGCGGAGAAACCCACCGAGTACTATCAACGCATCTACGGAGTGCGGGAGGTGGGCGGAACCAGCGTGCTGTACATCTCGGCCGTGCCTTTCGAGCAGATCGGCTTGAGGACGAACCTTCCTCAAGACGCGCTGCCGGCGTTGACATGGCGGGCTTTGTCCCTGGTGCCGAACGTGGCCACTGTGGGCGGGGCGCTGCTGGGAGGAGTGTATTGGATCACCCATCGCCGCGAGGAAGTGGCCGACGCCGAAGGGCGCGGGCGATCGCCCCGGGGAGGCCGCTCATGAACCGCATGCCGCGTTGGTTTGGTCTGACTTTCTGGCAGTGGGTTTTCGCCGTCCTGATGATGGGAGGACTCTACACCACCTATGTCCGCGTGATGTACGGGCTGGGCGGGTCCACCAATCTCAGCGACCGCTTCCCGTGGGGGCTTTGGATCGGCTTCGACATTCTCTGCGGGGTGGGGTTGGCGGCGGGCGGCTTCACGCTGGCCGCCGTGGTGCACATCTTCAACCTCGAGCGTTACAAACCCATTGCCCGGCCCGCCATCCTGACGGCGTTTCTGGGCTACGTGCTGGTGATCGTGGCGCTGATGTTCGACCTGGGCCGGCCGTATCGCATCTGGCACGCGTTGGTCATGTGGAATCCGCACTCGGTGATGTTCGAAGTGGCCTGGTGCGTGATGCTCTACACCACGGTGTTGTTCTTGGAGTTTCTGCCGGCGGTGTTCGAGCGGCTGGGTTGGAGGTCGCCGCTCAAGGCTCTGCGCGTGGCGATGATTCCGTTGGTGATCCTGGGCGTAATTCTTTCGACCCTGCACCAATCCTCACTGGGCAGCCTCTACTTGATCGTGCCGCATAAGCTGTATCCATTGTGGTACACCCCGATCCTTCCGGTGCTTTTCTACATCTCGGCGATCTTGGCGGGCCTGGCCATGACCATCTTCGAATCCTGGCACAGCAGCCGCGCGTTCGGCCGGCAACTGGAACTGCCGTTGCTGGCCGGGTTGGCGCGGGTGCTGGCGGTCGGACTGCTGGTGTACCTGGTGATACGGTTTATGGATCTCAGCCAGCGCGGCGTTTTGTGGATGGCTTTTCAGCCGCGCACGGAGAGCTATCTGTTCGCTCTGGAGATCTGCCTGATGTTGCTTCCCATGCTGCTCCTGTTCCGGCGGCATGTCCGGTGGAATCCTCGCGCGCTTTACGCTTGCGCGGTGATGGTGATCTTCGGCTTCATCACGCACCGGTTGAACGTGAGCGTGACGGGCATGGAAGCCGGTTCGGGCGTGTCCTACGTTCCGCGTTGGACCGAAGTGGTGTTGACGCTGTGCATCGTCGCGGCCGGATTCGCCATTTTCCGCCTGGCGGCGCACTACCTGCCGATCTTTGAAGAGGCATCGCACGAAGAGGCGCCCGTCCCGGCGCACTCGATGGGAGACTGAACATGGCTCAGAGGCAACCCGCGTGGAAGGGTCCGCCTCTCGGTCTGCCCCTGAAACTGGCGCTGTACCTGGTGCTGAGCACGGTGTGTTTCTGGGCCCTGTTCGGGGTTCTGAACCTGCGCCTGCAGCGCCGCCAATCCGAGCGGAGCATTCTGCTCGACGCCGAGCGCATCAGCGAAATCATTCAACGCAGCACGCGCCACCAGATGCTGCGCAACGACCGGCCGGCCCTGGCGGAAATGATCACCGACATCGGCACGCAGCCTGGCATAAGGCTGGTGCGCGTGTTCAACAAGGAAGGCCGCATCAGCTACTCGTCGACCGCCTCGGAAGTCGGGACCATGGTGGACCAAGCGCGCCGAGCAGTGTTACGCCTGCCATGCGCAGAGCGCGCCGCTGGTGAAACTGAACCGGCCGGACCGCGCGCGCATCTTCGCCGATCCGAATGGCGGCCGCGTGCTCGGCATCATACGCCCCGTCGAGAATCAGCCGGATTGCTGGAGCGCGTCCTGCCACGCGCACCCGCGCGAAAAGAAGATCCTGGGGGTCATCGACACGCAGCTTTCCCTGGCCACCGTGGACCAGCAGATGGCCGCGCAGGGGCGGCAGTTGCTGGGCTTCACGGCGCTCGCGGCGGCGCTGGTTTCAGCCGTCACGCTGCTGTTCGTCTGGCTGGTGGTGCGGCGGCCCATCCGCGAGTTGATGGCGGGCACGCGCAGGGTGTCGAGCGGCGACCTGGACTTCCGCATCCCGGTGCGGTCGAGCGACGAACTGGGAGCGTTGGCCGAGTCCTTCAACAAGATGACGCACGATCTCGAGGCGGCCAACACCGAGGTCCTCGGTTGGGCGCGCACGCTCGAAGAGCGCGTGCAGCGCAAATCGCAAGAGCTCGAGCGCGCCTACTCGTCGCTGGTGGCCAGCGAGAAGATGGCCTCGCTCGGCAAACTGGCCGCCACCGTGGCGCACGAGATCAACAATCCACTCTTCGGCATGCTGACTTACGCGCGTCTGACGTTGAAGGGGCTCGCGGAGACCGACATCGAGCCCGCCGAAAAAAGAAGAGATGATCGAGCACCTGCGCATCATCGAGCGCGAAAGCCGCCGCTGCGGCGACATCATCAAGAACCTGCTCACCTACGCGCGGCAGGCGCCGCCCAAGCCGCAGATCGTGGACTTGAACCAGATCGTCGAACGCGCGCTCGCGCCTGGTGCGGCACAAGTTGGATTTGCAGAACGTCGAACTGGAAGAGTCACTGGCGTCCGATCTGCCGCCGGTGTGGTGCGATCCGGGCCAGATCCAGCAGGTGGCCGTGGTGCTGCTCATGAACGCGGCCGAAGCCATGGCGCACGGTGGGCAGTTGATCGTGACTACGGCCGCCGCGCCGGACGGCGGCGCGCGGCTGGTGGTCGCCGACAACGGCGGCGGGATCAGCGAGGATGTGTTGTCGCGCATTTTCGAGCCGTTCTTCACCACCAAGGAAGAGCAGCAGCGCACCGGCCTGGGGTTGGCGGTGGCGCAAAGCATTGTGGAGCAACATGCGGGTACAATTACAGTTCGCTCTACTCCCGGACAGGGCACCGAGTTCACGGTGGTTCTGCCCGGACAACCACAGCCGGCGCGGTCCGATTCCGGTCCTGCCTTGCCGCGTATAACAGGAGAATCAACTACGAATGTCCAGCCCCGCTAATCCTCCGAAGGGCAACGTCCTGATCGTGGACGACGATCCCGTGGTACGGGATTCGCTCGGCAAATGGTTCATCAGCGAGGGATTCCGTGTCGAGACCGCGCCCAGCGCGCGCCACGCGCTGGAAGCCGTGCAGCACGACAAGTTCGACGCCGCGCTGCTCGACATCAAGATGCCCGGCATGGACGGCATGGCGCTGCAGGAGAAGCTGCGCGAGATCGATCCCGACATGCCGCTCATCATCATGACCGGCTACGCTTCGGTGGAGACGGCCGTGCAGGCGCTCAAGCAGGGGGCCTACGACTACATCACCAAGCCGTTCGATCCGGACGAACTGGTGCACCTGATACGCAACGCGGTGGAACATCGCCGGGCCAAGCGCGAAGTGGTGCGCCTGCGCGAGAACCTGCAGGAGGTCTATCCGCAAACGCAGATCATCGGCCAGAGCCCGGCCATGAAGCGCGTCTTCGAGTTGATCGAAACCGTGGCGCCCGCCGACGCCACCGTGCTCATCACCGGCGAGAGCGGCACCGGCAAGGAACTGGTGGCGCGCGCCATACACGCGGCCAGTCCCCGCCGCTTCATGCCCATGGTGGTGATCCACTGCGGCGCGCTTACCGACACGCTGCTCGAAAGCGAGTTGTTCGGGCACGAACGCGGCGCCTTCACGGGCGCGCAGTACCGCAAGAAGGGTAAGTTCGAAGTGGCCGACGGCGGCACCATCTTCCTCGACGAGATCGGCGACATCAGTCTGAAGACGCAGACCGACCTGCTGCGGGTGCTGCAGGAAAAGGAAATCGTGCGCGTGGGCGGGACGCAAACCATCAAGGTGGATTTTCGCTGCGTGGCAGCCACCAACAAGGACCTGCAAGGCCTGGTTGACGAAGGCACGTTCCGTCCCGACCTGTTCTATCGCCTGAACGTGTTCGCCATCCGCCTGCCGGCCCTGCGCGAGCGGCGCGAGGACATCCCCCTGCTGGTGAACCACTTCCTGCACAAATACGCCGCCGCCATGAACCGCGCGGTGCCGCGCGTAGCCGCCAAGGCGCTGGATGTGTTGATGGACTACGCCTGGCCGGGCAACGTGCGCGAACTCGAAAACGCCATCGAGCGTGCCATGTTGATCTACCGCGACCAGGAAATCCAGCCGACGGATTTTCCGTTCCAAACCTCCGGATCGGTGCCGAGCAATGGGCAGACGCTCGAGGAAGTTGAGAAGGCGCACATTAAGCGCGTCATCGAGGAAGCCGCCGGCAACTACTCCCGCACGGCGCGCATCCTGGGGATCGACCGGACCACGCTGTACAACAAAGTGAAACGTTACGGGCTGCGGTGATCCGCTTCGGCGATGCCGGACGAGGCCATCCACTTGATTCCCGCGGGGCTCTCCGGCGAGCCGGCCACGCTCCCCTCCATCGAGATGCTGGACGCGCTGGCGGCCGCGCTGGCGCGCATCTTCGAAGTCTCCTGCCATGTGCGCACCGAAGTGGTGGAGGCCGGTTTCGCGCACGACGCGACGCGCAATCAATACATGTCGACCAGCATTCTTTCGCGCTTGTCGGCACTCGATGAAAGCGAACTGTTCGCGCGCAAAGGTCCCCACATACGGCTGCTGGGGGTGACCGCATTGGATCTGTTCGTCCCCGTGCTCACGTTCGTATTCGGTGAAGCGCAACTGGAGGGGCGTTGCGGCGTGGTCTCGCTGCACCGTCTCCGGGAAGAGCACTACGGGCTGCCGCCGAACCCTGCGTTGCTGGCGGAGCGGTTGGCCAAGGAAGCCGCGCACGAGTTGGGCCACACGTATGGGTTGCGGCACTGCGACGACTGGAACTGCGTGATGGCGTCGACGCACGCCGTGGAACGCCTGGATCTCAAAGGCGCCGATTTTTGCGCCCGCTGCGCGCGCAGTGTGCGCCGCGGGCGATAGGCGCCTCGAAGCGCAGAAGGTACTGTCCCCAATGCTGTTCCAATACTGTTCACTTATTCTTTGTGGGGCGGTCCCCCTGGACCGCGGGTCGACGCCCTCGTCGGCCCTGGCCGGACCAAGGGGTCCGGCGCGGTTCAGGGGAACCGCCCCACGAATCCGCGCCAGTAACAGCTTTTGGGTACTGTCCCGCCTTTGCTCAGAAACTCAGCACCAGGTGCCAGATGTAAACGTAAGCCAGTGCGTCGACGTTTTCCCAAATCTGTTTGCACAGCGCGGGGTCGCCCGAGATCGGCGGCAACTCCTGGAGCTTCTGCTCCCACGGATAGCAGACGCCGGAGCCGACGCGCGGCGCGGGAATGGTGGCGCGCGGACGGCCGGAGGGCGGCGGCGGGGGCGGCGCCGAGGAAGGCTTGCCGCTGTAGACGCCGTATTCGAGCGCGGCATCCGTCATGGCACGGATGTTTTCGATACGCGCGTCGTTCTGCACGATGGCGCTCGCGTCCATGATATAGCCGCCGTCGCCGGCCACCGTTTCGATTAACTGCTTGCAGTGCGCGCGAACTTGATCCGGCGTGCCCAGCCCGAGCAAAGCATTGGGCACGCCGCCGCTCAGGCAGAACCGCTGGCCCAGTTTCTGGTGGACCAGGGCCGGGTTGCCGCGGTCCATGTGGTAGACGATGCTGCCGGCGGGCAACTCGGCGAAGGTATCCAGGTGCGCGTCCCAGTTGCCTTCCGCATAGAAAAGGACCTGATTGCCCCGTTCCCAAATGGATTCGATCATGGGCTTGAGCGTCGGCCAGTAGATGGTGTTGAAGTGCTCGTGCGAGATGAACGGCACGCAGCCGCGGTGCATCCAGATGGGAATGGGCAGATTGTGCGAGGGATCGAGGCCCGAGAGCGCGATCCATTCCAGGTGCGGCAGCAGCGCTTCGCACGCCGCGATGACTTTCTCGGGGATCTCCATCAGGTCGAAGGCCAGCCCCAGATAGCCGCGGAACTTGTCGGCCAGCACGTCGAGCGGCGCCTTGAGCATGCCGGAGATGGCCGAAACCGTGCCCGTTTCGTTTTGCATGCGCGCCACCTGCGGCCCCAGCGAACTGAAGTAGCTGGCCATGGCCCAGGTGCTCTTGACCAGCGCGAGATTGTGCCGGTAGGTGGCGGCCGTGCCGCGCGGCGACATCTCGGTTGAGACGCGCGGGAGCCAGACATTGTAAAGGAAGCGCACGGGGTCTTCGATGAACTCGTCGTACTCCTCGCGCCGCATGTAGGCTTCTTCTTGCGGCGGCTCGCGATACTGGAAGCCCACCTCAGGCCCGACGTCGATGCCGGGGATGCCGTAGTAACGCAGGCCGGCGGCTTGCGTGAGGCCGGTCCAGACCCACACCATGTTGGGCACCACGGCGTCCCAGTCGTAATCGGCGCAGCACTTCAGGACCGCTTCGAAGGCCTTGTTGTAGTCGTGCGTGACTTCCTGGCAACTGTAGCCGGCGTGCGCGGCGGTGAACTCCGCGACGAAGGGGCGGATAGGGATGCGGTCGGGCTTGCCGTTGCGCATCGCCGTAACGTAGCGGTTCAGCCGCTGGGCGTAAAGTTCCTGTTTGTCGGTCATGGCGTCCTTACAAAATTACTACTTTCCGGGCACCATCGGCACGAAGCGCACCGGGAGCACCGCGCGGCGCCTGGTGCGGCCGTCGGCCGCTTTGTCGAGCACGATGAGTTCCTGCGCCCACCAACCGCTGCCCACCGGAGCGACCAGCTTGCCGCCGGGAGCCAGTTGGTCGACCAGCGCGCGGGGCAACTCCGGCGGCGCCGCGGTGACGATGATGCGGTCGTAGGGCGCGCCGGCGGGCCAACCCTTGTAGCCGTCGGCGTGGTGCACGGCGACGTTCGTATAGCCCAGCTTCGAGAGCGTTTCCGCCGAGGAACGCGCCAGCTCCGGAACGATTTCGAGCGAGACCACCTGGCGCACCAGCAGGCTCAGCACGGCGGCCTGGTAGCCGGAGCCGGTGCCGATTTCCAGCACCTTGTGCGATTTCGCCGGTTCGAGCAGTTGCGTCATCAGCGCCACGATGTACGGCTGCGAGATGGTCTGCGAGTGGCCGATGGGCACGGGATGATCGGCGTACGCCATCGAGCGCGTCTCCGGAGGCATGAACAAATGCCGCGGCACGGCGCGCATGGCGGCCAGCACGTCCGCGCTGGTAATGTCGCGCGCGGCGAGTTGCTCGCGCACCATGACCTCGCGCGGCGCGGCGTACGGGTCGCTCGCCGCGGCCACCAGCAGGGCGATGATGTGTAGCCCGAAGATCACAGCCGAACGCATAACCTGTTCGATTGTACCCTCGAAACAACTCCGGCCATCAACATGCGGTATTCGGTCGGGGATCTTCGGCGTGCGGCGGCACTGAGGCTTGTTTGCGAGTGCGCCGCAATCCAATTTACGGGGTTGGGGATGGCTTGACTCCGGAAGAGGTCACCGTGGGTCCGAAAGCGCCTTCCCGGAGGGAGCCTGTCGTGAAACTATTTGGAGCCGATTGCCTTCTTCGGCCCTCAGGCGATGAGGAGAATCTCCCGGTTGCCGGTCGCCCACAACTCCGTGTAGCCCTTCATCTTCTCCCGGAACGTCTCGTCGGTCATGTACTGTTTCATGCGGGCCTCGAACTCGGTGACGTTCTCCGCTTCGTATTCCAAGATGACGCGGTTAAAATCGCCGGTGAGATCGGTCAGCACACGGTGTTTCGGTATCTTGGCAGCCGCGGCCGCCGCCTTCAACTGGGCGGCAAGCTTGCTCGCGTTCCCAGGTTTCGCGACAAAGCAGTTGCGAACGACTATCATGAATGTTCTCCTATCCTATCCGTCTATCCCAGAAATCTTTGTTTCGCCGGGCAAGAGGCAAGACCCATCCTTCTCCAGCCGGCTCCCACTCCCAAACCAATGGCTGCCAAAGGTCCAAGCTACTCGGGAACAGGGCTCTTGCCACGTTCGCCCTTGTTTCATTGGATTCCGCTCCCTGCACAAGGATTCAGCCCCCTTCAACTGTGTTGGAGTGGCACCAGACGGGCGTGCCGGGCAACTTGCCATCCGGCTCAACGTTAGGGCCGCTGCCGCGAAGCTCATGCCCGCATCCCACGCCCAAGGCTGTAAAATGAGCAAAGTGCCGAAATCAACCGTCGCTCCACACTCCGTCGCTTTGCTTCGTCAACTGGGCATCGGCAGCGCCATTGCGCTGGTGGTCTCCAACATGGTGGGCACCGGCATCTTCACCACCAGCGGATTTCTGGCCGGGCAACTGGGCGATCCGAAACTGGTGCTGGGCATTTGGGGGGTGGGCGCCGTGTTCGCGCTGGCCGGCGCGTTCTGCTATTCGGAACTGGGGGTCAATTTTCCGAGTTCCGGCGGCGAATATGTTTATATGACGCGCGCCTACGGTCCCACCTGGGGCTTCATCAGCGGATGGGTCTCGTTCTTCGCCGGCTTTTCGGCGCCCATCGCGGCGGCGGCGCTGGCGTTTTCCGATTACCTGGGCCACTTCTTCCCCATGCTTAAGCAGGAGAACGCGCCGTTCACCATCGGCTCCGGAGCTTTCACTTTGAAGCTGGGCGGGGCGCAGATCGCGGCTTCGCTATTGGTGACGTTTTTCACCATCCTGAACTGCTTTGGCGTGAAACGCGCGGCGCGCGTGCAGAACGTACTTACCTCGCTCAAGGTGGTGGTGATCATCGGGTTCGTGGCGGCGGGCTTTTTGTTCGGTGCGGGGAACGTGGACCACTTCAGCATGCCGGCCGTGCGTACCTCGACCACGCCGCTGGCGGCGCAGTTCGCCATCAGCCTGTTCTGGATCTATGTGAGCTACAGCGGATGGAACGCGGCGACGTACGTGGCCGAGGAACTGAAGAAGCCCGAACGCACGCTGCCCATCGCCCTGGCCTGCGGGACGGCCCTGGTGGCCGCGCTCTACGTGGGGCTGAACCTGGTGTTCCTCTACGCCGCGCCGCTCGAGGAAATGAAGGGCGTGATCGCGGTGGGGTCGCTCGCGGCATCCAAGCTGTTCGGCTCGGGGGTGGCCAGCTTGTTCAGCGCCCTGATGGCGCTGGCGCTGGTTTCGACGGTGAGCGCCATGGTGACCATCGGCCCGCGCGTTTATTACGCCATGGCCAAGAACGGCGCGTTCTTCCCCATGGCGGCGAAAGTGGATCCGCGCTGGCACACGCCGGTGGCGGCCATCCTGTGCCAGGGCGTCTGCGCCATCCTGATGACGCTCACTCCGTTTCCGGACCTGGTGGTCTACATTGGCTTCACGCTCAACACCATCGCGGTGCTTTCGGTGGCGTCGCTGTTCGTGTTCCGGCGCCGCGCGGACTGGCAAAAGCTGGGTGTGGTGAGTTTCCTGTTCCCGCTGCTGCCGGCGGCCTTCGTGCTGCTGGGCGTGTGGATGACCATCTACGGCATGATGCTCGAACCGAAGGTCTCGCTGGCGGCGATTCTGACCCTCGGCACCGGCGCATTGGCCTACCGGTATTACATACGGCCGAGGCAGGCCGGGCGAATCTCGCGGTAACCGAACTCGTGGCGCGGCGTATCAAAATCACGCTCTCTTACGATGGAGGCGAGTACCACGGCTGGCAAGTGCAGCCGGGCTTGCCCACCATTCAAGGCGCCGTGGAGGCGGTGATTTCCGGGATCGAAGAAAAGCCGGTGGACGTGGCGGGCTCCGGCCGCACCGACGCGGGCGTGCACGCGCTGGCGCAAACGGCGGCGTTCACCATCGAAAATCCTATTCCGCTTTACAACCTGCGCAAGGCCATGAACCGTCTGCTGCCAGCCGCCATTCGCGTGCTGGCGGCGGAAGAGATGGCGCCGGAGTTTCATCCGCGCTTCGACGCGCGCGCCAAAACCTACGAGTACCGCATCTGGCGCGGCGAAGTCTGCCCGCCGTTCGAGCGCCGCTACGTGCATCATTATCCGTACCCCATGGACGTGGATCGGTTCGTGCGCGCGGGGGAGGTGTTCACGGGCCAGCACGATTTCACGGCCTTCGCCGCGGCGGATGAAAAGGACGCCTGGGGCGCGAGCAAAGTGCGCACCGTCTTCGATTCGCGCGCGTGGCTCGACGGCGACCGGTTGATCTATCGCGTGCGCGGCAGCGGCTTTCTCAAGCACATGGTGCGCAACCTGGTGGGCACGCTGCTCGAGGCGGGGAAGGGAAATCTGGACAGCGAGCGCATCCGCGCGCTGCTCGAACCGAACGCGCAAGAGAAAGGCGGACCCACGGCGCCGGCGCGTGGTTTGTTTCTAGTGAGCGTGGAATACTGATTGAGCATGCCGACACGCGTGGGGCTGGCGAAGGTGACGGCGCTGTTCCTGCGCATCGGCAATCTGACCTTCGGCGGCGGCGATCCGACCATGGCCGCGCTGCAACGCGAGATGCTGGAGCGGCGCGGTTGGCTCACTCCAGAGCAGTACGGGCTCACCTACAGCCTGGCGCGCATCACCCCCGGCACCAACCTGCTGGCATTCTGCGCGGGCGCGGCGTGGCACGTGGCGGGATGGTGGGGAGCCATTCTCGCGGTGCTCGCCTCCACGCTGCCGAGCGCCGCGCTGGTGGTGTGGCTCACCTATGAATACGGTGTGCTGCAGGGCTACCCGCTGGCCATGGGCGCCATCGACGGCATCATCGCTTCGGCCGTGGGCATGATGGCGGCGGGCGCGTGGCAACTGGTGCGGCCGTATCTCAATCGCGGCATGTGGCTGCGCACGGTGGTGCTGGTGGCCGCCTCGACGGCGCTGGGTATGTTCACCTCCCGCTCGCCCATCGAGATTCTGGCGCTCGCGGCGTTGGTGGGCGTGTTCTGGCGCACGCCGGAGGCCACATGAATCTGCTGCTGCTCTACGTTTTGCTGGCCAAGGCTACCTTCACGTCCTTCAGCGGTTTGGCGTCGTTGCCCATGGTGCGCAACGATCTGGTGGTGCACTACCAGGTTCTCACGGACCGCCAACTCGATACCGCCGTGGCCACCGGACGTATTGGGCCGGGACCCATCGGGCTGTGGATGGTGAGCGTGGGTTACTTCGTGGCGGGAATGCCCGGCGCTTCGGTGGCCACGCTGGCGCTCATCACGCCGGCGTTTCTGATTATTCCGATGCTGCGCTACCTGGGCCGGCGCGCCGACAAGCCACGCGTCAAAAGCGCCATACAAGCCGCCACGGTGGCGGCCTCCGGATTGATCATTTCGATCATCTCGGGGTTGGCCGGCGACGCCCTGCGCACACCCGTTCACACCGCCATCGCGGTGGTGAGTTTTATCGTGCTCGCCACCACGCGCCTGGATACGCTCTGGGTAATCGCGGGCGCGGCGCTCGCCGGTCTGGTGCGCACGCTGCTGGTGTAGTGCTGCTGCGAAAATGGGGACTGGCGACATTGTCCCGAGCGAAGCGAGCGGACAATGCGGCCTGTCCCCATTTTCGTGCTGGCATAGTGCGGGACGCAAAATCGGGTACAGGCACGAAGTTTCGCAAAAGCGGCGAAATTCGAGCCAGTCCCCATTTTGCGCGACTTACCAGACTTTGATTCTTAGGTCCCCTTGCCCTATCTTCTCGAATGGCCCGGGAGAGGGGCTGGCTTCCGCGCGCGGTTTGCCGAAATAGTCGTAGTCGATGATGACGGGCGAACCGTCGGCGTTCTCATAGGCCAGCCCCGGAATCTTGGCTTTCCCCAGTAGGGCGGTGGTTACGCGCCTGGTCGTTGCTTTGCGCACCGCTGGTCCCAAGGTCAGGTGAAGGTACACGCCGTCATCTTGCTCTTCCATTCGAATCTCGGGATCGATGCTGGAGAGGATCAGCGGGTCGGTCTCATTCGAGTAAGGACGCGCCCCGTTGTAATAGACATTGCCGCCCGTCTGCAACGGCAGCTCTCTGGTGTCATACACCCACAGCCCGAATCCGGACACGCGCTGGGACTTCGGGTCCCGCGCGTTGGCGGCTGCATCGGTATTCCCAATCAGGATGTTGTTATAGAACCGGTCGTCGCCCCCCCTGGTGCTGCTTAGGCCCGCGAGCGCCGTCGAGTGCGCCTGATGATAGGGTGTGGAGCGAGTTAGTTCCGGCCGGCTGACGATTTTTCCGGACATCAGATTATGCACATAGGCGCCACCCTCGGACATGTCGTTCAAACTGATGCCGGATAGGAACAGGTTATTGTCCACGATAAACGGCCCATGATCCACCTCAACAAAAAGGTCTTCCGTGCTGTTGTCGTAGAGCAGGTTGCCCGTGATCCGCGTTCCCTGGGCCATCCAGTCCATCCACAAGCCGCGGCCGGTGTTGTGCAGCCGGTTGTTCTTGATAACCACATCAATGGCGCCGTGGAGTTTGATGCCCGCCATTTCCGCGCCGGTGAATTGCCGCTTAGTCCAGATGTTGTAGATGTGGTTGTGGGTGATCTGGCTGAAAACGGCGCCGAGGCTTCCGGCAATTCCAGTCTGCTCACAGTTGAAGATGGTGTTGTTTCTGACGATGTGGGAACCGATCTTTTCGCGGGACCAGCCGGCCGCGAGCGCCCGCTGGATGACTTCGTTGTAATGCGTGGCGCCGTCCTTGGCCGGTTCCTTGACCCAGACGTTGTGACCGGTCTTGCGGTCCTTACCCAACGTGATGCCCGAGCATTTCGAGTCGCTGATCACGTTGTTCTCGATGATCCACCCCTTGCTCCAGTGGGTGCCGATCAGCCCGATCTGCTCGGCCGTGGGCGCGGCCCACTGCGTGGCGGCCTGGCTCATGCGGAAGCCGCGAATCGTGATGTAGTCGCGGCCCGGTTGATCCGGGTAGAAGCAACTGTCCCGCACGTTGATCTCGACCAGTTCCTGGTTGGGATTCTTGTCGTGGAAGTTGGCGTAGATGTACGTGTACTTGTCGTCGCTCTCGCAAAACCAGGTGTAGGTGGAGCCGTCGCGGTCCCGGTATCGGCCACGGGTTGCGGAGTCGAGCACTCGCTCCAGCAGATTAGTTTCCCAAAGGGACTTGCCGTTCAGGTAGACCTCCCCGGTGTGGTGCGGTCTTCCCTTGTCCGTGAACCAGTCTCCCCAGATCAGATCCTTGTACGGGTTGTAGCTGCCGAAGAAGGAATTCGGAATGGTCGCCTTCCACACGCCGGGCAGGAAAGGTTTCCAGTCGCGAACCACTTCCGATCCTTTGATGACGGCCTTCTCGCCCGCGGCCGCCTGGTAGACGATTCTCTTCGCGTCGGACTCTCCGCCGCGAGGCGGCGTCACCCGTTCGCGATAGGTGCCCTCATGCACGGTGATCACATCGCCCGGTTGCGCCACCCGGGCGGCGGCGGAAATGGTCTTGTATGGCGTTGAGGACGAACCGTCGTCGTGGTCGTTTCCCTTGACGCTGACATGGAACTCCCGGGCGGAGGCGGCATGCGTCAGCAAGGCGAGAAGCAGCAGTGCGATGGCACATTTCATACTCAAAGTGTACTAGGAAAATAAATCGGTCAAATAAATTGGTCAGCCTGATCTGCGCGATTTTTCCAGAAAGGCCGGGAGGCCGGGACGGAAAAAGCGCGCAGATCAGGCTGACCGATTTATTGGTCCACTTTCAGGATGACGTAAGTGAACTTACCGCCGGGTTTGATCAAAAGCTGATGCGGCGTTTTGGCGGGAATGTGCACGATGTCCCCGGGCGCGAGCGATTTCTTTACGCCGCCGCGGATGGACGCCCCGAGCGTCTCCGGGCCCTTCTTCTTCGCATTGACCACTTCACCGCCCACTTCGAGGGTGGCCGTGCCGGCGACCACGAAGAAGACGTCCACCTTGGTGTCGTGTATCTCGGCTTCGCCATTGGCTTCACGGTGCGTCAGCAGGACGGCGTGGTTCGAGTAAGCCGCCAGCGACTTGCCCGCGGATTTGTTGCTACCGAGTTGGGCGGCTAACTCACTCGCGGCGGCTTTCAGGTCGGCGGCCTTCCAGAGATCCACGCCGGACGGGTCGGCGGCCAGCGCGATGCCGGCCGCCAGGGTAACGGGAATGGCAACTAGTTTTTTCATGAGGGTATCTTCAATCTCGGTGTACGCTCGGCAACCGGAGGCAGCGCCGGGAAATTAGTGTAAGGTTCGGTCTGATACCAGAAGCAAGCCGAATAGAAGTTATCGCGGCGGTCGTTGGCGTGGCCGTGCTCCATGGTGTGCTTCATGTAACGCGTGAAGGTGACGGGATTGTCGCCGTGCCAGCGGTAGCAGCAGTAGCGCCCGCCGGTGCGCTCCGGCATGACGATGATGGGCGCGCCGTAGTAGTGATGGCTGAAAGGCACGGCGCCGTCGCGTCCGCCGAAGTTCCAGCTTCCCAGGAAGTAGTCCTCGCTTCCGGTGCCGATGATGAGCGGCTTGGACTCGTCGTCGATGAAGATCATGTCGTCGCCTTCGCCCATCCAACCGTCGGCGTTGGTCTGCACGCCGAGCGTCACGCCCATCAGGTGGCCGCGACCGCGCGCTTCCGCGTAGACGTAATTATATTTGCCGTCGGGATTCAGCTTGGTGGGTTCGCCCGGCGGAGGCACGCACGGGGCCGCCTGGCGGTACTGCGCGTGGAAGTAGAGCATGTCGGCCGGCTGGCTGTTGACGCTGATGTAGTCGATGTTCGAGTAGAAGGCGCGAACCTCCTGCGCGCCCTCGTTGGTCACGGTGAAGCGCGCGTTTCGCCGCCAGGGCATGTAGAAGTAGCAGTTCAGCGAGCGGCCCGGCGAGCAAGCCAGATAGGCCGATTCGTAGATCTGATACTGTCCCAGGTTGAGTCCGAAGAAATCGCCCACCGGCACTTCCACGCTGGGCTTGGGGCTGCCGTCCCAGTAAGCGCGCAGCACAAGCTCTTTCAAGTGCATCTGGCTCTGCGCGGCGATGGTGAACCAGATGTGCGTGATGGCGCCGGGCTGGTTCGATTCCAGCAGCATTTGCGTGGCGCCGGCCGGGACGCTGAAGAAATCGCGATTGCCGCCCGTCGGATCGTGGCTGGATTGTTTGAGCGAGCGGTACTCCTGCGCTCTGGCGTATTTCGGAATGAAATCATTTCCCGAGGCGCCCGGTTGCGCCAGGCTCGCCGCCGGCGCGGCCGCCGTCATTCCCGCCGCGCCCATCAGTCTGCCGAGGAAGCCTCTACGGCCCCCTTTGACGGATTCCAACATTGTCGTAGTCTCCTTGGCGTTTGATTCTCCGCGGCGTCCCGGGTGCGGGGACTCGCGGCATACCGCCCTATAATTCTACGACGTAGACTTGGGTGGTGCCGGTGCGATCGCTGGCGAAAGCGGCTTTGGATTCGTCGCTCGACCAGGAAGGATGCGGATGCGTCCATTGTGGGCCGTAGACGGTATCGGTGGAAGCTTCCATCCAACTGAGCACGCGCTCGCTCTGGGCCGCCTGGCTCCGTGCCGCGGCGAAATCCTCCGCCAGCGCGTAGCGGCTCTTAGACCACTGCGAACCTTGGTTGGTGGCTTCGGTAAGACACACGGCGCGATGGGCGCCGGTGGAGACGTCGAGGATGTGCAGGCCGAGGTCGGGATGGTTGGTGTCGCAGAGGATTTCTGGTGCCGGCGCGGTTGGGCGCGATGTGCCAGGCGTTGAATTCGGCGATGGTGGAGATGTGACGCGTGGTCCAGTCCATGCGCGCAAGCAGGTGCGGCCACACGGTGAAGACCAGGTCGCCGGTGCGGCCGAGGAAGGTCTCATGCACCACGAATTCGTCGTTCGAGTGTTCGTGGAGGCACTCGATCCCCGTTCCGTCGCGACGCACTCGATGCATGCGCGGCGCCGGATCAGCCGAGAATTCGATCCACTGGGGTTCCAGCGGATGGAACTGCGGATGAATCACCGTGCGCGGGAAGGGAATCTCGCGCCACAGCGTGCCGTTCGTGCGCCCCACTACCAGGCCGCGGCGTCCGCCGGATTGGAACGCGGCTGTCAGCCACTCGCCGTCGGGCGAGATGGAACACTCGCCCAGTTGGCCCTCGCTCATCGCGAACACGCACTGTTCGGCCAGCGTCCCCAGTCGCAGCATCCAGATCTCGCAACCGCGCGTGAAAACCAGATCTTCGCCGTTCGGAGAAAGCAGCGCGGAGAAAGGATGCACGGGCGCGCCATCGGTCAACTGCAGAATCACGCCGTCGGGATAGCCGGCCAGGAACAACTGCGGCGGGCCGCAGCGGTAGGAGGTGAAGAATATCTGGCGGTCTCCGGCGCGGAACGCGCTCTGGAGAAAATAGGTGGGATGGCTGATGGCGGTTGAGGAGGTGAGCTGCCGCACGCGCGCGCCTGTTGAGCGATCCGTGTGCCAGGAACCTTCGGGTGCGAAGCGGGCTCCTTTTTTCATCGGATGCCCAGGTACTGGTTGCGCCCCTTCACCAACGCGGCCATCTTGCGGTCCGCGATGGAACGCTTCAGCATCCAGAAGCCGCAATCGGGATGCACCCAGCCGACGCGGCCCGGGCCTAGCGCCCTCTCGGCCGCTTCGATGCGCCGGGCGACTTCATCCGGCGTCTCGATGTGATTCACTTTGATGTCGACGACGCCCACGCCGAGTGTGATGTCCGGGCGCACCTGTCGCAGCGCCAGCAGATCTTCCGGCGGGCGGTGCGCCAGTTCGAGAATCAGGTGGTTTACGTGCAGCGTGTTCAAGAACCCGATGAGCTTCTGCCAAGTGCCGCTCTGGACGCTCTGTCCGCCATAATTGCCGAAGCACAAGTGCACCGCGCGCATCACCTCCACTTCGTCGAGAACGCGGTTGATGGCGGCGGCGGCCAGTGGCGCGTCGTCGGGATTGCCGGGTATGTTCGCTTCATCCACCTGGACGCACGCGCAGCCCAGGTTACGGACCTGCGCGGCCAGCACATCGGCGATGGCCATGGTCAAAGCCGCGAAATCACCATAGTGATTATCGAGCAGCGTTCGCGCCAGCATGTAGGGGCTGGTCACGGTGAACTTGAAGGGACCGCCGGAAACGCTGGCCGCCAGTTCGCAATCCGCCAGCAGGTTCAATCCGCCTTCGCCCAAAGGGCCCGTCACGGCGCCGGCGGCCTTTTTGCGAAAACGCATGGAGTCCTTGCGGGAGAAGGCTTCGTGCTCGCTGCGTCCCAGGCTCGCCCGCACGCCCGCCATGGGGCGGATGAAGTAGTCGATCATCCCGTTGGTGTCGGGGTGGTTCACGTCGAAACGGTACAGCTCTCCATCGGTGGGCAGGTCGATCCCCGCCTGCCGCTGGACGTCGAAGATCACTCGTGTCGCATCCAGCCGCGCCTGTTCGCTGGGGAGCGCGGCCAGCCAATCCGGGACCGGGTACGAGCCGACAGTGGTGGTGAGAATACGAGGAGGTGTGCTCATGAAGTGCCGCTATTGGTTGGATGTGCGGTGGTGTGCGGAGGGTTCGGCTTCCCTGCGATAATCGTCTGGTGAGCCGAGTTTTGAAATTCGTGGCCGTGATTGTGGCGCTGGCCGCCGCTTTGTGGTTCTATCCGCCCGCGCGGTTGACCGCCCTGGTGCTGATCGGGCGCAGCCCATCCTGCTCGTGGCGCCAGGCGCTCCAGAGCCGCGGCAACGCCCAGCGTCAGATCCAGATCAAGGACCGCATCCTCAAGGAAATTCGCGAGATCCAGAAAGATCCCGCCGGGTTCCACCTCTGGCAGACCCCCACGACTCGCTACTGGATGCCCGCCGGCAGCGATTTCGTGCTGCCCTATAACCTGGCCGAGCAGGAACGCAAGATTTATGGCACGGGCGAACTGGCCGTGCGCGCGGGAGACGTAGTGCTCGATTGCGGTGCCAACGTCGGCGTGTACGTCCGCGAGGCCTTGGACGCCGGCGCGAAACTGGTGGTGGCCATCGAGCCAGCGCCGGAGAACCTGGAGTGCCTGAGGAGAAACTTCACGGCGGAACTGGCCGCCGGGCGCGTGGTCATCTACCCCAAAGGCGTCTGGGACAAAGACGACTGGCTGGTTCTCAATGTTGACCCGACGAACTCCGCCGCCGATAGCTTTGTGATGCATCCGGAAGGCGCTTCCGGGAGGCTGCGTCTACCGCTCACCACCATCGACAAATTAGTGGCGGAGCTGAAACTGGAACGGGTGGATTACATCAAGATGGACATCGAAGGCGCCGAACAGCGCGCACTCGCCGGCGCGCGCCAGACGCTCGCCGCCTATCACCCCAGGCTCGCCATTTCGTCCTATCACCGGCCGGACGATCCAGCCAAGATTCCGGAAATAGTACACGTCGGCTGGGCGGGTTATCGCACGGTTTGCGGCGTATGCACCGCGCTGGAGAATAGTACTATCCGCCCCGATGTACTATTTTTCCTGCCCTGATCGCCGACCTTCAGCGCCCCCTAAAAAGAAAAGCCGGTGAGTACTCGGAGGATCATACTCACCGGCCGGCCTTCAGCAAACGGGCGTGCAACCCGCTCAAGGCGAAGGCCAAATCCGATAAAAGGACGAGGGAGCGAGAAAAGCTACACTAGTCACCCTCCTTAGTTCATTGGACGAGGGCACCTGAGAACAGGTTACTGTTTCAGGGGGTATTTGTCCAGATAATTCTTATAGTCCTGCCACAATTTAACCGTTTCACGGCCACCGGGAGGATGCAGGGTTTGTGGGTTCGTTCAGTAGGCCTGAATACTCAAAACAAAGCACTTTTTCGAAATTACGGAATCGAGTCAGGTCGCCGATTAACCCTTCCACAGGCCTAGGTATGAGCGCCCCCGTGGCCTTTTCGAAGTTGAACACCTCGAGGTCGAGCCAGAGATGCGCTCCGGTCTGGTCGCAGACTCTCTGGAGCCAGAGGGCCGCTTGTTCTCCGGTCAGGTCGCCTTTAGGCTGGCGGTGGAACCCGAATGGGCAGACAATGTCGAGCGTGCCCAGAAGCTCGCGCCACGCCGGCTCGGCCTGTGGCATGAAGTGGGAGTTGGGGGAGAGCATGACGGGCCGATCCGGGGCGAGCGCGCGGCAATGCGCCCGGAATTCCCGGAAGAAGCGCACCAACTGAGCGCGGGCTTCCCGCGCTTCGGCCGGTCCCATGGCGACGCAGGGCAGCAGGTTGCCGCAGATCTCGGCCGAAACATACCAGCCGTAAAACGAAGGATGATGGCCGTACATCCGCCAAAGTTCGCTGGCCACCGCTTTGTGCCACGCCAGAGCGCCCGGCGAGAAATCGAAGAATGCGTACATACCGACCCCCAGGAAGACGTGGATTCCGCGGCGGTCGGCCTCGTCGAGGATGCTGCCGATGGGGTCGCGGGCGGCCAGTTTCATGCGAGCCGGGTAGAGCTTGGAGTTGTAGTAGGCGCGCCCGGGATAGCCGTCGCGCTCCATGTGGTGCTTGAAGGGGTAGGCGGTGTTGCGGAAGACTTCCTCGATGACGATGACGTTCATGGCGAGGTGATGGAGGCCCCGGACCTGCGCGCGCCAACCGGAATCGGTGAGGCGTTCGAGGTCGCGGTTCATGTAGCGGCCTTCAGTCTCGCTCCAGTGGACCAGGCTGAACCATGCGCCATCGATCCTCCCGGTGGCGCGGTCGGCCGACCGGGCGATGAGGAGCGGCCGCCGGGTGCGATAGACGCGCTTTCCGGCGCGCACGGCGAGCAGCAGTTCGTGCTGGCCCGCGTGGTTGCGCGTCGGCCACCTAAAGCCAATACCGGAGGCGGAGTTCGCCTCGACGCGCAGGGTCTGGCGGTTCAGTAACGTGGCGGGCGATTCGCGGTCCAGGTAAATGGTGGCGTCGAAGGTGGCGGGATGGAGGCTGTCGTTCCACACTGCGGCGCGAACCTCGAGTTGGATCTTGTCGGTGACCGGTGTTGGGGGCACCAGGGTCAGGCTCACGCGCGGGGCGGCGGCGAGCGTGGCGGCCACCACGGCCAGCAGCGTCAGCCTCAGGGCTGCGTACTCCACTCGATGGGGTCCACCTTTCGAATCAGAAAGCCGTAGCAGCAGGCGCCCAGCAGAATTACCACCACCACTAAAACAAACGCCGGGTAGAACTGGCCCGTGCGCTGCACGATGAGGCCGGTGATGGCGGGTGCGGCCACCCCCGACAGGTTTCCGAAGAAATTCTGGATGCCGGTCCACTTGCCGGCGGCCACGGGGCCGGCCAGGCGCTGTGTGATGGCCCAATGGCTGGATGTCAGGGTCATGGTCATCAGCGCGATGGTGAGGAACACCAGCATCAGCGTGTTGCTCGTAACAAAGACGGTTGGCAGCAGCCAAAGGGCGCTCAACTGGCCGGCCACGACGAAGGCCTTGCGCACCTTCGAGGGCGCGTGTCCTTTTCGGATAAGGTGGTCGGAAAGCCAGCCCCAGAAGGTGCTGCCGAGCGCCGCGGCCAGATAGGGGATGGCGCCGAACACAGCCATGCGGTCCATGGTGAAGCCGCGCTCCTTCACCAGCCAGTAGGGCATCCAGGTGAGCAGGAAGTACCAGGCGTAGTTGATGCAGAACAATCCCAGGAAGGTGCCCCAGGCGGAGCGGTGGGAGATAATCTCCCTGATCGAAGGGCTGGGCGGCTGCCCGCTGGTCTTCACGGGCGCCGGGGGGGCCCAGCGCAACCACGGCACCAGCCACAGCAGGCTGAGGAAACCGACCATCCAGAACAGCGAGCGCCAGCCCACGTGCGAGACGATCAGCCCGCCGATGAGCGTGCCGAGCGTGGGGCCCAGCTTGGTGCCGGCGTCGATGAGTGCGTTGGCGAATCCACGTTGATGTTCGGCGAAGGTGTGGGCGATGATCTTCGAATACGACGGGTAGGCCACGGCCTCGCCGGCGCCCAGCAAAAGGCGCAGCGAAGCCAGGATGGTGAACGTCGATGCGAAGCCCGTCGCGCCGGTTGCCAGCGACCAAAGCGCGAACCCGGCGGCGAAGACCACGTTCACGTTGTAGCGGTCCACCAGCCACCCGGCCGGGATCTGAAACAGCGCGTAGGTGAGGAAGAACAAGGAGTGCAGCACACCGAGTTGCTGAGGCAGAAGGCCCAGCTCGATGCTGAGGCGGGGCGCGGCTACCGACAAGTTACCACGGTCTATGTAGTTGATGACGACGGAAAGAACCAGCAGGATGAGGGCGTTGCGTTGCAGTCGATTGAACGGCTCGCGGCGAATCGCGTTGTTCGTGGCCATCTCGAGCTAGCGTAGCGATACTCGATGGGGCGGGTCAAACGGAATGGGAAGCGTCGCGTTGCAGCCAGGCGCGCCACAGTAGGAGGATTCCACAAACCAGGGGTGGAGCGGCCATGGTAAGGAGCACGAAGTTCCGCGCATGAACTGGCACGCGCGCGAACATGATTTGGTAGGCGACGGAGACCGCCACGCCTGTCGCAAACAGCACGATGCCGCCCGCGACTGGCCAGCGCCAGGCGATCAGAACCAGCAGAACAAAGAAGAGTCCGGGGGCCGCCGTGTGTATCCAACACTCCCAGCGGCGAGAGCTTTTCTGCAATGCCGCTAGCCAGTGTCCTGAGTTGGATGTTCGTTTAACAAGTTCGCCTGGTGGGGCGGTCCCCCTGGACCGCGGCCGACGCCCTCGTCGGCCTAGTTTTCGGCATTCAAACAGATTCCGCGAGGGCCGGACCGAGGGGTCCGGCGTGGACGAGGGCGTCCGCCCCACCGGGACTTATGCTGTGAACTTCTGACTCAGTACACTAGCCCGAACCAGCTCCAGAAGCCGGCCCACAGGATGGACAGAATGCGCGTGGCATACAGCAAGCCGTGAGATTTGGCCGGGGCACGCTTCACCTCAACCACATCATGCCGCTTCGTCCGGATCCCTTTCAATTCTCTGGCAACTGGATGGTCCTCGAGTGCCAGCAGACGGGGCAAGAATAGTTGGGGTGGTCAGAGCGTCAAACTTCAAAAAGAAGGGCGGCTGCTAGCAGCCGCCCTTCCAGCCACAAGAAGCGGAAATCCCAGTTTCCGTAGTGGGTTACTTCAAGGCGTTGAAGCGCTTTTCGATTTCGGCCCAGTTCACGACATTCCACCACGCCCCCACGTATTCGGCGCGGCGGTTCTGATACTTCAGATAGTAAGCGTGCTCCCAGACGTCCAGGCCTACAAGTGGTGTCTTGCCTTCGAGGATCGGCGAATCCTGGTTAGCCGTCGAGTAGACGTCCAGTTTGCCAGAGGCGTCTTTCACCAGCCAGGCCCAGCCAGAGCCGAAGCGGCCCATAGCCGCGGCGGAGAACTTCTCCTTGAAGTTGTCAAAGCCGCCGAAGACGCTGGCGATGCCCTCGCCCAGCTTGCCGCCGGGTTGGCCGCCGCCCTTGGGCGACATGACCTGCCAGAACATGGTGTGGTTGGCGTGACCGCCGCCGTTGTTGCGCACCGCCGTGCGAATGGATTCGGGAACCGCGGCCAGGTTGTTGGCGAGCAACTGTTCCAGGCTGAGGGTGGCGAGGTTGGGAGCCGATTCGAGTGCCTTGTTCAAATTCGCGACGTAGGCGGCGTGGTGTTTGCCATGGTGAATCTCCATGGTCGCCTTGTCGATGGAAGGCTCCAGGGCGTCAAAGGCGTACGGCAACGGGGCTAGGGTGAAGGCCATATTTTTCTCCTTGTTCACCCTGTTGGATGAACGAGTATGGCCGCCGGATGCTGAAATTCGTTTAAGTTCCGGGCTTGTCGGTGAGGGCCGGGTCGCCGGTGTCGAAGTGCGGGCCGTGCGCGTCCCAATCCTCGGCGCGAAACATACGGCCTTGTCCCCGCATTCCGTCCAGCTCTTTCACGGTCATACTAACCTTGCCACCTTTCACGTAGGCCCAGACGTGATGGAAGAAAATGCCGTCTGCGGAAGCCGGCGCCTCGTTCGAGTTTCTTCTCGACCCCTCCGCCGCTGGATCCCACCTCCATGTAGACCACGCCGTCGAAGGGCAGGCGCATGAAAGTGTGGCCGTGGCCGCTGACAACGTAATCCACGCCGTACTTCTTGGCCAGTTTATGCAGTGCGAACTCGCCGCTGCCCACGCCCACCAGAGGAATCCAGAACGGTTTATGAAAGAAGACGAACTTGGGGCGTTGCGCCTGGTGCCGGGCGAGGTCCGCTTCCAGGAACTCGAGCTGTGCGGCGCTCAGTTCGAGGCCGCGGCTGTTGTCGAGCACGGTGAAGTGAGCGTTCTGATAGTTGAAGCTGTAGCTCAGCGGCCGGCCGGTCTCTCTCACGAAGGCTTTTTCGGACGCCGCCGAAAAAACGTCGTGGTTGCCGGGAACCAAATACAGCGGGTATTGTTTGTAACGATTGAACAGCGTTCTGATTTCCTTCCACTGCTCGTCGTTCTTATCGTCACCGCCGCCTTGGATGGTGTCGCCGACGTTGATGACGAACGCCGGGTGCAGCATGTCGATCTCGCGCCAAACCCGGCCGTAGACCTGCGCGGTGGCCGATCCCGTGCGGTCGCCGACGATGGAGAAATGAAAATCGTTGTCTTGCCCGGCGGTGACGCGCATTGCCGCCATGCCCAGCAGCAGCGTCACAGCGAGACAACCGGCGATCCAGCTTCGTTTCAGACGGTTCATGGCGCCATTGTGCCACAAAACGGCAAGAATCCGGGCGAACTTCGGGCGGCTGGACGCACTACCTCAGGTGGACGAGTGATCGGGCTCGAAGTGTTGATAACGTATGCCGACCAACGGATCGCCGCGCTGCTCGCGCCGCTAAGTGTTTGGATTCTCCTGAGCGGAATCGACGACATGGTGCTGGCCGTGGTGTGTCTACAACATTGGATCAGAAGCCGCCTGGACGGCCGCGCGTCCGATCTCGATGTGACGGAAGAACAACTCACCGGGACGCCCGAAAAGCGCGTGGCAGTTTTTGTGCCGCTGTGGCGCGAAGCGCCAGTAGTCGCTGCCATGCTCGAGCACAACCTGGCCGCCATTCGATACTCGAGCTTCGATTTCCTCGTCGGCGTTTATCCGAACGACGCCGACACGCTCGCGGCCCTGCGCGAAGCCTGCGCGCGCTGGCCGCGGGTGGAGGTGGCCGTCTGCCCGCACGATGGGCCCACCTCGAAGGCCGATTGCCTCAACTGGATCTACCAGCACATGCTGCTCATCGAGGAGCGCCGCGGCATGCGCTATGAAGTGGTGGTGACGCACGACGCCGAGGACTTGATCCACCCCGATTCGTTGCGCCGCATCAATTATTTCACCGGAACCTACGATTTCGTGCAGGTGCCGGTGCTGCCGCTGCCCACGCCGTTACGACAGTTGACGCATGGTGTTTACTGCGACGAATTCGCCGAGTATCAGACCAAGGACATCCACGCCAGGCAGTTGCTGGGCTCGTTCATTCCGTCCAATGGCGTGGGCACCGGGTACCGCCGGGAAGCGCTCGACATGCTGGCGGAGCGAGACTCGAATCGCGTGTTCGAGCCGGAGTGCCTGACCGAAGATTACGAGAACGGCATCCGCCTGCATGCGCTCGGCTGCAAGCAGATCTTCCTGCCGATTCGTTTGAAAGCCTCGCAACCCGTGGCGACGCGCGGGTACTTTCCGCAGACGCTGGGCCAGTCCATCCGTCAACGCACCCGCTGGGTGATGGGCATTTCGCTGCAGAGTTGGGAGCGGCATGGATGGCGCGGCGACTTGCGCCAGCTCTATTGGTATTGGCGCGACCGCAAATGCCTGTTAGGGAGCTTCATCGCCATCCTGACCAACGCCATCTTCTGCTACGGCGCGGCCACCTGGAGTTGGAGCGCGTGGCACGGAACGCCCTGGGGACTGGCCAAAGCCGCCAAGCCGGCCCTCACCGAGTGGATGCTGATGGCGAACCTGGCAATAGTGATGGTGGCCACGGCTATCCGCATGGGCTCGGTGGGAAGGATCTACGGCTGGCGTTTTGCCATGGGCGTTCCGATTCGCATGGGCTGGGCCAATTGGATCAACTTCATCGCCACCGCCGGCGCGCTGGGGCGTTACGCCGTGGCACGAGCGCGCGCGCAGCCGCTGGTGTGGGTCAAGACCGAGCACGCCTACCCTTCCAGAAGCGCCCTGGTCACGCACAAGCGCACGCTCGAAGAGATACTGGTGGGTTCGGCCTACGTCGGCGTGGAGGACCTGGAACGGGCGCGGGCCAGCCAGCCTGATGGCGTGGACCTCGGCGACTACCTGGTGCGGCTCGGCAAACTGAGCGAAGACGATTATTACGAAGCGCTAAGCTTGCGCGACAACGTTCCGCTCGCGAAGCTGAATGCCAGCGCCATTCCACGCCGCGTTTCGCGAGCCTTGCCCGCGGATTTCGTTCGCCAGTGGCGCGTGCTGCCGTTCCGCGTCGAACAGGGAGACTTATTCCTGGCCGGCCCGGAACTGCCCAGCGGCGATTTTCAGAAAGCCTTGCGCAAACTCACGCGTCTGGGCGTGCGGTTCCAACTGGTGACGCCGAGCAACTTCGAGACGCTGCGCGCGGAACTGTTACAAATCTGAATACGCCGTGTGGCAGAATCGTGGACATGAAGCTAACCGCGATTCTGGTCCTTCTGTCTGGCACCCTGGCGATGTCGCAATCGGCGCCGAATCCTGTGTACGCGCCCATCGACGAGCAACCCGGCCTGCCGCGCGTGCTGCTAATCGGCGACTCGATATCGGTCGGCTACACCCTGCCGGTACGCAAGTTGCTCGCCGGCGAAGCCAATGTGCTGCGCATCCCCACCAACGCCGGCACCAGCGGCAACGGCGTGTTTCAGATGGATGCGTGGCTGGGCAAACAGAAGTGGGACGTGATCCACTTCAACTTCGGCCTGCACGATCTGAAGCGCTTGAGCGACGGCGAGCCGCAAGTGCCGATCGCGCTTTATGAGCGCTATCTGCGACTGTTCGTCAAGCGCTTGAAGGCCACCGGCGCGAAGTTGATTTGGGCCACTACGACGCCGGTGCCCGAGGGCCCGGTTGGCCCCGCCGCGCAAACCGGAAGACGTGGTGGCCTACAACGCCGCCGCGCTGCGCGTGATGCAGGAGAACGGCGTCGCCATCGACGATCTCTACGCCTTCGCTCTCCCGCGTCTAAAGGAGATCCAGCACCCCGTCAACGTTCACTTCACGGAGAAGGGTTCGGAAGCGCTGGCCGCCCAAGTGGTGGCGGCGATCCGCAAGGCGCTGGCCGAAACGCGCGCCCCGGCGCCTCAGACGCGGTGAATGCGCTTCAATCCGGGCCAGCGGTTGAAGTCCGCATCGAAGCTCAGGATGGAGCGGATGCCGTGCCGCTTCATGACGGCGATGCGCATCGAACCGCGAGCCGAAAGCCCGACGCGGCCTTGTAGGATCGTCGCGGCGCTCAGCACGTCGGCCTTCTCGGCGGCGAAAACCTCATCGGCGATGTCGAGCGTCACCTCCAGCGCCGGTGCAATGGCTTCGCGCTTGTCGATGGCGGCATAGCGGTGCAGGATCTCCTGTAAGACTTCCGCGCCGGTCACCAACCGCTGTCCGTCCGCGATCAGCCGCTCCAGTAATATCTGCGCCCCGAACTTGTGCGCATGCGGCGCGCCGAGCAGGTACATGGGGATGTTGGAGTCGACGAAGATCAACTCTGGTAGCCTCGCTCGATTTCGCCGAGCATCTGGTGGATATCGGCGGTGGGGAAGGAGTACCGCGCGCCACGCCGCACAGCTTTTAGTTTGGTTTCGGGTTCGTGTACCGGTTGGCGCGAACGGGCATCGCGAAGCGCACGCCGGACCCACTCGCCGACCGCCAGCCGCTCACGTTTGGCGAGACGCTACGGCTTCGGCAGGCGCCCCTCGCCCGGCAGCGTCGCGTGCGAGGCGACCCGGTCGATGTAACGGCGGTCGAAGAAGTAGAAGAAGCCGTCCTCGGCTCCGATGATGAGGTCCAGGCGGCCGTCGCCATTGAAGTCTGCGGCGGCGGGGGTGGGGTTGTGGCCGTTGAGCGGCCGGTCCACCAGGTCGGGGTGGTAGACGAACACGGGCTTCTGCTGGGACCCCACGTTCTCAAACCAGGCCGCGTTGCGCTCGCTGTCGACGATCAGATCCAGATCGCCGTCGCCATCCCAATCCACGGCGTCGATCTTGCGGCGCCCGCTGCCGCCCGCCGCTTTCGCGGCCAGCCGTAGCGGCGCGCCGGCCTGATCCAGGAAGATGCGTGTGGGCGGCTTCAGCTTGAGCGCGGCGCCGTCGCGGTAGCGCTCGTAGAAGGCCAAGTAGCCCTCGGTGGTCGAGCATCACCAGATCCGGCAACCCATCGCGGTTCCAATCCACCACGCGCGGCGTGGTGCGCCACTGGGTCACCAGTTCCTTGGGTCGCGGCGTCCACCAAACCCAACGCGGCTTGGGCGGCGCGCCGGTCCACTCCACTTCCACCGGTTGCACTTTATCGAGCACGGGATTCGTGCGCGAGCCGACGTTGCGATACCAGACCACCTTGCCCCAAATGTCGTTCACCACCAGGTCGAGGCGGCCGTCCAGATCCCAATCCGCCGCCACCGGGTTGGAGTAACCCCACTTTTCTTCCACCGGCCCCTGCACCGAACCATTCGGTCCGGCCGTGACGTGGATGGTGGAGCCCGCGGCCTTCAGGTAGCCGCGGTCTTCCCAGGCGGGCTCCGTCTTGGTGCCGACGTTTTCGAAATACTGCACGTAGCCGCCGGAGTTGCCGGCGAGAAGATCCAGTCGTCCGTCGCCGTTCCAGTCGACGGGGACGGGGCGGGAGAGCGCGCCGCTTTTGAGAAACGGATCCACTTGTTCGAAATAGCGCGGGGCCTTCAACGTGGGCGGTTCGCCTTTGCGGGCGACGTTCTCGATCCAGAGCACGGTGCCGTCCTCCTGGCCCACGATCAAGTGCGGGCGGCCGTCGCCGTACCAATCCACCACGCGCGGCTGGATCATGCACAGTTCCATGTGCACGGGTTGGCCGCCGGCTTCGACCAGGCGGCCGCGGGCCAGGCGCGGCGCCGAACGTGTGCCGAGGTTTTCGAAGATGGTGATGGTGTCGATGAAATCGCCGCCGATCAGGTCCAGGCGCCCGCGTCCGAACCAGTCCACCGGGTTGGGGGAGGGGCTGCCGCGCAGGTCCAGACGCTTGCCGCCGGCCATGAGGGCCACCGGCGGCGCATACACGGGATGGTCGTTGTTGCCGAGGTTGCGGTGGAAGTAAACGTAGCCGTGGATGGGGCCGTGCGTCCACTCGCCCTTCGAATTGAAAGCGTCGTCCCAACCGTATTCCCGCCAGTCGCTCACGCCTTCGAGCAGGTCGATCTTGCCGTCGTCGTCCCAATCCACCGGATACCAGAGATCGTCGCGCCCCATGTGGAAGTCGCGCGAAACGCGCACGCTCACGTACTCGCGCAAGCCGTTGCGCCGGACGTCGCTGTAATAGCCGCCGTTGACGACCAGGTCCAGTTTGCCGTCGCCGTTGAAGTCGGCCGCCACCAGATCCTTCAGACCCTTGCCTAGCCGCACGGCGGGGGCGAACAGCGGCTCGCGATTGGTGCCGATGTTGCGGAACAGGTAGGTGCCGTTGTACGGGCGGTCGGGGCAGCCGACCATCAGATCCGTTTTCCCGTCGCCGTCGTAATCGAAGGCCACCGGGTGCGGCCACAAGCCCACCGCGAGATGGCCGCGCACGCCGGCGCGACCATAGGTGACGCGATCGCCGTTACCGATCATGGCCGGCTGGGCCAGACACACCCATACGGCGGATGTCGCGAGCAGCATCAGACGAATGGAAGAGAGCATGGCAGGGGCCTCCATTCGCGGCGCAAGCGCCGGATCGGCACGGCGCGCATCGGGACGATCGCCCTGCGAAACTTCGTGCCTGTACCAGATTTTGCCTACCGGGCATCTTACTCCAGGATCGGCCGCACCGCATTAGGTTCGGTAACTGGCGTTGATCTTGATGTAGCCTTCGGTGAAATCGCAAGTCCAGAAGCGCGCCTGGCCGCGACCCTTGCCGCGAATCGAAAATCGGATCAGGCACTCCTTGTCGTCCAGCTTGTGCTCGAGCGCCGGTTCGTCGAACTCGCGCGGCCAGACCCCGGCGGCACACCGCGACCCCTTGCAGGTGGACGTCGCAGAGCGCGGGATCCAGCTTGACCCCGGCGTTGCCCGCGGCCGAGAGAATGCGGCCCCAATTCGGATCGGAGCCGGCGATGGCGGTCTTCACCAGCGGCGAATTCGCGATGGAACGGGCGATTTGGGCGGCGTCGTCGTCGTTGGCCGCGCCGGAAACCACGATGGTGACGAACTTCGAGGCGCCCTCGCCGTCGCGGGCGATCTGCTGGGCCAGACTCGCCAGCACGTTTTCGAGCGCGGCCTGGAACGCCGCGCGGTCGCCGGGTGTGATCTTCACGCCGGAGGCGCCGCTGGCGAGCACGGCGACGGTGTCGTTGGTGGAAGTGTCGCTGTCCACCGAAAGGCGGTGGTAGCTGTGCTCGATGGCTTCCCGCAGCATGGGCCGCAGCGCGGCGGGCGTCGCGTCCGCGTCGGTCATCACAAAACCGAGCGTGGTGGCCATGCGCGGATGAATCATGCCGGAACCTTTGGTCATGCCGGCGATGCGCACGCGGCCGCCTTTGAGACGCACCTCGCGGAAGGCGACCTTTCTGGTGAGATCCGTGGTGAGGATGGCCTGCGCGGCGTCGTCGAAACGGTCCGCCGAAAGGCCCTCTACCAGCTTCGGCATCGCTTTTACGAGCAGCGACGCGTCCAGCTCGACGCCGATGACTCCGGTGGAAGACGGGCAGCACCTGCGCGGCCGGGCAGTTCAGCGCAGCGGCCGCGGCGCGGCAGGTGGCCAGGGCGACGCTACGTCCGGTGCGCGTGGCGCAGTTGGCGTTGCCCGCGTTCACCACGATGGCGCGCACCTTGCCGCGCGAGGCTTTCAAGTTCGCCATCGACACGGTGACCGGCGCCGCCTTCACGCGATTGGTGGTGAACATGGCGGCGGCCGAGGCCGGGGTGTCGGCCACGATCAGCGCCACATCGTCGCGGCGCTGCTTGCGGATACCCGCGTAGATGGATGCGTAGCGAAAACCGAGCGGTAGATTCAACCTTTCATTCTCCCAACTGTTCATTGTCGGCGACGCGATAGCCGTTCAGGAAGGCCGCGGCGGCCATGGGCTTCTTGCCCTCGGGTTGTACTTCGATCAACTCCAACGCTTGGCCCTGGCCGCAGCATACCAGCAAGGCGCTCTTGCGCACATGCAGCGAACCGGGCGCGCCTTCCAGTTTCACTTCGGCGGGGCGCGTCTTCAGGATCTGGAAACCGCCGCCGCGAAAACGTGTGTGAGCGCCGGGCCATGGCGCGAAGCCGCGCGCGCGATTGTGAATTTCGGCGGCCGTGCGGCGCCAGTCGATGAGTCCGTCTTCTTTCTTGAGCACCGGCGCGTAGGTGGCCTCGGCTGGATTCTGTTTCACGGGCGCGATGGTGCCCTTCTCGATTCCTATGAGCGTTGCCAGCAGCAGCGCGGCGCCCATGCGCGCCAGGCGCGCGGAAAGATCTTGCGCGGTTTCCAGCGGGCCGATTTCCGTCTCCGCCTTGAGCAGCATGTCGCCGGTGTCAAGGCCGGCGTCGATGCGCATGGTGGTGACTCCGGTGCGCGTCTCGCCGCTCGCGATGGCCCACTGTATGGGCGCCGCGCCGCGATAGCGCGGCAAAAGCGATGCGTGTACGTTGACGATGCCGTGCGGCGGGATGTCGAGAATCGAGGGCGGGATGATCTGCCCGTAACCCACCACAACCATGATTTCAGGGCGCAGCGCCGCGACAAGTTCCACGGCCTCCGGACGCCGGATACGTTCCGGCTGATGCACGGTGAGGCCCCGCGAGAGCGCGGCTTGTTTGACGGGCGGCGCGGCCAGCGTATGCCCGCGTCCGCTGGGGCGGTCTGGCTGCGTGAACACCGCGAGCACTTCGTGACCGGCCGCGGCCAAGGCCTCCAGCGAAGCGCACCGCGAACGCCGGCGTGCCCAGAAAGACGGTTTTCATCGGAGCGCGATCAGGCCCATTCGCCGGCCTTTTGCAGCTTACGGATCTTGCGGCGGATCAGGTCGCGTTTGAGCGGGCTGACGTGCGTGATGTAGAGGCGGCCGTTCAAATGATCGGTCTCGTGTTGGAAGGCGCGCGCCAGCAGATCTTCGCCGGTCATTTCGAAGAATTCGCCCTTGGCGTTTTGCGCGCGAATGGTGACCTTGTTTGAGCGGCGCACGTCTTCGCGGAAACCCGGGATGCTGAGGCAGCCTTCCTCGAGGGTCTGAGTGCCTTCCTTGCTGAGAATTTCCGGGTTGATGAGCACCAATCTCTGCGCCGGATCTTCACCGGCCGAGGTGTCGATGACCGCGATGCGGCGGCCGATGCCGATTTGCGGCGCGGCCAAACCTACGCCGCGCGCGGCGTGCATCGACTCGAACATGTCGTCCAATAGCTGGTTGAGTTCCGGAGTGTCGAACTCGGTGACGGTTTCCGCCGGCTGCTCCAGAACCGGCTGGCCGTATTTCACAATCGGATAGATCATCAGTAGCTCTTTACCTGCGATTGGTAGCTTTCGAAATTCCGTTTCACCTCGCGGAGAGAATCCCCACCGAATTTCTCCAAGAAAGCGCGCGCCAAAACCAGTGCCGTCATGGCTTCGGCGATAACGCCCGCCGCCGGCACCACGCAAACGTCGCTGCGCTCGTAGGCGGCCGGAGACGATTCCTTGGTGACCAGGTCGGCGGATTCAAGCGGACGCCGCAAGGTGGAGATCGGTTTCAGCAAGCCGCGAAGGACGATGTTCTGGCCGTTGGTGATGCCGCCTTCGAGACCTCCGGCGCGATTGGAGCCGCGCGTGAATTCCCGCGAGGCGCCGTCGTAATGAATGGTGTCCTGTACTTTCGTGCCCGGCGCCGAAGTCGCGAAGGCCGCGTCTCCGATTTCGACGCCTTTCACCGCTTGTATGGAGACAATGGCCTGCGCGAGTTGGCCGTCCAGGCGCGTGTCCCAGGCGATGTGCGAACCCAGGCCCACCGGCACGTTGCGCGTCACCACTTCGAAAACGCCGCCCAGGGTGTCACCCGTACGGTAGGCTTCGTCCACGGCGGCTTTCATGCGCTGTTCGGTTTCCTCGTCGACGCAGCCGAGCAGAACTTCTTCCTTCTTCGAGAGCGCCTCGATTTCTTCCCAACTCGCGGCGCGCTCCAGACGCACGTTGCCGGTTTGAATCACGTGACTTAAGATCTCCACGCCGAACTCGGCCAGGAGCGCTTTGGCCAGCGCTCCCAGCGCCACGCGCGAAGCGGTCTCGCGGGCGCTAGCGCGTTCCAGGACGTAGCGCGCGTCGTGCAGATCGTACTTGATAGCGCCGGCCAGATCCGCGTGGCCGGGGCGCGGGCGGGTGAGCGGACGGCGCTCTTCGGCGGGCACGTCGTTGTCTTCAACCGGAAGGATGTCGCGCCAGTTGGCCCAATCCCTGTTGCGAATCAGGATGGCGATGGGAGCGCCGGTGGTACGGCCGTGGCGCACGCCGGCGACTATTTCAGCCCGGTCGGTCTCCATCTTCATGCGGCCGCCGCGGCCGTAGCCTTGCTGCCGCCTCCACAACTGGCGGTTCACCGCGTCCAGGCGCACGTTCACGCCCGCGGGCAATCCCGTCAAAGTCGAGACGAGACACTCACCGTGCGATTCGCCAGCCGTTTCAAATCGTAGCATTTGCCGGAAGATTTTATCGTATCGAACTATGCAAACCCCGGACAAGTCTGCGCATTTACCAACCGCGTCGGCGGCGCCATAACAGAGCCACGCCGGTCCATGCTGGCTTTATCCGTGGCCGATCGAGAAGGGCGGCCGCCTGTGGACGGTGTCGTATCGGCTTCGTCGCTTGCGTTTACTACTGGCACGCCTTGTTTACACAGTTCGATCCACAAATGCTTCGACTCTTTTGGCAAGACTGCAGGGCCGTTTTGGTCGTGGCGTTCTTCTTGCACGAGTCTAAAGATCGATCGCAGTTATTCGTGCACTTCGCCACACACCTCGCCCGATCAGCAGCCCCCGATTTGTCAGAAGCCGAAAACAACAATCCGCAGGTCAGCAAGAACAGAGCAACTCTAAGTGCCACAGGCACCTCCTTATCGAAACCGAGTATACAGTCTTTATCCGCGGAAGCAAAAGGGCGTCGTGAACTGGTTTCCCCGGACCGCTATGATGAAAAGTCATGATCAGCACCGGGAAATCCATCCGTTTGAATCGCATTTTTCGCACGCCATCGAGCAAGGCGTTGATCGTGGCCTACGACCACGCGCAGATGTTGGGGCCCATCGCGGGGACCGAACAGCCCGTACCCATGATCCGGCGCCTGGCGGCCGTGCGCGTGGACGCCATTCTGATGAGCCTGGGCGGGCTGCAGAACTCAACGGAGGCGTTTCTGGTGCCGGACGCGCCGGCCATTATCGCGCGGCTGGACTGGACTAACCTGTGGTACCGCCAGCAGGCTGCGGCGACCGGCGCCTACGCGAGCTGCCTGGTGGGACAGGTAGAAGACGCGGTACGCTGCGGCGCCGACGCCGTTCTCACTTACATGTTCATGGGCTCGGGCGATGCCGAGCAGGAGGCTCGCGAGATCGCGAAGAATGCAGAAGTTTCGCGCGCGGCCGAACGGTTCGGCGTTCCGCACGTCATCGAGAGCATGGCGCGCGGCAGGAACGTCGAGAATCCCGCCGACGTGACTTGGGTGAAGCTGCACACACGCATCGCCAGCGAACTCGGCGCGGACCTGATCAAGACCGACTACACCGGCGACGCCGCCAGCCTGCGCGAAGTGGTCGAAGGGTGTCCTACGCCGGTGCTGGTGGCGGGCGGGCCGAAAGCCGGCGGCGACGAGCAGGCGCTGGCCATGATCGCGGCCGTCGCCGAAGCGGGCGCGGCGGGAGTGATCTTCGGGCGCAACGTGATTCAGGCCGAGGACCTGGAAGGGTTCCTGGCCGGCGCGCGCCGGCGCCTGTCTACGGCACACGCCGGATCTTGATGCCGGCTTCCTCGAACAGCACTTCCACCATCCGGAAGTGCTCGTTGTAATACTCGCTGGAGTACTCTTTCATGCGCTCGCTCGAAATCACCACTTCGCGGATGCCGGCCTGCACCAGGGCGCGGCCGCAGTCCATGCATGGCATGATTTCGACGTAGAGCGTGCAGCCTTCCAGCGGCGTGCCGCAACGCGCTGCGTTATAGATGGCATTGCGCTCGGCGTGCTCCATCCACAAATACTTGGTGGGGCGTTCGAGCCGCTCGGGCACGTCGTCGCGAATGCCGCGGGGCAGGGAATTGTAACCGGTGGAGCGGATTTCGTGCGCGGGCCCGGCGATGACGCAGCCTAGTTGCGTGTGGGGGTCCTTGCTGCGTGCGGCAACGGCCCTGCAAATGGCGAGATAGTATTCGTTCCAGTTGGGAACCTGGCGCATGAGGTTTCTCAGGAGTCATTTTAGCAGCATGTGGAGCCGCCGCCGTGCTAGCATGGCCTTCTGAACCACACTCCGCGATGGCGAAGATCCCCGGCAAAAATTTTCTCGTAAACCTGGTCGAGCGGCGCAGCCTGCTCTTTCAACTAGTGCGCCGGGATTTCGAAATGCGCTTCATCGGCTCGGCGGCCGGCTGGCTGTGGGGCCTGATCCACCCGCTGGTGCTGCTGCTGAGCTGGGTGTTCGTCTTTCAGATCTGCATGAAGATCGAACTACCGCGCGGGGCGATCACCCAGAACTACACCTTCTACCTGTTCGCCGGTTTTCTGCCCTGGCTGCTGTTTCAGGAAACCGTGCAGCGGTCGCCCGCGAGCATGATCGACCAATCGAGCCTCATCACCAAGACGGTTTTCCCCGCCGAGATAGTCCCGGTGTCGGTCTTTCTGTCATCGTTGATGAACCACCTGCTGGCGCTCTCGCTGGTGATGGTCGCGGTGAAGATATGGCTGGGGCACTTCAGCCCGATGGTGCTGATGCTGCCCGTGTACATGCTGTTGCTGGGACTATTCGCCGTGGGCGTGGGATGGATCGTTTCGGCGCTGCACGTCTACCTGCGGGACACGGGTCAGGTGGTTGCGGTGATGCTGACCCTATGGTTTTGGATTACGCCGATCTTTATCACGGAGGACAAGTATCCCCCGAAGTTCCAATTCTTGCTGCGCATCAATCCCATGGCCTACCTGGTCCGCGCCTATCGCGAACTTCTGTTGACGAACCAACCGCCTGACTGGCATGGACTGGCCACGCTGGCAGGCTTCGCGGTGGCGGCGTTCGTCGTGGGCGGGTTGTTCTTCCGGCACTTGAAGCGCGGCTTTGCCGACGTGCTGTAATCGTTCCATGACCAGAAGGATGTTGCTGTCGTCGGCCGCTTGCAGCGGGCTTGCAACCGCGGATAACAGGCCGCGGCTCGCCGAGCACGGGTTCTGGGACTACACCACGCCCGGCGCCGGGGGGATGGAAGCCTACGGTAAAGCTGACTACGCATCCTTGCTTGATGACATGGCCGAAGCGGGCATGAACTCCCTGCTGGTGTGCCCGCGTTGGTTCACGACGGGCTATCGGTCGCGCCTGCCGTACCTCGATCAATTGCCCTCCAATCGCGTCATCGCCTCCGGTAACGAACTGCTGCGATGGGTGCTAAACGAGGCGAAGAAGCGCAAGATCAAGACCTGGCTGAGCGCCTACGTCTGCGGTTTCGAGCCCCGCGCATACGGTTTGAAACCCTACCGCATGGTAAAGGTGCCCATCGACGGCACGCCCACCGTCGAGATCGGCATTTACGACCTGGATACGCCTGGGGTGGCCGAACGCGCGGTGGAGATCTTCGATGAGTTAGTTCGTGAGTTTCCCATGGCCGGCGCCCTGAACGTCGAGTTGGAAGACTCCGGCATCGAATTACCGCATCGCATCCCGCTTTACAATAAGTGGGCGGCGGAGAATGGCCGGCCGCCGTTGGAGCGTCTAGGCCACCCCCTCAACCCTCGCCTGTACGACGTGGCCGCCTGGCGCGACTACGACACACACCGCCGCATACAGATCCTGCGAGCCATCGAAGCGGCCGTGCGAGGGAGAGGATTCCGGGGCGATCTGGGGATGATCTGCGAAACGGCGAACTCCGCCTACAGCATCACGCAGGAGGTCAACCTTCGTGAGTATCACGCCCGACTCCCGCACTGGGTTGCCGTCACGTACGAATACGACAAATGGCGGCACCGCTATGGCGTGATGGACCTCTCCATCTCGACGCCGAAGCAGGACGGCCTGAAGGTGTACTACCTGCCGCGCGGAGTGATGACCTGGGGCCGGTGGCCGCTGCCCATCACGCTGGAACAAAGTTGGGGGATGGACGTGGAGGACGTGCTCCGCTTCCGCCCGGACGGATTGTGGTGGTTCGGTTCGGGCGCGGCAAACGAAGGTCTGCACGTCAGCCTGAAAAGACTACGGGAAGCCGGTTACGCCGATGGCCGGCAGGCGCGCCGCGCGCTGCTCAAGAAGGTAGCGGCGCTCGGGCCGGCCGCGTCTTGACAGGGTCTCGCCGGTTTCAGGATCATACGGACTGACCAGGAGGTTATTAGATATGTCGCAGGAGTATCGTGCATCCACCCGCCGCCGGGATTTTCTGGCCGCTTCGGCCGGCGTCGCCGCGGTGGCGCGCGCCCAGGAAACGCGCGCCAAGAAGGAGAAACTCGGGATCGGATTAATCGGTTCCGGCGGCCGCGGCAACAGCCTCATGGGCGAGGTGTTGAAGCTCAAGGAAGAAGGTTTCGCGGGCGAGATCGTCGCCGTGTGCGACGCATACCGGCCGCGCCTGGAGCAGACCGCTGCGCGCCTGAACGCGAAGCCGTACAGCACATCAGTGGAACTGCTGAAGGATCCCAACGTCGACGCCGTGTTCATCGCGACGCCCGATCGCCTGCACGTCTACCACGCGCTGGAGGCCGTGCGCGCGGGCAAGGACGTGTATTGCGAAAAGCCGCTCACGCATTGGTCGCAGTTTGACAAGCTCAAGGAACTGGTCGGCGAGGTGCGCGCGCGCAACGTGGTTTTCCAGGTGGGCACGCAGCGCACCAGCGACGTGATGTACCTCAACGCGCGCACCCAGATCAAGAAGGGCTCCATCGGCAAGCCCATCCACGCGCTTACGGGCTTGTTCCGTCAGGGCGATTGGGGCGAGCGCGGCATGAAGGTGGACGATCCCAACGCGCAGGCCGGTCCGGATCTCAACTGGGAAGCGTTCCTGGCCGATGCGCCCAAGCGTCCCTTCGACGTCTCGAGATATTTCCGCTGGCGCATGTACATCGATTACTCCGGGGGCCCGGTGACGGATCTGTACCCACATTACCTGGCGCCGCTGGTGATGGCGCTTGAGTTGGGTTTCCCGAAACGCGTGGCGGCCATCGGCGGCCAATACGTGTTTCACGGCGAGCGCGAAGTGCCCGATACGTTCGACGCGTTGCTGGAGTACCCGGTCGGCATGAACATTGCTATCGTGGGCAGTCAGGGCAACGGCGCGAATTTCGATCCCATGATTCGGGGCACGCACGGCGTCATCACGCTGAGCGAGTCGAATCTCTTCGTTACTCCCGAAGCTCCGACACAGAACGCCGCGGTGGATATCCCCAGCTACAACATGGTGCGCGAGCACGTCCGGAACTTCCTCAACTCCGTGCGCACGCGTACCAAACCCCACGCCGATATCGAGAACGGCTACCGTACGCAAACCGCGCTCATCATGGCCATGCAATCGCATTTGGCGCGCAAGGTGGCCCTGTTCGACGAAGACAGCCAGACGATCCGGCTCGAATAGCAGCCGCGAAGGAGATCGCATGAGCAAGCATAGTTCGGATGTGACCAGGAGGTTGCTGCTGGTAACCGGCATGACGGCGGCGCTTGGTGCGGCCAAGCAGAGGAAGATGCGCCTGGTTCACACCAAAGGCGAGAAGGTCGCCGTGTTTTATGGCGACCAGGCATTGCTCGAATACCGCTACACGGCGGCACGACCGAAGACCTACGTGCATCCGTTCTTCACGCCGAACGGGTTCGCCATCAGTTACGATTCGCCGCCCGATCATCTGCACCACCAGGGTGTCATGCTGGCGTGGTCCAACGTGAACGGGTTGGATTTCTGGGGCGAGACGAATCCCGGCGAGCATGGGCAGATCGTACACCAGAAGTTCCTCGAACTGAGCCAGCGCACTCCGGCGGTGATCTCGGCCCTGAATCATTGGGTGGCCAAGGGCAAGCTGTACGTAATCGAGAAGCAGACCATTCGCGTGCCCGCGCCCACCGTGGATCTGGTGCGCTTCGATTGGGAAAGCGAGATCACGGCGGGGAAAGAGGCCCTCACGATAGACGCTTCCAAGCATCCTTACAACGGCCTCGGCGTGCGCTTCCCGCACTCCATGGATTTGGGCAAGACGTTGAATTCGAACGGCACCACGGATTTCAAGAAGGCCAGCGGTGAGCGCGCCAAGTGGTGTTCCTACTGCGGCTCGATGGGCGAAGGCAAAGGCCTGGTGAGTCTCGCCATGTTCGACGCGCCGGAGAATCCGCGGCATCCCACGCCGTTCTTTGTGATGAACGATAAGTTCGGTTACATGTCCGCGGCGCCGAGTTTCCACGAAGGTTTCAGTTTGAAACCGGGCCAGAGCTTGCGCTTCCGCTGGGGTCTGGTGGCGTTTCTGGGAGAGCCGGAGCGCGCCAGGCTGGACGCGCTGTACACGCAGTGGGCCGCGCCAAAGGCGAAGTGAGGAGACAGTGATGATGGAGAAACTTGGAGTAGCCGTCCTGGGTACCGGCTGGGTGGCAGGCGAGCACGTCAAGGCGTTCCAGCAGAACCCGCACACCGAAGTGGTGGCGCTGCTCAGCCGCGATAGAGCCCGCGCCGAAGCCCGAGCGGCGGAGTTCGGTCTCGCCGGTTGCCGCCCGTACACGGACCTGGACGAGGCGCTGAAGGACCCGCGGGTGCGCATTGTGAGCGTCTGCACGCCGCACCATCTGCACGCCGCGCAGGCCATCGCCGCGGCTGAGAGCGGGCATCACGTGGTGGTCGAAAAACCCATCGCGCTCGACCAGGAAAGTCTCGACGCTCTGGCGGCGGCCGTGGCGCGCGCCGGAGTGAAGTCCGTGGTGAGCTTTGTGCTGCGCTGGAATCCGCTGGTCGAAACCATCAAGACCATGCTGGCCGATGAGTTAGTAGGCGATCTCTACTACGCCGAAGTCGACTATATGCACGACATCGGTCCGTGGTACTCGGGCTATGAGTGGATTATCCAGAAGCGTTACGGTGGCAACTGCCTGCTTACCGGAGGATGCCACGCCGTGGACGCGCTGCGCTACTTTGTGGGGCAAGAGGCTGTGGAAGTTTTCTCTTACGCCAATACCAGCCGGAAGAATCATCTGAAGTTCGAGTACGATCCGAACGCGCTCACGGCCATCAAGTTCGCCGACGGGCTCATCGGTAAAGTGGGTTGCTCGCTCGAAGCCATGATGCCGTACGCGTTTCCCATCCTGCTGTTGGGCGACCGCGGCGCCATCCGCAACAATCAATTCGTCACCAGACGCTGGACGGGACAAAAAGGTTGGGCCACGGTGCCCACCATCCTGCCGGACTCGGTGGATGTTTCGCATCATCCTTTCGCGGGCGAAATGAATCACTTTGTGGACTGTATCCTAAACGGCCGCGAATCGCACTGCAACGTCGCCGATGCCGTGAAAACGCATAGAATCTGTCTGGCCGCCGAAGTCTCGGCGCGGGAGGGCCAGCCGGTGCGGCTGTAGCGCGGCGCCGGAGCCGGAATGGTATCCCGCGAGCAGGTCGTCGAAGCGTATCGCCTCATTCTCGGACGCGAACCGGAGAGCGAGGATGCGATTAGCAATCACATGGCCGCGCACCAGGATGTGGAGTCGTTGCGCCTGGCTATGCTGCATTCGCCGGAGTTCCGCCGGGTGGCGCTTTACTCGCCGTGGCTGCTGCCGATGGACGAGTGCCCGCGAATCGACGTCGAAACGGAAACCAGCGGCGGCGAAGGGCTGCGCCTGCTGTTCGAGCGCGTGGCGCAATCCTGGAACGCGCTGGGCGCCAGCGAGCCGTACTGGTCGGTCCTGACAGACGAAGCGTTCCGCCTGGACAGCTTCAATCAACACGCGCGGTCGTATCTCGAATCGGGCGAAAACGAGGTCGTGCGTTTGATGGCCTGGCTCGAACGCAACGGCGTGCAGCCGGAGTCGCTGGGCGGTTGTCTGGAATTCGGCTGTGGTACCGGGCGCATCACTCGTTGGTTGGCGAAGAGCTTCCCGAGGGTAGTGGCCTGCGATGTTTCGGAGCCACACCTGAAGCTGGCGCGCGAGCATCTGGAGAAGGCCGGATGCCCCAACGCGGAGTTCCGTCTCATAGCCACGCTCTCGTCGCTCGACGAGTTGCCGCCGGCGGACTTGCTCTTCTCCGTGATCGTGCTGCAGCACAATCCACCGCCGCTGATCGCACACATTTTGCGTAAGCTATTGGGCGCCTTGCGTCCGGGCGGCGTGGCGTTCTTTCAAGTGCCCACGTACGCGCGCGGTTATCGCTTTGAGGTGGCGAAGTACCTGCGGTCGAAGGCGCGCGCCGATTGCGTCGAAATGCACGTGCTGCCGCAGGCCGAAGTCTTCTCGATCCTCGCGTCGCACTCCTGCGAGATACTCGAAGTGCTGCCGGATAGCTGCGTGGGCGATCCGGATTGGATCTCGAACACGTTCCTGGTCCGCAAACGGTCATGAGAAATTTGATTGCTCTGTTGGCATGGGCCGTCGCGGCAATTGCTTCCGCGGAAACGCTACCCACCGGCGACGGCTTCCGTGGAATCTGGTACGCGAACGAGCCTTCCGGCGACCAATACACCTACAAGTACAGCGGTGGGTTTGCCACCTATCCGCAGCAGCAATCGCCCATCGCCTATTACGCGGCGAAAGTGCGGAAGACCTTCTTCGTCTATGGCGGCACGGCGCAGGGGAAGAACGAACTGCAGCAGATGGTCTCCTATTATGACCACGCGACGGGCATGTTTGCGCGCCCGCGCATTCTTGTCAATCGGCACACCGATGACGCACACGACAATCCCGTGATGACGCTCGACGAGGCGGGGCACGTCTGGATCTTCTCGAATTCGCATGGCACCGCGCGGCCATCTTACATATACAAGAGCCACAAACCGTATTCCATCGATGAGTTCGATTTGGTGAAGACGACTAACTTCAGTTACGGCCATGCTTTGTATCTGGCTGGGCGCGGCTTCCTGTTCCTGCACACAAGTTACAGGAACCGCGGCCGAAGCCTCTTCTGGATGACCAGCCGCGATGGTGTGGACTGGAGCGAGCCGCAACTGCTTGCCCGCGTCGATCTGGGGCACTACCAGGTTACTTGCCAGGATTCGCGGCGTGTGGCCACGGCGTTCAATTATCATCCCGCGCCCACGGGTTTGAACGCGCGGACCAATCTTTACTACCTGGAATCGACAGACATGGGAAGGCGTTGGAGCACTGCCGGCGGCGTGAAAGTTACTGTGCCACTCCGCACGGTCACCAATCCAGCCCTGGTGCACGACTATAAGTCGGAAGGTTTGTTGGTGTACCTCAAGAATATGCAGTTCGATCGCCGTGGACGGCCCGTGATCTTGTATCTCACCAGCCGCGGTTACGCGTCGGGCCCGAAAAACGATCCGCGCACCTGGCGCACGGCGCATTGGACGGGCCGAGAGTGGCGGATCCGAACTGTCACTACTTCGGACCATAACTACGATTTCGGATCGCTTGGAGTGGACGCGGGCGGCACCTGGCGGATGATCGCGCCGACCGATTCAGGCCCGCAGCCTTACACGACCGGCGGAGAAATGGTGCTGTGGATCAGCCGCGACGAAGGCGCGACGTGGACGCGCGCGAAGCAAGTGACGCGCAACAGCCCGCGTAACCATACCTATGCGCGCCTGCCGGTGAATGCGCACCCGGACTTCTACGCGCTGTGGGCCGACGGCGACACCAGGCGTGTTTCCGAATCGTGCCTCTACTTCACGGATCGGGCCGGCCGGCGTGTGTGGCGCTTGCCCCGCGTGTTCGCGCCCGGCGCCGCCGAGGCCGCACCCGAACCGGTTCAAGTGCGATAAAATCCCATTTCGAGCTGTTTCTCTAGGCGAGGAGGCAATCCAATGGAACAGAACCGCAGGGCGTTTCTGAAGGATTCCGTGTCGGTGACCGCTGGGCTGGCGGCGCCCCTGTTTGTGCCGCGCTCGGCTTTCGGCGCCAACGACCGCATTACGTACGGCGTGATCGGCACCGGAAATCGCGCGCGTTGGTTGAATACGACGTTCCAGAAGTTGGGCGCGCAATGCGTGGCGCTGTGCGACGTCTACGATCAGAATCTCGATCTTGCGCGCAAGGACTCGCCCGCTGACGCCAAGCCCTACCTCGACTACAACGACCTGCTCGCGCAGCCAGGGTTGGACTGCGTGGTGGTGGGCACGCCGGACCATCAGCACATGCCCAATCTTTTCGCGTCGCTGAAGGCGGGCAAGGACGTGTATCTGGAAAAGCCGCTCTCCATGTCGCTCGATCAAAGCAAGCAGATGATCGAGACCGTGCGCAAGACGGACCGCATCGTCGAAATCGGCATGCACCGGCGCAGCATGCCGTTCATTTACGCGGCGAAGAAGTTGTTCGACGACGGTGTGCTGGGCAAGGTGTCGATGGTGATGGCGCGCTGGAACTGGCACTTCGACATGCCGCTGGATAACTCGCCGCTGCCTGGCAAGCTCGATTGGGAACGCTTCCAGGGGGCCATCGCGCATCGTGAGCTCGAGCCCATGCGCTTCCGCTGGTGGCGCGGGTTCTGGGCCTACTCGGGCGGTAACATGACCGACCAGGGTACGCACCTGATGGACGTGGTGCAGTGGATGACGGGCGCCAAACCGCCCAAGTCCGCCGTCTGCCAAGGGTATATGAACGGCGTGCCCGGCGCCGAAGTGCCCAACGTCTTCAGCGCGGCCTTCGAGTATGACGACTTCATGGCCACCTGGACGCTGAACTACCGCAGTTCTTACGAATACGATTGGTCGATTCACTTCCAGGGCGAGAAAGCCTCCATGGTGCTCGACCGCAAGGGTTACCGTATCTACGGAGATCCAGGAATGAGTTCGAAGCCGTGGTCGCAGTCCGAAGCCAGCAGCCTGAAACTGGTCGATCAGCAGGAAGACAAAGACAGCGCGGCCATGCACCCGCAAAACTTCCTGGAGTGCGTGCGCTCGCGCAAGCAGCCCAACTGCACCATCGAGATCGCCGCGGCGGCCGTCACCGGTCCGCACATGGCCAACATCGCCTATCGCGAAGGCCGCAAGGTGAAGCTGAATCCGGACGGCACGGCGGCGTAGCGGCGGTAGTGCGCTATCGCCGCACTTGACTGGTCGCAGTGGCCGGCGGATTCCTTCGCAATACCTCGGGCGTTGCGGTGTAAGATGCCCTCGAGCTCTGGACCGCGCCTCCGTCAGTATCTGGTCACCCACCTACGGACGTGGTCGCGGCAGGCCTTCATGAGCAGGTCGGCGATGAAGCGGTGGCCTTCGGCGTTGGGGTGGACGCCATCGGGCAGACTGGCTTCGAAGCCTTTCCACTTCTTATAGGCGGCGTAGACGTCCACCATTTCAATGCCGCCCGTGGAGCAGACGCGGCGCGCCTCGGCGACGTAGCGTTCGAGCGCCTCGTTGATGTTGCGGCCCTTGTACCAGCCGAAGGACGCGTACGGATAGCGCGAAGTCATGGGGTTCGGCGTGGCCACAATCACGGCCGCGCCGTTGGCGCTAAGCCGCTTGACGATGTCGCGTAAGTTCTTGCCATACTCTTCGACTGAGATGCGCGGCTCGACGCGCGCCGTCGGGCCCGGGTCAATGTAGGACGCGTCGTTCAAGCCCGCCATGAGGATGACGATCTTGGGATCGTAGGGCGTCACATCGCGCTCCATGCGCTCGAGCATCTGCCAGGTGGTATTGCCGCCGATTCCAGCGTTAACCACGTGCAGGTTCAGCAGCGACTTTTGCAGGTCGCGTTCCAGCAGCGCCGGGAAAGTCTGATCCGAACGCACGCTGCCGTCGGAGCGGTATCCCAAGGTCACGCTGTCGCCCAGCGAGACGATGGTGAACGGATTGTAGAACCAGTCCAGCGGCACGGCCTTCAGCTTCAGGCTCCAACGCGGCTCGCTCTTCACGCCGGCCGGCGGCCCGGCGTAGTAGGTGAACAGGGCGCGATCCTCCAGAAACTCGATGCTGGTGTAAGCGTAAGTGTGGGCCGCGTCCTGGTCCAGATTGCGAAAGTTCTTCCAGGTGTCGCCATCGTCCTTGGAAATCGCCACGGTGAGCGGGAAGCGATTCTTGGTCGAGTAGTTCCACGCTATCAGCAGATCGCGCGTAGTGGGGATGCGCTTGATGGACTGCGGCGAGAGCGGCGAATCGAGGGCCATGGCCTGCGGCTCGGAGAACGTCTCGGCGTTGTCGGCGGAAATGGAGCGATAGACCTTACCCTTGTCGGTGCGCATCCACATCATGATGCGCCCGGCGCTGAGTTCGATCAGGCCGGGTTCCTGCGCGCCGGCGCGGCTGTCGGGAATGTCGACGATGGTCTTGCTGGCCTGCCAGGTGGCGCCCTCGTCATCGGAGTAGTACACGCGGCTGCGGATGTGTTTGTCGACGCGGTAGTCGGTGGTGAAGAACACCGGCATCAGGATGCGGCCGTTGAGCAACTGGATGGCGCGGTCGTGGTTGAAGCCCGTATAGGAGGGGGACGGATCGACGGGCAGCGCCTTGGGCTGCGAGAACGTGACGCCATCGTCCTCCGAGCGGCGCATCATGGGCAGGCAATCGGCCTCGGAGTTCTTGCGGCAGAACAGAAACAGGATCTTGCCGGACTGCAGGCGCAGGAAGTCCGGTTCCATCACGTTCATCTTGCCGATGTTCTCCTGCAAGGTGACCTTGCCCTGCCAGGTGGCACCCTTGTCTTTGGAGTAGACGGCGGAGATGCGCGCGGGGCCCCAGTCGCTGCCCTTGGCCGTATAAAATTCGGTCCAGGCCAGCATCAGGCGGCCGTCGCCGAGCACCAGCATGTCGGCCTCGGAGTTGCGCATGTTGGTGTCGCTGGCCGGAGCGACCACATACTCAAACGGTTGTCGCAAAGCGGCGGCGAAGCAGGGAACCAGCGCGAGAAGAACAATGGCGAGTCTGAAAATCATCATTGGTTTTGATTTTACATTAGGCTCCGCCCGGATGAGAACAGCGCCCCGGGAAAACGGTGCCTCGATTCAATCTCCTTTCGACGTGGCGGACGGTGGTGCGGGTTTCTATTATGATCGAAAGATGAAACGGCGTGAATTCCTGGCACTCAGTTCCGTGGGAGGGCTGGCGTTCCCCGCCGATCCCCAGTTCCGCGCGGGCTTTGCCGAGCGCGACATCACGCCGCGCATCGGCATGCAGGAACCCGGCGGTTATCAGAAGCGGTTTCATCGCAGCGTGCACGATCCGTGCAAGGTGCGCGCGGCCGTGTTCGACGACGGCGCGCGGCGCGTGGCGCTGGTAAGCGTGGATGCGCTGATGGTGCCGCGGCAGTTGGTGGTGGATATCCGCCGTGAGGTTCAATCGAAGTGCGGCATCCCTCCGGAAGCCGTGCTCATCGGCGCGACGCACTCGCATTCCTCCGGCCCCACGGGCATGACGCAGCCGGGCGAGTACGATCACGCCTCCGCGCTCGCGCGCAAACTCGCCTACGAGGTATCCAGTTCCGCCGACCCCGAATACCTTGCCGTGGTGCGCCGCGAAACCATACAGGCCGTATGCGAGGCCCACCGGGCGCTCTCCGCCGCGCGCGCCGGCGCGGGTAGCGGCGTGGAAGACAAGGTGGCTTTCAATCGCCGCTTCCGCATGCGCAACGGCTTGAGCTACACGCATCCGGGACAGGGCAATCCCGACATCATCGAGCCGGCCGGACCCATCGATCCGCAAGTGGGCGTCGTGGGCGTCTGGCGCGAGGACGGCCGCCTGATTGGCTGCATTGTGAACTATGCCTGCCACGCCACCACCAGCCCGGGCGGCATTTCCGCCAATTGGATCTATTACCTGGAAAAAACCATTCGCGGCGCGCTCGCGAGCGACGCCGTGGTCGTGTTTCTGCAAGGCGCTTCCGGCGACGTCACGCAGGTGGACAATCGCAGTCCCTACGCGCAGCCCAACGGCGACGAATACGCGCGGCTGGTGGGCGGGCGCGTGGGCGCCGAAGTGGTGAAGGTACTGCTGTCGATGCAGGCGGGCGCGCTGGCGCCGCTCGATGCCGCCAGCGTCATGCTGCGTTTCAACCGCCGCAAGCCCAGCGCCGAACGCGTGAAGAAGAGTTACGAAATGGCCGCGAAAGATCCCGCCACGGTGGATCTCACCGAGTGGATCTTCGCCAAGGAGATCGTCCTGCTGGACGCGCAAGCTGGCCAAGGAGCCCACCGCCGAGGCGGAGGTGCAGGCGATTCAAGTGGGACCCGCGGTCTTCGTCACCAATCCGGCTGAGTTCTTCTGCGAACTTGGTCTGCGCATCAAAGCCGGCAGCCCGTTCCCCTTCACTTTCCCGGTGGAACTGGCCAACGGTTGCGTGGGCTACGTGCCCACCGAGGAAGCCTTCTCGAGTTCCGGCGGTGGCTACGAGACGCGGCTCACCAGTTACAGTAACCTGGAGATTACCGCCGGTAGCCGTCTGGTGGAAGCCGGCGTTCAACTGGCCCGGCGCATGCACCCCGGCAAGGTGCCCACACGGCCGCTGGCCAAGCCATACAAGGCGCCGTGGTCCTATGGCAACGTGCCGCCCGAAACAAAGTAAGGAGAAGAAGGCATCATGGAAAAGCTCACCATAGAAGGTGGTCCCAAGGCAGTCACGAACAAGCTGGTGGGATGGCCGAATTTCAGCGAAGAGGCCATTCAAGCCGTGGTCGACACGCTGCGTAGCGGCAAGGTCAACTACTGGACCGGCCGCAAGGGCATGGAGTTCGAGAAGCAGTTCGCCGAGTGGCAGGGCAGCAAGTACGCCATCAGCGTCGCCACCGGCACGGCGGCCCTGCACGTCGCCCTGGCCGCGCTGGGCATCGGCCCCGGCGACGAGGTGATCGTCCCCAGCTACACCTTCATCGCCACCAGTTTCTCCGTCGTGCAGGCCGGCGCCATCCCGCGCTTCGCCGACGTGAACCTCGAAGACCACTGCATCAGCGTCGAGTCGGCCGAGAAGCTGGTCACCAAGCGCACCAAGGCCATCATGCCCGTGCACCTCTACGGCAACGTCTGCGACATGGACAAGATCATGGCCTTCGCCAAGAAGCACAACCTCTTCGTGATCGAAGACAACGCCGAGGCGTTCGGCGGCGTCTACAAGGGCAAGAAGACCGGCACGCTCGGCCACATCGCCGGCTGCAGCTTCTGCCAGAACAAGACCTTCACCACCGGCGGCGAAGGCGGCATGGTCACCACCGACGACGAGGACCTGGCCTGGAAGGCGCGCAGCTTCCGCGACCACGGCTACGACGTCAAGCAGCGGCTGAGCCTGCTGGAGCTCGAGCAGAAGCTGCCCTACATCCACAACCTGGTCGGCTGGAACTACCGCATGACCGAGATGCAGTCGGCCATCGGCCTGGCCGAGCTGGAGCGCATGGACACCTGGAACATGCCCGCGCGGCGCCGCAACGCGCAGATCCTCATCGACGCGCTGCGCGAGCTGCCCCGAGGTCAAGTACTTGCCCATCGACACGCCGGAGCGGCAGAACGGCTGGTACGTGCTGGCCTTCTCGCTGGACATCGAGAAGATGAACTGCGACATCCAGCAGTTCGTCAAGGCCGCCGGCGCCGAGGGCGCGCCGTGCTGGAAGGTCTTCTGGCCGCAGTGCCACACCGAGCGCGCCTTCCGCGAACCAACGCGTTCGGGCGCAGCGGGCTTCCCGTTCACGTCGAAGGAATACACCGACCCCGCCAGCGTCGACTACAGCAAGGTGGAGGTGCCCAACGCCCGCTGGCACGAAGGCCACACCTTCACCTGCTTCGCCTATCCCACCTTCACCGAGGACGACATGCGCCAGATCGGCGGCGCGCTGGTGAAGGTGATCAAGGCCTACACCAAGCTCTAACCACAACGCCATGTCACGAATCATCAGTGGGGTGTCATCGGTTCCGGCGGCATCGCGCGCCGCCGGACCATTCCCGAGGGACTGGCCACGGCCTCGAACGCCAAACTGCGGCCGTCGTCGACGTGAACGCCGCGGCCAACCAGGAGGTAGCCGCGCAGTTCGGCGCCCAGGCGTGCGCGAGCGTCGAGGAGTTGCTCGCAAGCGGCGTGGACGCCGTCTACATCGCCACGCCCGTCTTTCTGCACTGCGCGCAGACGCTCTGGCCCTGGCCGCCGGCAAGCACGTACTCTGCGAAAAGCCGTTGGGGCTAAGCGTGGCCGAAGCCGAACGGATGGCGGAGGCCGCGGCGATTGCCGGCGTGAAGCTGGGCACCGCGCTCATGATGCGATTCACGGCGCAGCACCAGGCCGCGCGGAAGTTGATCGTGGAGGGAAGTCTGGGCCGGCCGGTGTTCGGCCGCGCGCAGCTTTCCTGCTGGTATCCGCGCATCGAAGGCGCCTGGCGGCAGGATCCCGCGCTCGGCGGCGGCGGTTCGCTCATCGACATGGGCGGGCACTCCATCGACTTGCTCGAGATGTTCTTCGGCAACATCCGGAAGGTGAGCTGTTTCGCGCACAACCTCGTGCAGGACTACACCAGTGAAGACAGCGCGCTGGCCATGTTGTATTTCGAAAACGGGGCGCTGGGCATGGTGGACGCGTTCTTCTCGATTCCGGACGCGGCCAGCGACAACGCCCTGGAACTCTACGGCACGCGCGGGTGCATTCTCGCCAAGGGCACTATCGGGCAGGCCAGCCAAGGCAAGATGATCGCGCGGCTGGAAGGAGGCGCGGACGGCTACGACGCGCAACAGCGGCGCACGGAAGCGGGCGAAATCGAAATCGCGCCCGAGCCGGTCAATCCTTATCGCGCCGAGATAGAGGAATTCAGCCAGGCCATTCTCGACAACCGCGCTCCGGCCGTCGGCTCGCGCATCGGCATCCGCAGCCAGCGCGTTCTGGCCGCCTGTTATGAATCCGCCCGTTCCGGGAGAGCGGTGGATGTGGTCTGATGGTGAGTATTGTGATGAGGACAACCATGGATAGACAAATCACCCGCCGCGTGTTCGGCTCAATGGCCGGCACCGGAATGGCCGGCATTCTCTCGGCCGCCAAGAACAAGATTCCGATTGGCGTACAGCTCTACTCGGTGCGCGATCTCTGCAAACAGGATTTCGCCGGCACGCTGGCCGGCGTGGCCAAGCTCGGTTATAAGGGCGTCGAATTCGCGGGCTACTACGAGAAGACCGCCGCCGAGCTCAAGAAGATGCTCGACGCCAACGGCTTGAAGTGCTGCGGCACACACACGGGCATCGACACCATCATGGGCGATAAGCTTGCCGCGACCATTGAATTCAACCAGACGATCGGCAACAAATTTCTGATCGTTCCCGGCCTACCGGAAAAGTACCGCGCCTCGCGCCAGGCTTGGCTCGATACGGCGAAGATCTTCAACGAAGCTTCCCGGAAGGTGCGCGCGCAAGGCCTGTACGTGGGCTATCACAACCATACGGCCGAGTTTAAGATGCTGGATGGCGAGCGCCCCTTCGACACCCTCTTCAAGAACACGGATAAGGCCGTGGTGATGCAGTTGGACGTCGGCCACATGGTGCACGGCGGAGCCGATCCGGTGGAGGTGATGAAGCAATACCCCGGGCGCGCGCTGACGGTCCACGTGAAGGAGTGGTCGCCGACCAAGAAAGACGCGCTGATCGGCGACGGCGAAGTGAAGTGGCCCCAGGTCTTCAAGGCCTGCGAGACCGTGGGCGGCACCCGGTGGTACATCATCGAAGAGGAATCCGGCGCTTATCCGGGACTCACGGGCATCGACGAAAGCCTGAAGCGCATGCGCAAGATGGGCAAGTAGCCCCGGCTACGTGCCGTTGACTTCGGCATCGGCAGTTTCTAGCGGAAATTCTCCACCATATAGAGATCGCCGTACTGTGTCTCGTACGCCGAGAAGAACAGCCGGTTGCCATCCGGTGAAACGCTCAGGCCGCTCCAGAGTTTCTTGTCGATTTTGGAGACCAGCTCCGGCTTCCCGGTGGCGAAGCGGAAGAAGAGCAGATCGAACGACCGTTCCGGGGTGGTCGAAGAAGCGTAATAGATTCCCCGCGCCGCAACATCGAAGTTCTGTGACTGCCCCAAAATTCTGAGATCGCCTACCCGGCTCTCTCTGCCACCACCAGACGGAACTTTCCAGATGTCCGCCTGCATGCGCTGTTTGGCAAAGTACACATCCGCGCCATCCGGGGCTTCCACCGGGGAGAACCCGCCGCCGGTAGTGAGCTGTATTGCTTCGGCCTCGTTCCCGTCTGCCGGCGTCCTCCAGACTTGGAAGGAACCGGACCGGTTGCTAGTGAAGTAGATCCACTTGCCGTCGCGGGACCAACTCGCCAAGCAATCACTCGCGGGATGCTTGGTGATCCGCCGAATCGCGCCGCCGCCGGCGGGGACCACGCAGACGTCGTCGTTGCTCTCGATCCGGCATTCAAAAACGATCCGGGCGCCGTCCGGCGACCAGCGCGCCGGGCCCGGGTTCGGCCGGGCTGCCCTGGCGAGATCCAGGACGCTTGCGCCATCCGGGTCCGATACATACAGCCGGAGCCCTCGCACGCGGTCGGACAGGAACGCGACTTTCCTTCCGTCCGGTGAAAACCGTGGGTCCATATCGCTGCCGCTCGAGGACAGAACGCGGCTCAGACGCTTGTCGCCGGCCAGGTCCACCCGCCAGATGTCCGGATCGGCCCGATGGTCCTTATAAACCAACCGGTCCCCCCTGAGAGAGATCGCCAAGTCAAAACCGAGAGGGCCTGTGAACTCTACCGGTGATGCAGGACGGGATCCGTCATAGGGAATCCGCATCAACGTTCTAACCCCGTCGCGGTTGGTGATGTACAATATTTTCCGGCCATCGCCGGTCCACATCGGGTTCCAAGCGCCAGCCTTCTCATTGGCGACTTGCCTGGGTTCCCCCGCGGGCTGGTAACCAGTGTCGAGCGGTAAAACAGAGAGGTTCCACATTCGCCCCTTGGAACTCCGCCGGAAGGCGATCCTCCGGCCGTCCGGCGAGATTGCGGGGCAGCAATCCCCCGCCGAGCCGGCGACAGGCCTGGTCAGTGGCCGCGCTTCCAGGGTGTCGATTGACAGAAGCGCCAGCGCCACGTCCGAGCTGCCCGCCGGGCTGTATTCGGTGATGATCCACTTGCTGTCAGGCGTCCAACAAATGGCGGGGAAGTATGCTGCCGGCTGCGGGGGGAGGCGGAATTCAGCGATCTTGCGCTCCGGGCCGCCCAGCGCCGGAACGGTCAACACTTCAACCGTCGGCGACCCAAAGACCCATCGTGCAAAGGCGATCAAGCGACCATCCGGAGACCAGGCTGGCCAGCCATCCGTTCCGGGACGGGTAGTCAGCCGCAGCGGTTGCCCGCCGTCGACGAATCTCACGTAAACATCAAAGTTGTCCTGCGTCGCGCCGTTCCAGGAAAACGCCACCTGCTTGCCGTCCGGGGAGAACGCAGGCTGCGCTTCCTGGCCCGCGTAACTCGTCAACTGCACCACCCGGAGCGCAGACTTGGACGGAAGCCGGAGTAGGAACCACCAAATGGCCGCGCTGACCGCCAGCAGGCACAGGACTCCGGCAGTTGCCCAGAAGATCCGATTAGCCCTCCAGAAGGGGTTAACAGCCGGACGGCTCGGCTCCCCCTCCGTGAGGAGCGGCGGGTTCTGGCGCATCCAGACGTCCAACTCGTTCTTGAAGGCATGGACCGGACTGCCCTTCAGCCGTCCCTCCGAGCGCCGGTAAACCGGCATGCCGCCGGTCTCCTCCCATCGCTGAACGGTCCTGATGTCCCGGTTCAGGTAACGCGCGATTTCTTTCCAGGAGTCCAGCCGCTCGCCGGTGGCCGGCAAGGTGCTCCGCGGTTTCGGTTCGAGCACGCCCATAGCGGAATTCAACCGAGAACAGATTCTGATTGTAAGCGAACCGCGAGGCCTCTTCAACGCCAGACGTCGTTTCAGGGTGGGGAAAGGCCGGTCAGAATTCCGCGCCCACGTCGCCAACGTCTCAAGATATTGAGGGCTCCTCCCCTGGGCGGCGGTTCGACACCGTTCATCCGCCCCCCGTACGACGGCAAGGAACGTCAAGAAGTGGCTTGCCGCTTCTTGCCGCTTCTAAAACGGCCTTGGCTGGTTTATGCTCTTTGCGAGAGGTGATTGGTATGGCATTACGGCATCTCCAGACTGTCATTGCGGCCACGGTCGCAGCCTTACTGCTCAGTGCGGGACTCTATCCTCCGGACGCGCGAGCCGCGCAACCGGCTGTATTGACTGTTACACCGATCGCCGCGGGCACCTTTCACAGTTGGGCCGTGGCTTCGGACGGGTCCGTCTGGTTTTGGGGCCAGCCCATAGGCGGCTACGGAGGCAGCATTGCGCGACCCGGGCGGATGGGCGATGTCGGCGGTGTGGTAGCCGTCGCCGGGGGCGATCTGCTGAATCTCGCGCTCAAGAATGACGGGACCGTGTGGTCCATCGGCTATCCAGGGATCCAGCCGGTGGCGGGGCTCAGTAACGTGGTGGCGGTGGACGCTGGCTCTGATTACGGGCTGGCGCTCAAGGCCGATGGGACAGTGTGGCAGTTGGATCTTGCGCTGAAGGTGACTCAGGTGACCGGGCTTGCCGGGATCGTAGCGGTCGCCATGGGCGCCCATGAGGTCGTTAAGTACTGGGAACCGCCGGAAAGTCTGTTTCATGCCATGGCGCTGAAGGAGGATGGGACCGTCTGGACTTGGACAGATGTCCAGCGGCCAGCCCCGATGGAGGGGCTCACCGGGGTGGTGGCGATCGCCGCCGGTTACGACCACCATCTGGCGCTGAGGAACGATGGGACGGTGTGGGCTTGGGGAGGCAATAGCTGCGGCCAGTCCGGAGGTGGTTTCCCTGCGGCCTTCGCATCTCGAGACTGGGTGACACCCCATAAGGTGGATGGCATCGGGGACGTGACGGCCATCTCGGCCGGCGGACTCGATTGGATGTACTCAATCGGTCACAGCATGGCGCTTCGAAGCGACGGGACGGTCTGGGAGTGGGGTTGCGGTCTGAGTTTCACGTTGTTCCCCTCGCCGACGCCTTTACAGGTGAGCGGCGTGGCCGGGGTCGTCGCAATCGCGGCGGGCGGTGACCACAGCTTGGCGTTGAAGGAGGACGGGGCCGTTTGGGCGTGGGGGATCAACGACTTAGGTCAGTTGGGTGACGGTACGAACACGACCGAATTCGGGACGCCCGTTAAGGTCCAGGGGTTGCCTCCGCTGATTTCACGTCCTGCCCTGAAGACGGTGGCGAACGCGGCTAGTTTCGTGAGCGGCCCCGTTGCTCCGGGTGAGATCATTTCGGTTTTCGGCAAGCAGATAGGGGGAATTGCCGGCTCTGGCGCAATCCCCAACGCGGAGGGCGTATTCGACGGCACGCTCGCCGGGACCAGAGTGTTGTTCGATGGGGTCGCGGCGCCGCTGCTCTTTGCACAAGCGGACCAGGTGAATGCCGTGGTTCCGTACGCACTGGCGGGCAAGAGCACAACTGAAATCCAGGTGGAGTATCGCGGCGTAATGTCCAGCCCGCAGAAGTTCACGGTGGCAGAGAGCGCACTTGGCATCTTCACGGTGGACGCGAGCGGCGCGGGACAAGGGATGGTCCTGAACGAAGACGGCAGTCTCAATTCGGCTTCGAGGCCGGCTCAGAGAAGTTCGACAGTGACCATATTCGCTACAGGCGAGGGGCAGACATCGCCACCCGGAGTGGATGGAAAGGTTGCAGCAACCCCGCTACCGCGGCCCTTGCTGCCGGTCAGCGCCCAGATCGGGGGACAGGAAGCCCAGGTGGTGGAGGCGGCTTCCGCTCCAGGAATGGCTGGGGTGCTGCAAGTGAAGGTGCGCATTCCGGAGAGCGTGGCTGCTGGATCCGCCACACCGGTGACGTTGAAAGTCGGCTCAGCCCAGAGCCAGGTGGGTCTGACCGTGGCGGTGCAGTAGCACTGTGAATCGCCTCCACAAGTTCGATCCTGGTAAATCGTTGCCTGTGAGAGGGGCGCGGTGTATGCTTTGCCTATCGGAGGATGCAACGCGGTGTTGCGCCTTGGTTCTGCATCTCGCCTGCTAGTGGCGCTCCTGGCGTGCCTGACCGGCATGGCCCAGGTGGCTACTACCCGCCTGGAAGGCTTGGTTCTCGACGCCACAGGCTCCATCGTTCCGGGCGCCAGGGTGACGGTGGTCAATGCGCGAACCGAAGCGCACGCGGAGATTCTTGTCGACCTCGAAGGCAGATTCGTATTCCCTTCCTTACAGCCGGGCGTGTACACGCTGAGTGTGGAAGCCGCGGGGTTCCGGAAGTCGCTGGTGTCCGGTCTTGTGCTCAATGTGGGCGGCACAGTGTCGGAGACGGTGTTGCTGGAGATCGGCGCGGTTACGGAAAGCGTGGACGTGAAGGCCGGCAGGGAGCGCGTCCAGATCAACGACGCTCAGATCGCGCGCGCCACCACGCTGCGGGAAATCGATGTGCTGCCGCAACTCGAACGCACTCCTATGAGCCTGGCCATCTTCAATCCGGGCGTTCAGATCGATCCGACCGAATGGTATTCGCTCTCGCGCGTGAACGGCACGCGGCAGGGATCCAATAACACCAGATTGGACGGCATCGATGCCAACGACGGCGTCACGCCGCGTCTGCTTTTATCGAGTACCGCCAACACCCCGGATTCCGTTGAGGAATTCCGCATTGTCACCAGCGGCGGCAAAGCCGAGTACGGCCGGAGCGCTGGCGGCCAGATCGAGATGATCACCCGCTCCGGCGGCAACACCTTGCACGGGAACCTGTTCGAATATCACCGCAACACCGTGCTCAACGCCAACACGTTCTTCGGCAATTCCACGGGCCTGGATCGCCCCGTTTACATCCGGAACACATTCGGCGGCTCGCTGGGCGGGCCCGTTCGCCGCGAGAGGACTTTCTTCTTCGGCAGCTACCAGGGCCAGCGCACCGCACAGGAGATCGTTCGCAATCGCCTCGTGTTGACGCCGGAAGCCAAGACGGGCCTGTTTCGCTGGAGGCTAGTAGGCAGCACCAGCATCCGCGCCGTTCGACATTGCTCGCAGCGATCCCCGCGGCAAGGGCATCGACCCGGAAGTGGCCGAAATCCTCAAACTCCTGCCTGCCCCCAACAACTATGACCTGGGCGATGGACTCAACAACGCCGGTTTCCGGTTCAACAATCCCGCCGGCCAGTACGGCGACCAGTGCACCTGGAAGGTCGACCACAACCTCTGGAACGGGCACCGCGTCTTCTTCCGCTACACCTGGGACCGTTCGTCGATGATCGATACGGTCAACGACCAGGACGCCCGTTTCCCCGGCCAGCCGCACGGTACGCTGGGAGGAGACCAGTGGGCTTACGCGACCGGTTCGGACTGGGCGCTCACAACCCGTCTGATGAACGAGTTCCGCATCGGTTATGACGTTTACGCCTGGGACTTCCTGCGTCCGGCGCGCCTCCCCGGTTACATGCTCCTGGCCAACTCCTGGACGGACCCGCTGAATCCGTCCTTCGGGCAGAGCCGCCGCCCCGCCGCGCGGCAATTCACCGACAACGTCACCTTTGTCCGCGGCAAGCACACCTTCAAAGGCGGCATCGAGTGGCGCTTCAATTCGCAGCCGGGTTCCAACGATGCAGGCATTTATCCGAATGTTTCCTTCGCCAGCACGTCGGGCAACTCGCCATCCGGCACTGGGCCCAGCGGAAGCAGTTTGATCACGACGGCGGACCGGCAGCGGTTTGAAAGCCTCTACAACGACCTGCTGGGCCGCATGAACCAGGTGACGCGGACTTTCTACAGCGATCTCGAGAAGTTCCAGCCGGCTGGCACGCCTCGGGTGCGTAATTACAAGGCTCGCGAATACGGTTACTTCTTTCAGGACGACTGGAGGATCCATCCGCGCCTGGTATTGAACCTCGGATTGCGCTACGAGTTCTCCGGCGTACCGCTGGAAACCAGCGGACTGCAAGGCACGGTGGACAAAGCCGCTCTCATCAGCCATGCGGCCCGCATCGACGATTTCACGTCTCAACGCAGCAGCCGCTGGTACAACGACGACTTCAATAATTTCGCTCCGCGCATCGGCCTGGCCTGGGATTTTGCCGGGGACGGAAGGACGGCTCTCCGCGCCAACTGGGGCATCTTTTATGATCGGCTCATCGGGGCCACCACCAACCAGGTCGATACGCAAACGCCCGGCTTCTCGCAGGTTGTAACCGTTTATCCGAATAGTCCGGCGGGCGACGTTCGCGTCAGCGACGGCGTCGCGCAGCTTTCACCGCCCAGCGCCCCGCCGATACTCCTGCCGGCCACGCGCTCCACGCCGCTGCGGATGTTCACTCCCAACCTCCGCACCGGCTACGTCAGCCATTACAGTCTGACGCTTCAGCGCGAAGTATTTCGCAATACGGTGGTTGACGCCGGCTTTGTAGGCACGCACGGCGTCAAGCTGTTCATGCTGCTCAACCTCAATCAGCCGCGCATCTACGAGGATTTTCTTGCCGCTTTCGGGGAGCTTCAGGCTTTTCGCGCGAGCGGGACGCCGGTTCCCGCCACCAACACTCTAGTGCGGATGTTCGGCTCGGCCACCGCCGCTGTCACCGCCATTGGCGGCAATGTGATCGACCAGGGGGCAGTGGGCAGTGCCGCCGATTCCCTGGATCGGACCAACTACACCCGATATGCCGGCGCCGGCGTTTCCGATTTCTACTTACGCAACTTTCCCCAGTTCTCCCAACTGACCGTGGGCTGCAACGATGGGCGCTCCTATTACGATTCCTTTCAATTCAGCCTGCGCCGCCAGGCCGGCGCCTTGAAGTTCGTCGCCAATTACACTTTCTCGAAGTCCATGGACAACATCTCGGTCGACGGCAATGCCTTCACCAGCCCCATCGACAACTTCAACGTACGCCTCAACCGTGCCCGCGGCGACTACGACTTTCCGCATTCCTTCAACTCCGCCTTCACTTACACATTGCCGGTGGGCAAGGGCCAACGCCTTGGCGGCGGCATCCCGAAGTGGATGGACTCGGCCCTGGGCGGCTGGGACATCGGCCTGCTGACCATCTGGCAAAGCGGCCGCGTGGTGACCTACACTTCCGGCCGCGCCACCGGCCCCGCCAATGTTCCGAGTTATGCCGACTACTCGGGGGACCGCAACGCCGGAGGCGTGATGCGCCAGGGCGACGGCGTGTACTGGCTCACTCCGGAGGAAGTCAACCGCTTCTCCTACCCGGTGGCGGGAGAGATCGGTACGGGAGGCCGCAACACCTTCCGCGGGCCGCGGTTCTTTAACGCGGATCTTTCGCTGGTGAAGAAGTTCAAGCTGACCGAACGGCACGCGTTCCTGTTCCGCGTGGAGGCGTACAACCTGGTCAACAACGCGAATTTCGCGGTGCCGAACGCCAACCTGGCGGTAGGGGCTGCCTTCGGGAAGATCGCGAAGACCCTTGGCGACGCCCGCGTCATGCAGATGGCCCTGCGCTACGAGTTCTGAGTGCCCCCCCTGTAAGTGGCGAGCCGTGGGGGCGTCACCGTCTTGTGTTGCCTTACCCTAACTCCCCTGCTGGTTAACGGCTAGCTTGGGGATCACCACCACTCGCGCGCGCCAGAACGCGAACTTGCGCGACGTGGGATCCAGAACGCTTACCTGGCAGGTGTAGCGGCCGGGCTGCAGCTTGCTCAGCGGGACGCTGAACCTGATGGGCACCGCCTTGGTCTTCGGGTTCAGCCCTTCCGTCACTTCGAGCGGTTCCGTCTCGAAGGCCTTCTGCCTGCCCCGGTAGAAGCTCACGCTCGCAATCAACGGCTCGGTGGACTGCGCCGTGGGCTGGTAGGCTTCCAGGTAAACGTACATCTCCTGGTCCTTGCGGAAGACGCGCGTCACGCTGGGCACCAGCTTCTCGCCGTCCTGCACCAGCGGATTGGCCGCGAGCAACTTCTTGTCCCGCTCCGCGACGGCCACCGCCGCGCGCAAGCTCTCATGCTGATTGCTCAGCACCACGCTGCTAATGGGCAGATACTCACGCTCGGTGGTGAGATCCGGAATCGTGAACTTGGTTTCGAACGTGCCCATCTTGCCGGTTTCGTTTTCGCGCGCCAGGAACTTCAGCGTGTAGGTGCCCGGCGGCAGCGTGAAGCCGGTGTCGTATTGCAGGTTGCGCTTGGATAGCTGGCCGGAGTTCTCGCCCTTCAACTTGACGTCGATGTCGTCGCGCACGGTGGCCAGCAGCGCGCCCTTCGAGTCCTTCACCTGGCCGATGAAATCCAGTCGCGTGTGCTCGGCGCCGCCGTGTTTGGCCAGTTCCAGTTCGCTCCCCGGAATCTTCACCGCCACCGGCACGAAGTAGCGGTCGCGCGCCAGGCGGAAATACTCCACTTCCATGGCGATGGACAGGTCGGTCACCGGATCGCCCAGCATCAGCGCTTCCTGCAGCTGTCGTTCGCGGTCGGTGGAATTGAAATTGCGGAACTCCTTGGAGGCGAAGTAGCCGCTGCGATAATCGAGCTTGCGGATAGCGCCTTGTTGGCCATCTGCACTTTGATGCGGCGGTAACGGCCGTCCAGCGCCTGGTTGGTGCTGTAGTAGCCCAGGATGTAGTAGCTGGAGATGTCCTTCTGCGCTTGCCGGATGCCCAGCGAGAGGTCGTTTTCGTCGAGCAGCGCCTTGCCGCCGGTGTCGGCCGCCAGCGTGTAGAGCGATTCCTGCTGCCCCTGGAAATTGCTCATCGTCGAGCGCGCCGCGCTGCCCGAGTACATGCCTTGTCCGCCCGGCGACGCCTTGGTGGCGTCGCCCAGAGGCGCTTGCGCCACCAGACCGCGCGTGTCGATGGGGTAGAACGACATGTTGCCGCGAATGGCCGCGTTCACGGTGGCGCGCATCTGCGCTTCGTTGTCGACGCCGGTTTTGGTCATGCCGCTGGCGAAATAGATCAGCGCCTTCTTTTCCGGCAGAGACGTGAGCATGTGCGCCGCCGCTTCAAGGGCGGCCAGCTTGCGATCCGTGTTGAAGATGTTGAACTCGGTATCGTCGGCCGTGTAGGCGTCACCCGTGTCGGGTTCGTTTCGTCGCCGGCAGTCGCGCCGTTCACGGCCATGTCGCTACCTTCGCCGATGGTGAGACCTTGAATGGTCTTGATGAGCGCATCGCGATCGTCGGTGAAGTCCTGCAGCACTTTTAAGTCGCTCGAAAACGTCATCACGGCCATCATGTCGGAAGCCGTCATCTGCGAATTCAGGAATTTAAGCGCGGCTTTCTGGGCGCGCAGCTGATCCGCGATCGGCATGGAGGTCAAGTCGAAGAACATCACCAGCAGCCGGCGGTCGCGATAGCGGATCTCGCCCGGTTTGGAGGGCGCGATCTGAACGGGGGCCGCCTTCTTCGCAGCTGGGGTGGCGGCGGGCGCGCCCGCGGCTCCGCGCGGAATCAGCGCTCGCTCGGCCGGCACGGCGACGGGCTCTTCCAGGCGCTGAAACTCGAAGACGGCGATCTTCTGCGCCTTACCGTCCTCGGAGATGGTGAAATCGGACGCCTTCAACCCTTCGATGGGGTTCCCGCTCTTGTCTTTAACTTCGACGTTTGCCACCACTAATTGCGTGGTCGTCTCGAATTTGAATCCGCCGCGTGGAACGGGTTCGTTTTGTGCGCTCGCAAGGAGCAGTCCGCTGAGTAGTGTGGCAACAATGGCGCGCATAGGTTAGAACCTGAACCGCAAGCTGGCGGTCATCGTTCGCATGGCGGCGGCGGCCGAGGCCACGCCGAAGGTGCTGGATCCGACGGTAGTTCCGAAGCCGGTGATGGTTACGCGGTTGAGCACGTTGTTGGCTTCCATCCGCAGTTCGATGTTGCGGCGTTCGCCCACCGGGAAACTCCGCCCCAGCGCCGCGTTCAGCGAAAACGTGGTGGGTCCGGGAATGGTGTTGCGTCCCGCCGTCCCCCAGTAGCCGGAGACGGGCTGCGCGAACGCGGCGGTGTTGAAGTACGGGCTGGTGGAGGTCGCTTCGATGGGCAGCCCCGTGGCATCCGCGCGCACGCTGCCGGATACTCCCGTGCCACCCGTAATCGAGCGCGTGCCGCCGGCCGTGGCTGTGAGCGGCGTGCCCGAGCGAATCATGAGGCTGTTCATGACCGTCCAGTCGCGCAGCAGCTTACCCTTCCATCCATTCATCAACGCTCCGCCGCGAATCGCCATGCCGCTGCTGTACTGCCAGTTGAGCGAAAAGTTGTGCCGCTGATCGAAGCTCGACAGCGCGCGTTCGGCCGCCAGGTTCAAGTAGTCCTGCGCCACCACGGCGCGCCCACCGGTTCCGGCGTCGTCCATGGATTTCGCATATGTGTAAGAGGCGCCCGCGCCCAGGCCGCTGCGGAAGCGTCGCATCAATTGAAAAGTCGCCGAGTTGTAAACCGAGTTACCGTTGGATTGCTCGTAGATGTAGCCCGACGGAGCTGCGCTCGCCGCGGGTGCGCCCGGCGGAGTCGAGTTCGGCAGGAACTGCTGATCGAGACGCGTGCCCTTGGTCCCCAGATAGGTTGCTACCGCCACGAGCGATGCCGGGAGACTCTGCTGGACCGAGAAATTCCAGGTCTGCGCGTAGCCGATCTGGTAGCGCGGGTCGACGGCGTAAGTGTTGGTGAGGCCCTGGATCGGCGACGCCGTGAAGCCATTCTGTAACGTTAAGACGTTGGCCGCCGACGTGGCTACCTGAAGCGTCTGCGAAAACGGTGGCTGCTGCGCCATGTTGCTGGCGATGGAAGTGTAGACCTACGTGTTGTAGTAGACGCCGTAGCCCGCTCGCACCACGGTGGAGTGCTTGGGAAACGGTTTCCAGGCCAGCCCCACGCGCGGCGAGAAATTGTTGCGATCCGGATCTACCAACGACTGTGAGAACGCGCCCGAGTAGGGGCCGCTCTGGCCCGGCTGCACCTGCGCGATAGCGGAGTACCCCGGCGCGATGTCCAGGTTCACCATCCGGTTGTAAAGTTCTGAGGTGGGCGTCGAGTAGTCGTAGCGCACGCCGTAGTTGAGCGTGAGGCGCGCGTTGACGTGCCAATCGTCGGACACATTCGCGCCGAACGCCGACGAGCGGAAGTACAGATCGCCGTTGCCGTAACGAATCGAACTGGTGTAGGGACGGCCCAACAGAAAATCGGCCAGGTCCAATCCACCCGTGCCGGCGGTCGCGGCGGTTATCGCGCCCGTGAACGTGTAATCGCCACGCGCGTTCGTATCCGAGATTCGGTTCATCTGCTGCCGCCGGTAGTCGGCGCCGAAAGTGATGTTGTGCGATCCGCGGACCCAGAGCAGACTGTTGCCCACCGAACTGGTCTGATTGCGGGTGAGGGATGCGTTCGCGTCCGTGAGGCCGGAGAAGTTCGTGAAGGAGAGGTTCGGTGGTCCCCAGTTGCGCGCATCCTGCGACGTGCCCGTGATGCCCAGCGCCGCCGCCACATTTTCGCGGTAGGCGAAATACGGCGTCGAGAGGTTGCGCAGGCGGCTGAAGGTGTATCGCAGGTTGTTGATGAGCGTCGCGCGGATGGTGCGTGACCAGGCGATGTTCGTGTTTAGTCCACGGTTCGACCCCGTGTCGTTGAAGCCGAACAGATTCGGCCCGGCGCTGTTTCCACCTTGATAGCCGATGCCGCCCGACAAACGGTCCTTTTGGGTGACAGTCTGATTCAACCGTGCGTTGAAGTTGTCGCTGTTGTTGGTGCTGACCAGGGGCGTCTGGTAGTTGTTGCGGTTACCCGTGAGGTTCGCCTTCGGATAGTATTGCAGCAAGGCGAGCGCCGTCGGGTCCAGGCGCGAGTTGGGGATGGTGTTCGATGGGAACGGCGTGCCACTCAGTGGATCGTAAATCGCCACCGTAGTCTGCGAATACGATTGCGAGAAGTTGCCTGCGCGTTCCAGATCCGTGGGCACGGTACCGAACTGCGTGGTGCCGCTGCGGCTGCGCGTCAGTTGGTAATGGAACGTGAACATGCCTTTCTCGCCGCTGAGTAACTTCGGAATCTTGAGCGGGCCGCCCAACATGATGCTGGCGCGCGCGTTGGCGTAAGCCGGCTTTTCCGTCTGCGCGCCAGTGACCGAGTACGATTTCGCGTCCCACACGGAGTTGCCCAAATTGAACGATAAATTGCCCCGATAGCGCATGCGCGGATTTCTACGGTTGTTGCCGAAAGCCATGGCGTTGCGGCGCCCTTGCCAGTCCGGTCGCCCGCCGGGCCCGCCACGTCCACCGCGCATGCCGGGACCACCGAAGCCACCGGGCCCGCCAGGTCCACCGAAACCGCCGCCGGCCGCCAGGACCACCCCGACCGCCACCGGGGCCGCCCGCCATCGGTCCACCCATCATGCCGCCTCTGCCCGGCCCGCCCATGGTCATGCCCGCGGCCGGGCCCATGGCGGAAAAGCCGGGCCCGCCCGTGGGCGGTTCTCCGTTGGGTCCACCCATGGGGCCGCCCATGCCGGGAGGTCCAGGCATGAAGCCGCCGGGGCCGAACCAATCGTTGTGCGTGGGCATGTCAAGCCCGCGGCTCAAACTGCCGCTCACCAGCATCGAATCGGCGGCGCTTTGATTCAGTTCCGCCAGGTTCAGGTCATTACCATTACCATTGCCATTGCTCACCCCGATATTGCCCATCGACGCCGGGTTGACATCCAATCGCTGATAGCCGTTTCCGTTGCGGCCATTCATCCCGGCCCGCTGGCTTGCGGTGCGCGTCGCAGCCGTGGGCGCCGGCGCCCGCGGGCCAGCCGCCGGCTTGGTCGCCGCCTGTTCGGTCACAGTACCTTTCTTCCCGAACACGGCACTGGCCGGCAGAAGCGCCAACTCCCAGGGGGGAGGCGCAATGTCCGTGCCCACCGCCACTTCGTCATGAAGCTTTGCGAAGCCGAGCATTTCTATGTCGATGCTCCAAACCCCACTCGCGAGGTCTGGAAACGAGTATGCGCCGCGCTCGTCGGTGGTTGTTACGGCTTTCTTCGTCCCTTGCACCACGGTGACGGTCGCGCCTGGCACCGGCAATCCGGAGGATTTCACCATGCCGTGATGCTCGGCGGCCATCAATCCCGTGGCGGCGATCATGGATGCCAGCCATAGTCGGAAACAAGTATTGGTGCAGTGGGTGTCCATGGCGATACAACTGGAAGACGACCGGATCGGACCGGACGTTTCCCGCTTGCCTCGCTGATAACGTTAAGAGCCGGTAAAAACAGAGAGTTCAGTGTCGTTTCAGCGTATACCCGAAGCCTACCACGAGGGAGCGGCCGGGCATGGCCACGCCGGAGATTTCTTCGTAGCGCGTGCTGGTGATGTTGGCGATTTGAAAGAACGGGTTCCATGCGCCGGCCGAACGCGCCACATACAGATCCCAAAGCCCGTAAGGCGAGCGTTGCACTCGCGCGAGCGCACCCAGGCGCGTTCTGGCGAGGAAGCCCTTGAACGATCCCTGCCAGGCGAGCACGCCCGAGTGTGACGGATAGCTGAACACATACTTGGTCTCGACGCCCAATGGAATTGAACCGCTGCCGCGCAGAGCCGTGTAGCGTAGATCCACCTGACCCGCGCGTCCGGCGCTCACGCGCACCGAAGCTTCCGCGCCGGTGAATTGCAGCCGCGCGAAATTGGTAGCGCGCCAAATGTCGCCGGGCGAGTTGCGTACATAGTCGATCGAGCCGCGCTCTCGCCGATGAAATACGGTGGCTTCGCCTCGCACGCGCGCGCCGGCGATCCAATCGACGCCGCCATCGTAGCTCCAGGCGCTCTCCGGCAGAAGCGCGGGCGAGCCGATATTGGCGGGGTCGTGATAGTAAAGCTCGGTGTAAGTGGGCATGCGGAACGCGCGGCTCGAACTGGCGCGAATCTTGGCGTGCCGGTTCAACCAGACCCCGCCGCCCAAGGTGGGGCAGAACTCATGATGCAGCGAGCCACTCACCTCGTCGCGTAGCGCCGCGGTGAACGAATAGCGGCCGAGGGCGCGTGCGTCGAGCGAAACGTAGCCGGCTTCGCGAGTGCGCGCGTGATGTCCCAGGTTGGACGAAGCGATGGAATCCGAAAAAACTTCCGCGCCATAGTGCAGGCGCACGTTCGCGCCCAACTCCTCGCGCCGGCGCAGCGCGCCTTGGTAACTCTCGACGGCGTGGCGATTGGTGTACATCTGCGGCCGCTCGCGCGAGAGCACAAACAGATCCGTGTGCCGGCGGAATGCGAACGACGCCGAAGTGCGCTTGTCCAGTTCCTGTTTGATGGCCGCGAACCAGGTCTTGGTGCGCTCCCAGGAATCGTAGTTCCCATAGAAGCCCGCTGCGCCGAAGGGTTTGTCCGCGGTGCCGAGCGTCGCGCTGGTACCGCGCCAGCGCACCATGGCGGAAGCCCCCAGATTGCGATAGTCGCGGTCCGGCGCGAAACCGCTCGAAAAATCGCGCGAGAAGTTGAGTTGTCCGCTGAACTGGCCCGCGACGCCCGTGAACGAGCCGCGCTGCTGATTCATGCCGAAGTTCCCAATCGCCGTGCGCAGACGCATTTCAGAGGCGCGCGCCGGCGCCGTGATGATGTTTACCACGCCGCCCACGGCGTCCGCCCCATAAACGGCCGAGCCCGCGCCCCGAAGTATTTCGACGCGATCCACGGCTTCCAGCGGAACCGGAATGTCGAAGGAATGATGCCCGGACTGAGCGTCGTTCAACCGCTGCCCGTCAAGCAGCACCAGGGTTTGCGCGAAGGTGCCGCCGCGAATGGAGAGATCCGCCTGCACGCCGCCGGGCGCGCGCTGGCGCACGTCCAGCGCCGGATCGAGTTTCAGGAAGTCGACGACGCTGGCCGCGACCAGTGTCTGGCGCTCCACCGGAAGCACCGTGATGGCGCGTTCGGCTTCCTCCAGCGGAATGGGTTCGTAGGTGCCGGTGACCACCACCACCTCGCGCCGAGGCTCCTGGGCCGCCGCCAGGAGCGAGGACACGATTAGAATAGCCAGAATTCGCATGGAAAATGAGAACGTCGCGCGCGTCAAGGAGGGGTGTTGAGGGACCGCTCACGCTCGCTCGAGCAGTCCCCTAAGAGTGCGCCACTGCTACTACTACTTCTTCTTTTTCGGGGCTGGTTTCGCTGCCTTCTTGGGTGTCTTGCAGGCCATTGGATTTCCTCCTTGGCGAAAATGTAGCATAGGAGGCGCAGGGAAGGGAAGATCTTTTTTTCATGAACGAGCAGATCACGCGACGGACCGCGGCCGGGTGGCTGGCCGCCTTCGCGTCGGCGCCGGCGCGAATGTGGCAATCCGGCGGCGAAGTTCTTTATAATGGAATCCGATTACCCGATACATGGCCGCCGGTGCGGGACGCGGTGCCGTACGAGCCCATGGAGTGCCCTTATCTGGCGGCGCCGCCCGATGTCATTCCCATCGATGTCGGCCGCCAGCTTTTCGTCGACGATTTTCTGATCGCCGAAACCAGTCTCGAACGGATCTTTCACCAGGCTGAGTATCATCCGGCTTGCCCGCTGGTGAAGCCCGAGCACGCCTGGGAATCGACGGCCAAGGGCGCGGCCTCCATGGTCTTCAGCGACGGCGTGTGGTTCGATCCGGCCGACCGTCTTTTCAAGATGTGGTACATGGCCGGCTATTGGGGATCGCTGGCCTACGCGTTTTCCGAAGACGGCATCCGCTGGAAGAAACCGCGCCTGGATGTGGTGCCGGGCACCAACATCGTGCTCGATACGCCGCGCGGCTCGACCACGGTATGGCTGGATTTGGAGGACGCCGACCCCCAGCGCCGCTACAAACTCTTTCGCCAGCGGCCCACCAATCCTCCGACCTTCGCGCTGCACTACTCGCCCGACGGCATTCATTGGGGTGCGGAGGTGGCCCGCAGTGGTCCGGCCAAGGACCGCAGCACCATGTTCTACAACCCGTTCCGCAAGATGTGGGTGTTCAGCGTCAAGGACGACAATCGCAACGGCCGTATGCGCCGCTATCGCGAAAGCCGTGACCCGGCGGCAGGCATGGCGTGGAAGCGCTTCGATCCACTCCCGTGGGTAAGCGCCGACCGTCTGGATCCCCAGCGCGGCGACCTCAAGAAAGCGTGCCAGCTCTACAACCTCGATGCCGCCGCGTACGAGAGCGTGATGCTGGGGCTGTTCAGCATCTGGCGCGGTCAACCCACGGACCGTCCCAAGCCCAACGAAGTGATTGCCGCTTATAGCCGCGACGGTTTCCACTGGCACCGCGGCGACCGCCGCGCCCTGGTGCCGGTTTCCGAGCACTATGGCGATTGGAACTGGGGCAACGTGCAGTCGGCCGGCGGTTGCTCGATAACCGTGGGTGACAAACTGTATTTCTACGTGAGCGGGCGCGCCGGCGTGCCCGGCACCAAGGATTCCGGTGTGTGCACGACCGGTCTTGCCACGCTGCGGCGCGATGGTTTCGCCTCCATGCGATCGGGCGACCACACGGGCACGCTGACCACCCGTGTGCTGCGCTTCAAGGGTAAGCGTTTATTCGTGAACGCCGCCGTACGAAAGGGCGAACTGCGCGTCGAAGCGCTCGACAAAGACGGGCACGTCATCGCGCCGTTCACGCGCGCCGATTGCGCGCCCGTACGAACGGATGCGACCCAGATCGAGATCCGCTGGAAGAAAGCCAACAACATCGCCGCGCTGTCCGGCCAAGGAGTGCGCTTCCGCTTCCACCTGCGCCAGGGCGACCTCTACGCCTTCTGGACCTAAACCCGGGACAGTACCCTCAATCCCCATTTCTGGCCAGCGGTCGCGCATCCACGAAATCGGGAATTGAGGGTACTGTCCCGGGTTTGCGATTGGCCTCATAATGGAATTCGGCGTGTACGGGACAACTTCCCCTCCACGTTCGGCGTAATCCTGCGTCATTGTTTATGAAGGCCCTTGTGGGCGGGGATAGCTCCAGGGTTTTCACGAAACGCGCATGGTCACGGTCTTGGAAGCCTGGCAAGCCGGAATGAGCGAAACCGCCGCGCGCGAGCTCCTGGACACCCGGGAGCGGCATGACCGGTTCGTCGCGGAGAACCTGCGCCGGATCTTTATACTCATTTACCGCATTGTCGGCAACGCGAGCGACGCGCAGGACCTGACGCAGGAGACCTTCATCAAGGCGTTGCGGCGGGAAGACCAATTGAAGGATGCCGACAAGGCCACGCACTGGTTAGGCCGCATCGCTACCAATACGGCTATCGATTTTGTGCGCCGCCGCGGCCGCGCCAGTTTTGTGGATTTCGAGGAGCTTTCGGAGCCGGTGATCGCGCCGGTCTCGGAGAGTCCTGAGCAGTTAGTGCTGCGCTCCGAAAGACGGGCGTATCTGGAGGACGGGTTGCGGTTGTTGACCGAACGGGAGCGCGTCGCGTTGTTGTTGCGCGACGTCGAGGGGCTGGAGGCCGAAGAAGTTGCTAAACGGCTGGGTTGCTCCAAAGCTACCGTTCGATCGCACATCGCCAATGCGCGAGTGAAATTGCGCCGATACATGGAAAGAAGGAAGTCATGAGGCATCCAAGCGAATCCGAACTGGCGCTCGAGGCGGGCGGCGAGTTGAGTTTCTTCTCAACCCTGCGCGTTCGCCGGCATCTGGTCCGGTGTCCGGAGTGCCGCACCGCCAGAGAGGCCTTCTCCGGGAATCGGATGCTCCTGGGCGAGTTGGCGGGCGCGCTTCCCGCGGAGGTCAATTGGAATCGCCTGGCCGTGGAGATGAAGGCCAACATTCACGTCGGCGTCGCGGCGGACGAATGCGTGGCCGAACCGGCGCGCGGCTTCGTGTGGACCAACCGGCCGGCGCTCGCCCTGGCTTCCGCTCTGCTCACCGTGTTGGTGGGCTTCTGGTTAAACGTGCCGCAACCGGCGCTGCTGCCCGCATCCGGACCATCCGGCGTGGTGCTGGAGGCGACACAAACAGGCATCCAACTCAAGCAGGACAACCGCTCGCTGACGCTTCTGAACCCTGGTTCGGAGCAGGTGGCGTTGTCGGTGAACATGCAAGGCGTTCTGCGAGCCCGGTACGTGGATTCGGAAACGGGCCACGTGACCATCACCAACGTATATGCGCAGTAGATACGGTTTCATTCTCGCGCTGTTGCTGACTTCGGCCGCGGTGGCCCAGGTTCCCCTCGATCCGCGCACCTCCGTCAAGGTGGATTTCCCCAGCGACTCGCCGCTCTCGCTGGTCACCGCCGATTGGGGCGAGACCCGCGCCACGGCACGTGGCGGCGCGTTGGTGCTGGACCTGCACACCTCGATTTCGCTCAAGAATTCCGGCGCGCGGCGCATCCGCTCGGTCACCTTGCTGGTGCTGGCGCAGGAAGTGACGCCGGGCGGCAAAGCCTCGGTCGCGGTGCCGAGCCTGAATATCGGCCCCGGCGAGACCTTTCCGGTTCGATTGGATTTGCGCCTGCTGCGGCCGCTTGCGGCGGGCGCCGGACCGCTGGTCGAAGTGAGGCTGGATGGGATTCTTTTCGACGATCTTTCGTTCTTCGGGCCGAATCGCTTGAATTCGCGCCGCACCATGACGGCCTGGGAACTGGAAGCGCAACGTGATCGCAAGTACTTCAAGAGTGTGTTGGAAGCTCGCGGCACCGAGCAACTCCGCAAGGAGGTGCTCGCGAGTCTGGCCCGGCAAGCCGACCGTCCACGCCTGGACGTGCAGATGGCGCGGGGCGGCCGCGCCACGGCCATGGAAACCGGCCAGGAGTTGAAGCTCGCGTTTCTGAAGTTGGGCGACGCGCCGGTGGAAGCCGTCTCCGGCGAAGCTTTGGTAGTGGGCAACGAAATGCGGGCGCCCCGGCTCAACATCCGCAACCTGTCGGGGCGCGCCGTCGAATACATCGAGATCGGCTGGATTCTGGAGGATCGCCTGGGCCACCAGTTCCTGGCCGGTGCCATGCCCGCCGAATTGAAGCTCGCGCCCGGAGCCGAGACCAGGATGCGGCAGGAGACCTCGCTGCGATTCAACAGCCGCACCGGCCCGCCGCTCGCGATCAGCGGCATTAAGGGCTACGTGAGCCAGGTGGAGTTCGCCGGAGGCGATACCTGGATTCCCAGCCGCGCCTCGCTCGATGCCGCGCGACTGTTGGGGACGATTGCGCCCTCGGCGGAAGAGCAGCGTCTTACCGAGTTGTATCGCAAGCGCGGACTGGGTGCCCTGGTGGAAGAGTTGAAGAAGTTCTAAGCACGCCGCGCTAGTGCTTATCAATGGTCAGTTCGTTGGTGACGCTTTTCACGCCCTTCACCTTGCGGGCGAGTTTCGCGGCTCTGTTCTTGCCCCGCTCGCTCTGGACCTTGCCACGCAGCGTCACCACGCCGTCCTTCACCACGACGATTAGTTGATTGCCCTTTACCTCGGCGTCGCCCGCCAGCCTGATGCGAACCTTATCGTCAATTTCGTTGTCGGAGGGCTGGTCGGCCCAGGCCGTGGCACAGGGGAAGGCGGCCAGAACAAGAAACAGAAGGATGGATCGTGCGCGCATATCAGTTCTCCTCGGAACCGGCCATCGAACGCCAGTCTATCGCATTTAGAAATTCCGGGCTATCGCGCCATTTCGGCCGCACTTTGACGAAGAGTTCGAGAAAAATCTTGCGGCCGAGCAGCGTTTCCATTTCGTGACGCGCCGACGTTCCCACACGTTTCAGCATACTGCCTTTCGAGCCGATCAGTATCCCTTTCTGCCCTTCGCGTTCGACATACACGGTGGCCGCGATGCGCGTGATGCGGGGCGTCTCCTCGAACTGGTCTATGAGCACCGCCACCGAGTGCGGCACCTCCTGCCGGGTCAGATGCAGGATCTTCTCGCGGATCAATTCGGCGGCCAGGTAGCGTTCCGGCTGATCGGTGAGATAGTCCTCCGGGAAGTACCGCGGTCCTTCAGGGAGTTTTGCGAGGATGGCGGATTTCAGTTCCTCCAACCCTTGCCCCCGCAGAGCCGAGATGGGAAAGAACTCCTCGAAGCGGCCCAGGGCGCCGTAGCGTTCGATCAGCGGCAGAAGCAGCGCTTTCTCTTTCAGCGCATCCACTTTGTTGAGCAGCAGGAACACCGGGGCGGTGGTCTTGCCGATCAGTTCGAGGGCTTCCTGTTCGGCGGGTTGAAAGGGCGCCGAAGCGTCCACCAGGTAGAGCAAAAGGTCGCGGTCCTCGACCGCCGCGCGCACGGAGGCCATCATACGCCGGTTGAAAGACGTGTCGGGCTTGTGAATGCCCGGCGTGTCGACGAAAATGACTTGCGCATCGCCCAGGGTCAGTACGCCCTGGATAGACGTACGCGTGGTTTGCGGCTTGTCGGCCACGATGGCGACCTTGCTTCCGATCAGCCGGTTCAACAGCGTGGACTTGCCGGCGTTGGGCCGTCCGATGATGGATACGAATCCAGATTTAAACATGCGTTTCTTTTGACACCTTGGATACCCGGACCTGCTCCACTCGACGCTCATTGCTCGCCAGGACTTCGACGCGCACACCCTGGCGTTCCACCGCGTCTCCCGCTTTCGGTACGCGGCCGAGCCACTCCGAGAGCAGGCCGCCAATGGTGGTGGATTCAGTTTCGCCGCCGGTCCGCAGGCCCACTAATTCCTCCAGACGCGCCAGCTCGAAGCTCCCGCTCACCACATAGCCGCCGCGCGCATCGGGCGCGAGGTCCTGGCCGGGCTCGTGTTCGTCGCGGATTTCGCCGAGGATTTCCTCGACCAGGTCTTCGAGCGTGACCAGACCGGCCGTGTTGCCGTATTCGTCGATGACCACGGCCATGTGCGCGCCGTTCTGCTGCATTTCTCGCAGCAACTCGTCGACCGGTTTGCTTTCCGGCACCAGGCTGATGGGGCGCGCCAGCTCGCCGACCAGGCGCCCTTCGCGTTCCCGCTGATCCAGCTCGAACATGTCGCGCACGTGCACGAAACCGGTGATGTTGTCGATGGAGCCATCAAAGACGGGGATGCGCGAGTACTGTTCGTTGATGACCAGTTGCCGCAGATCCTCCAATGTCCGATCGGCGGGAAAGGCCACGATGTTGGGGCGCGGCGTCATCACCTCGCGGACCGTTTTGTCGCCGAAGGCCACCACGGATTGGATGAGCTTGCGGTCGTCCTCTTCGAGGATGCCTTCCTCGGCGCCCGCGTCGATCAAGGCGTCGATGTGTTCGGCCTGGTCGACCGGTCCCCCTTCGGCCGGGCTCGGCCCGCTCAACTCGGCGAGCGACTGCAGAAACTGCAGCAGCGCGCCCAGCGGGCGCGCCGGCAGCGCCATCACTTGGAGCAAGGGAACCAGGGGCAGGAGCCAGCGGCAAGCGCTGCGGCGGTAGACCACCTGCGGGATGGCATACGCCGCCACTGTCATCGTGAGCATGGTGAACACGCACGCTTCGACCACGGAGCGCCACAGAGAGGCCCCCCCCAGGCTCGCCACTACCAGATAGACGATGCCCATGAACGACAGCGTGGTGTGCTTGACCAGCGAGAAGGCCAGCGCGCCGCTGGCTTCGTCCAACCCGATCGCGTCTTCCAGCGTGTCCTTGAAGAATTCCAGCGCGCGGTATTCTCGGGCCCGCAGGCGCACCGACTCCAGGTACAGCATCTGTACCAGCGTCGCCAGCGCCAGGGCGAGCGACAAAACGCCGGCCAGCACAATCAGAGCGGCGGTCACGGCCTGGTCCGTTCCAGCAGTCCGGCGGGCAAGCCCAGGCGCTTGCGCCAGCGGGTTTCGGCCCGCGCCATGCGGCCCCGGTCCTTTTCGTGGTCCATGTTCATCAGGTGCAGCGCGCCGTGGAGCATGAGGATGGAGACTTCCTGGTCGAGCGAATGGCCGCGCTCGGCGGCCTGGTCCCGCGCGCGCTCCACGCTGATGGCCATTTCGCCGATGTGCTCGCCGTCGCGGGAAGGGAACGAGAGCACATCGGTGGGGTAGTCCTTATCGAGAAACTGCCGGTTCAGACGCCGCAGTTCCCGGTCGTCGGTCATCAGAACCGTGAAGGGCGCGCCGACGCAGACTTGGTCTTGAAGTTGTTTGTGGAAAGCACGGATCGGGGCGCGCCGCAAGGAGCGCGGGGCACGGAGAAACAGCAGCGAATCGTCGTCGGCGGGCATGCTGGGTCCTAAACGCCTTCCGTCTCGTCTCGAGGCGGTTCGGCGGCGGATTCGCCCAGCCGGAGGCTCATCTGGCGGCCGGCCCCGCTCGAGTCCTGATACTTCTCGTAAGCCTTCACAATGCGCTGGACGAGCGCGTGGCGCACCACGTCGCGTTCGTCGAAGTACACGAAGCTGATGCCTTCCACGTCTTTGAGCACGTCGGCGGCTTCCAGCAAACCGCTACGCTTGCCGAGCGGCAAATCGATCTGTGTGATGTCGCCGGTCACCACCATCTTCGAGTTGAAGCCCTGGCGCGTGAGAATCATTTTCATCTGCTCGCAGGTGGCGTTCTGGGCTTCGTCGGCGATGATGAAGCTGTCGCTGAGGGTGCGTCCGCGCATGAAGGCGATGGGCGCAATTTCGATCGAGCCGCGCTCGAGCAGGCGCTCCACTTTGTCGCTTTCGAGCATGTCGAAGAGCGCGTCGTAGAGCGGGCGCAGATACGGGTCCACTTTTTCCTGCAGCGTGCCGGGGAGGAACCCCAGCCGCTCTCCGGCTTCCACCGCCGGCCGCGTGAGGATGATGCGGCTCACCTGCTTGCCGATCAGCGCCGCAATGCCCATGGCCACGGCCAGATACGTTTTGCCGGTGCCCGCCGGCCCGATGCCGAAAACCAGGTCGTTGCGCTCGATGGCTTCGACGTAGCGGCGCTGGTTGACCGTCTTGGGGGCCAGCAGCTTCTTGCCGAAGCTGCGTTGCTTGCCGCTCACCACCAGGCGGCGTAAGGTCACTTCAGGGTCTTGTGTGACGACCCGCAAGTAGCTGTTCAGATCGCCGTTGGAAAACGTGTGGCCTTCCCGCGATCAGGGCCACGTAGTCGGCCAGGATGCTCTCGGCGCGTGCTACGCTGGCTTCCTCGCCTTCGATTTCCAGGCAACCGTCGTGCAAGCGCGTGACAATGCCCAGATTGTCTTCGAGAAGACGGATGTTCTCGTCACGGGTTCCGAACAGCGATTCAATTCCGCGGCTGATTTCGACGCTGGCTTTCATGCCTTAGCTTAGGGAGCTGACCTCCAGGAGAGATGGCACAGTCAAGGGTGCCGATGAGCGCTGGGCTCGATGGAGCGGACTCCGCGGTGGCGGAGGATACAACATCATCCATCGCAAGTATAACATGGCGCAAGCGCGGAAACTCTTACGTAGGGCCGCGTGAGGGCGGCGTGTGGACAGACGTTCTCCTGCAAAAATAACTGTTTCGCTGCAGCGTGAGCGATTTTGGAATTGACACAACAAACCATACATAGTATTCTTGACCTATTAGTAGACTATCTCTTCGGGGAAAAGGAAACCACATGAGACTTGCTGTGTTGGCCGCCCTGGCGGCCCTGGTGACGATTGTGCCCGCTTGCGCGGAGGAACTGCCCGGCAAAGCGATATTTGAAAGAACCTGTAAGAATTGCCACGGGCCTTTGGGTAGGGGTAACCCTACGATGAGCAAATTCTGGAAGGTTCAGATTCCTCGGCTGGACTCGAAATACGTCCAACAGAAATCAGACGCCGAGTTAAGGAAGATCATCACAGGCGGGATCCGCAAAATGGAGCCCGTGCGCATGGACGCACCCTCGGCGCCTCATCGGGCCAAACTGACTCCCGAGCAGGTCGAACAAGCCATCGCTTACGTGCGTACGCTGAAGGCGAGCTGACCGGCGCGCCGCGCTGCCCTGCCTTGCAGACACCAGGGGCGGAGCCTTGGGAATCCGCCATCGGCATAGGCAGGCGGTCGGCCTTTCCATTTCACATCGCCCGGTATACGGGTTCGTACCGGGCGGAGGCGGGTTGAGCCATCGGCCCAGAGTCAATCTAGGAATTCCGAGCGAGTCAAAGTAAGCGTTGGGTAGCCCGATGGAAAGGGGCGCGTGCGTTGGCGAGGCGGCAGGACAAAGATCTCCGATGAGATTGGTACTCTGGGCCGACGCCTGGCGGAAGAAAATCCGGACTGGGGAGTTTCCTCACCAATCACCGCGAAGTCGTGGTTACTTTCATGGCTGCTCCTGGCAACTGGCGGCGAGGGGCGTTCCCGTCGCCCTGTCGTCTGACATTGCCGGCGCCAGTGCTCGAGGAGGCTGCGGCGGCCATAACGAACTCGAAGGCCTGAATAGCGTCGGCGTACCTGGTGGCGTGGCCCTCGTTCTCACGGTAAATCAGCAGCACTTTCCGGTTTAGTTTTTCCAGGACGCTCGCCAGGCGCATCACACTGCCCGGCGGAACGGACTTGTCCCGGCCGCAAGCCGTGAGGGCCGTGGGCATGGTGAATCGCTCCGGATAATATTCCGCGCTACGCCGCTTGTACTCCAGCGGAACGGTCTTCTTCGTGCCGCCGAAGGAAGCGGCGATGGCGTCCTGAAAATTGTCGTACTCCAAGTGGTTGGCTGTGGCATTCATGGCCACCACGCCGTCGATGAGATCCGGATGCAGCGCCGTGAAGGTGAGCGCGGAGGATCCCCCCATGGATGCGCCGCACAGAAAGACCTTCCCAATCCGATATTCGCGCTTGAGGTCCGCGATGATCTGAAGCAGGTCGGATTCGGCCCGCGGACCCATCCAGGACGTTCGGGCGCGATAATCGGGCGTCACGTAGATCATGCGGTGCTTCGCGGCGGTGTCAAGCGCGGCGCGGGCCTCATCCAGGGATGGCGTCATGAATTGCCAGCGGTCCGACCCATGGCCGTGGAGGGCTATCAGCAGATTGGCGGGGGAGCCGGCATCAAACTGCCGCGGCAGAAGGATGACGTAGCGCTGCTCGGTGTTGTCGGCGGTCGCGGTAAAGGCGATGTCCCGCGCGCCCTCCGGCGGCTGCGCCAGTAAAGCGATGGTAAGCAGAGGCAGAAAGCGCTTCATCGGGGCCTCTCCACGGAGATGAATCTGGACGCCGTAGGCTTTGAGTTCCAATGGAAGAAGTCCGGGGCCAGCCTTCTCTGCGCATGGTTCCACAGGGCGAATGCGGGCCTTTTGGCCGTCACTGGGGCCGGTGGAATCGAGAATGAAACGGCGCACCGTGAAGGGAGATTCCCAACCGCGCGTCATCGCTGGCGATAGCGTGCACGCCGGGGCGATCCGGCTCAAATCGCAGACGCTCGCCGGTAAGCCGGCTGAGCAATCTGAACAGAAAGTAGGCGGGGCGCACACGGTTCTGGAAATCGAACCGGCCCAGGTGGGCTCGGACGTGAAGCCTCCTTGTCCCGCTTCGAAGCGGTCCATGTCCATACGTCTCATTCTAACGGGAACTTGCCGATCCCAACCGCCACTGCCGCCGTTCACCGGCCGAAGCCTGCGCCTGGTCCACGCTGCGGGACTTTGCCGCATCGATGGCGTTTGGCAAGTCTCGAAATAACCTGGTCCAGCCCTCCCGGCAACGGTCCCGGTGCTCGGCCATCCGATTCAGAATCATGCCCTTGTTCCGCTTCTTCAGTTGCCCCTCCACAGGGAAGGCTGCTCTGCTTACGGTGGCAGGCAAGCAGCGCAGTGGCGACCCGAGATGGTGGGCCGAACCGGTTGCCGGCACCTTCGGGTTGGTCCTGTTGCTGGGTTGCGGAAGGCTCGCAGGGCGATACATGCCGGGTAGTCTAAACCGTTCGATTCGCGCCGCCGAGATCCTGGGGGCTCGCGCAGTCGAAAGTCTCCGCGTGGCTGAAGGGCCAGTACGGACGCTTGACGCTGGTCATGCCATAGCCGGTCTCGTCCCCGCCCACAAAAAAAGGGAGCGGCCGGTGGGCCGCTCCCTGCTCTCTTCATCAAAGGCGCGATGGATCAGGCGTTGGCGCCCACGACGTAACTGCCGAGCACCTTCATGTAGTTGGCGCGCAGATACGCGGCGGGTTGAGCCACCGACTTCATGCTCATGGAACCCTGCATCTGTTTGATGGAATCGTATTCGTGCTCTTCCATCCACTTCACCAGGCCCGTGTTGAGCGTCTTGATGTGGTCGATACCGCCCTGGAGAAGCGCCGAAGTCATCATGGCGGCCTTGCCGCCGGCCATCATGGACTTCAGGACGTCCTCGACGGTGTGAACGCCACCGGTGATCGCCATATCGGCCTTGATGTGGCCGTAAAGCGTGGCGACGGCGTAGAGCCGAAGCAGTAACTCGCTGGACGTGCTAAGAGCGAGGTTGGGAACCACTTCCAGCGCTTCCAGGTTGTAATCGGGCTGGTAGAAACGGTTGAAGATCACCAGTCCGTCGGCGCCCGCCTTATCCAGGCGGTTGGCGACGTTGACGAAGGCGCTGAAGTATGGACCCAGCTTGACGGCGACCGGGATGCGGACGCTGGCTTTGATATGGCTGACCAGTTCCATATAGAGGTCGTCGATCTGAGCGCCGGGGATTTCCGGGTTGACGGCGAGGAAGTAGATGTTCAGTTCAAGCGCGTCGGCGCCGGCTTCCTCGATCAGCTTCGCGTAGCGGATCCACCCTCCGGTGGACACGCCGTTGAGGCTGCCGATGACCGGAATGTCGACGGCTTCCTTGGCCTTGCGGATGTGCTCGATGTAGCCCTCGGGTCCGATCTGGAAACTACCCATATCGGGGAAGTAGCTGAGCGACTCGGCGAAGCTCTCGGCCCCGGCCGAAAGGTTCCGGTCGAGGTCCTGGCCTTCCAGCGTGATCTGCTCTTCAAACAAGGAATGCAGCACCACGGCCGAGGCGCCCGCATCCTCCATGCGCAGAAGGTTACCGATGTCCTTGCACAGAGGGCCGGCGGAAACCACCAGCGGGTTTTTCAATTTCAATCCGAGATAAGTTGTAGAAAGATCAGGCATTTTTCACCTCCTTGGTGGCATCCACCGGGTTCGTGCCGTTGGCCGCCATACTGGCCCAGTGCTCGTACATCTTCCAGCGGCTGTTCACGTCTTCCTGAGCCTGGTGGAGCAGCAGCCTTGGCCTCTTCGGGCTTGCTGCGGATCAACATCGAGTAGCGGGTCTCGTTGTAAATGTACTTTTCCAGCGGCAGCGCCGGCGCCTTGGATTCAAGCTGCAACGGGTTCTTGCCCTGCTTGATGAGGTCGGGATTGTAGCGGAACAGCGGCCAGTATCCGGTCTGGACGGCGGCCTTCTGCTGATCCAACCCATGGACCAGGTCGTAGCCGTGAGCGATGCAGTGGCTGTAAGCGATGATGAGCGAGGGGCCGTCGTAGGCTTCGGCTTCCAGGAACGCTTTCACCGTCTGCATGTCGCTCGCGCCGAAGGCCACGCGCGCCACGTATACGCTGCCGTAGGTCATGGCCATCATGCCCAGGTCTTTCTTGGCCGTGGGCTTTCCGCCGGCGGCGAATTTCGCTACTGCGCCGCGCGGGGTGGCCTTGGACATCTGCCCGCCGGTGTTCGAGTAAACTTCGGTGTCGAGCACCAACAGGTTGACGTTGCGGCCGCTGGCCAGTACGTGATCCAATCCACCGTAGCCGATGTCGTAAGCCCAGCCGTCGCCGCCGAGGATCCACACGCTCTTCTTGACCAGCATGTCGGCCAAGCTGAGCAGGTCGCGTTCCTCCAGCGTGGACGCGCCGGCCATAATCTTCTTCAGTTCCCCGACGCGCTCGCGCTGCTCTTCCAAGCCCACTTCCGTGGACTGGTTGGCGTTGAGCAGGGCGGTGACGAGGTTCTCGCCGATTTTCGCGGCGAGCTTCGTGACCAGATGCCGCGCGTAAGAAGTTTGCTGATCGACCGCGAGCCGCAGGCCCAGACCGAATTCGGCGTTGTCTTCAAACAGCGAGTTGGTCCAGCTCGGTCCGCGCCCGTTCGCATCGACGCAGTAGGGAGTGGTGGGCAGGTTGCCGCCGTAAATCGACGAGCAGCCCGTGGCGTTGCAGATGAGCGCGCGGTCGCCGAACAACTGCGTCATCAGCTTCACATAGGGCGTTTCGCCGCAACCGGCGCAGGCGCCGGAGAACTCGAACAGCGGCCGCAGCAGTTGAACGTCCTTGACCTGGTTGAGGGCCAGCACGCGGCGGTCGGTCTCGGGAATGTTCAGGAAGAACTCCCAATTGACGTGCTCCTGCTCGCGCAGCGCCGGTTGCGGCGCCATGTTGATGGCCTTGTGCTTGGCTTCGGTCTTGCTCTTGACCGGGCAGACCTCCACGCAGATGCCGCAGCCGGTGCAATCTTCCGGCGCCACCTGCAGCGAGTACTTCTGGTCCTTGAAGTCCTTCCAGCGAGCCGGAGCGCTCTTGAACGTCTCCGGGGCACCGGCCAAAGCGGCGTCGTCGAACACCTTTCCGCGGATGGTGGCGTGCGGGCAAACCAACACGCACTTGCCGCACTGGATGCAGAGCGCCTCATCCCACACCGGGATTTCCAGCGCGATGTTGCGGCGTTCCCACTGCGCGGTGGCAGTGGGGAAAGTGCCGTCGGGGGGCATGGCGCTGACGGGCAGATCGTCGCCTTCGCCGGCGCAGATCTTCGCCGTGAATTTCTGCACGAACTCGGGCGCTTCAATGGGAACCGCGCGGCGCAGGTCGAACTTGCTGGTGACCGCCCCGGGAACCGTGACTTCATGCAGATGCGCGAGCGACCCGTCGACGGCGGCGTAGTTCTGCTGCACGACGGCTTCGCCGCGTTTCCCGTAGGTCTTCTTAATGGCTTTCTTGATCTGCTCGATGGCTTCCTCGCGCGGCAGCACGCCGCTGATGGCGAAGAAGCAGGTTTGCATGATCGTATTGATGCGCACACCCATGCCGGTGGCTTCGGCCACCTTGTAGGCGTCGATCACGTAGAACTTCAGCTTCTTGCTTATGATTTCCTTCTGCACGGTCTGGGGCAGGTTGTCCCAGATCTCTTCGGGACCGAACAGGCTGTTGAGCAGGAACACGGAGCCGGGCCGCGCGTTCTTCAGCATGTCGAGGCGTTCCAGGAACGAGAACTGGTGGCAGGCGATGAAGTCTGCCTGGCTGATCAGGTAGCTCGAACGGATCTGTTTGGGACCGAAGCGCAGGTGCGAAACCGTGACGGCGCCGGCCTTCTTCGAATCGTAGACGAAGTAGCCTTGCGCCGCGAGATCGGTTTCCTCGCCGATGATCTTGATCGAATTCTTGTTGGCGCCGACGGTGCCATCCGATCCCAGCCCGTAGAACAGTCCGCGGAAGGTCTTGGGATCTTCGGTGGAGAAGCTCGGATCGTAGCTCAGGCTGGTGTGCGTCACGTCGTCGTTGATGCCGACGGTGAAGTGATTCTTCGGCGCGCTCTTGGCGGCTTCGTCGAACACCGCCTTGACCTGGGCCGGCGTGAAGTCCTTCGAGGAAAGTCCGTAGCGGCCGCCGATCACGCGCGGCATGGACTGGAAGGGGAGCTTGCCGGCGGCGTTAGCTTCCATCAGTGCGGTGACCACGTCCATGTAGAGTGGTTCGCCCGTTGCGCCGGGTTCCTTGCAGCGGTCCAGCACCGCGAGGCTTTTCACCGTGGCGGGCAGGGCGGCGAGGAAATGTTCGATGGAGAACGGCCGGTACAGATGCACCTTCAGCACGCCGACTTTTTCACCGCGCTCCGAAAGGTACTCGACGGTCTCGTGCGCGATGTCGGCGCCCGAACCCATCATGATGACGACGCGGTCGGCATCCGGCGCGCCCACGTAGTCGAACAATTTGTACTGGCGGCCGACGATGCCGGCGAACCGGTCCATGACGTTCTGCACGATGGTGGGGGCGGCCAGGAACCACGGGTTGCAGGCTTCGCGCGCCTGGAAAAATACGTCCGGGTTCTGCGCCGTGCCGCGCAGAATTGGTTGGTCGGGAGACAGGGCGCGCTGGCGGTGCGCGGCGATGGCCTTCTCGTCCAGCATGGCCAGCATGTCTTCCTTGGTGAGTTCCTCGATCTTGGCCACCTCGTGCGAGGTCCGGAAGCCGTCGAAGTAGTGCAGGAAAGGAATGCGCGCTTCGAGTGTGGCCGCGTGGGCGATCAGGGCCATGTCCATGGCTTCCTGCACGGAGTTGGAAGCCAGCATGGCGAAGCCGGTGCTCCGGCAGCTCATGACGTCGGAGTGGTCGCCGAAAATCGACAGCGCGTGCGTGGCTAGCGTGCGCGCGGAAACGTGGATGACGGTGGAACTCAGCTCGCCCGCGATCTTGAACATGTTCGGGATCATGAGCAGCAAGCCCTGGGAAGCCGTGAAGGTCGTGGAGAGCGCGCCGGCCTGAATCGCCCCGTGCAAGCTGCCGGATGCGCCGCCTTCGCTTTGCAGCTCAACCACCGTCGGTACGGTACCCCAAACGTTGGGAATACCTTTTGCGGCCCATTCATCCGCCCACTCACCCATGTTCGAACTTGGTGTGATGGGGTAGATGGCCGCGATTTCGCTGACGTTGTAGGCGACGTACGCAGTCGCCTCGTTGCCATCAATGGTTACTTTTGGTCTGGTCATTTCGTTGGGTACGCCTATGATGATGATGAAGTACAGACTGCTCTGGTGGGAGTCTGCCGGGCAGGACGTGGGTCCCGCCTCCACCAGTATAGGATTTTTTGCTCTATGGTTGCTGGCTTCGAAACCGCCGAATATCCGACTGTTCGGGTCGCCTGCAGGCCTGACCTGGGCGCTTAACAGTGAACAGCCCTTGCGAAACCTTGACGTATTCAGTACAGTTGTTCAGTCTGGAGGAGACAAAAAGAAAATGGCATTCTGTCCTAGCTGTGGTACACAGACTGAAGGGAAGTTCTGCGGCAAGTGCGGCGCTCCCATGGGAGCGTCCAGCGCGCCTCCCGTCATGGGATACACGCCGCCGCCGCCCGCGCCACCCGCCTCTAGCGGCATGACTGATAACGTGGCCGGCGCGCTTTGCTACCTGGCCGGCCTGATCACCGGCGTGCTGTTCCTGGCGCTGGCCCCTTACAACCAGAGCAAGTTCGTGCGGTTCCATGCCTTCCAGTCCATCTTCTTTAACGTGGCTTGGATTGCATTGTGGATCGTCGAAATGATCTTCTCGGCGATTCTGCACACCATCCTGCCATTCGGCATCGGCCTGCTGTTCAGCCTGTTGGGGCTGGTGATCTGGCTGGGCGGTTTCCTTATCTGGCTATTCCTGATGTACAAGGCCTACTCGAACGAGAAGTTCATGTTGCCGGTCATCGGGGCCCTGGCGGAAAAGCAGGCTTAGGCAACCGCGCCGGCGTCGTCGGCGTCAGTCGAAGAGCGGGACCGCAAACGCGAAGGAGGACAACACGTGACATGCTCGGATTGTGGTGCGTCTGTCCAGACGGGCATGAAGTTCTGCATGCAGTGCGGCGCTCCTGTGGCGGCCGCTCCGCCGCCCGTGCCGCCACCCGTCGGGACACAGCTGAAGTGTACGTTCTGCGGCGCCGACGTGCCGCCCAATGTGAAGTTCTGCATCGCTTGCGGGACCAGCGTGACGGGGAGCGTCGCGCCACCGCCGCCGGACACCCGCGCCGGAACCGGCGGCCGCTCCGCCGCCCGTGCCACCACCCGTGGGGACACAGCTGAAGTGTACGTTCTGCGGCGCCGACGTACCGCCCAACGTGAAGTTCTGCATCGCTTGCGGGACCAGCGTGACGGGGAGCGTCGCGCCACCGCCGCCGGCACCCGCGCCGGAACCCGTGGCCGCGCCGCCGCCCGCGCCGGCACCCGTCGGGGACACAGCTGAAGTGTACGTTCTGCGGCGCCGACGTGCCGCCCAACGTGAAGTTCTGCCTCGCTTGCGGGACCAGCCTGACGGGGAGCGTCGCGCCGCCGCCGCCGGCACCCGCGCCGGAACCCGTGGCCGCGCCGCCGCCCGCGCCGCCGCCCGTGGGGACACAGCTGAAGTGTACGTTCTGCGGCGCCGACGTGCCGCCCAATGTGAAGTTCTGCATCGCTTGCGGGACCAGCGTGACGGGAGGTGTCGCGCCGCCGCCGCCGGCACCCGCGCCGGAACCCGCGGCCGCTCCACCACCGCCGCCTCCACCCGCAGAGACCCGGGTGAAGTGTACGTTCTGCGGCGCCGACGTGCCGCCCAACGTGAAGTTCTGCCTCGCTTGCGGGACCAGCCTGACGGGGAGCGTCGCACCGCCGCCGCCGGCACCCGCGCCGGAACCCGCGGCCGCGCCGCCGCCCGTGCCGCCACCCGTCGGGACACAGCTGAAGTGTACGTTCTGCGGCGCCGACGTACCGTCTAATGTGAAGTTCTGCCTCGCTTGCGGGACCAGCCTGACGGGGAGCGTCGCACCGCCGCCGACCGGCACCCGCACCGGAACCCGTGATCGCACCACCGCCGCCGGCACCACCCAATGCGGTTGTGGCACCGCCGCCGCCCGCACCCGTTGTCGCGCCGCCACCGGTGGGGACACGGGTGAAGTGTACGTTCTGCGGCGCCGACGTACCGTCTAATGTGAAGTTCTGCCTCGCTTGCGGGACCAGCGTGACGGGGAGCGTCGCGCCGCCGCCATCACCCGCGCCGGAACCGGTAGTCGCGCCGGCGCCTCCACTGCCGGAACCATCAGCACCACCGCCGCCTCCGCCGTCCGCCGCGACGCCCATGGCCGCGCCGGCTTGGGAGCCCCCCACGAGCGCCGTCGCGCCGTCGCGGAAGACCAGCCCGATCGTACTCGTGCTGGTGGCCCTGCTGGTGGTTGCGCTCGGCGTGGGCGGCTTTTTCGCGTACAAGAAGTTCTTCGCCCCAGTCGCACCTGGTCAACTGCCGGCCCCGGAACAACAAGCCACCGCCGTGCAGCCGGGTGAGGCGGCGCCCGGCGCTGCGGCTCCCGGCGCCGCTGGCGAACAGGCCTTGAGTGGACAGCCGGCCGCGCCGGATCTCCAGCCACCCGCGCAGACGCAGGCGCCCGCGAGCGGCAATTCTTCGGTAGGCGGCTCGACCAGCAGCGTGCAGACTTCGGTGCCACCTCCAGACTCCGCATCGTCCGCTCCCGCCGCCGCCGAACTTCCACCGCCGGCGCCCAGCGCTCCGGCGGCCGTGCCCGCCTCGGAGCCTCCTCCCGCGGCCTGCGCCGGTCCAGGAGCCGAAGCGCATAGAGATTCTCAAACCCGAAACTCCCATACAATCGCAGAGCCCACCGGCCGCGCCGCCGGCCAGGCACGCCTACAGCGGACCGTCCCAGGGCGTCTTGCTCTGGTCCGGTCAACTCGATAAGAACGGTTCGGTGACCATCACGGGAAACTCGGCTTCCTTCGGCAATCTCACCGGCGAATTGCCGGGCGTGCCGGTAATGATCGAAGTGGACCAGCGCGAGTTCGCGCTGGCTGAATCGCCCAGTCCCTCGAATGGCTGGAAGAGAATCACCATTCGCAGCCGCAGCAAGCGTCACAGCGTCGTCAGCATTCAATGGTCCATATTGAAATGAGGAGCGCCAGCATGAAGAGATTCGGTATGACTTTCGGTTGCATCGGAATTTGGATAGTTGTCTCGAGTTTGACGCTCGCGGCTCAGACCATTCCCGAATCCGATTTTCGGGTCAAGCTGCTTGGCCCGCTGAGTACCAAGACCAGTCAGAAGGACGACCAGATCACCGCTCAGGTACTCAGTCCCCAGAGATTCCAACGGCGACATTATGGAGGGCAAGGTCACCGAGGTGAAATCGAGCGGCAAGATAAAGGGCCAGTCCGTTTTGAATTTCACTTTCGAGACCTTGCACCATCACGACCGGAACATTGCCGTGCGGTCGTCGGTTCTGTCCGTCACGAACTCCAAGGGCCAGCAGGACGTGGACGAGGAAGGCCGCATCGTCAAGAAGACCAACAACATCGGCAAGGCTGCTCTCGGCACGGGCCTGGGCGCTCTCATCGGCGGCATCGCGGGTGGTGCCAAGGGCGCGGCCATCGGCGCCGGCGTGGGAGCGGCGGCCTCCATCGTCATGATTCAGATGACGGTGAAGGGCAACGGCGTGGACTTCGCTCCCGGCACGGAGTTTCTGCTTTCGGTGAAGGAGGCCCGCCACTCTGGCCACTAGAATTCGCGCCACCTGGCGCAACGGCCCAGGAACTTCGCGCGTCCAACTGAGTTTGCGCCTCTCCATTTCACTGCTGGTCTTCGCCGGCCTGCTCGCGGCCCAGGTTCCGCGCGTCGGCATTATCGATTTTTACGGAGTCCGTAAGGTCCACGTCGACCGTCTCTACCAAGCTCTTGGCGTACGCGAAGGCGAACCCATGCCGCCTTCCAAGAGCGCCGTCGAGGAAAGTCTGGAGACCGTTCCCGGCGTGGTGCGCGCTCGCGTCGAGGCGGTTTGCTGCACGGCGGGCGACGCCATCTTGTTCGTCGGCATCGAGGAGAAAGGCGCGCCGCACGCGGAGTTTCGCCCCCTGCCCACCAAGGACGTTTCGCTGCCGGCCGGGATCCGCGAAACCTACGCCCAGTTTCTGCGCGCGGTCGAAGAAGCCGCGCGGCGGGGACAATCTTCGGAAGATCTGATCGAGGGGCACTCGCGCATGGCCGACCCGGCCTGCCGCGCGTTGCAGGAGCGTTTGGTGGTCCTGGCCGGAGAGAATCTCGGGGCGCTGCGCGACGTGCTGCGCAATTCGGTTGACGACGAGCAGAGGGCCATCGCCGCCGCCGTGCTCGGCTACGCGCCGAAACAGAGCTTGGTGGTGGATGATCTGCAATACGCGCTGCAGGACAGCGACGAGGCGGTGCGCAGCAACGCCGCTCGCTCGCTCACCGCCTTCGTCGTTCTGGCTCGCCGCGACCCGGAACGGGGCATTAAGGTCTCTCCCACCTGGCTCGTCGAGATGCTCAATTCCATCGTCTGGAGCGATCGCAACAAGGCCTGCCTGGCGCTGCTTGATCTGACCGAAGACCGCAACGCCGACGTGCTCGCGCTCATCCGCGAACGCGCCCTGGAGTCGCTGGCCGAGATGGCCCGATGGAAGAGCCTCACCCACGCGCTGCCGGCGTACATCCTGCTGGGGCGCGCCGGCGGCGTCGCCGAGGCCGACATTCACACCGCCTGGGAACGCGGTGATCGCGAGCAAGTGATCCGCAAAGCTCTGGGCATCCGCAAGCGCCGTTGATCGCCTCGCCGAACCCGCCTTGGGTTGCACTCGCCCGGCGCGGTCTGCTATCCCTACCTTGATGTTCAAGTCATGTTGGATTCGTATCGCGTCCAGTTCCCTGGCGCTCACCGCCGCCCTCTATGCGACCGATTTGGCGCGCTGGGAAGCCGGCCAACCTTCGAAACAAGTCGGGCTGTCCATGATTTCGAGCCCCGGCTCGATCACGCGGCCGGAAATCAATTCGGGCTCCTCCGTGGTGCGCCTGGCGCCGAGCAAGGACTACTTCTCGCGCGCTTCCTACGCCTTTAAGGTGAGCCGTCCCGTGGCGGGGCGCGCCTGGCTGGTGGTGGAATTTCTGGATCGCGGCTTCGGTGTGATGTCGGTTTCCCCCGCCGTTCCCGAGGCCCGCCAATGGGGCACCGTGCGCGTCAACACCGGCCGTGTCCGCCGCGCCACGCTGCAATACGACGCCCCGGCCATCAAAGACTCGATCCACATTGTCGGCCTGGACTACTTGCGCGCGGTCTGGATCACCGACACGAAGCCCCCACTCGAGTACGCGCCGCTGGTTGAACCGGCGGTGAAGTTCCGCGTGGCGGGCGAGCGCGTGGTGGCGGCCGCGGGTCACGTGCAGGACCGCGCGGAGATCCAGGAAGCGCTCGCGGGGTTGCGTAACGAACTGCCCCTGTTCCGCGCGCTCGGCTTCAACGGCGTCGAAAGCTACGTGCGGTGGGGTTGGGTCGAAACCCAGCGCGGCGTCTACGATTGGAGCTTCTACGATCGCATCGCGGACGAGATCGAAAAGCACGGCATGCGGTGGTTCCCCATGCTGCTGGCCGGTTCCGGCTACGCGCTGCCGGAGTGGCTCTACGAGTCGAAAGATAATTTCGGATTCGTATGTCTGGAACACGGCATGAAGCACGATACGCAGTCCATCTTCCAGCCCTTCCAGACCGAATACGCCAGCCGCTTCATTCGCGAGTTCGGCGCGCGCTACGGCGGTCGCAAGATGCTGCTGGGCGTCCGTCTGGGGCCCAGCGGCGACTACGGTGAAGCGCAGTATCCGGCCAAGGGGCCGGGCTACCACTTCAAGAACCACCACACGCACATCGGCTATTGGGCCGGCGACGTGTTGGCGCAAGCCGCTTTCCGCAAGTATCTCGCCGCCGAGTACCAGGACGTTGGCGCGTTGAACAAGGCTTGGCAAAGCTCCTACGAATCGTTCGACCAGATCAAGACGTTTCTGCCCGAAACGGCAAAGACGCGGCGGCAGCGCGTGGACTTCGCTACCTGGTACTTCGGCGAAATGAGCGCCTGGTGCGAGAAGTGGGCCGTGTGGGCGCGCCAGGCCATGCCGCATGCGTCGATCCACCAATCCTCAGGCGGGTGGGGACCCGTGCAGATCGGCACCGACTACAGCTACCAGGCGCGTAGCATGGCGAAAGTGCACGGCGGCATCCGGCTGACCAACGAGAGCGACAATTATCCCGACAATTTCACCATCACGCGCATGGCCGCTTCGGCCGCGCGCTTCTATGGGGCGGCACTCGGCTATGAACCCGGCGGCTTCGGCTCCAAGCGCGGCGTGGTGGCGCGCCTGTTTAACGCCGTCACCACCGGCGCGGTGCATTTGTTCTACTACGGTGGGAATCTCACCAGCAACGACCAGGCTGTAGACGCCTGGACGCGGCTGGGTCCGCTGCTCGACGACCGGGCGAAACCGGCCATCGACGTCGCGGCCTTCTATCCCGACACCGCCATCAAACTCGACGACGAACTGGTACGCTACCGCTGGGGTTCGCCCTACTTCACCATGGCGCGCGCCCTGCGTTCGGAGCTCGATTACGACTACGCGAGCGAGCAGATGATCTCCGACGGTGCGCTGGACCGTTACAAGGTGCTGGTGTTCCTGTGGGGCAACGTCGCCGAAAAGAGCATACTGGATCGCATTGACAAGTGGCTGCGCGCGGGCGGCACCATCATCTACTGCTACATGCCGCGCGGCTGGGTGTCCACCGTCGAAGGCGACGAGTCCATGATGCAGCGCTGGGCCGCGGGCGACACCGGGAAAGGCAAGTTCATCGTCTATCCCGGCGACGGCGTGCCCGCCGAGTTCTACTCCGATTTCATCCGCCAACAACTTCGCCAGATGCCCCAACTGCGCGGCTCCATCCGTTCGGCGCTCGCCATGCGCAAGCCCTCCAGCGTTTACTGGAGCGTGCTGGAAAACGGGAAGCTCGCGCTGTTGAACTTCTCCGATTACCCCGCTTCGGTCCGCTTGGAAGGCGGCCAAGCGGTTCACATCGATCCATACGAGATGGTGCTCCAATGATCCGGTTCGCCATCGCCGCGTGCTTGCTCGCCGTTGCCGCGCCGGCCGCCGACCTCGCCATCTGGGAGGCGGGCGCAACCGTAAGAGAGGACGGCATTGTCCTCAAAAAGACGCCGGAGTGCCGCTGGCGCGTCGAGAATGCCGGTGGCAACTTTGTCGCGCGCCTGCAGCCGAGCGACAGTTACTACACGCAGGCCCAATACGACTTCGCCGTCGAGCGTCCCGCCGCGGGCGCGGTTTGGCTGGTGGTCGAGTTTCTGGATCGCGGCTACGGCCTCACCACGGTGACTCCCCGCGTTGCCGAAGTCGAACAATGGGGCGTCGCGCGCGTCAATACCGGCCGGCTGCGCCGCGCGGTGCTGCATTACCGCGCGGGTGCGCTGCAAGGTTCCATCCGCATCGCGAACCTCGACTATCTGCATTCGGTTCGTCTGACCGGGGACCGGCCCGAGATCCAGCAGGCGCCGCTGGTGGACCCGGCCGTGCGCTTTGAACGCCCGTCGCAGCGCGTCATGCCCGCTATGGGCGATTCCCTCACGCCGGAGCAACTTCCCGAGATGCTGGCCGGTCTGCGCAACGCGCTGCCGCTGGTGCGCGCGCTCGGCTTCAACGGCATCGAGAGCTTCGTGCGCTGGGGATTCGCGGAGCGCCGGCGCGGGGTCTATGACTGGAGCTTCTACGATCGCATCGCCGCCGAAATTGGAAAGCACGGCCTGAAGTGGTTTCCCATGCTGCTGGCCGGTTCCGGCTACGCGCTGCCGGATTGGATGTATCGCTCGAAAGACGATTTCGGCTTCGTTTGTCTGGAGCATGGTCTCACCAACGACACCCAGTCGATCTTCCATCCTTTCCAGGCCGAGTACGCCCACCGCTTCATTCACGAGTTCGGAAAACATTACGGCGGTCGCGGCGTGCTGCTGGGGATCCGGCTGGGCCCCAGCGGCGACTACGGCGAAGCGCAGTATCCGGCGCGCGGGCCCGGCTTCCGCTTCACCAAAAGCCATACGCACATCGGCTTCTGGGCGGGCGACGAGCGGGCGCAGGCGGATTTCCGCGCCTGGCTTCGGGGCGCTTATCCGGACATCGCAGCGTTGAACCAGGCCTGGGACGGCTCGTACCGCTCTTTTGACGATATCAAGACCTTCTTGCCTGAAAAAGCGCGGACCCGGCGCCAGCGGCTCGACTTCGCCAACTGGTACATGGGCGCCATGAGCGCCTGGTGCGAGAAATGGGCCGTGTGGTCGCGCGAGGCGCTGCCCACGACTGTCATTCATCAATCCTCAGGCGGCTGGGGGCCGGTCGAGATCGGTACCGACTACAGCTACCAGGCGCGCAGCATGGCTCGTGTGGGTGGCGGTATCCGGCTCACCAACGAGAGCGATAACTTTCCCGACAACTTCACCATCACCCGCATGGCCTCCTCGGCCGCGCGCTTCTACGGGGCCGCGCTGGGCTACGAGCCGGGCGGTTACGGCTCCAAGCGCGGTGTCGTGGCACGCCTCTACAACGCCGTCACCACCGGCGCGGAACACTTGTTCTACTACCACAGCAACCTGCTCGCGAACGACTATGCTACCGATGCCTGGCTGCGGCTGGGGCATTTGCTGGACCAGCGCTCGAAGCCCGTCATCGAGGTCGCGGCATTTTATCCCGACACCGCCCAGAAGCTCGATAACGACGTGCTGCGCTGGCGCTGGGCGTCCTCTTTCTTCACCATGGCCCGAGCCCTGCGTGCTGAACTGGATTACGACTACGCGAGCGAGCAGATGATTGCCGATGGCGCGCTCGCGCGTTACAAAGTGCTGGTGTTCCTGTGGGGCCACATCACCGAGCGCGGCGTGCTGGAACGCATCGACAAGTGGGTGCGCGAAGGTGGTACCGTCATTTATCCGCTCATGCCGCGCGGCGCCATGCAGACGGTCGAGGGCGATACCTCCATCATGCAACGCTGGCTCGCCGGTGACACGGGCAAGGGCCAAGCCGTGATCTGGCGCGGCGATTCGATTCCCGCCGAGTTCTACGTCGCCTTCCTTCGCAAACAGTTGCTCGGCATGACCCAGCTCCATCCGCGCTTGCAGGCCGCCCTGCGCATGAGCCGGCCCGCCGGCGTTTATTGGAGCGTGCTCGAAAGCGGCAAGCTCGCGCTGCTGAACTTCTCCGGCGACGCGGCCACCGTGCGTCTTGCCGATGGCAAGGTGGTGCGGATAGACCCGTACGAGATCGCCCTGGAATGAGCGCCGGCGCTTGTCTTCCCATCGTCCGCTCCACTACTCTTCTCAGTTGAGGAGAATTTCGGTGAGACTTCTTTCGCTGGTTGTGGCACTCGCTTCGGCGGCTTTCGCGGCCCCATCCCTGACGCTGGTTGAGAACGGCAAGTCCACGTATTCGATCTGCGTTTCCTCCGAGGCATCGCCTTCGGAAAAGCGCGGCGCCGCGGAGTTGCAGAAGTTCCTGTACGAGATGTCCGGCGCCCAGCTTCCCATCGTCACGGACGCCGGCAAGCCCAAGGGCGACCTGATTCTGGTGGGTCGCGGCAAACTCACCGGCAAGATGAAGCTCGCCATCGACTACGCCAAGCTGGGCGATGAAGGCTTCGCGCTGAAGACTTCCGGCCAGCGCCTGGTGATCGCCGGCGGCCGGCTGCGCGGCACCATGTACGGCGTCTACACGTTCCTCGACCGGCTGGGCTGCCGCTGGTTCACGCGCGAGGTGAGCCGCATACCGAAGACGCCCACCATCCGCCTGGGTGCGTTGGACGAAGTGCACACACCCGCTTTCGAGTATCGCGAACCGTTTTTCACCGAAGCCTTCGACAAGGACTGGGCCGCGCGCAATCGCATCAACGGCGCCTCCATGCAACTGGACGAATCCACCGGCGGCAAGGTGACCTACTATCCCTTCGTGCACTCCTTCAACCAGATGATCCCGCCGGAGAAGTATTTCCGCTTTCACCCCGAATACTTCTCGCTGATCGACGGCGAGCGCCGCGCCGATCGCAGCCAGCTCTGCCTGACCAATCCGGAGCTATTGCGCGAAAGCGTGAAGAACGTCCTCGAATGGATTCGCGCGCATCCGGAAGCACGCATCTTCTCCGTTTCGCAGAACGATTGGACGGGCTGGTGCGAGTGCGACAACTGCCGCCGGGTCGAGCAGGAGGAAGGCGGGGTGCACTCCGGACCGTTGCTGCGTTTCGTCAACGCCGTGGCCGCCGAAGTCGAGAAGAAGTATCCGGACAAGCTCATCGACACGCTGGCCTACTGGTACACCGAAGATCCACCGGCCAAGGTGCGGCCGCGGCCCAACGTGCGCATTCGCCTGTGCCCCATCGGCGTCTGCGAATCCCACCCGTATGAGAAGTGCCCGCGCAACGCCTACTTCATGCGCAACCTGCGTAACTGGTCGAAGATCACCAACCAGCTCTACATCTGGCACTACAACACGAACTTCGCGCACTACCTGCTTCCGTTCCCCGACTTCGACGAACTGGCCGCCGACATTCCCATGTACAAGCGTCACGGCGTGGTGGGTTTGTTTCTCGAAGGTGCTTATCCCACCGGGGGCGGCGGCGAGAACGCGGAGCTGCGCTCCTACGTGATGGCGCGCCTGCTGTGGGATACGCGCACCAACGTCGACCAGGAAGTGAACGAGTTTCTCCATGCGGTCTACGGCAAGGCGGCCCCGGCCATGCGCGCCTACTACGACTGGATGCACCAGCAGGTTCGCTTTGCCCCGGACGGCCGCGGCGAGCACCTCTACATCTTCATGCACCCCAAGGCGAAGTATCTTTCGCGCCAGTTTCTCGATCGCGCCCAGGAGATCTTCCGCCAGGCCGATGCCGCCGCCGATAACGAAACCATCCGCCGCCGCGTGCGCCAGGCGCAGCTGTCCATCGACTACGTCGAGCTGATGCAGAGCCGCGAGTACGAAGTGCGCGACGGCGTCTATGCGCCCGCGGATATCGGCGGACTCAAGAACCGTTTCGCCTCGCTTTGGAATCTGATTCGCAGCTACGGTTTCGTCTCCCTCCGCGAAAGTTCGGACCTCAAACAGGACGAAGAGGTCTTCTACGCGATGCTGAAGCCTTATCAGATCTCGACCATCCAAAACGCCAACTGGCGCGTGCACGTGGCGCCGGAGCTGAACGCTCGCGTGGTGCGCATGATCGACAAGCGCACCGGCCGCGACGCGCTCTACCGCGTCGATCCCGGCGAGCGCACCTATCCGAATTCCGGCGGGCTCGCGCTGGGCGTGTATCCGGATCATCACACGCGAAAAGCCTACGACGTCGCCTGGACGGTGGCGGATGCCTCCTTGCCGGATCGCCTGGTGTTGCGGGGAACCACCGCGCAGGGGCTCACGCTCGAGCGCGTCGTCGGCTTCAGCAGTGACGGTAAGTTGCTTCACACCGAAACGGTTCTTACGAACGCCAGCGGTAAGCCGATCGACGCGGCCCTGCAGACCACCTGCCGGCTGGGCGCCGCCGAAGCTGAAGACGCGGTGGCCTCCTACCGCCGCCTGGATGGAACCGCGGGCGAAAAGATCATGATAGAGCCGGAACGTGAGCCGGTCGGTTCGGAGAACTATCTCGACGCGAAGCGCCTGGACGGCGCCTGGCGCGCATCCAGCCGCCGCGCGGGACATGCCTGGATCGCGCGCTTCCCGAAAGCACTCACCAACCGCTCGTGGACGAACTGGAGCCTGCGCGACGACATGCTCATCAGCTTCGGCGTTTGGAGCGACGCGAAGACTCTCAAGCCCGGCGAGACCCTGCGCCAGGAGTTCGACTACGGCGCCGAAGTGCTCGCGCGCTGAGGCCGCGTCAACAGTTCAGGCCTGCGCGCCGAAGCGGCGCGCGAATTCGGCGTTCTCGGCGGGCTGGTCGCTGTAGCGGTCGTAGATGCCGACGATGACGGCGTCCGTCGGCTTGATGGCGGCGAAGGTGTCGCGGAAGGCCCGCTCGACCCATTCGGCGCGCTCGGAGAGCCGGCCGGCGGCCAGGATCTTGAAGGCCAGGCAGGGCCGCTTGGTCTGCTGCATGGCCTTGAACATGCGCGGCGGATCCTTGGGCAGGTAGACCTCGCCGACCGGGATCGGCGCCTGCCCGAGCAGTTTCTCGAGGTCCTCCGCGCTGCGGTGCCGCTCGTAGACGCAGGTCATGTAGTAGTCCACGTCCCAGCCCTTGGATTCGATGGTGTCGACCACGGCCGGCATGTGCGTGGAGACGCCCACCAGAAGCCCGGCGTCGCGGACGCGCTTGAGGTAGTCGTGCGCGCGGTCGATCTTGCCTTGCTTGAAGAGGCGATCGGTGACCTCGCCGTGATGGGCGATGCCGATGCAGCCGGCGGCGGCCAGGGGCCGTATGTCGCTGCCGTCGCCTGCCCGAGCGACGAGGAAGTGCATCTTGCCGCCTTCGTCCGTGAACCGCTGGTACAGTTCCACGTTGGCCATGTGCGACTGCCAGCAGTTGATGCCCACCTCCTGGCAGCGGCGCAGCGTCTTCAGGATTTGCTCGGGCGTGTAATAGCGACGCAGTTCCTGGTTGAAGAACACCGACAGGTGCGAGCCGCCGTTGAACGGGTTGGCTCCGCAGATCAGGCGCGAGAGGGAATAGCGGCCCAACCGGATTCGAGGCAGCGTCGCCGCAGCGCCAGCGGCCGTGAGCGTGGCAGCTCCTTGTTGAAAGAACCCGCGCCGGGTTGTGGGGTGGCTCATGGATGGCACTCTAGCATTTTCGCCGGCGCGGAGTCGCGCGCAAGCCAGCCGGCAATTCCGCACTTAGGCCTTGCCGAGGGTCAGGTCCCACAGGAGTATTTCCTCGCGGCTCTCGCGGTTGGCCTGTGCCAGCAACTCTCCCTGAGCGGAATACACCATGCAGCGGCCGGTGGTGCGCACCGCCCACGACGCACCGACGCGGTTGGTCACCAGCATGGGTGCGCCGATGGTGCGGGCGCGGACGCCGTATGCCTCATCCTCGGTGATGGCCCGGCGGTTATTCGGGTGAAAGACTATTTCCGGAGCGAGATCCGCGGCGCGCTGAATGCAGCGCTTGGACTCGCCGTCGGAACAGATGAAGCAGGTGGCCTTCACTCCATCGATCATGAACAGCTCCGGGCCCGTGCCGGGATCGTAACGCACCCACTCGTCGCGATAGCTCTCGTCGGGGCGGCTGTGCCAGATCCAAGTCTTGCGATAGCGGTAGATAAAACCTTCGGGTCCGGTGAAGACTTGCGCTATGTAATAGCGCCCATGGTCCGCTTCCGAGAGGCCGTACGAGATGTAGCATTGCAGCTTGCGGGCCAGGGCTTCGATCCGGCGGACGTACTTGCCGCCGGGCACGGGCTGGGCGAGCTCCTTCAACCTGGGCGTGTAGTCACTGAGCGTACCCTCGTGAAACATGACCCAACGCGCTCCGCGGGATACGGCCTGCCGGGTGAGGCGCTCGACCTCCGACGCATTGCGGTCCACCTGCTCGGGAACCGCATCGAATTGGATCAGAGCGACTGGGATGACGCGCGCACCAGGACCGACGACACCGGCCGCTCCGGCCTTCAGCAGTTCTCTGCGGTGCATCATAGGATCACCTCCTACACGCCAAGGGCGCTTCCCGTCAACTGTATCACCTTGCCAGGTTCGGACTCGCGTGAAAGCCTTTCCCTGCGCATGCGCGCTCGATGACGCCGCGAGACCCTGCGCCAGGAGTTCGACTACGGCGCCGAAACGCTCGCGCGCTAACGCGCCGCGAGCACGAAACCTATTGATGCGGCGCCAGTTGGGGCGCCGCATCCTCCCTATCACAATTATCTATTGGACCTTCGCGCGCCTTCCGCGGTAAGCTGGGATTGAATTACAGAGGGATAAGTGTCTTGTAATTGTAACAATGCGGCCCAGAAATACTTATGCTGCCCTGAATCGAATGCCAGCTATTTAGTTCACAGCTCTCCGAGTACTTAGTCCAGCGCTCCGGCGCTCAGCAGTTAGCTTCCATGCGAGGTCCATGAAATGAAACCTGAATTGCATCGAGACGATTCTCTTGAAGCGCGCCTATCGAACGGTTCCCGTCACGGTTACCTGATTGACATGGACGGTGTCATCCATCGTGGTTCCGAGGCCATCGAAGGCGCGGCCGAGTTCATCGGATATCTGGTGGAGAACGATATTCCATATCTGTTCTTGACCAATAACTCCGCCTATACACCACTGGATGTCGTGGTAAGTCTGAGAAAGTTCGGCATCGAAACTTCCGAGGAGCACGTCTACACATCCGCGCTGGCGACGGCGGAGTTCGTGCACACGCAGAAGCCCAACGGCACGGCTTTCGTGATTGGGGAAGGCGGCCTGCTGAACGCGCTCAACGACGTGAATTACGCCATAAGTCGCGACGCGCCCGACTATGTTATCGTCGGCGAAGGCCGCGTGCTGAACTTTGAGCTCGTCGAGCGCGCGCACCGTCTGATCGCGGCTGGGGCGAGCTTGCTTTCCACCAACAGCGACACCTGGTGCCCGACGGATGCCGGACCGCGGCCCGGCTGCGGCGCCATCGTCGCCTTGCTCGAATCGGCCACCGGAAAGAAGGCGTATCACGTCGGGAAACCGAATCCGTTCATGATGCGCGCGGCGCGGAAACGCATCAACCTGCGCACCGACGAGGTCATCATGATTGGCGACACCATGGATACCGATATTCGCGGCGCGACCGATCTGGGCTTCCGCAGTATACTCGTCCTCACCGGTTCGAGTACTACCGAAACGCTCAAAGATTATCCTTTCGCGCCGACGCACGTGGTTCGCTCCATCGCGGATGTGGTCGCCAGGCGGCGGCAGTTGGCCCTCTCCACCCGGTAGCGAATCCCGGGTCCACGGCTCTCCTATCCTTTTGGGCTGGTCTTGCCACCGCATTGGGCGTATTCTATTGGTCGGGAGGGCGTCCATTTGGACTGGCTCTACCAGTTTGCCGTCCATCGAGCCCGGGGCGCCAGCTCGCCTGCCGGGCCCATCCAACAGGAAGTGCGCGCACAGGAAGGAGGCAGCTATGCAAGCGGAGAGATTTGAATTCCGTGTTACTTTTTTGAAACTACTCGTGTGGCTTCTCATTACGCTGGTTCCCATCGCGGTGGTGGGGTTGTACAGCCTCTCTCACAGCGAGAGTTCGCTCCGCCGGATGATCGGCGTCCACTTCGCCAGCATTGCGGAATCGACGTCGGCCGAAGTATCGCAGTTCATCCACGATTGCGTGATCGATGCCGGCGTCATCGCCATCGAACCGACTATTATCGACGTCGTCGCCAATGCCAACAAAGGCTACGCCGGAATGAGCGAAACCGCGTTCACTGACCGCATCAACACGACGGAGAAGATCTGGAACACGCCGGCCGCCAGCGGGATTGTCAACCGGATTCTTGCCGCACCCGCCTCGAAGCTTTTGCGGCGGCACCGCGAGATCGACCGGCGGTTTCTGCGCATCACCGTAACCGACGAGCGCGGCGCAGTGGTGGCCGCCACGCACAAGACCATCGACTACTTCCAGGGCGACGAGGAGTTTTGGCAGGCCATTTACGCGCGGGGGGGCGGCGCCGTGAATCTCACCGACGTGCTCTACGACGAGGTCACCAAGTCACACTACATAGGGATCGGAGTGCCGGTGCTCGAAGAGGGATCCAACCGCTTCCTGGGCGCCGTGGACGCTCTGGTGGATATCTCCAGTCTGTTCCCCATCGTGAACCGGCAGCCGGTGGGCCCGTCCGCCCGAACGCTGCTGGTGAAAGACGATGCCACGGTCATCGCGGGCCCTAACATCAGCATGGCGGTCAGCGTGAAGTCCAGCGAGTTTGCCGCGCTACGCGACGCGTTCGGAACGCTTTCCGGCCGCGAACCCGGGTACCTGGTGGCGGACGTCGAAGGCGGCGATCGGCGCATGATCGGATTTGCCGATACGGGTCTCAAGCGCGACTATCGAAATCTCGGCTGGTACGTGGTCGTGAGCCAACAGGAGCGCGAGGCGCTCTCCCCCGTGCGCGGCATCGAGCGGATGCTCGTCCTTTCTGGTACTGCTTGCACTGGTCACCGTCACTTTCAGCGCGGTGTACTTTTCCATTCACCGTCGTGTGCCGATCGCCGGCATCGACGAATTGCATCGGCAACCGCCGGCGCCCCGCCCCTCCGAATAGCGCCTCAGCGCCGCTCGTAGTGCTCGGTCCAGGTTAGATCGCTGTCCGGGCGCTTCAGGTGGACGTGGCGAGTGAGATACTTGCCGTCGGCCGAAACGCTGGTTTCGGCCGACTCGGTCAACAGGCCGTCGCCGGAATGAAAGGTCGAAGCGACCACGTTGCCGGGCTTGCGCTCGAAGACGATCTTGCCGTCGGCGGACGCGCCATGCGCCGGATACTCACGGCCGTCGATGGCCCCGTCGAAGGAAAATTCGCGGCCCTCGCTTTCCGCGTCCACAACCCTTCCCCAATACTTGAGCGCGGGTTCGTTGTGCTGAATCTCCAGAGAAACGCCGGTGGGCTTGCGCACCTTGCCCCACTTGGATTTCTCTACATTGAGTTTCCAATTCCCGCTGAGATTGGGAGCCTTGGCTCCGCAGGCTATCAGTGAGAGAAGCATTGCCGCCGCGACGACCACTCGCGTGTTCATAGCCATGGCTGTCACCCCCCTCGGTGTGTCATGCTGAGTTTAGTGTAGCTCTGTTTAGGAGGATTGGATGCCCCCTTTGCCGGAGAATTTTGCCGCCACCCTGCACGCATTTCAGGAAAGCCGGATTCTGCTGACCGCCATTGAACTCGACCTGTTCACGGCCGTTGGCGAGGGTGCTCGCGCCGCGGAGGTGGCCGCCCGCATCGGCGCGGACTCGCGAGCGACGGAAACGTTGATGAATGCGCTCGTGGCGCTCGGAGCTCTTACGAAAAACGACGGCGTGTTCCGCAACACGGCCGTGGCAGCCGAGCATTTTGCCGCCGGCGCTGGTTCCGGCGGCCGCCTCTCCTTCATGCACAACGTCCATTTGTGGGACCGCTGGTCGCGGTTAACCGAATGTGTGCGTCGAGGCACGGCGGTGGACTTGGTGGATATGGAACAACGCGGCGGGCAGTGGATTGACGCCTTCATTGCCGCTATGCAGCGCCACTCGCAAGACGGAGCTCCGGCGGTGGTTGAAGCCCTGGACGCTTCCGATGTGCGGCGTATGCTGGATGTCGGTGGAGGATCGGCCGCGTACTCCATCGCTTTCGCCCAAGCCAATCCAAATCTTCACGCCGTCATCTTCGATCTGAGGCCGGTTCTCGCGATCGCGCAAACGCACATCGAACGCGCCGGACTCAGCGGCCGCGTCACGACACGCGCCGGCGACCTTCGCGTGGACGCTTACGGGGAAGGCTTCGACCTGGTCTTCATCTCGTCAATCTGTCACATGCTCTCGCCGGAAGAGAACGTCGAGATGTTCCGCAAGGCGCTTGCGGCGCTCAACCCGGGCGGCCGTATTGTGATGCGGGATTTCATTCTGGAAGCCTCGAAGACCGCGCCCAGGCAAGCCGCCGTCTTCGCTTTGAACATGTTGGTGGGCACGCGCGAGGGATCCAGCTACAGCCGTGTCGAATACCAGGATTGGCTCGAACAAGCCGGTTTCACGCTCGTGCGCCACGTGGAACTCTCCACGCCCGCCTCGCTCATGATCGGTTTCAAACCTTGAGAAACGGGATCGCGTTGTGGCTGCTTGCGGCTGCTGTCGCCGCCGCGCAAGTTCCGGCCCGGCGCTGGGACTTCGACCGCTGGAACGACCGCCAGGGTTGGACCGTGGCGGAGCGCTTTACCGGCGCCGTCGCAGGTGGTGCACTTTGGCTGACCTTGGCGCCCGTCACCCGGGAGACTGCCTTGCTCGGGTCGCCGCGCTTCCAGGTTTACGGCGACGGCGCGTACGCGCGGCGCGCGCCCGGCTGCGATCTGGAATCGCCGCGCGGTTTGGCGATCCCCGCGCGAGAGGTGAAGAAGGTCCGCCTGCGCATCCTGAATCAGTCGCCGTGGACAGACGGCTACATCCGCTGGAAAGTGCGTGAGGACCCCGCAAAGGTGGCTGGCTCCGCCCGCTTCGCCCTGCAGCCGGATTCGAACCAATGGCAGGAAGTGGTTTGCCACATCGACGGACGTTGGAGGGGGACCATCGATCAAATTGCACGTCCGTATACCCCCGACGCGAATCCGCGGGGACGTTTGGATCGATTGGATCGAAATCGTCGACGGCGCTCCGCTTGCGCCACGCCCGCGGCCCGACGTCTCGAGCGCACGCGTGGTCCCGCGCGTGAGCCTTCCAGGGATCCGGCAGGCGGATTTTGCCGACGCCTTCAAGGTGCTCGACGAATGTCTCATCACAGATGTGCCGGTCGAAGGATTCACGTATCCCGTAATGGGCCCGGGCGGCGCGTACGGTGAGAACTGGTGGCAGTTGGACAGCAGCCTGAACGCGTCGGGCGCCAAGTGGGCGAATCAAGCCTTCGCCGAGGACGTGGTGCGCGGCTTCCGGGATCTCCAGGCGGCCAACCCCGACGGTCGCATCGATCTCTACGGCGGCTCTGCTTTCCGTGGACAGGTGGGCGATCAGAGCAGCATGCCGAAGCTCTTTGAACTGGCTTGGGACGTCGCGCGCAGGACCGCCGACGCCAAGTTGCGGCGGGAAATCTATGAGCTGATGAAGAAGTACCTGGATTGGTGGCTCTCGCCCGTAAAGCGCGACTCCTCAAGCGGCCTCATTACGGCGGTTTTCGAAGAAACCTTCGGCGAGCAGGTTTCGGTGAACATGACAGCGCAGGCCGTGGCGGCCGTGGATCTCAATGTCCTGGTGGCCTATGGATGCAGGGTGACCGCTCGCCTTGCGCGCCATCTTGGGCGCATCGACGAAGCGGTGCGGTACGAGCGAGCTTTCGATGAAATTGCCGCTGCCATGAACCGGCTGATGTGGGAGGAAGCGCGCGGCGTCTATTGTAACTACGACGTTCGGGAGGCGCGCCGCCGGCCGCGCCTGCTCTCTTCGGCGTTCGATCCGCTATGCCTGCGCATCGCCCCTCCCGAACGCGCCCGCCGTTTGGCGGCGACGTTGACCGATCCCGCGCTGTTCAACTGGGGCAAGCTGCCCGTGTCCAGCATCGCCCGCACCGAACCGGACTACGTCGAGGCCACTGGTCCCTACGATGGGCGCGCCTGGCTGGGCGACATCTGGACCTTGCGCAACCTGGCGATCGTCACCGGATTGGAGGATTCCGGCCGGCACGATCTGGCGGCGGATCTGGCCTGGGCCACCATCCAGGCCTTCAACGCGAACTACAGCGAGTACCTGGTGCCCTCCACCGGCCAAGGCCACGGCGTGAAGCGCTATGGATGGTCCGCGGCGCAGTACATCCAGGCCGTCATCGAGCATCTGTTCGGTGTGGACTACGATCGCATAGAGGGGCGCCTGCGCGTCTTTCCTCGAATACCGCGTCAGTTGGAGGGCTCGGACCTGGCGTTGAAGGACCTGATCCTCCCGGTGGGCGCGGACACACGCCTGGACGTGCGCGTCAAACGAAGCGCCGCGGGCGGGGTCGAGATCCAGACGGATATTCGGGGCCGTTTACCCGCTGGCCGCATCCAGATCTGTGTGCCGCAAGCCGATGGCAAGCCGCTGCGCGCCACCGATGGGGCGGGAAGAGTCCTGCCGTCGCGGACCAATCCCGCGGGCCTGTTAAACGCCGTCGCCGTCGAATTGCCGGTGGTGCGTTCCGTCAGTGTCCGTTTCCGCTGAGGACCATCTCGCGCCGGCATCCGCGCAAATCCATTTCGTACTCGATGGTCTCGACCGGGGGCCGCGTGTAGTGCCAGGTGAGTCCACCCAGGGCGGCCGCGCCCACGCGCGGGAGAATGGTATCTTCCATGAGCGCGTGTACGTCGTGCACCGTGTAGATGTCCACGGCGGTGGCTTCCTCCCACCGGGCGCCCAATCCGCGCAATCGCGACTCCATCAAGTCCAATACGAAGCGCGCTTTTTCGCGCACTGCGTCCATGGACGTCTCCCCGCGGCGCACCACGTCGCCCGCGTCGAGCGATCCTTCCGGCAACTCCCCCGCGCCCGCCACCACGAACGTCCGCGGCGCGCCGGGCGACGGCACCGTGTAGGAGAAGCCGTAAACCGAAGGCGTCGAGGGCGGCGTGAACTCCGGCGCGACGTTGGTGCGCGCCACCGGGTTCGTGCGATCGACGAAGATGTCCCAGCCTTCCAGCGTCTCGACGTAACTCGCGTTGAACGCCGCGAACCCGGGGAACGTGAACGGACGCGGCGAACGCAATTCCAATCCGCACAGCGCTTGGACGGGGCGTCCCATCCTTTCCAGGTGCGCCCGCGCGGCGCGCAGTCCAGCGTCGAGTGGAAGGGCGGGGAACAGTCGCGCATGCACGATTTCGAAATCCTCCAGCGCCGCGACTCCGCACGAGTAGGGCGCGATGCCCTTCAGAAACGCATACCCGCCGCGAACGTTGGAGATCAGCATGGCCGTCTGACCATGATATGATTTCACGCTATCGGTTGTTAATTTTCGTATGCGAGGTGTCCCGGTGCGTTCCTACGCCGCTGTGCTCTGCGCGATCCTCACGCTGCTCGCCGCCGCCTGCCAAAAGAACCGCGCCATCGGTCGCTCCGCTCCCACCCATCCAGGAGCGTCCCAAGTGGCTCAAGGAAGGCATCGTGATGGTGGGCAATTGGGAGCCCCTGGTGTTCCGCCTGCGTCGCGGTGGGCAGGCCGCCGGCGAACGCAAGCTGTGGGAGATCGAGCACTCCGAAGAAACCGTGAAGAAGTTGAAGGTGCTGGGCGTGAACCTCATCATCCCGAGTCTGCACAAAGGCTTCGGCTTGCAAGCCGAAGCCGAGGACATCGACGCCACGCGCCGCGTGGCCGAATACGCGCACAAACACGGTATGCGCATCGGCGGTTACATCGGCGCCACCATGGCTTACGAGACGTTCTTTCTCGAAGAGCCCGACGCCCGAGAGTGGGTGCAAGTCAACGAGTGGGGCCGTCCCATGTACTACAACTCCGAGCAGACCTTTCGATACTTGGCCTGCCGCAACAATCCCGGCTACATGGCTTTCTTGAAGAAAGTGATGCGGCTGGGTGTCGAGAAGCTGGGGCTGGATCTGATTCACTTCGATCAGATGGAGATGTGGGGCGAGCCGCGCTCTTGCCGTTGCGAGTATTGCACGCGAGCGTTTCACGCGTTTCTGCGCGCGAACTACAGCGATCCGCAACTTACGCACCGCTTCGGATTCACACGCCTGGACGGCGTGGTGCCGCCGGCGTTCAACTCCATCTCCGGTCCCATAGGAATGCCCGAGCTGGTGAATCCGCTGATGCAGGAGTGGGCGCGCTTCCGCGCCGCCTCCGTCACGCGCCACTATGCCGAGTTTGATCGCTATTTGCATTCGCTGAATTCCGAGGTGGCGCTGGAAGGCAATCCCAATCTCAACTTCGGCCAGAACAAGGGCTGGCGCGATGGCGTCGATTACGGGACGCTGCTCGAACACGGCGACATCGTCTGGAGCGAGGAGCCGAACCACGCCGAGTGGACCGACGACGGCCGCCTGGTTTCGAAGATCCGTTCGTTCAAGGCCGTGCGTTCCATGGGTAAGTCGCTGTTTCTCTACACCGGCCCCGGTTACGCGAATCCTAAGTCGCCGTCGCACCTGTTGTTGGCCGAGGCCATGGCTTACAACGACATGAACCTCGGCGACGTGGGCCCCGTGAATGCCGAAGGCACCACGCTCACGCCGGAGGCCAAGAGCTACATCGATTTCTTTCACGCGCACAGGCGCGATCTGGTGGACACTACCGTGGTGGCCGACGCCGCCGTGCTGCACTCGTTCGCATCGGTGGAGTTCAATCCGGCCGTGTCGCTGGTCTCGAAAACCCTCGCCGAGCAGGTGCTCATTCAATCGCGCATCCCCTTCGCGTTGATCTTCGACCGCCATCTCAACCAGCTAGCGAACTACAAGGTGTTGGTGCTGGCCGATCAGGACGCGCTCAGCGACCAGCAATGCGCGCGTATTCGCGCCTTCGTTTCCGCTGGCGGCGGGCTGGTGGCTACCGGCACGACGTCCCTTTTGACCGAGTGGCGCTTGCGCCGCTCGAAGTTCGCCCTGGCCGACCTGTTCGGTATTTCCGAGCTGCCCGCCGAGGGCGCGCCGAACAAACCCATTCGAAGCAATTACGGGAAGGGGCGCGTGGTCTACATCCCGCGCATCGAGCCTTCCATCGAGCCGCCCGAAGCCTCCATGAGTTACACGTTCGCGAACGATTACTGGCGCTTGCCGGTCAATCACCGGGACCTCGCCGACGCGGTCGCCTGGGCCGCTGGAGGCGAACTCTCGGTCCGCGTGGATGCGCCTGAGTACGTCACCATTGAACTGGCCGAGCAGAAATCCACGCGCACCTGGCTGCTGCACCTGGTGAACTACAATCCGCCCCGCGCTCAGACGCGGGTCGCGGTGCGCGTCAAGCCGCCCGCCGGCTTCGCCGTCAAGCAGGCCACCCTCGCAAGCCCCGACGACGGCGCGCACCAAACGCTCGCGCTGACCGCCGCCAAGGACGGCGCTGTGTCATTTACGATTCCGCGCCTGAAGGTTTATGATCTCGTTCTGCTCGGCTTGGAGAAGCGCTGAACAATTGAGCATTCCACTGCTGAAATCGGCTAGGATAGTGGTAGCCACCCATCGCGGTGAGGTGCGAGAGTGGTTGAATCGGGCGGTCTCGAAAACCGTTGAGGGGGTGACTCCTCCGTGGGTTCGAATCCCACCCTCACCGCCATCTTATTGAAAATAAATAACTTAATGTGTTTCTGTCGTCCCTTTCCCCGGTTTGAATCAGCCGTATCCTATTGAAAACAAATACACCGCTCCGTGGGTGGAAAAGGAACCCACGGACATTTAATAAGTAGTTCCATTTCCAATAACTTAGTAGTTGACTGGATTTCATCATTGTGGTCGGAGTGCCAACACCGGCTACCACGTTTGTTCCGACGGCGGTCGTCGCCCCGGCCCTTCAAGCAGCCAGTCAGAACAAGGCCGTTCCCCCCGCCTTAATCCGCAGCGGATTGTCCAGTCAGCCCGAACATTGACATTCTCGCGCTAGAGTCGTGTGCGAGATGACAGCAGGAACAGCTCAGCCCGTTGGCCCTCTCCATGCCGCGAGAATCTCCTCCACCTGATCGCGGACCTGTTCGCGCGCGAGAACGCGATCGAGGCCGCTCGCCAGGAGAGCGTCGTATCCGGTGTGCCGATGGCGAACGGCGGCGACGACGGCCAGCTTCAGAGCCTGCTCTTCCAAACCGAGTCCGGCGGCTGTCCGCCCGACGCGGCCGCTTCCCCGGACGGCCGTGTGCTCCGCAATCTCCTGGGCCTCGGCCGGAGGGCAGCGGGGGAAGAGTTCCTGAATCCGCTGCGCCATCGCGCGAGCGAGCTTCCGATCCTGCCCTGGCAGGAGAGCGGCGCGACGTTTGCGTTCTTTCGCTCGCTCGCCGGCGTCCAACTTGCAGTCTTCCTCGGCTCGCTGCAGCGCAGGTTCCTCGACCAGGATGCCTTGCCTCTCATAGCGGCCGCGCGATCGGCTGAATTGCACGACAACTGCCTTGCGCGCACTGTGCTTCGCCGCGCGCCGGGTCAATGTCGCGTCTCCAGCCGGGAGATACTCCAGCTCGCCGAGGCCCGCGCAAGCAAGACACAGCGCCTGGTCCGCCTCCATGTACAACAGGCTTCCCTGCTCCAGTTCAATGCCGCACTCCGAACAGCGCGAATCGCGCTGAATCAGGAACGCGACGCGTTCCGGCGGCCGGCTCAGGCGCTCTTCCATTTGCTGCTTCTTGCGCTCCGAGATGTCCGGCGAGACGAAGTGAGTGCGATAGCACCTCTCGATGTTCGGATCGCCGCTCTTGCTGAATCGCAGGTTCACGGTGCCGCCTCTATCCCGCCGCACATAGCCGGTCTCGCTGGGTTTCAGGCCCTTGGCCTGCGCCCACCGGCGGAAGGCTGCCATGCATAGCGAGACTTTCTTGAGATTGGTGTGAATCACGCGCTCCAGGAAGTCGATGCGTCCCTTCCGCCAGTCTTGAACGTGCGTCGGAGACAGAAGCCCCATTCCCGAAAGAACGTCGATCGCGCTGACGTAGTGGTGGTGAGCCAGGGCAGCTTCGGCCGCGCTGGTAACGCGATTCTCCAATGCGTGCTCTTTTTCGGGATGCACTCCGGGCTCCTATTCATGCCTGCCGCTTGTCAGCCTGGCCAGCAAGCCGGAGAGGGCCGCAACCAGCCGATCCTGACCGACTGAGTCTGGCAGAGGAATGGCCAGCACTGGCCGGTTGGTTTGCGGATTCGTCTGGATCAAAGGTGAAATCAAGCGCCTCACCAGGTCGTCCAGATGCGGCTGACAAACTTTCGCACCGACATGCGAGCCGAGCGATTCCGGAAAACGAACACCCGCATCAATCAAGCCGGCTGCTGCCTGTTCGAAGGTGTTCAATTCGCGGCCGTCCGCCTGCGCGGCCTGGACCGCACGCGCCTGGCTTGCATCGATTCCGGCCTTCGCGGCCGCCGGCTGGGAGCCGGCGGGCAGCGGTGCGGACTGTGGCGGTTGGAGAATCGGCTTGGGCCGGCCGGGCTGGTCCGCGAAAATTTCTTTCACGGCCTGGAGCACGCCCTTCTTGCCGAGCGCCGCAAAGCTGACTTCCGCCGCCGGCGAGTCGAACACGCCGGCAAACAGCGACTTCTTGAGCCGCAGGGTCTCCCAGACGCGTTCCTCGATGCTGTCCGAAGTCAGGAAGTGAATCACCTGCACCGGGCGGGATTGCCCCAGGCGGTGGACGCGGCCGATACGCTGTTCAAGGCGCGCAGGATTCCAGGGAGGCTCGAAGTTGATCACGGCGGAAGCCGCCTGGAGGTTGAGACCCACGCCGCCCGCGTCGGTGGAAAGGAAGACCCTGCACTCCGGATCGTTGCGAAACGTCTCCATCAGGGCACCGCGCTTCCGGGCGGGCACGGCCCCGTTCAACGAGACGAATCCGATTCCCAGCTTCGTTAGTTCCTCCCCCGCCAGGCGCGTCATCCGCTCGTACTCGCTGAAGACGACCACCTTGCGGTTTTCCTCGATCGCGAGCTCCCGAATGATCTCGCGGAATTCCTCTAGCTTCGGGGAGTGGCGGCTCGTCTTATCGAACAAAAACGTGGAGTCGCACAGCATCCGCATGTTCTGAATGCAGCAGGTGATGCGGCGGAGGTCTATCTCCGAGAGCCAGCCCTGCCGTTCCCACTTCTTCATCAGGCGGCCCAGGATGTCGCTCTGCTCCCAGTAAGGCTCGGCCTGCTGCGGGGTGAGAGGGACGCGGAAGATCTGGTCGGTACGCGGGGGAAGCTCAGTCAGGACCTCTTTCCGGGTGCGCCGCATCAGGATTGGCTCAAGCTTCTGGTGGATGAGATCCAGCCCCCCGTAGCCGAGCAGCTTGCCGTTCTCGTCTTCCATACGATGCTCGTGCAGGAACAAGAAGGCTGGCCCGAGACGGCGCCCGTCGACGAACTCCACTACCGAATAGAGTTCCTCGATCTTGTTCTCCAGCGGCGTGCCGGTGAGCACGAAGGCGTAACGGCTTTTGAGCTGCTTGATGGTGCGCGCGGTGGCCGTGGTCCAGTTGCGAATCCGCTGCGCTTCGTCCAGGATGATCAGGTCGGGCCGCATCTCGTGTATGTACTTGATGTCGCGCAGGATGAGCTCATAGCTGGAGAGATTGAAGAACGCCGGCGCCGCATAGAGCTGTCTACGGCGGGGCAGCAGGCCGTCGATGACCTGGACGGAACGATCGGTGAACTTCTCGATTTCGGTCTTCCACTGGTATTTTACCGACGCGGGCGCGATCACCAGAACCCGCTCGATGCCCCTGCGCCGGCGCAATAACTCCGCGGCGGCCAGCGCCTGCACCGTCTTGCCCAAGCCCATGTCATCGGCGAGGACGACGCGACCGCGGCAAGCCGCAAAAATGGCCCCGCGCACCTGATAGTGCAGCAACTTCGTCTTCAGGGTCCCGGCGGTGGCGTCCTGATTACGGCGAATGCCGGCAAGCAACCGGCGCTCGAGATCCGCACCTTCGGCAATCTCGTTCTCGCGGTCGAGGAACTCGAGTACGTCGCTGTACACGACGGCTTAGTCATCCAGTCGGCGCAATTCGTCAAGCACGCGGTCGAACTTGCCGTAGTGCTCTTCCAGCAACACGCCTTCCTGGTCGAAGTACTGCCCGGCGAGCGCCACAAGCGCGTCGGAGGGCGAAGCGGGCAGCCGTAGCCGCACCTGCAGCCGGTCGCCGTAGTGCAGCGACACGGAGGCGCGCACGCGTTCGCGTCTCCGGCGCTCGAGCGCACTGCCGTGCCGCTTCCGAAGCCGCTCCAATAAGCCCTCGATATGCTTGCAGGTACCCAGCGTGTTGACGGCGAAGTCGGGACAGGAGCAGAAGTTTTCGAACAGACCCGGACCGCGCATCGCGACACGGTAGCTCTTCCCACTAGTGGATTGCACCTTATAGTCGCCGAACGGTTGGCGCTCCGGCTTCGCTAGAATCCGGGCGATGGCGTTTCGCCCCCTTTCCCGGCGCTCGGCGACTTGCTGTTCGAATAGCATCGGAAACTCCCTTCGGAATGCGGCTTGCGGACCCAGCTCCTAAACCTGTCAGATTAGCAGGTGCATCAGCGGTTCGACATCTTCCTGGTGGAGGACGGCGCCGCTCGAAATTCTTCCCGGTCCGGCGAGGGCGAAGGCCTTTTGCGGAGGGAAGCCTGCGGGCTTGACTTGGCTTTACTCAGTATGTACCCTGTAAAGCATGACGTTCGAGTGGGACGCCGAGAACCGAAAGCACATCGCACGGCACGGCATCACTCCCGAGGAAGCTGAAGAAGCAGTCCGGATCGAACCCTTGGAAGCCGACGTTCAACATCACGAAAGCGAAGAGCGGGTGCTCTGTTTTGGGCGCACCAAGTCGGGGCGGCTGCTCACGGTCCTTTACACCGAACGAAAAAACAAGATCCGGATCGTCACAGCCTATGGGATGACCGGGGAGCAGCAACGACTTTACTTCGAGGGGAAATGAGTATGCCGAAGAAGCAGATCGCAATTCCGAAGTTCCGAACCGAAGCCGAAGAGGCCGAGTGGTGGGACAGCCATCCGGAAGTGGCCGCGGAGATCATGAAACGCGCCATCAAGTCGGGCAAAGCGAGGCGGCCGGTGCCCCTGAAAACCGTCACCATGCGCTTGCCTGTGCCCGATCTCAAGACCGCCCGGGACCTGGCGCAAGACAAGGGGCTTCCGTACCAGACCTACATCAAGATGCTTTTGCACGAGGCCCTTCAAAGAGAACGCCGTTCCGCGTGAGTAGCATCCTGCACTGGACCTCCTCGCCATATGCGCCAGCCGAGGCCCTGAGGGATGACCGATCGTAACAGGATCGTAATGAGACTCGCGGTTCTTGCGTTGTATGCGTTTTATGAGCTTTTAGAATCAATAAGTTGCCTGTTTTCAATGGGGCTCCAGAGTCCGAATCCCACCCTCACCGCCATAGAATCAATAATTTAGAAGTGCTCTTGTCTGGAGCCAGAGCAGCTTCGAATCCCCAATTGCAAACATTCTGCAAACGGACGGACTCCCCGGCACGCTTTGGGACTGCCCGGGAGTTCTCGGCTCCGGACGGGACGTCTGGGAGCATCACACCACCGGGCGGCGATGCTTCTCAATCGCCTTTCGAAGCGCAGCGTCGAGCCTGGCAGCAGCCTCCTCCTGCATCCCTGGTAGAACATGTGAGTAGACGTCCAAGGTAATTCCGACTGAGCTGTGGCCGAGGCGCTCAAAGACAACCTTGGCGCTGATGCCCGCCTTCAATAATCGAGAGGCATGCGTATGGCGCAGGTCATGGAAGCGCAGCTTGATGCCGATGCGTCGCGTGAAACTGAAGTAGAGCGCCGTGAAGGATTCAGGCTTCCAAATCACACCATCGGGAGCACACAGGACAAGATCGTTGTCGTGATAGAGGACTCCGAGCTTCTTTCTCTCTTTCAATAGCCTGCTCGGATTGCGGATCGCGGACCATCGGGTCGTGCGAGGAATGGTTGAGTCGGACGATGCCGGCGATGGTCGCACGCCGCTTCTCGTTTATCGACGGTCGGGAAGTCACCTGGGACGAATTCGACCGCATGTTGATGTGTTTTGAGGGATGGCAATTCAAACTGAATCTTGCCGACAAGAGCGAAGAGTTGTGACCGCCGCAAGCTGAAGCACTCCCGGCACCCCTTGATGGGATAATTTCTGTATCCCTTACGTCCGATGAATCGCCCTCACCGCCAGTTGTGGCTCGTACGCGATGATCCTCAATAGGGCCGCTGCCGGTCCGGTTGGATGGCGCCGGTCCTGCTCCCAGTTCTGAAGGGTCTTCACGCTGACGCCAATCAAGCCCGCGAACTCCGACTGCGAGAGGCTGGTTCGTTCGCGAATCGCCCGTATCCCGGAAGACCGGATTTCAAACCGGCGCGACGGTTTCTTCTGACCGCGTAGAATCGCTCCGCCTTCGCGCACGCTTTCCAGCAGTTCTTCAAACATCTTCGGCTTCATTGCTGAACTCCTCCTTGACTACTTTGGCGAGCTGCGCCACCTGCCTTGGGGTCAGGTCAGCCGACGCGTTCTTGGCGTATGCATAGAGCAATAGGATCAAGTCTTTTCGGACCGCCCAACAGTAAATGACGCGGGCGCCCCCGCGCTTACCGCGCGAACCAACCGCTACACGAATCTTGCGTATGCCGCCGCCACCCTTGATGAGAGCGCCGAGACCTGGCCTTGCCGCCAGCCGGGACTGAAATGCCCGGTACTCTTCATCGCTGAGCAGGGCCGTGATCTGCCTCGTAAAGGTGGAAGTTTCGATCAGCTCCACTTGCTTCAATTATCCGCCATTGGCGGATAGCCGTCAATGTGGATTAAGGCATATCTTTGCCGGTCCTAAACCATAACCTTGCCGCATGAGGCCCCCTCAAGCGACTGATTTCGCGAGGGCGGTGGACTTCGCAGGGGTGGGATCCGAAACCATAACCTTGCCGCGATTGCGGTCGTGCCCCTACCGTACCCTCCGTCTGCGGAGTTTGACGGTAGACTCAAGAAAGTTGTAGTATTGTGTTATGGCCCAGTCTCACCGGGAATCCTCGCGGAGGCTGTTCGATATCGCTGAGCAGCAGCAAGGCTTCTTCACCACGAAGCAGGCCAAGGCGGCCGGATTCGCTGAAAACACGCATCCCTACCATGTGCAGGTCGGGAACTGGATTCGTGAGTACCGCGGCATCTACCGGCTCGCACTGTTTCCGGCCGCGGATCGGCCCGATCTCGTCCTGTGGGCACTGTGGTCCCGGAACAGGAACGAGGAAGTGGAGGGTGTGTACAGCCATCAAACGGCGCTCAGCCTTTACGACCTGTCCGATGTGAACCCGGCAAACCTTCACATGACCGTTCCGAGGGGCTTCCGGCGCAACAGCGATATTCCTGGCATCCTCGTCCTTCACTATGCCGACCTGCCCGAAAGCGATGTACAGGCCGCGCAGGGCTTCAAGTTTACTCGCCCTCTGAGGACGATCCTTGACCTGATCGAGGCCGGTACGGTCGAGCGGAACTTCATCCGCCAGGCACTCAGGCAGGCTGTCGACCGTGGTCTGATCACTCGCCAACTGATTCGGAACATGCGAATGAGCGGACCTGCGCGCAAAGTCGTTGAGGAAGTGCTGCGGCGGGCTGCATAATGCCGACACCCAGAACATATGCGACGGCGGGAGCATTCCGACGAGCTCTCGAAGAACGCCTGACGAGGACATCTCTGACGGACCAGATCGAATCCCACCCTCACCGCCAGTTCCCAAAATCGCCGTTTCCTGACTCGTCGCCGGGATTCCCCAGCCGATCAGCCTGAGAGGCAGACGCAATCAAATCAAAGGGTTGCCGATACTCAGCGGTCAGCTCGCCGTTCTTCCAAGTGCGGTTCGAAAGTACGGGAATTCCGGTTTTGTAGAGGAAAAGCGAGCGGCCCTGCGTGGGCAAATCAACCCCTATGCAGGACCGGCAACTTTACGCCGAGATTTTGGGGATCCGGGCACCCTGGTTCGTGGATCGAGTGCAACTGAAGTTGCGCGATGGGGAGGTCCACGTTCATCTGGAACACCACGAGGTTGAGCCATGGCCGTGCCCGGAGTGTGGGGAAGCGCGCCGGCAGTACGACCATTAACCGGAGCGTCCATGGCGGCATTTGAATACGTGCCAGTATCAGACCATTCTGCACGCCAAGCCCCCGCAGGCAGAATGCGATCAGCATGAAGAACGGGTCGTCAAGCTGCCGTGGGCCGAGCCGTCGAGCGCGGTTTACGGCGCTGTTCGAGCGTCTGGCGATCGATTGGCTGACGGCGCCCAGCCAGAAGGCGGTGGGCCAGCGGCTGGGCCTGAGTGGACCCTGAAGAAGGCTGCACAAAGCGGCATTGCGACGGCGCCGCCGGCAGCCTCAAGCGATTCGAAAGAATGTAACCAGACTCTAGGGCGAACCCTCCGATCAGACGATCTCTTCTTAGCATGGCCACAGTCACCGAACTCCCTGCGCCCCCGCCCACACTCTCCGTCCCGACCGCACTTTCCGGAGTCCGGGTTCAATGGCTGGCCGCCCTCACCATCTTCTGCGGGTCCTTTCTTCTCTTCCAGATACAGCCCATCATCGCCAAACAGGTGCTTCCCTGGTTCGGCGGTTCCGCTGCCGTCTGGACCACCTGCCTGCTGTTCTTCCAGGCAACTTTGTTCCTCGGATACGTCTATGCCCACCTGCTGCTTTCGCGGCTCTCCGGACGCTGGCAACTGCTGCTCTCCGTGGGCCTCCTGCTCGCTAGTCTGGCCGCCCTGCCCGTAATCCCCTCCGCCGCATGGAAACCAGCCGGCCAGGAGGACCCCATTCCGCGCATTCTCGGCCTGCTCGCCGCCACCATAGGAGTCCCCTACTTCCTGCTCGCCGCCACCAGCCCCCTGGTCCAGGGTCTGCTCGCGCGCAAACCCGGCGCCGCGCTACCGTACCGCTTTTACGCTCTTTCGAACCTCGCTTCGCTGATTGCCCTGCTGGCCTATCCCGTCGCGATTGAGCCCCTGCTGCCGGCGCGCCTCCAGAGCTACATTTGGTCGATCTCCTATGCCGCCTTCGTTCTGTTGTCCATCGCCTGCGTCTGGCAGGGATCCCGTACCGCGGTTGCCATTCCCCGCGCCGAGCGCTTCTCCGCCACACCGCTCCGGGAGCGCTTCCTGTGGCTTGCTCTGGCGGCCATGCCATCCGTTCTGTCGCTCGCGGTCACGAATCACCTGAGCCAGAATGTCGCCGCGATCCCCTTCCTCTGGATACTGCCTCTCAGCGTCTACCTGCTCAGCCTGATTCTTTGTTTCGACGGCGATGGCTGGTATCGTCGTCCGGTCATTCTTCCCGCCTTGGGCGTTGCCCTGGTCGGCTCGGCCTGGGTGCTTATTATTGGAACGCCGGATCGGTCGGTCCGCCTTGTCATTCCTGTCTTCACGCTGCTACTGTTCGTCGCCTGCATGTTCTTCCACGGTGAACTCGCGCGCCGCAAACCGAACGCTGGCAGGCTTACCGGCTACTACCTGATGCTGTCGCTGGGCGGCGCTCTCGGCGCCGTCCTGGTCACCCTCGGCGCGCCCTACCTACTATCCGGCAACTACGAAATGCATCTCGCTTTGGCAGCCTGCGCTCTTTTCACGCTGCTGTTCCACTACCGCCAGCATTGGATTACCGATATCGCCTGGGTGGTTGTCGCCGTCACGACCGTAATATTCGCCTGGACCGGAATGCGTTTTATGCAGGCGAGCGCCATTGTGAGTTGCCGCGACTTTTATGGCGCTCTACGCGTCACCGAGAACTCTGAAGTCCGCACGCTGGTGCATGGGGCCGTAGTGCACGGCACCGAGTTTCGCGATCCAGCCCGCCGCGCCGCCACTACCTATTACGCGCCCGGCTCGGGTGTTGCGATGGCCATCGAGGCATTCCGGCGTCCCAACCAGAAGGTCGGCGTCATCGGCCTCGGCGTCGGGACCCTGGCCTTCTACGGCCGTAAGGGCGACACCTATCGCTTCTATGAGCTCAATCCCGAGGTCGCCCGGCTAGCCGCCCGCTACTTCTCGTACTTGTCGAGCACCACAGCGTCCACCAGTGTTCAATTCGGGGATGGCCGCCTGACGCTCGAGCGGGAGCCTGCCAACGGCTTCGACGTCCTCGTTGTCGACGCCTTCTCCGGAGATTCCATTCCGGTGCATCTGTTGTCGCGTGAAGCTCTGCGCGTCTATTTCCGGCACCTTGCGCCGGACGGCGTCCTGGCGCTCCACGTCACAAACAGCGTTCTCAACCTCATCCCCGTCGCGGCGCGGCTGGCCGTCGACGCGGGCCGCACGCCCCTGCATATTCACGCGCTGTCGGATGCGCGGATTGGACGTTCGGACTCCGACTGGGTTCTGGTGGCCGCTAAGGAGGTCTTGGCCGCCAGGCCCGCGCTGGTCGCCGCCGGGTCGATCCCGGACGTGGCCGCGTCGTTTCCGGTCTGGACCGACGACTATTCGAACCTGTTCCGGGTGCTCAAATAACGCGCCCGAATCGGCGTTGATCGTTCCCGGCTTCTGTTGCCGCGGGGTACCCTTGGGGCCCTCGGGCAGCAGCCGTTCGTCCCCGTCCTCCGCGCTATGCACGTTGCCGGGGCGTAGCTTCGCGGCCAGACAGTCACCCTCGCCGTTGAACAGCAACAGCGGGTGGTAGCAGGTGGATTCGAAATGCCCGTGGTAGGCGCTGTGCTCCTGCTGGCCATAAACCGAGATCCCGGCCGAGTCCATGGAGGATGTGCTTGTCGAGAACCCCAAAGTGTGTTCATCTGGGCTCCTCATTGGCGGGCGGTCTCCTTTCGAGCCAGAGATAGACCGTCGGTAGGACGACCAGCGTCAGAAGTGTTGAAGTGACCAGCCCGCCGATCACCACCGTGGCAAGGGGACGCTGAACCTCCGCTCCGGCTCCGTGCGACAAGGCCATGGGTAAGAACCCCAGACTCGCCACCAGCGCCGTCATCAACACCGGCCTCAATCGAGTCTTGGCCCCGTCCTCCACCGCGCTTTCGATGGTTGCGCCATTCTCTCGCAGTTGCGTGACATAGGTCAGCAGGACGATTCCATTCAAGACGGCCACGCCGAACAATGCGATGAATCCAACGCCGGCTGAAATGCTGAAGGGCATGCCTCTGAGCCACAACGCCAGGATGCCGCCCGTGGCTGCCAGGGGCACGTTCAAGAAAATGAGTACGGCCGGCCGCACCGCGTGGAAATTGAAGTAGAGCAGCACGAAGATCAACAGCATCGCAATCGGGATGGTCGCCGCGAGTCGCCGGCTGGCGCTTTCCAGTTGCTCGAATTTGCCGCCCCAGTCGAGTGCGTAGCCCTTCGGGATTTTGATCTGGCTCTCGACGGCTCGCCGGGCCTCGGCGACAAAACCTGCCAGGTCACGGCCACGGACGTTGACCTCGACGCTAATGCGTCGCTGCACATTCTCACGGCTGATTTGCGCGGGGCCTTCCTCTTCCCAAATCTCGGCCAGTTGCCCCAGCGGGATGAAGTGCCCTTCCTTGTCGCCCACCTTCAGGTTCTGAATTGACTCCACCGTCGCGCGCTGACTGGGGTCGAAGCGCACCTGCAGCGCAAAGCGGCGGTTGCCTTCGACGACCTGCCCAACCACCTTGCCGCCGATGACCTCTACCGTGTGCAAGACATCCTGGGCGTCCAAACCATGGCGCGCGATGGCGTCCCGGCGGACCCGCACGCGCAAGTAAGCGAGTCCTGCAACACGCTCGGCCCGCACGTCGGCCGCTCCGGGAACCTTCTCCACCACCTTGGCGATCTGTTGCGCCCGCTCCCGAAGAACGTCCAGGTCCTCACCGTAGAGCTTGATGGCGATGTCGGAGCGGACGCCTGCTTCCATCAGTTCCTGCATCCGCATTTCGATTGGTTGCATGAAACTGTACGCTGCCCCAGGGGCCTCTCTTTCGAGGGCTTGCTTCATGGCTGCGACCAGTTCGTCCTTGGAGCGCCGCGATGCGACCGTGCTCCCAAAATATCCCGCCGGCGAGACGCAGACGCCATCGACATTATGCAGGGCAGCGGCGTATTTCGCGTGAAAAGTGAAGAACGCCGGCGAATAGTTTTGAAGGGTTACTGTGCCGGTGGTGGTGCAGGATGAATTGTTGACCTGCACCTGCACCGGTCAGGTAGCGGTGTCCGCGGGCGCCTGCACGTTCAGTTGTCCTGGGCTGACGTAGGCCGATCGCGGTCTTTTTGCCGTTGACCTGGACGCTCACGTGATCCAGCGTGGCCGGAGGATCATTCCCGGAAGTGCCGGACGAGCGCTAGGGCCGCGTGGTTGCGGACAGGCCGGTGCCGTGGATCGAGACCCATGAGCCGCTTTCATTGGCAGGAGCGTCGCTGGCGCTGTTCGAGACGCCGGTAATTAGCGGTCCTCCGGTGGGGGGCTGGCCGAACAGGATGGACCCAACTGTCAGGATAAGCAATCCACACATACGCGCCCGCCTCATCGTGCCTCCATGGGAAAGACCAGGACTCCCCGTTTGCCGCCCAGTCTACCATCGACTATACGTCCAGCCGCGCCATTCGAAGCCGTTGTTCTCATCGTTCGACGGTGGCGTAAGAGCATCGGCCACCGGCGGGGGCACTCCAGAGATTGAGAACAGGAACTGAGTAAGAACTCACCACTCACTTCTTATCGTGGAGTTCGACACTCACGCGCGGCACACTGCACGCCCCCGGGCGGTTGGCCGATGATCAGCGGATCAAGAACCCGAAAGCACCAATGTACGGTTCGCTATCGGTGATCGTCTTCACCAGGTGGGTCACGAGATCGACCACCATGACGACGGCGCTGGCGGGTGCGCCGGTGGGACGCAACAGGCCGTCCATCGCCAACTGCAAGCCGTCCGGTGTGACGCCCACAGTGTGCGGATCGAAGGTGGACGGCAGGTCCACACGGGCCACTTCCGCCAACGTGGAAGTATCGAAGGCCACCAGGGAGACGGCCAGCCCTCCCTGGACCGTTCGCCTTTCAACGACATAGAAGCGACTGCCATTGGGCAGGATCGCCGGGGCGATTTCGCGGTTCGGCAGGGAGATCAGGATCCGCGCGGTGAAGGTGCGCGTGCGCGTGTCCAACACCGCGATCCCAAAGGAGTCCACCAGATAGAGCTGTTCGCCATCGGGGCACAGCGCGAGGGTGTGGAACTGGTTATTGGAGCCTCCGGCCCTGGACGCGGGGATCTTGTCGATCACGGCACGAGTGCCAAGATCGACAACCACCAGGCCTTCCGCGGGGTCGGCAAAGAAGAGCAGCTTGTTGTCCGGCGACACCACCGGCCGGCTCGGGAGCATGTCCGAGGTGAGGGTGATGCGGTTTGTGATTATATTAGTGGCCGTGTCGATGATAGCGATCTGCGCCGGCAGCGGAGGGTTAGTGGTGGTGCTCCGCCACAATGTCGCGTACAGGGTCCCGGTGTCCGGCGACAACGCGAGCCCGCCGGGCAGCCGCGGCGAAACGTCAATGGTCGCAACCGTCCCGAATGCCGCCGGCTCCAAGACGTGGATGGTTTCTTTGGGACTACCCGCGGACAAGTAGAGATTGTGAATCGGGACGGCCCCTGCATTCCGGGGAGCGAATGAGATGCTGGGTCTGTCGCCGAGTGCCGCCTTCACCGCGGTTTCAGAGTATTTGTAGAGGTACTGGTTATTGAGTTGTTTGCGGAAAAAGGGAACTGGCTCAAGGTCATCAGGATCCCAAATCTCCAGGATAGTATTGTACGTGAGGGGGTTGAGATACGCTTTCACCAGCCATAGTTGGCTCCCTATGGTGACCTCTCGCTTCCAACTGGTATCCCTGGGCCAAGGCGGTCCCGCGTGAACCAATGTCACGATCAGGAAGAACAGTAGCCACAAGACGCGATGCATAAGTGAAGCCCCCCTTATCGATACCGAACGGCCCGCGCGGACCACGAGACTGGAAAAGCCGAGCCGGCGTCCAGCCCGCTGGCCTGAACTGACTGTCCGGCACCCAACGGGAGCACCCCGACCATGGCATAGCCGAAACCGAGTCCCAGATACTCGATCTCAGGCGATGCAGGCAGGGTTTGCAAGATCTGAGGCGGCACCTCAAACGACTTGGTTCCGGGCAAGGCGGTACATACGAAGATCACCGAGGCGTTGCCTGCGGCATTCGAGCTGATACCGGATACCAGGACCACGTTGGGAGCGTCGCCTCCTTCCCAATCGAAGCGGACGCCGCGCGCGCGGTCGATGGCCTGTCCGCGGTTCCTGTTGAACCAGCGAATGGCCGGGGCGGGGGGCATTTGGAAGGCGAATGCTTCGAGGTCCACTCCGCCGGGTCCCTGAACGGTCATGCTCTGATCCATCAGCGACACTCCGAGGCCACGTTTCCGGAACCCATCGGGCGTTCCAGCCAGAATGCTCGTATAGTAGATGGAGTCCGCGGCGGTCTTCTCGGCCGCGACCCCGCCAAACGTGAGCCGATCTCCCGCCTTCAGCATGGGGCCCGAACCTTGAAATGCGGGCAGGACCGCGCCGTCCAGAATGTCGCCCTTTCCGGCATGGACCACACACGCTCCCGGGGGAGGAAGCGAGGCCAGCGCGTGAAACGCGAAAGGACCTCCGGTCTCATTGCGAAAAGTCGCCAGCGCGAACTCGACGGTTTCCTCCGGCTCCGAGTCGAGGAGATTCAGCAGAGCGTTGACCCGATTCGTCAGGAGAAGGCCGAGCTTTCCTCCGGTGCGGAACATCTGCGACAGCGGGTTGAACGTGTCGGAGCAGGGACCTCCGTTGGGGCTCACCGCGATGGTGGCGGTGTTGCTGACAACCGTCGCGTTGGTCCGGATCTGGATCGGCACGTAGCAGCCGGTGGGAGTGTCGGCGGGAAGATCGAATACTATCTGGTCCAGGCCGGCGCAGCAGGGGCTGCGGCCGCTGTAGCGTTTGGTGGAGACGGCCTTGCCGCCGGCCCATATCTCTACATTGACGGGCAAGTCGCCGGCCTCGGGCGCCACATTGTCGGCGTTGAGGCCCGGCCCCAAACCGGTGCCCCACAATATGACGGTCTGGCCGGGACGGGCGCTCGCGGCCGACCACCGTGGCCAGCGGACGCTGAACCTCCGCCCCGGCTCCGTGCGACAGGGCCATGGGCAAGAACCCCAGGCTCGCCACCAGCGCCGTCATCAACACCGGCCGCAATCGAGTCTTGGCGCCGTCCTCCACCGCGCTTTCGATGGTTGCGCCATTCTCGCGAAGTTGCGTGACATAGGTCAGCAGAACGATTCCATTCAAGACGGCGATGCCGAACAACGCGATGAAGCCGACGCCGGCTGAAATGCTGAACGGCATGCCTCTGAGCCACAACGCCAGGATGCCGCCCGTGGCCGCCAGGGGCACGTTCAGGAAAATGAGTACGGCCGGTCGCACCGCGTGGAAATTGAAGTAGAGCAGCACGAAGATCAACAGCATCGCAATTGGGATGGTCACCGCCAGCCGCCGGCTGGCGCTTTCCAGTTGCTCGAATTTGCCGCCCCAATCGAGTGCGTAGCCCTTCGGGATTTTGACCTTGCTCTCGACGGCTCGCCGGGCCTCGGCGACAAAACCCGCCAGGTCCCGGCCGCGGACGTTCACCTCGACGCTGATGCGGCGCTGCACATTCTCGCGGCTGATCTGCGCGGGGCCTTCCTCTTCCCAGATCTCGGCCAGTTGCCCGAGCGGGATGAAGTGCCCTTCTTTGTCGCCCACCTTCAGATTCTGAATCGACTCGACGGTCGCGCGCTGACCCGGGTCGAAGCGCACCTGCAGCGCAAAGCGGCGGTTGCCTTCGACCACCTGCCCGACCACCTTGCCGCCGATGGCCTCTACCGTGTTCAGAACATCCTGGGCGTCCAGACCATGGCGCGCGATGGCGTCCCGGCGGACCCGCACGCGCAGGTAAGGGAGTCCCGCGACACGCTCGGCGCGAACGTCGGCCGCGCCCGGAACCTTCTCCACCACTTTGACGATCTGCTGCGCCCTCTCCCGAAGAACGTCCAGGTCCTCACCGTAGAGCTTGATGGCGATGTCGGAGCGGACGCCCGCCTCCATCAGTTCCTGCATCCGCATTTCGATCGGCTGCATGAAACTGTACGCCGCGCCGGGGCCTCTTTTTCGAGAGCCTGTTTCATGGCTGTGACCAGTTCGTCCTTGGAGCGCCTTGACGGCCACTCGGAGACGGGCTTCAGCATGACGTATACGTCGCTCTGGTCGATCGCCATCGGATCCACCGCGACCTCCGGCCTCCCGGTGCGGCACACCACCTTGTCGACTTCCGGAAACTGCTTCAGCACCGTCTCGATGATTTCGTTGCCGTGCAGCGACTCACTGATCGAGATACCGGGCACTCGATACATCATGACCAGGATCGAGCCCTCATCCAACCGGGGGAGGAACTCGGCGCCCAGAAATGGAATGACCCCCAGCGATGCCACGAAGAGAAGAGCGGCCGCGGCGGCGATGGCCATGGGAAAGCGAAGAGCGCGGCCGAGGATCGGATCGTAGGCGGAACTGATCTTACGCATGAGCCATGTCGTTTTCTCCGTGGCCTTGCGGCGGAACGCATACCATCCCAGTACGGGCATCAGCGTCAGCGCGATCACCAGCGACGCGCCCACTGCGAACAGGACCGTGATGGCCATGGGATCGAACATCTTGCCTTCCACCCCGCTCAGCGTGAGGATGGGCACGTAGACCAGGAAGATGATGACGACACCGAAGAAGATCGGGCGCGCTACTTCGCTGACCGGCCTTCCGCACGACGTCCATCGCGTTCTCGCCCTCCTGCCGGTGACTCAAGCGCCTCAGGATGTTCTCCATCATCACCACGGAGCCGTCCACAATCAGCCCGAAGTCGATGGCCCCCAGGCTCATCAGATTGCCGGAAATCCCCGCGCGCACCATCCCGGTGAAGGCCACGAGCATGGACAGCGGAATCGCCAGCGACACGATGAGCCCGCCTCGGAAGCTACCCAGTAACAGAAGCAGAACCGCCACCACCAGCAGTCCGCCCTCGACCAGATTCTTGCTGACGGTTTGGATGGTCCTTCGCACCAGGTCCGTCCGATCGTAGAAAGCCTCGATCCGCACGTCCGCCGGGAGCGTGCGCTGGATGCCGGCAAGCCGCTGCTTGACGCGGTCCACCACCACGCGGGAGTTCTCGCCGAGCAGCATCATGGCAATACCGATCACGACCTCGCCTTTCCCGTCCTGGCTGGCGAATCCCTGCCGAACCATCGGCGCGAACTGAACCGTGGCGACGTTTCGGATCAGGATGGGAGTCCCGCTCGGCGAAGCTCCGACCACGATGTTCTCGATGTCGGCCAGGCTCGTGATCAGCGCTTCGCCGCGGATCAGCGATTGCTGTTCGACCCGTTCCAGATACGCGCCGCCCGCGTTCGCGTTGTTGCGCTCCAACGCTTCCAGCACGCGGCTGCAGCGTGACGTGGTAGCCGGTGAGCTTGTCGTTGTCGACTTGAACCTCGTAGGTCTTGAGTTCCCCGCCGTGCGTGTTCACCTCCACGATTCCTGGCGTGGAGCGCAGTCGTCGGAGCGATCTCCCAATCCAGGATGCTCCTCAGTTCCATGAGAGATCTGCCTTTGCCGGAGACCTTGAACATGTAGATCTCCCCAAGTCCCGTGGTGATTGGTCCCATCTCGGGCGTTCCCATGCCGGGCACGATCGCCTCGCGCGCCTGGGGCAAGCGCTCCATGACGAGGCGGCGGCAGAAGTACGGGTCCATGTTCTCTTTGAAATAGACGGCGACGTAGGACAGTCCGAACTTCGAGACGGATTGGATCTTGTCGATGCCGGGCAGGCCGCTCATCGCGGTCTCGACCGGGAACGTGAGGAATTTCTCAACCTCGATCGGCGACAGGCTTGGCGCCCGCGTCAGCACCAGCACCTGATTCGGTGTGATGTCGGGGACGGCGTCGATGGGCAGCTTGCTGTAGGAATATAGCCCCACAGCCAATCGACGAACACGGTCGCCAGAAGAACGATGAACCGGTAGGAGAGGGCCCAGGCGACGAGTCTTTCCATGGCTATTCCTCCCCCAGGTCCTTGCCCGCGATGATGGACTTCAAATGGAACGCCCCCACGATGACCACTGGTTCACCTTCGCGGAGTCCCGCAAGCACTTCCACCTGGCCGTTCACATTCTTGCCCGGCGTGATTTCCCGGGCCTCAAACTGAGCCGCGCCTCGTTGCACGAACACGACGGTCTTGGTCTCCAGTTGCTGAATGGCTCCGACCGGCACGGCGACGGCCTGCCGGCTGAAAGTGGTCGGCAACTGGACCGTCGCGAACATATCCAGTTTCAGCCGGACCCTGTCGTTGGCAACTTCGCAACGCACCTTGGCCGTTCGCGTTTGAGGGTCGAGCGCGTCGCTGATGTAGGTGACTTTGCCGGCGAAGGGTTCGTCCGGATAGGTGTCGACATGGATGATGGCGGACTGGCCCACCTGGAGGCGGCCCAGATCCTTCTCGTACACCTCGGCCTGCACCCAGACATGAGAGATGTCGGCGACGGTGAAAAGCTCCGTGCGAGGGTTCCACAACTTCGCCGGGCGCGGTCACGGCCTTGGTAATGATGCCATCGAAGGGAGCGGTGATCGCCGTCACCACGGCAACGGTGGGATCGGAATCGGACTTACCGAAGCGCCGAAGCCGGGCAGTGAGGCCGGCGATCACAGCTTCCTGCGAACGCAGGCTCTCCTCCAGAGCCTGATATTCGGCGCGGCTTTGCTCGTAGTCCTTCAGCGGAGCGGCTCCGATTTCGGAGAGTTTTTGATTTCTATCGACCTGTTTCGATTGAGCCGCCAACAGGACCTTGTACCGCTGGAGTTCGGCGCGGGCCGAGGATAGTTGAGCCGTCAATTCGCCTGCTTCCAAGTTGTCGATACGCGCCAACTCCTGTCCGGCTCGAACCCGGTCGCCCACCTTGGCGCGCACCTCCAGCAGCCGGCCGCGGGCCAGAGAGCGCACCTGGCTGACGCGGCTGTCAACCGGCTGCACCGTTCCCGTGACCTGGAGATATTCGGTCAATTGCGTCATCTTCGCCGGCGAGATCTTCATGCCGACGTGTTGCTGCGCCGCCGGTTCCATCGTCGACCAGACCGGAAGCTGCCTTCTTCTCCTTTTCCGGCGACTCTTCCGGCTTCGTCTTTGAACAGGAAGCCAGTGCCAGGCAGAGTGCCACTACAATCAACACGTCTTTCATTTCAGATCTCCTCCCACAGCCCGTTCCAACTCGATGAACCCCCGGCGCACGTCCGACTCCGCGTCGATATAGGTCATCTGCGTGTCGATCAGACGCCGTTGTTCATTGAGAACGTCGAGCAGCCGCAATTGCCCCAGGGCATACGCCTGCCGGATGACATCGAGATTCTTCTCGGACTGTCGCAACACGCCGCTATCGAGAATGTTGAGCGATTGCGCCGCGGCGTCCCAATGCTGCCATGCGGCTTCCACCTCGAGAGGGATCGACGCCTCCAGATGTTGGCGCAAAGTGCGGGACCCCACCGCCCGCGCGGCCGCCGCCTCGATGTTGCCGAGGTTCCTTCGCCGCGTGAGGAGGGGGATTGACACTCCGAAACGTGAGAATGTTGTCCCGGTCCCTCAGCGGTGCCGGCTGGCCCGACGCGGTGAGTCCCGTACAGATCCCCGATCCTGTCGTTCCGGAGGGCATACTGCGCGGAGAGCGTAACGTCTGGACGGCCCTGCGCTTCGGTCAGGCTGACTTCGGCGGCACCCCGCTCTTCCTCCAGTTTGGCGGCGCGCAGGTCGGGTCGCTGTTCGACGGCTTGCCGTTGGAGGTCCGCCAGCGTGTAGGCGGGGTTACGCGTCCCTCCGGACCGCACCAGCGAGCACCAGGGATTCCGAGGCCCCGAAGCCGCACAGTCGCCGCAGGTCCGACAGAGCGACCTGAATTCTGCCTGCAACCGTTCGCTTCTGAGCTTCCGCCCGGCTTACTTCGACCAGAAGAAGTTGGCTATCCAGCGGAGCCGCGTCGCCCTGGCGTACGCGCGCCTCGATGAGCTTCAGAGACTCGCGATATGTTCCAATCAGCCGGTCGAGTGCAGCTAGCCTCGCTTCATCCGTGACTGCATCCAGATATCGCAGCTTGATTTCGGTCGCCAACCGCAGAGTCCGTTCCGCGAGTTCGGCCTCGGCCAGCCCCACCCCTTTCCCGGCGACCTGGAGCCTTTTGTCGCGCTTGCCGCCGATCTCGATCGGCTGCGAGTACGCGGCTGAGTATTCCTCCTTTCCGGGCGAGCCGAGAGGGCTCCCGGTGGCGCCGCCAAACTGGAGACTCGACGCGGGACGCACTCCTGCCTGCCTGAGCAGGCCTCGGGCTTCCACGACTCTCTGCCGCACGGCCAGCAGTTCGCGGTTCCTCTCTACGGCAGTCTGGATCAGATCATTGACGGCATACGCCTGTCCGCTCGACTGCGGTGGCGCTGCCATGGCACACAACGGCAGCATCAATAATGACACTGACACCTTCCAAGGCATCGGCTACTCCTGAAATGAATTTGGAAATCCGGCGGAGGAGCCGCTAGGCCTTGGGAGGGTGGTAGATGCTGGCGGACTCGAAAGAGGAAAACGGGATCGGCGGGAGAGTTTCGAGAGCTACGGCCTCTTCGGTTGGTTCAAAGACGAGCGGCGTCCTTGACCACAATATGAAAGCAGCAACAGAGACAAGCGTCGCCGGAGTTGGTGCTCTGGTCGCTGGGCGCACCGGAGATCTCGCAGGCTGCATGGGAAAACGACTTCGCAGGCAATCAACTCCACGCCCGTCAGCAGGAGGATGATTACCGCGGCGATCCGAAAGATCGTGAGTCGCGAAGGCATAGCCTACTCCTAGAGTCTCGCACAGTTTGGTTTTGATGACGCCACCGGGTTCTCCTCCGGCAGCACGGAGACAATCAACTGATCCGCGATCGTCGTGATTCCACCCCACCCCTCCCTGGACCGGGTGCTCCGAGTGTATCCGAGGGGGGAGGAAACTTAGCCGCGAGGCGCTGAGGCGAGAGTGAGCCATCTGCCGGACCTGGGCACTTTCGATGACTGACCGGAGTGTCGAACTCACACGCCAGTAGTTGATTGTTCCGACCTTCTGCTACTTCGAGAGGGGACGCAACACGCGCAATTCCATGCTCTGCCAGGGCTGATTCCGGTCTGAGTTCCTGCACGGTGCGGCACCGCCCCTTTCGGCATATTCTCCTATAAACCAAGACTTTTTATTGACGGCGGTGTGGGATAGGTGTAATATTTTAACCAAGTATTAATGTGTGAATGCTGAGGCAAAAGGAGAAAAGCCTTGCGAAGGTTCACTGCACTGTTCCTGTTTGTGACGTTTTCAGTTTGCCTGGAGGCTCAATTGCCGGTCCCCCTTGGAACGGCCGGCAATTTCGGGGTTCTGGCTGGCTCCACGGTTACCAGCACCGGTGCTACCGCGGTTACCGGGAAACTTGGCGTGAGTCCAGGCACTGCGGTGACTGGGTTTCCGCCCGGAACCGTGAGCGGGACGATAGACGCGGCCGATGGTGCGGCCGGCCAAGCCCAGATCGACTTGACCGCTGCCTATATCGACGCCGCTGGACGGCCCACTCCTACCCTGGTGCCCGCGAATATAGGCGGGACAACCATAAACCCTGGGGTGTATAACGCAGCGTCCTCGCTAGGGATCACCGGGAACGTCACTCTCAGCGGCGCCGGCGTGTACATCTTCCAGATCCCGACCACGCTTACCACGGCCTCCAGCAGCCAATGTCATTCTGGCCGGGGGCGCCACGGCTGACAACATCTTTTGGCAGGTCGGCAGTTCGGCGACTCTGGGAACGGGCTCCGTCTTTAATGGAAATATCCTGGCTCAAGCGTCCGTCACGCTCACAACTGCCGCGGTGCTGAACGGCAGGGCGTTAGCACGCACCGGCGCGGTTACGTTGGACACCAATCGAGTAACCAGCCCCGGCGGCGGGACCGGACCCGTCGAGCCCCCCACCCCTCCCAGGTGCCCGCTCCGTCTTCGGTGATTCTCGTCGCGATAGGTCTTGCTTGCGTCGCGCTTTACCAGGGGAGAGAACGGCTACTGCGGCACTTTAGAAAGATCTAAAGGCCAGGGCCGCTGTCCGCCATGGCGTTCCAGAGTGGAATTCCAGTGGATGGGGACGGCGCAATTTCCGCCAGGTCTTTGCACACAGCCCACGCACCCGGCATGAAGAGGATGCGCCAGGCTTTTGTCGTCTTAACCGCTGTCGCCCTTCTGCTCTGTTACGCCCCCACGCTTCGAGGGATGTTCGAGCAGTGGTCGAACGACGAAGACATGTCGCACGGCTTCCTGGTGCCGATCGTGGTCCTATGGATCGTGTGGAGGGAGCGCGGGCGGTGGCGGGCGCTGCCAGTGGAACCGAGTTGGTGGGGTTGGGCGGTCCTGGCGGCGGGCGCCGGCATGCAATTCGTGGCCGCGCTGGGCGCGGGTCTGTTCGCCGGCTCGGTGGCGTTTCTGGTCTCGGTGGCCGGCGCGGTACTGGCGCTCGGTGGCTTCGCCTGGCTTCGCGCATGGGCTTTTCCGCTCCTGCTGGCGCTCTTTATGTTGCCGAAACTGGCGCTCGTCTACAACCAGGCGACGCTGCCGTTGCAACTGCTCGCCAGCCGCATGGCCGCGGGTATCTTGACGGCCTTTGGGATGGGCGTAATCCGGGAGGGCAATATCCTGGACGTGGCCGGCCGCCGGGTCTCCGTGGTGGAAGCCTGCAACGGCATCCGGTATCTGCTTTCGCTCGGTTTCATGGCGGTGGTGTTTGCCTACCTGTCCGACACCAAACCGTGGATGCGAATGGCCCTGCTCGCGGCGGCCGTGCCCATCGCGGTCTTCGCGAACGCCTTACGAGTGGCCGCCGCCGGTTGGTTGCCGTCGCTGGCCGAAGGCACCCCTCATGCCATCTCCGGCTGGGTGCTCTTTGTGCTTTGCCTGGCAACGCTGGTGCTCGTGCGGCGGCTGTTGAATAAAGTGTATGCCCGTTACCAATCCTGAGTGGCGCGGGGCTCTGGTTCCGGTCTTCCTGGCCGTTCAAATCCTGTTGGTTCACGCAGCGGTCGAGCCGCGAGCATCTGCCGGCACCGCCGCCTCTCTCGCGTCTTCCGGTCGAGTTCGGCCCATGGAAACTATTCCGCGAGGACCCCATAGCCACGGACATCGCCAGGGAACTCGGGGCCGACGCTATGTTGAGCCGGACCTACGTCGAGTCTCCGGCAGGCTCCCGTGCCAGTTTGTTCGTGGCCTGGTTCCAGACGCAACGCGGCGGCCTCCGGCAGCCGCACTCGCCTAAGGTGTGCTTACCGGCCTCGGGTTGGACGCCCGAGGTTACCGGCGAGGTTACGCTCGACACTGCGGCCGGCGCCATTACCGTGAACCGCTATCTCGTCGCCAATGGCGCCCGGCGCGCTGTGGTCCTTTACTGGTACCAGACGCCACGTCGTGTGATCGCCGGCGAGTGGGCGGCAAAACTCTATCTGGTGGCCGACGCCCTGCGGGACCAGCGCACCGACACGGCGCTGGTTCGCGTGATTGTGTGGCCGGCCGATGGCAGGGACGAGGCGGCCACCACCGTCGCCATCGGGTTCGCGCGTGAGTTGTACCCGCTGCTGCGCGCATACCTGCCGCGGTGAGCCGGGCGATGCAGATGGTTTGCGCGACTTGCGTCTGGCCTGATATTTCTAAATAAACGCCGGCGTCTGGTACTTGAAATTGCGCAGGTTCGGGAAGACGTAGTCCAGGTCGGTTTGCGCGAGGCCGAACCATTTCGCCAGAGAGCCGCCATACTGGTCGGCGGAGGTGCTGGGGACCCAGGTGCCGCGGCTCCCGGAGTCGTCGGCGCCGGACAGATCGAGGGTGGGGAACGTGCCGTAGAGGTTGCCGCCGTTCACGGCGCCGCCCATGACCAGGGCGTGGTTGCCCCATCCGTGGTCGGTGCCGGCGTTGCCGTTGGGCTGGAAGGTGCGGCCGAAGTCGGACTCGGTAAACGTGGTCACATCGTTCTGCACGCTGAGCAGGCCCATGGCCTGGTCGAAAGCCGCCAGCGCGTTGGCGAGCGAGCCGTAGAGTTGCACCTGCTGCGCCAGTTGATTGGCGTGCGTGTCGTAGCCGCCCTGGCTGCAGAAGAAGATCTGACGGGTGGCGCTGAGCGTGGCACGCACCTGGATGATCTTGGCCACCTGGGCCAATTGGTTGCCGATATCTGTATTCGGAAACGTGACGCCCAGGGCGGCGCTGCCGGTCACCGCGGCATTCACGGCCTGAGCCACGGCGATGGCATCCTTGAGCGAATTCTGCGCCGCCTGAATGAGGGTCACTCCGCTGGAAAGGCTGAGCATATTCTGCAAGGCGGTGGATCCCGGATCGGTGGTGGGCGCCACGAGTCCGAAACTGCTGGTGTTCACGGTGGAGGGCTGGGTGCTCTGACCGATCAACTGCAGCGCATTGCCGCTGATGCCTATGGTGGGCGGCACCAGGCTGCCGGAAGTACCGGCCAGCTTGTCGGCCAGCCGGCCGGACCAGCCGGTGGTGGCGCCGCCCTGCGGCATGGCGTTCTGCCACTCGGTCTGCTGGTCGGAATGCGAATAGAGGTTCACCGGCAGCGGCACGGAGTTGAGCTGCGGCCGGCCACTGGAACCTCGCGGCACCGGCTTGCACCAGCGTGCCCACGTTGACCAGCAGCGCCAGGCGCTTGCTGGAGTTGTACAGCGGAGCGATGGGCGCGAAGCTGGGGTGCAAACCATAGGCGGCGTTGGTGGCCGGATCGTGAATGGTCACCAGCGAATCTCTGCGAGAGGGCCAGGTTCTGGCGGATCTTCTGGTAGTTGGGGTAAGTGGCGGCATCGTTAGGGACCAGCAGGTTGTTGGCATCGTGGCCGCCGAACAGGAAGATGCACACCATCGCCTTGTAATTGCCGGAGGATTGCGCCCGCGCGGTGATCAGGCCGGCCTGCCCGAAAGCAGCGGCCGCGCCGATGGAGGAAAGCGTGCGGCAGCCGAGGCGAAGAAAGTCGCGACGCGATCGAAGCTGTTCAAATGTCATGGCTGCGGTTCTCCTCTTACCGTTCGATTTCGTATTGCGGCGCGGCCGCCGCGGCATAGAGCGCGCTGCGCACGCGCGACGCCAGGCTGGTGGATGCGCTGGCGGCGGTGATCAGAAGGTCGCGCACATTGGCATCCATTTCGCCCCGGAAAAGCGCCTGGTTGAGCGCTTCCACCAGGTCCGACGGATGGTTGGCCAGATCCTGCAAATTGGTCAGGTCCACTTTGATGTTGTTCGAGATGCCGTTGGTGGCCACCCGGTAGGCGAAGTTGGCGCGCGCCAGGGCGGTGGAGGCGTTCATCGCCTGGAATTCGGGCGCCACCGGCGGCGGCGTGAAACCGGGAACGCGATAGAAGGGCGAGAAGTAGCTGAACACGCTGGCGGGTGCGAGCGGGGTCTGGCCCATGTTGGTGGTCTGGTTGGTGAGGCCATCGGCGGCGGTCACCGTGGCGTTGAGCGCGCGCAGCAGGCCGGTGGCATAGAGGATCGGCTCCGCCAGCTTGCCGGTGCCTTCGCTCCGCGCTTCGGGATCGGTGAGCAAGGCGGTAATCACGGTCCGCAGGTTGCCCTGCGAAGACTGGAATGCGCTCGCCACCCGGCCCACATAAGCCGGCGAAGGATCGCTCATCACGAACCGCTGAATCAGCCGGTGGGAGACGAACGGGGCCATGTTGGACTGCCGGTAGAGACAATCGAGCGCAGCGCCCAGGTCGCTCTCCGCCGTCCCGCCGGCGGAGATGACGCAAGGCACCGGCAGGTTGATGTTCTTCTGCGTTGTGTCGTGATGCTCCTCGAACGCCACCATGGGTCCGAAATAGTACGGCATGTTCTTCCAGAGCGATCCGAACCCGGGCGTAGGACCGTAGGTCCAGCCGGTCATCACCTTGGCCATTTCCGCGACCGTGGTCTCGTCGTATTCGGGAACCGTGACGCCGCCGGCTGTGAGGGGGACGCCCTGGGGATCCAACTGCACCAGGCCCAACGTGAAGAGTTGCATCAACTCGCGGGCGTAGTTCTCGTTAGCCACAGTGCCGTTAGCGGGGTTGGCTTTGTCGTTGTTCACCATGTCGAGGAAGTCGCCCATGGAAGGATTCAAGGTGATGGCGGCCAGCAGGTCGCGGTACGCGCCGAAGGCGTAGTCGCCCATCAGGCGCTGGTAGGACACCATCTGCTGGAACTGCAGGTCTTTGACGGCGGAGACCACCAGGATCTGCGCCAGGGCGAACGACGCGCGCTGGCGAAGTTGATCGTCGCCCTTTAAGGCGATGTTGAAGAAGGCGGTCTGCAGGCGGCCCGCGCGTTCGGTGGTGGTGTTGGGATCGGGCCACGTGCTGGCGGGCTTGGCAAACTGCGCCGCGAGCCAGGCATCCGCCCCCATGGTCTGGACTTCCACAACGCTTTGCGGTGTGGGTCCCCAGGTGGTCATTTGGAGGAAGCGGACCGCGTCGCTGTACGGCATCTTCTCGATTGCCAGGCGGACGGGCACCGCGATGGGGGTTGAGGTGGCCGTGCCGGGGTTCGGATTGGTGACCTTGATCGCCGCCAGACGCCCGACCGGCATGATGAGGGTGCCGGTGGCTGTGAGCTTCGTGTTGGAGACGAAAGTCGTGGGCAGTGCGGCGCCGGCAAAATAGATGGCGGCTCCTTTCGCAAACCCGGTTCCGTTGACCGTGATGGTCGCGTTGCCGGGATTCACCGGGTTGGGAGTCACCGACGCGACCACGGGCAGAGGGTTCTGGAGATTCACGGTCACGCTGGCCTTGGCCGTGGCGTCGGCGTGGCTGACGGCGGTCACGGTCACCGCCGCGGAGACTCGGCAGCTCGGCGGGCGCGGTGTAGACGCCCGCGGCCGAGACCGTTCCGACGGTGGAGTTGCCTCCCATTTGTCCGTTGACCTGCCAGGTCACCGCCTGGTCGGTGGTGTTGGTCACCTTGGCGGTGAGCGACAGGGTGGCGCCGCAGCGGATGGTGCGGCCGTTGGGCGTGAGCGACACCGCGACGGCCGGGCCCACCGGGTTCCTGATCGGAATCGAGAGCCCGGTCTGGGAACTCACACCGGCGATGGTTGCCAGAATCGGCTGATCGCCGTCCGAGCAGTTGCGGGACGATCACGTTGATCTGGTACACGCCGGGAATCACGATGCCGGCGAACTGCACCGTCGCCGCCACGCCGCCGATCGTCACGCGCAGTTGGGCGAGGTCCGACAGGGGCGCGGGGCTGCCGACCAGTTGGCCGGCCGGCACGGCGGGCGTCGTGGGGCCAAAGCCGGTAGCGTAGATCTGAAGCGCTTCGCCGGGCTGGGCCGGCCGCGACGTGACCGTGCTACCGAAATATCCGGCCGGCGCGACGTAGACGCCATCGCTATTATGCAGGGCAGCGGCATACTTCGCCTGAAAAGTGAAGAACGCCGGCGCGTAGTTTTGAAGAGTTGCGGTGCCGGTAGCGGTGCCGGAAGAGTTGGTGACCTGCACCTGCACCGGCCCGGTCGCGGTGTCCGTGGGCGCCTGAACGTTGAGTTGTCCGGGGCTGACGTAGGAGATCGCGGCCTTCTTGCCGTTGATCTGGACGCTCACGTTATCGAGCGTGGTCGGAAGGTCATTCCCGGAGATGTCGGACGCCTGCCAGGACCGCGTGGTTGCGGACAGGCCGGTGCCGTAGATCGAGACCCACGAGCCGCTTTCGATGGCAGGCGCGCCGCTGGCGCTGTTCGAGATGCCGGTAATTTGCGGTCCTGCGGCGGGGGTCTGGCCGAACAGGGTGGACCCCACTGTCAGGAAGAGCAATCCACACAAACACGCCCGTTTCATCGCGCCTCCATGGATATAAAGACAGGATTCCCGTTTTGTCGCCCAGTCCCCCATTATAGGTGCAACCGAATCAGTCGCATACCCGTCCACCGCTTTTGAACGGCGCTTGTGCGAAGCCTTAGTATAATGGTGGCTAAGCAGCAAGTCTCGAAGGGAATTGGGGATCCAGCATGATTCTGTGGCGTAGACTCATTCCTGCCGCCTTGTGGGTGTCTCTGGCGGCGGCTCAGACGGTGTATGTCGACAAGGTTGCCGGCGTTGGCGTGCCAACGAACTTCGGCGGGGACTTCGGTCCAGCCACCAAGGCGCAACTGAACGATCCCACGCGCATGGCTCTGGACCGCGCCGGAAATCTCTACATCGCCGACGAAAGCAACGCCCGCATCCGCAAGATCGCTCCCAACGGAACCATCACCACTTTGGCGGGCACCAAGGGATTCTACGCCGGTTACTTCAGCGGCGACGGTGGGCCCGCGCTGGCCGCGGGCATGGACACGCCTTACGACGTGGCGCTGGATGGGGCGGGCAATTTGTACATCGCCGCCTACGGCAACTCGCGAGTCCTGAAGGTCGATAGCGCCGGCACGCTGACTACTTTCGCGGGCATCGGCTTGAACGTGTTGGGCGGCGACGGCGGAGCGGCGACATCGGCGGGCATCGGGAAGCCCACCGCCGTGGCCACCAACAGCAGCGGCGATCTCTACATTGCCGACTATACCTTCGGAGTGGTGCGGCGCGTATTTTCGGACGGCACCATCGCGACGGTCGCCGGGACGGGTGTGCCGGGCTATTCGGGCGACAACGGTTCGGCCACCGCGGCGCAACTGCGCGGGCCGGTGGCGCTGGCGGTTGGCGGCGACGGCAGCATTTACATCGCCGACTATCTTGATAACCGCGTCCGCGCAGTGAGTCCCAGCGGAACTATCCGTACCGTAGCCGGCACGGGCGTCGCCGGCTACTCGGGCGATGGGGGACTGGCGACGTCGGCGCAGTTCAACGCTCCGGCGGGATTGTCGCTGGACGAAAACGGAAACCTCTACATCGCCGATTCGGGCAACCACCGCGTGCGCAAGGTGACTCCGGGCGGAGTGGTCAGCACCGTGGCGGGAACCGGCACACAAGGATTCTCGGGAGACGGTGGCCTGGCCACTTCGGCGAATCTCGACACACCGCTGGGCGTGCTGGCGGACGCGGCGGGCAACCTCTACATCGCCGACAGCGGCAACAATCGAATTCGCCTGGTCGGCGCGAATGGCGGCATCCGCACCATCGCCGGTTCGAACCCGGACGAGACGGAGGGCATGCCGGCCACATTGTTGACCCTGAACTCTCCTTCGGGCGTGGCGGTGGACTCCTCCGGTGCCATCTACGTGGCGGATTGGTACAACCACCGCGTCCGCAAAGTGACGCCGGACGGCTTGGTACGGACCGTGGCGGGCACGGGTGTGGGCGGCTTCAGCGGCGACGGTGGACAGGCTACGTCGGCGCAACTGTACTTCCCCTTCGCGGTGGCGGTCGACGGCTCCGGCAACGTATACATCTCGGACCAGGGCAACCATCGCGTGCGGCGCGTCGGAACCGACGGTGTCATCCGCACGGTGGCGGGCAACGGCACGGCGGCCTATAGCGGCGACAACGGGGCGGCCACCAGCGCCAGCCTCGATACGCCGGCGGGGATCGCGGTCGATTCGGCCGGCAACCTCTACATTGCCGACTACAACAACGCGTGCGTCCGGAAGGTCACATCCGGCGGCACCATCACCACCATGGCGGGCACCGCGGGCACCCTTGTCCCGGTGGGCGTGGCCGTCGACGCGGCGGGCAGCGTGTACGCGACCGACGTCTACTACGGGCGCGTGGTGAAGATCACATCCGGCGGCGTCACCGATTGGTCGCTCTATCAGGTACACCCGTACGGCGTGGCGGTGGACGCGGCCGGCAACGTGTTCGTTGCCGAGATGGGTTCCAATCGCATTCGCAAAATTACTCCGCAGAAGGTGGACACGCAGTTCTTTCCGGCTGGCACGGAAACCTGGACGACTTCCACCACGGGTCTGTCGAGTCCGTTCGGCGTGGCCGTCGATCCGAACGGCACACTCTACATCGCCGATACCGACAATGCGCGGATTCTCCAGGTGCGCACCTCAGGTGACTCCCGCAAACGCTGGCCGCACATTGAGCCGACCTACGTTGTCAACAGCGCCACCGTCATCGCGACGCCGGTTTCGGCGGGCGAATTGGTGACGGTGTATGGCGACGACCTAGGGCCGCTCACCGGCGCCGGCACCCAGATCGACGACGCGGGGCTGGTCTCGAAAACACTGGGCGGCGTGCAGGTATTCTTCGACGGCGTCCCCGCGCCGGTGCTTTACGCGCAGGCGGGGCAGGTCAACGCGGTGGCGCCTTACGCGCTGACCGGCAAGTCCATGACGCAAGTGTGGGTGGTGCGCGACGGCCTGGAATCGAACCATGTCTATCTGCCGGTGCTCCCCGCCTCGCCGGGCGTTTTCGCCACCTCGGCGGATTTTCGGCTGGCCTCGGCTTTGAACCAGGACAACACCGTGAACGGAGTTGCCACGAATCCCGCGCAGGTCGGAAAGGTCATCGTGTTGTTCGCCACCGGCGGCGGTCAAACCAACCCCGCTGGCGTCGACGGGCTTCCCGCCAACGGACCCTACCCGGCGCCGCTACTTCCCGTATCGGTGCGAATCGGCGGTGTGGAGGCGGAAATACTCTACGCGGGCGCGGCGCCGACCTTCGTGGCCGGGGCGCTGCAGATCAACGCCATCGTTCCGGCCGGCCTCACTTCCATCCCGACGACCGGCGGCTCTCTCGCCGAAGTCATCGTCACCATCGGCGGCGTCCCCAGCCGTTCGAACCTCTACATCGGCGTGCAGCCGTAGCGCGGTGCGGCGCGCAAAATGGGGACTGGGACGAATTTCGCTGCTTCTGCGAAATTTCGTGCCTGTACCCATTTTGCCCAATGCCCGGCTGATCCTTTAATAACGGATGACGTAATTAAAGGATTCGCCCTTTTCCTTTAATAAGCCAGGGCGCCGCAACTCTGCCGCCTCACTTCCCAATACAAAACGTCGAGAAGATGCGGTTCAGGATGTCGTCGGCTGTGGTGGCGCCGGTGAGCGCGTCGATGGCTTGGAGCGCGCCGTAGAGATCCACGGCCAACAGGTCGTGGTGCTCGTCGCGAAGCACCGCTTCGCGCGCTTTTTCGAGCAGCGCTTGCGCTTGCCGCAGCAATTGTTCGTGGCGCAGGCTGGTGATGAAGCCGGCTTCGCGCTCGACGCCGTTCTCGGGCGCGAACGCTTCGACGATGCGGAGGCGCAACCGTTCAATGCCGTCTCCGGAGAGCGCGCTCACCTTCGCCCAATCGGGTGTCATGTCCGCGCGGGGCGGGAGATCGCACTTGTTCGCGACTACCAGATGCCGCCCGCGTTCGGCGGCGTGTTGGATCAAATCGGTGTCGGCCGCTTCCAGCGGCAGGGATGAATCGATCACTACCAGCGTAAGGTCGGCCGTCGGCGATGGCCTCGTAGGTGCGCTCAATGCCCAGCGATTCCACGTGGCCGGCCTCGGCGCGCACGCCGGCCGTGTCGATGAACTTCACCGGCAGCCCATTGAGCGCGGCGGTTTCACTCACCGTATCGCGTGTGGTGCCGGGCACTTCGGTGACGATGGCGCGGTCGCGCTCCACCAGGCGGTTGAACAGACTGCTCTTGCCCACGTTGGGGCGGCCGACGATGGCCAGGGCGAGCCCATCGTGAACCAGTTTGCCGTAGGCATAGCTGGCCGCCAGCCGCGTGACACCTTCCAGCACCGGATCCAGGCGCGCCAGTAATTCGTCCGTCGATGCCACGCTCACGTCGTCTTCGGCGAAGTCTATCCCGGCCTCGACCAGCGCGATCAGATCACGGAATTGGCTCTTAATGGGCGCCAGGCGGCGCGATAGCGCGCCACCGGCCTGTTCGGCCGCCACGCGCGCTTGATAAAGCGTAGTAGCTTCGATGAGGTCGCGCACGGCCTCGGCTTGGGGCAGGTCGAGGCGTCCATTGAGGAACGCGCGCAGGGTGAATTCGCCGGGTTCGGCGGGACGCGCTCCAAATTCGACGGCGCGCGCGACCGAGAATCGCAAAACCACCGGTGCGCCGTGACAGGCGATTTCCACCACGTCTTCGGCCGTGTAGGAACGCGCCTTCGCAAAGAAGGTCACCACCACCTGATCCACCACGTGGCCGCGCTGGTCGATCAATTCCCCCAGACGCGCGGTCCAGGGTTGCCAATCGGTGTCCGCCGCGAAGCGAAGAATTCGCCCGGCAATGGCGCGAGCTTGGGGGCCGCTAAGACGTACCACGCCGAGACCGCCTCGGCCGGGCGGCGTGGAGACGGCGACAATCGTATCGGCGAGGTGCAACGCTATCTGCGCCGGCCGCCGCGGCGCATGCCGCGCGGCGGAGCCGGCGGGAAGCCCGCGCCCAGCGCTGTTGCGGGCATATCCGCCGGATAGATGACCACCTGCCGCGCGGGACCGGAGCCGAAGCTTTCGCTGCGCACTTCCGGTTGGTTGCGCAACGCCAGATGGATGATGCGGCGCTCGCGGCTGGTCATGGGGTTGAAGTGGAACGGACGGTGCGTGGCCTTGACCTGCTCGGCGGCGGTGAGCGCGCTCAGGCGCAGTTCCTCGATGCGCAACACGCGGTAATCGTTGGCGTCGAAGCAAATGCGCGAGTGATCTTCCGGAGGAAGATCCAGCACTTCCATGGTGAGATGCTCGAGGGCCAGCAACAGTTCCGCGCGATTGGCCAGCAGCATCGCGACATCCTCGCCGCTGAACTTCACCACGACTTCGGGATTCTCGAAGTCGGGATGCGTGTGGGCGCCCTCGACGATCTCATATTCCACGTCCAGGTCGGCGGCGTCCAACACCGCCTCCAGAAAATCGTCGATCTCAGGAGCTAAATCCTCAACCGTATACTTTGTCTCTTCCACGGACTATTTCCTGGAACTCTTCTTTGATTTTTGTGGCGTAACTTCAACTGCCGGCGTCACCATGGTGCGGTTGAAACCCCATTGCTGCGCAATACCCACCAGGTTGCCGGTCAACCAGTATAACACCAGCCCGCTGGAAACCCCGTAGAACATGAACCCCAGCATCAGGGGCATGAGCATCATGATGCGCTGCTGGGACGGGTCGGCCGTGGTGGCCGGCGTCATTTTTTGCAGGACGAACTGCGTCCCGATCATGGCCACGGGCAGGATGCGGATGGGCAGGTGCTCGGGCTGGGAAAGGTCCGTGACCCACAACCACTGGGCGCCGCGCAGCTCGATGGCCACCGAAAGTACTTTGTAGAAGGCGATAAAGAAGGGGATCTGCAAAATCATCGGTACGCAACCGCCGGTGGGGTTGACGCCGTGCTTCTTGTAGAGATCCATGACCTCCTGGTTTTGCTGCGCCTTTTTCGGATCGCGCAGGCTCAGGCCCTTGTATTTCTCGTTAATGGCCTTGATGTGCGGCTGCAGCGCGGACATCTTCTTCATGGACTTCAGGCTGGTGATCTTCAACGGCAGCAGCAGGAAGTTGATGGTGACGGTGACCAGCACGATGGCCCAGCCGTAGTTGCTCACCACGTGATCGCTGCGTCCAATTCAGTGAGAGAAACAGCGGCTTGGCGAGGAACGCGAACCACCCGAAATCCACCATCTGTTCGAGCTTCGGGTCCACCTTCTTCAGAATGTCGACATCCTTGGGGCCCACGAAGAGCGAAAGCTGGTTCGACGGCGCGCCGCCCACGCCCACGCCTAAGCGGAGTTCCTCTTTCTTGGGGTCGGCCTCCGAAGGCAGGGAATCGGCGAACGTGTCGATTTCCAGGGAGGAACCGTGCTCGGGAAGGAAAACCGCGGCGAAGAAAGCGTCCTCGACGCCGGCGAACGAGAACGTGCCGGTCTCGCCGAGCGGGCCGTCCTTGGCCGACTTTGGCTTCGTTCACCACCAGCTTATTCCGCGCGAGGTCGAAGTACAGGCTGCGCTGCGTGGTGGCGGGATTGGGAACCGCGTGATCACCGAACCCGCCGCGCCAGGCGAGCAAGTGGGAGACCGGGGCGCCGTCCTGCACTACCTCCGAGCGCACCTCGGAGAGATACCGCTGCTGGTCGAAGTGGAACGATTTCTTCACCGCCAGCTTGCCGTCGGAGAACGTGAACTCAATGCTCTGCCCATCGTTCGACCGGGTGGCTTTGTAAAGTACCTGGTTCGGGTCCGCGGATACGCGCGCGTTCTTGGGAACGATGGAGAACGGATATCCCGTCTTCTCCACAGCCGAGGTGTTCACGAGTTCGAGCGGCTTGCCCGCGCTGTCCTTGAATTTCTTCAGCACCCAACTGTGCACCGTGGCGCCGCGGTTGGAAAACTGAATCCGGTACATGGCCGTGTCCACCACGAAGGTCTCTTCTTTATCGGCCACCACTTGTGGCGCGGCGGCCGCGCGTCGAGCCTTGCCCTTCGGCGCGGCCGCGGCCGGAGCTACGCTCGGCGCCGTGGTGGACGGGGGTGTTGCGGCGGGGGCTTGCGCGGCCGTTTTGGCCGGCGCTTTGGCCGCCGGCAGCGGCTCCTGCGGCTTGAAAATGTAGGGCGTCAGAAAAAGGACCGCACCCATGAGCACGAAGGCTATGATGAGCCGCGTCTCCATGGAGAATTCTTTCTTCTCGGTACTCGGCGTAGGCTGGTTGGCGCTGTTGTCTGGGTCGCTCATGTAGTCTCTTGATGGTGCCGGTTTATCTAACGGGGTCGAATCCGCCCTGATGGAACGGATGACAGCGGGCCAGGCGTCGCAGCCCAAGCCAGACGCCCCGGACGGCACCGTGCTTGCGCACCGCTTCCTGCATGTACTCCGAACAAGTAGGATAGTAACGGCAGGCCGAAGGCAATAGCGGGGAAATCCAGCGCTTGTAGAAGCGCAGGAGCCAGATTATGGCTTGCTGCATCGCGTGAACAACCTCTCCACTTCGCGTTCCAGTTCGTCGAAGCCGGCGTCGAGCGCCGCGCGTCGCGGATTCAGAACAATCCACCAGCCCGGCTGTAGTTGGCTCCGGTGCAACCGGACCGCCTCTCTCACCCGGCGGCGCAGCCGGTTCCGGACCACCGCGTTGCCCGCCGCCCGGCCCACCGCGAATCCGATGCGGGACTGCGTCTCCCCGGGCCGCTGGTGGCAGGCCGCCGCGAAAAACCGGCCGGCGAAGCGATCCCCCTGGCTGAAAACTTCCCGAAACTCCGGAGTCTTCAACAAGCGCACCCGCTTGGGAAACGCGAAACCGGAACTTCCGGCCTGAAACGGTTTACCTGGCGTAACGAACGGCTCTCTCGCTGCTCACCGTCAGCTTCTTGCGGCCCTTGGCCCGGCGGCGCGCCAGAACGGCGCGGCCGTCCTTGGACTTCATTCTCTCCCGGAACCCATGGGTCTTGGCTCGCTTGCGGTTATTCGGCTGAAACGTACGTTTTGGCATACTAATTCCTTCGCGCCGAGCACAGAATCCGGCTCAAGGCGCCCACTGGTGTGATTCCCGGGGAAACCCCAGAACTCTCAGTATATTAGGCCCTTCCGATGGGTGTCAAACGGCGGGCCGGTTCCGACCCTCTCATCCGAGCAACTCGAGCGCGGTTTCGAGCTCCGCACGCGCGTGCGCCTGGGCCAACCGGCCGGCGACTTCGATGCCCCGTTCGTACACCTGGCGCGCTTCGCCGGCGCGGAACAGCCGCTCGAGCGTTTGGCCATAGTGGAAGTAGGCGCCCCAGTAGTTCGGATTGCTTTCCAACAGAGCGGCGAATTCCCGCGCGGCGTCTTCCAACCGGCCGCCTTTGGCATATTCCATGGCCAGGCCAAAGTGTGCGAAGTCGTTGTGAGGGTCCGCTGCCAGCAGTTGTTTCAGGGCTTCGGTGCGATCCGCGCTCATAAGACCAGACTACCTCTATGCTAAGATACCTGCCATGTCTTGCCGGAAAAACCAGAACCTGGAAGGGCGTCCGGTGCGCGAATCCGCATCCGAATACTCCGAAATGGCTCTCCCCAACGACGCCAACCCACTGGGGAATCTGCTGGGCGGCAAAGTCATGCATCTGGTGGACATGGCCGGCGCGCTGGCGGCCATGCGGCACGCGCGCTGCCAGGTGGTGACCGCCTCCATCGATAGCATGCGGTTCTTATATCCGGTGCATATCGGACAACTGTTGATTCTACGGTCGTCGGTGAACCGGGCTTTCCATACGTCCATGGAAGTCGGCGTGAACGTAATGGCCGAAGACCTGACGACGGGCGAGACGTGGCACACTTCCTCGGCGTACGTGACTTTCGTGGCGGTCGATCCCGGCGGCCGGCCGGTGAGCGTTCCACCGGTGATCCCGGAAACGGATGCAGAAAAGCGCCGCTACCGGGAGGCCGGTGAGCGGCGCACCTTGAGGCTGGAACACAACAAACGCGGAAAACGGTAAGTGCCGGGTTCGCCTCTCAGGCGCCCGGCTCGGCCTTGTGCATGTACTTGATACTGGGCTTGTACACCAGAAGATTCGGCCCGCCATCGCGGTTGATCTTCAGGCAATGCTTGTCGTACCACTCGATGTTGCCCGTGATCGACTCGCCGTCCTTGAACACGATGACCATCGCCGTCTTGGTCTGCATCTGCTTGACATAGTAAAAATTCTCGGCGTTGGTGGTGTCCGGAGGGACAATCTTCTTCTGACTCTGAATGCGTTGCTTGCTGGCCTGCTGCTCTTTAATATCGTTCAGCGGCGGACGGATTAAGCGGCGGTTGACTGCTTCCACAACCGTACTCCTTATGAAGACGAGATTCGATATCGGACTGGAGATCCGACCGAGAGCCCAGAATGTTGCGGGACCTTCGGTGCCCCACCCAATGTACTACTGATATCACATCGCGCCCCACCCCGCAAGACGCCGCGCCCCACGCAGATGCCGCCTCATCCCCCGGGCCGAGGGCCGGCCCCATACGTACCGCGCGACCGTTGCCGCGGGAACTCCGGTGCCGTGTCCTACGCTGCCGGGCGGGAGTTGGCCAGAGCTTCCAGGTTGACGTCGATGGTGGGCAGGTGGCCGCCTTCAAAGGCGCGCCGGGCCCGCACGTCGCGGTCGATCACGGAGAGCCGCTCGCGCAACGCCTGGCGCCGCAACTGCGCTTCGAACTCGGCGATCCGGCTGTCGATTTCGCCGCGCTTGGCGTGCTTGTCGAGCATGTCCTCGCGGTAGCGTTTCAGGAAATAGCCGATGGTCTCGATGCGGATCTTGATGGAGCCGGTCGGCTTGTTCTCGTCGATGTCCTTGAAACAGAAGTAGGGCGTGCCCGAGTGTTCGATGATCTCTTCGATCACGGTGTAAATCGGCGCGTCGTGTCCGCACTTGAAGTTGGACAGTTCCAGCGCCACCAGGTTGGGGTGCCGCGCAACGTACTTGGCCGCCCAGATCTTCCGCGAGGTGTTCTCGCTGTAGGAGTTCTTCCACACGTCCGTAACCGCCATGGGATGCGGAATCTCACCGGCCCGGACCTCCTCGCCGAACAGCCGGTCCAGGATGTCCTCGTCAATGGGCAGCGAGTCCTGGGTAAAGACCGGGTAGCCGATCTTCTGGAACTCTTCGAGGATCTCGTGGTTGACGCCGGGATCGTTGTGGTACGGCCTGCCGAGCATCACCACGCCGATGCGGTTCTCGCGCTCCAACTGGTCCAGCACCTGACGCGCCTGCCGGCGCAGTTTGGTGTCATAGTTCTTCAGGCACTCATAGGCCTGCGCCACCGCGCGGGCATTCTCTTCGGGCGACAATCCCAGAATCTCCTTGAACTCGTTGTAAAGCTGCCGCTCCAGCATCTTCGGATCCGACAGGTTCACGAACGTGTCCAGGTAGACCACGCCCTTCTCTTTGAACAGATCGCCTTCCTTGGTGAAGGCCGCTTTGACGGCCTCGGGCGTGGCCGCCACGGTCGGGCAGGAGCGGTGACTGGCGGCGCAGGCCAGGTCGCTGGTGAGGTCGTCGATGACCGGGAAGAAGATGTAGTCGAGCGGTTTCTTGACATGGGCGTGATGCAGCAGGTTGTGGATGTGAGGAATGCCGAGCTTGGACGGGAAGCAGGGGTCGATGGCCCCGCGCTTGGCGCCTTCCTTGTACATTTCCTCGGTGGTGAACTCGGAGAACACGATGTTTTGGGCCTGGACGCCGAGCGACACCAGGTAGCCCGTGAACAGCGGCGCCGAAGAGTACATGTTGAGTACCCGCGGCATGCCGAAGCGGAGCTTGGAGCGGCGCTCCATCAACTGCGCCCGCCGTTTCTGCGCCGGGGTCAGCCGGTAGCGCGGCGGCGCATCGGAGACGTTGGCGAGATCCGGAATGCGGAACACGCCGCGCGCGGCGATGTCGGCGAAATTCGGGTTCGCCTCCTTGATCTTGTCGAGCCCCCCCTTGATGTCGCGCATGTGCTCGAGGTCCTCCACCGTCCCCTTCTCGCAGGTGGCGAGGATGAGGCGTTGCGCGCCGTCTTCCAGCGGGACCTTCGATTGCAGCGGCTGAATGGCGCTGATGAGCGGCGTCTTGACGTCGATGAAGGTGCGCAGGCAGTTGTTCTTGCAGAAGTAACAGCGCGTTTCTTCCGTGCGCGTGGTCTTGTAGGTCACTTCGCGCGCCGCTTTCATGCCGATGAACGACGTCTGGCGTCCTCGTTCCCAGAGACGCCCGGCCTCGAGCGCCGCCCCGATGGCTCCGGCCTCGCCGCAGTACTCGTGAACGATCACATCGGGAGGCGTTTCCTTCCCCTTGAAGCGCGTCTCGATAAAGTCCACTTGCGACTTGACTGCGGCGAGGTTGTACTGCGTGCCCCCCTGAAGCAAAAAGCGGCTGCCGATGGCCGAGAGGTTGGGGATCTGCGAAACGTAGAGCCAGATGTTCTTCGGCAGCACGTTGCACAGCCCCGCCATGATCTCTTCGGGCTTCCACCCTTGCCGCTGGAAATCCACGATGTCGGACTGCATGAACACAGCGCAGCCGTAACCGAACGACGGGAACGCCTGGGCGCCGAAGGCGACGTCGGCGAAATTCTCCACCGGCACGCCGAAGCCCTGGGCCGTCGATTGCAGGAAGTAGCCGTTGCCGGCCGAGCACTGGGTGTTCAGCTTGAAATCCTTGACCCGGCCGTTCTTCAGAATGATGATCTTGATGTCCTGGCCGCCCACGTCGCAGATGACGTCGATGTCCTTGTAGAAGTGAAGGCCGGCCTCGGTGTGGGCCACGGTCTCCACCAGCGCGGCGTCGGCCCCGATCACGTCCCTCAAGATGTCCTTCGCGTAGCCGGTCGTCCCGACGCCCAGCACATTCAGCGTGGCGCCCTGATCCAAGACCTGGTCCTCCAACTGGGCGAGGATCTCCTTGGTGTCCTCGATGGGGTTGCCCTTGGAGAGCTGATAGGTCTTGAGCAGCAGCGTACGCTGCTTGTCCTTGGACAGAAGCACCGCCTTGGTGGAGGTGGAACCGCCGTCCAGCCCGACGAAACCTTCCACCACCTGGCCCGGCTCGAAGCGTGCCGGGACGTAAGCGCCCCTCCGGTACCGCTCTTTGAAGGCGACGAGCTCCTCGGTCATTGGCCGCCAGGCCGCCCCCGCTCGACAGCTTCTTCGCCGCTTTCTCCTCGTCGCGGCCGTGCTCGATGTACCACTCGAGGCGCTCCCAGCCGCGGTAGCAGCCCACGCAGTCGTCCTCATCCTTACCGAACTCGATGGCGCCGATAGCGGCAAAATACTGCGCGTTGTCGGGAGTGCGCACCAGGTCCTCGGGCGGTACGCCTTCCGGCAGCGGGAAGTTGCGCTCCTTCCAAATCTTCGGGATGTTGTGCTTCCAGCACTCGCGCATGCCGCGGATATAAGTATTGGGGCCTCCCAGCAGCAGCACGACCGGCCGCAGGGTGTTCCCGCGCGTCAGCACGGAGAGGTTCTGCATGACGATGGCCTCGAACAGCGAGGCCATCAGCTCGTCTGGCGGCACGCCGGCCTTTTGCAGGCCGTTGATGTCGGTCTCGGCGAAGACGCCGCACTTGCCGGCCACCGGGTGCAGGCGGATTCCGGAGTGACCCATCTCGCACAACTGCTCGGCGGGGATGCGCAGCTTGGCGTTGATCTTGTCGATGACGGCGCCGGTTCCGCCCGCGCACTTGTCGTTCATCGACGGCAGTTTCTTCTTGCGGCCGGTTTCCGGGTCTTCCTTGAAGATGATGATCTTGGCGTCCTGGCCGCCCAATTCGATCACCGAGCCGCACTCCGGATTGAGTTTCTCAACCGCCAGCGAAACGGCGTTGACCTCCTGCACGAACTTGGCGCCCAGGTACTGCGCCATGCCGTTGCCGCCCGAGCCGGTGATGAAGATGCGCGTCCGGTCCACCGCGAAGCCGGGAATTTCCGACTCGAAGCGTTTCAGGAACTCCAGCACCTTTTCCGGCTGCTTGGTGTCGTGCCGGTGGTAATCGCGCCAGAGGATCTCGTCGGTATCGGTGTCGGAAACGACCGCCTTCACCGTGGTCGATCCCACGTCGAGACCGATCATGAAGCTGCGTGGTTTCATGCTGGCTCCTAGGCCGCCGCCCGGCGCCCTTCGCGCCGCTTACGGTCCGCGATGTGCAAGACCATGTTCGAGGCGGTGCTGATCACGCCCTGGACGTGCGGCACGCGGTACATGGGCCGCTTCAGCTCCGGGTGTTCCTCGACGTAGGCGCGGCAGGCCTCCAGCGTCAATCCGCTTTTCTGGAGGCACTCCTGAAACTCGCGTTTGGCTTTCGCCTTGGCCTCCCCGAGGGCCATCTGCACACGGCTGTGCGCGTTGATCTCTCCCTCGCCGGAGGTTTCCACAGGAAGATAGATCATGTCGCGGAAGTGCGAGACCACCGCCGCCTGCGCGCCGTCGGACTGCGTGGACGGCATGCAGCCGAACGGTTTGAGCGACAGCACCATGTGCGCCATGTCCTTGTTCGAGTAGTAAATGTTCTTGGCCACCTCCAGGTGCCCCTCGCCGCCCCCCGCACGGGAGTTGTAGTAGGGATGACCCAGGCGCTGGAGCTCGTATTGATCCGCGAGGTGGTGGGCCAGACCCCCGAGAGCCTCCACGATGCGGTGGTACTCCCGCTTGAAGACCGCCTCGGCGAGCCTGAGCTTGGCGACCTTGGCGCGGTATTCCATCTCGATCCGGGCGCGCTTGCGGACGTTCCACAGGGGCGGCAGGGCCGTCCCATCCTCGAGACCCTTCCGGTCGGTGTATTTCTGCACCACCTGGTGGATCATGTAAGTGATCCAGGTGCCGATCGGCTCCACCAGCACCTGCGCGCCCTCGCGCTCCAGGAACCGGAACATGTTGAAGTTGCCGTCGCCCTCGGTGGTCTGCGCCCAGAATTCGCCGGTGATTTTCACGATGGGCTTGACGCGCAGGCGGTCCACTTCGATCTCGTTGAACCGGTCCCGGCAGTTCTCCAGCACTCCCGTGTATTCGTCACTGCGAATCTGGTTGACGAACTTGCCGATGTACTCGGCGGTGTCGTGGAACTTCCCCAGCGGACCCGGCAGGAACGCATTGAGCTTCCACGGCGTGCGCGTGCGGAACACTTCGCGCATCCGGTCGATGGAGTCGTTGAGGACGCCATCGGTCTCGCCGGCCTGGGTCTCGTAGGGGCGGATGTTGTAGGCCACCTCGTTGATCACGTCGCCGCAGTTCATGGCGTTGAGAATGCCCAGGAAGAAGTCGGGGTTCATCTCGAGGCCGGCCTCGGCGTCGGACTGGCTCAGGCCGCCCGACTGCTGGAACAGCAACACGCGGAAGCCGTCGAATCCGGAGTTCCGCAGCGCCAGGCGGTATTCGGACTCGTACATACCGAAGCGGCAGGGACCGCACGCGCCCGCGGTGAAGAACACGTACTTGTCCATGATCTCGGGCTTGCTCATCCCCTGCGCTTCCAGTCCTTGCAGGAACTGCACCAGGTTGCCCACGGTGAAGTAGGTGGGATTGCACTGTCCGTTGTTGCCGAACTCTTTGCCGGTTTGGAAAGCGGCCACGTTGGGAGTGGGCATGGGCTCGGCCTGGTAGCCCAGCCCTTCGAGCGCGCCTTGGATGAGGCGTTCGTGTTTCCAGGTAAGGCCGCCGAACAAGAGCGTCGTATGGGCGCGTTGGGTCTTGGTAAACGATCTCTCGACAGGGCGTTTGAAGTGGTGTACCGCGTTGCCGGCAATGCCCGCTTCCCGCTCCAGCCGCTTGCGCTCCTCGGCGACGCGGCTGCCCACCAGTTCATCCACACTTACCAATCCGGTCGCTACTGACATGCATTCCCGCCTTCCTCTGAGTTGTCCCAGTGGCCGATATGGCCCCGCTTGAGGTCTAGTCTGAGGCCAAATTCAGGCTACGAGCAAAAGAAACGCATCGAACGGGCGAATTTCGGAGTCGAGCCGTCCCCCCGTCAATCTGGGGCGGTTTTAATCTGTACCAAGCATGCTGGTGCAAGACCATCAAGGAGGGAGGTGAATGGCGGCGCGCCGCTCCGCCAGGTAGCATCCACAATTCGTACGTAGACCCTGTGCGGGGGAGTGGATTCCTGGATGGAGGGAAAGCCCCCGGGCGGGGAACTCCTGCCCGGGGGCGCCTGGCTACTTCTCGGTCAGAGCGGCCACGCCCGGCAACTGAATGCCGCTGAGGAATTCGAGCGACGCGCCGCCGCCGGTCGAAATGTGACTGATCTTGTCGGCCACGCCGGCGTTCTTGATGGCCTTCTCGGAGTCGCCGCCGCCCACCACGGAAATGGCGCCGCTGGATGCCACGGCCTTGGCCAGCGCCACGGTACCTGCGTCGAACGGAGGCTTTTCGAATACGCCCATGGGACCGTTCCAGATGATGGTTTTGGCGCCCGCGATCACCTTCGAAAACGCCGCCACGGTGGCCGCGCCGATGTCCACGGCCATCTTGCCGTCCGGAATGGTGGTCACGGTTTCGTGCGCGGCGCCTTCCTTCAGCTCCGACACCACTACGTGGTCGCACGGCAGCATGAGCTTGCTGCCGGCGCTGGCGAGCAGTTCCTTCGCCAGGTCGACCTTGTCGGCTTCGACCAGCGAATTCCCCGTTGGCTCGCCTTTGGCCTTCATGAACGTGTAGGCCATGGCGCCGCCGATCAGGAGTTGGTCGACGAACTTCATGAGGTTCTGAATGACTTCGATTTTGTCGGAGACCTTCGCGCCTCCCAGAATCGCCACGCACGGGCGCGGCGGATTGCTGGTGGCCTTGGTCAGGTACTCGAGTTCCTTATCCATCAGCAGGCCGGCGGCGGCTTTCGGAACGTACTGGATAATGCCGACGGTGGAGGCGTGGGCGCGGTGCGCCGTGCCGAAGGCGTCGTTCACGTAAACGTCGCACAGCGCGGCGAGTTGTTTGGAAAAGGCTGGATCGTTCTTCTCCTCTTCGGGATGGAAGCGGAGATTCTCGAGCAAGAGAATTTCTCCCGGCGCGGGCTTCAGGGCTTCCACTTCCGCGCCGATGCAATCCGGAGCCATCACCACGGGTTTGCCGAGCAGTTCGCGCAACCGCGCCGCCACGGGCTGCAAACTCATTTCGGGATTCGGCTTTCCCTTGGGGCGGCCCAGGTGGCTAGCCAGCACCAGGCCGGCGCCCTGTTCGAGAGCGTACTTGATGGTGGGCAAGGACGCCTTGATGCGCTTGTCGGAAGTGATCTCCTTGCCGCCCGGCGCCAGAGGCACATTGAAGTCCACGCGTATGAACACACGCTTACCTTTGAGGTCGAGATCTCGGATGGATAATTTGGCCATAGTCCTATGTTACTAGGATAGAAGACAGGAGACAGGAGTCAGGAGACAGAATGCCCTGGCGGACTCTCTCCGAAGCATTCCGGAAGTTCGGTATTAGTACTCCGACCGCAGCACGTCGAAATAGATATGCACGCCCTTCAAGAACTCCCCTACCGGCAGGCGTTCGGCGTCGCCGTGCATCGATCCGAAGGTGCTTAGATCAATCACCGAAGGCATGAACCCGTAAGACACCACGCCCCTCATTCGGAACTTGGCTGAGTCGGTGCTGAAGGGGACCAGAATGGGCGCCACCACCGCGTCCGGATGATGTTTCACGATGGCCGCGCGCATGGCGTCGAACAGCGGCGTGGCGAACGGACTCGCGCCGGGGTCCACCGGATGCGTGAGCAATTCAACGCTCACTCTGGGGTCGTTGATGCGCGCTTTCACTTCGGAGACGAATTCCTGGTAGTTCACCCCGGGGAGCAATCGGCAGTCCAGCGTAGCCTCGCTCACCGAAGGGATCACATTCACTTTTGCCGGTGAACCGACACCCGCGGCCAGGGTGGTCAACGATATGGTGTTGCGCTGGATCGCGGCGGTGAACTTATTTTGCGCGGCGGGCGCGCCAATGGCCCGCAACATCTCCGTGACCACCGGATGTGGCCCGGCGCCCGGCGGCAGCTCGTTAGCCTTGGCGATGGCGCGCAGGAGAATGTCGTTGGCGTTGTCCGGGATGGGCTGCGAGCCGTGGGCGGCCGTGCCGTGCGCGCGCAGGCGCAGCCACACGGGCTGCTTTTCTCCCATCGCAATGCCGAACACGAGCCTGCCCGGCGCGAAGACTTCCCGCGACCCGAAGCCACCTTCGTCCAGCAGATACGCGGCGTCCACTTCGCCGAAGTGATGGTCGATCATCCATTGCGCGCCGTAGTTGCCGGCGGTCTCTTCATCGGAGTTGGCCAGGAACACGATGTCGCGCGGCGGCACCAGGCCGGCCTGCTTCATGGCCGCGAGCGCCATCAGTTGCTGGACGCCAACGCCCTTCATGTCCAGCGCGCCGCGTCCCCACAGAAAGCCGTCGCGAATCAATCCGCCGAACGGATCGAACTTCCAGGCCTTCGCATCCACCGGTACCACGTCCATGTGGTTCATCAGCACCAGCGGTTTCTTCGCGCGGTCGCGGCCGGCCAGGCGCGCCACCAGATTGGTCTGACCGGCCGGGCCGCTGGGGAACAAGCGTGCCGCAATGCCGCGCGTCTCCAGTTCCTGTTTGAGCAGCGCCGCGGCGGCGCGCGTGTCGCCGGGTGGATTGATGCTGGCCACGCGGACGTAACGCTGGAGAAGATCGAGCGCTTCTCTTTCGAGTCGCGGCCAATCCGGCTCCGCCGCCGTGAGCGCGAAAGCACAAAGGAGCACGAGGAATGTTTTCATTTTTCGAATTCCGGTACGTTGGTGAGCGCCGGGGTGAATCCCGCGGCGCGATAGGCTTCGATCAACGCTCCCGCGGCCGGAGCGTACTCAGGTGGACCGCACAGGTTGCCCGGTTCGGCGTCCACCAGCGCGATGTAACATTCGCGCAGCATGGCGGAACGGAACACGCCGCCGATGTAAGCCACGCGTGCCGCCTCGCCCGGCGCGAACAACTGCGCGCGCACGGCTCCGGCCAAGCGGGCCAGTTCCCCCGCGGCCAACTCGACGATCTCCAGCGCGGCGGCGTCGCCCGCCTGCGCCGCTTCGTCCACCAGTTTCGACAGCGCGGCGATCCGCGGTCTGGGGTATTCGGTGGTGTAGAAGCGGTGCAATAGATCGTTGGCGTCGGCGGCGCCGGTGGCCTCCATCAGCATGGCGTGCAACGCGGTGGGAGGCCCCCAACCTTCCTCGAAGCGCAGGGCCGCCTGCAGCGCGCGGCGCGCCAGATCGAATCCGCTGCCGCTGTCGCCGAACACGTAGCCCCAGCCGCCCGCGCGCGCCGTCTGGCCCCCGCCGTTGCGGCCGAAGGCGATGGATCCGGTGCCCGCGATGGTGATGATGCCGGGAGCGCCGCCGGTGGCGCCGCTGAGCGCGATCAGTGCGTCGGTGGTTACCACCGTGCGAGCGGTGCGCAGCAGCGCGGGCGAGTATTTCTTCCTTGTCCGCCGGGCCGCCGCTGAAGCCGAGACAGGCCGAGGCGAATTCAATCCGGTCGAAGTCCTGGCCAACCTCGCGGGCCGCCGCCGAGACGCACTCCCGAATGGTGCGCACAAACTTCTCGCGGCCTTCGGCGGCGCCCACGTGATTGCATGGCCCGCCGCGGCCGGAGCCCACTACGCGGCCTTCGGCGTCGCCGATGAGCGCGGTGGTGGAAGACTGGCCGCCGTCCACTCCCAGATAGAATTCACTCATGCGCGCAGGGCCTCCCGGCGCCGCTCCCACCAGGCGATGGCCGCCACCAGTATGACGCCCAGCGCGCTGAACAGTGCGCCCGCGTACAGCCACAACGGCCGGTAGCGCATCTCGACGCGGTGCCGTCCGGCCGGAACCACCACGCCGCGAAACACCGTGTACGCCGCATGCAGCTCGGCCGGCGCGCCGTCCACCGTCGCCCGCCAGCCGGGGAAAATGTTCTCGCTCGCCACCACCATGCCCGTGCAAGCCATGGTGACGTCGACGGTCAAGTGGTTCAAGCCGCGCTCGACCAAGCGGGCCTGGTCGGAAGCGGCGCAACTATCCAACTTCGGAACCGCGCCGGGGAGGAACGTTTTGCGGGCCAGGTCGAAGCTCTCGTCCGCCATGACGCGGCGAATTTCGGATTCTCGATTCGGAACTTGGACGGCTTCATGCACCGTCCACACGCGCGCGAAAGCGCCCGGGTTCTCGTAGACCTTTACGCCGCTCCCGCCGGCGAAGACTTCGCGCTGGCCGGGCAGATTCGGCTCCCGGCGCAGGGCATACCGGTTGCCGTAGAGCATGCGCGTGCGCGGGGCGTACAGGTCGAGCCGCAGGACACTCTCCAGAAGTCCCGTCACATAGCCGTCGAAGGTGTCGATGCCGGTCCAGTCGCCGTAGTTGTAGGGAATCTGCCGGCCGTCCACCTCGACGCGGAAGGCTCCCGGCTGGCGGCGAAGAAACGCGAGGATGTCGCGGTCTTCGCTCAATTGCCGCAGGAAGACGGCGCGGTGCGCCTCGTCGCGATGCGCGAACGCGAATCCGCTGGTGTTGCCGATCTCGACCAAGGCCAACAGCAGCGCGCAGGCCGCCAGCGTCCCGCGCGTCTTCCTCATCCCCAGCAGCGCCGCGGTCGCCAGCGCGAAGATGCCGGCCAGGGCGACGCGCTCATCGATGTCGAAGCTCATCTTTCCGCGCGGTGAGGATTCCCAACACCATCAGCAGTATGGCGCCGCCCGTTACCACCAGGCCCAGGCGCAAGCGAGCGAGCCAGGCGCGGCTTCCGGCCAGCCCCACGCTGTCGAGTCCGTAGGCCGCCAGCACCGCCGCGCCCAGGCTGAACACCGCCAGAGCCATGGACGGACTGCGCGCCTTTTCCACCAGGGGAACCACGGCATAGAGCATGCCATGAATCACGCTGTGCGGCCCCAGCGCCAGCAGGATGCCGCCCAGCGCCACGCCCGCGAACAACCGCACGTGGGGGTGCCGCCAACGGACCGCGGCCGCCAGCAACGCCAGCGACACGACTACGAAGCCCAGGTGAGGGTCCGTGTTTCGAAACACGCCCGGCACCACGATGCCGATGAGCGTGGTGGGCGGCGTCGAGTATTCGCGATGCATCGTGTAGGGCACCGGTTGACGCCAACCCAAGGACGGGCCGTCCGAGACGAAGCGGCGCGATAGCTTCCCGTACTCGTAAGCGGGCAGCGTCTGCAACCCGCTGGTGAGCACGGTTATGGCCGCGCTCAGCATGGCCAACCGCAGGCACTTCCCATCGAATTTCCCGCGCCGCGCGATGTGCACCATCCAGACAGCCGCCGCAGCCAGCGTGAAGAACAGCGGGACCTGGTGATGTCCGGCCAGCCAACTCAATCCCAGGAAAGAGCCCGACAGCGCGGCACTGGTCCAGGGGCGCCGCCCGCGTATGGCGCGCAGTAGGAAAAGAAACACCAGCGGCGCCCAGACGGCGCCGTTCAATATATGCGGCCAATCCAGGGCGGCCACCGCTCCGCCGAGACCGAATGCCACACCCGCCAACAGCGACGCGCCCTGGCTGCGCTTCAGGTCGCGGCACAGCGCGTAGCACGAGAACGCGCCGATAAGATGGATCAGCACGAAGTACCAGTGCAGAGTGCTCTGGCGCAGGGTTCCGTCGCGCAGAGGCTGCAGGAACAGCAGCCAGTTCAGAGGGTAGGCCGCCCCTGGCGATAGTTGGCCCACCAGAGGCTGTCCTCCGAAGAGGTAAGGATCCCAGGCCGGGAACACGCCCTGATGCCAGGCGCGCGCCTGCATCTCAAACCACGGCATGGTCTGATAGGCCAGGTCCGGGTTCTCCAGCCAGGTGAACTGTTTGGTCAGCACCAGTTTCCAATAAAAGCCGATGACAATCAGCGCCAGCAGGGCGGGGAAGGCCAACCGGTGGGCGCTTCGCCTGATCCGGTCCATGGGTCACCGCCGGTGCTGTTCGCGCAGGAAGTTCGGATCGTCCATCTTCGGTCCCGGCGCGGGATCGAGCGGGTCCTTGGCTTTCAGCGGATCGAACAGCAGAGGATTGATGGGTAAAGCGCGGTACGGCGTGAAATCCGGCTCGCCGGTGAAGCAGTCGCCTAGATCGGCGGCCGCGGCGTCGTAGAGATTCAGAGGCGGAAGTCCCAGAATACGGAACGCCGTCTTGAGCAGCCCGGGGAAGCTCGAGTTCACGTGCGAGACGTAGTTCTTCCTGGCGTAGGGGCCCATGGCCAGAAAAACGGTGCGGTGCGAGTCCACGTGGTCGACGCCGCCCTGCGCGTCGTCCTCGGTCACCAGCACGGCCATCTCGCGCCACCACGGCGTTTTCGACAGAAATTCGACGATGCGCCCCAGCGCGTAATCGTTGTCGGCGACAAAGGACGAGTCATAGGGGTAGCCGTCCTCGGGGCGCGGCCTGGACATGTGGTCGTTGGGTAGGTGGATGAACAAGAGGCGCGGGAACTCCTCGCCGCCCTGGATGTACTTCTGTTCGATCTCGCGGATAAACTGCGTGGCGCGGTATTGGTCCGGAATGTTCATATTGTACTGCGGGTAGTCGCGCGAGGTATTGCGGAACAGCGGGTCCGGCATGGGCACGTTGGTGGGGAAGCGCGCGCCGGTGGGCTTCATGCCACCCTCTTCGTAGACGCCCGCCAGTTCGAAGCCCTCGCCGTAATTGCGGAAGCGGATGCGGTGGCGCTCCAGATGGTGCCACAGCGCGCCGGCTTCCAGTTGCTCTTCCGGATGCACGCTCGAATTGCTCTGCGGAAACAGCAGGCGTCCGGGTGCCGCGGTGGGGAAGCGGAAGTCCTTCTGGCCGCTGGCCATCACGGTGCTCTGGGTCCAGGCGTTCGGATAGGATCCCACAATCCAGTGGTGCCCGTCCACGCTGACTTCGCTGTCGGCGTAGAAATTATCGCTAAAGGCCCAGCGCGCCGCCATCTCGTGGTGATTGGGCGTGACGTTCACGTTGTGCAACGCAGTGCGATTGCGGAAGCCGCCGCGCGGCGAGCTGACCATGGCGTAGCGGCTGAAACGAGCCAGCATCGGCGCTCCGTTGACGGCTCCATTGGCGGCGCGCTCGATGTCGCCGAACACTTCGTCGTAAGTGCGGTTCTCCTTGACGATGATCACCACGCGGCGCAATCCCTGGGGTAGCGGCTTCGGCGTGGACTCCAGCGGTGTGAACCCGTTCAACTCCATGACGCGCGCGGTGTGAGCCTCGAGATCGGCTTCCGTGGGCAGCGCATACATGGATACCGTGCCGCGCCGCATCCCGCCCTGAAAACTCTGTTGGTGCGCGGCGTACAATGTGGCGTTCGGCCCGGTCCCATGCCCCTTGGCGTTGCTCACGTACATGGTGCCGCGGTCCACCACGACGCGCGTTGGAAACCAACCCGCCGGCAGATGGGCGATGTGCTTCATGCGCTTCGTGTCGATCACACCCACGGCGTTGATGCCAGCTTCGGCCACCAGCAGCCAACCCGTCTTATGGTCGTAAGCCAGCCCGATGGGCAGCACGCCGCGATAATCCTCCAAGCCGGGTATGCGGATGGGAATATCGGCTATCTTGCGCCCGGCCGCGGGGTCGATCACGCTGATCGAATCGTTATGTCCGTTGGAAACGTATACGCGCCCGCCGGCCTCCAGCACGCCCGACGGGCTGCTGCCTCCGGCGGCCTTGCCGCCGAACGGCAGCCCCGTGCGCACGAAGCTCTGGAGCCTGGGCGCGGCGGCGTTCGAGACGTCGACGATGGCCAGCGAATTCGATTCGGCCACGTTCGGATCTCCCAAACCAGGCACGTCCACGGGTCCGGCGGCCGTCTCGCGGCGCACGCCCCGAGAGGCTTCCGGGGACGGAAAGCCGAAGGCGGGGAAGGGCAGCCCGGTCTCGACCATGCGCTGGGGATCGGCGCCAGGAATCGCCCGGTACTCGAACATTCCGATGTGCGTGACGTAGAGTCTGCGGCCGTCGCTCGATAGCGCCGTGGCGAAGGGCAACCGGCCCACGCGCAGAGAAGATGCGATGCGTTTCTTGCGCAGGTCGATGGCGACGACGCGGAAGTTGGCCTGATCCACCACGTACAGGATCTGGCGAGCGCCATCCAGCGCCAGATCGCCCGTGTAGCTGTCCCGGAATCCACCTTGGTTGAGATCGTAGATCTGTTCCGCCTTGCCGTCGGGAAGGCTCACCAGGCGCACGCGCCCCGAATTGCCCTCCGAGGCCCACACCGCGTGGTCGCCGGCAAAGGCCAGGCCCATGAACACGCTGCGCCAATCGTCCTGGCCGGCTTCCGGCTCGCCCCGCCGCGGCGCCACCACGTGGCGGATGTCCCAACGATGGTTGTCGCGGGCCAGGACGGTGAGCGAGTAGCGGCTGGGGCCCCCGTCGGCGGTGACCACCGTGCGGGCGCTGGGACTCACCGCCAGACCGAACGGTCCGGGGCCGGTCGCGTACTGCAGCCCCAGCGGCGCGATCATCCGCCCTCCGGGAAGAATACTCTCGGCACCCGGCCTCCGCGCCGCCGGTCGCGTAAGCGCCGGCGCCGCATATTCGGCCCCCGAGGCCGCCAAAAACGTGAGGAGAAACACTAGGACCAACATGAGAGGCAATTCGTTTTATAGCGTGTTGAGGCAGGAAAGGCAACCGGTGCGCGCCGCCCGCGTGGCCCAACCTATGCCCTTGCGCGCGGCGGCGAGGCAAGGCCAGACGATCAGTGTCGAAGAAGGATGCCTGGAGGCAAAATCCTGGCGATGTCGTTGTAGAGCACGAAGGCCATCACCATCATCAGAAACACGAAGCCCAGTTTGGACGCCATTTCTTTCACGGGTAGGCTCATGTCGCGGCGCATGATCATCTCGATGAGCAGCAGCAACACCATGCCGCCGTCCAGGATGGGGATGGGCAGAAGGTTAATCACGGCCAGGTTCAAGCTCACCATGGCCATCAGACCGATAAAAGCGAAGGGTCCTTCGCGCGCGGCTTCCCCCGACAGTTGCGCGATGCCGATGGGTCCGTGGACGGACTTGGCCGACACGCGCTGCTCGATCAAATTTCGAAGGAACTGGTAGATCAGCGTGGCGCCCTTCACGTTGTAGCGGGCCGATTCGGCCAGCGCTTCCGGCAGCGCCAGGCGCGTGAACACGACCCGGTCCTCGAAAAACGCGCCAATCATCCACCGTCCGGGTCCGTCGAGGTCCGAGAACACCGGTTTGAGAACCGACGATTGGTGCCGCCCCTGGCGCTGGAAGTCGATCTGAACGGGTTTGCCGCCGCTCGCCCGGATGACCTCCTGCACCTTGAAGACCGACCGTATGGGGAGGCCGTTCACGGCTAGAATGAGGTCGCCGCGTTGGAGCCCGGCCTGTGCGGCCGGCATGCCGGGGGAGACGTTGGCGATCTGAATCTCGCTTTGGTCCGACCAGCCGACCACTCCAATGCCAGTCTTTTCGTCGAGTACCGGCGTAAGGCTGGTCTCGATGCGCTTTCCGCCGCGCTCCACAGTGACCCGCATGGGCCGGTTCGCGCCGGCGATTTCGCGCAACACGATGGCTTCCCAGGTGGGCCGCTCCAGATCGTCCAACCGGACAATGACGTCGCCGTCGCGAATGCCCGCCTTGGCGGCGGCCGAACCGGGAAGCACGTTCCCGATGAGAGCGGGTGCATTGGGGTCCGCAGGCTTGGGGTACCGAACCATGAACAAGCCGGTCACCAGCGCGACTGCCAGAACGATGTTCATGGACACGCCGGCCAGCGCAATGATCAACCGCTGCCAGCGCGGCTTGGCTTGAAACCCGCGCGGATCGTCCGTGCCTGCCTCCCCCGGCTGCTCGCCGGCCATCTTCACATAACCGCCGAACAGGATGGCTGAAAAACGAAAGTCCGTCTCTCCCTTGCGGAACCCGAACAGCCGTGGACCGAAGCCGAAGCTGAAGGTTTCCACATGGACATCGAAGAATCGCGCGGCCCAGTAGTGGCCCAGTTCGTGGACCATGATCATGACCCCGATCAGCACCAGCAGCCACCACAGGTTTTGAAGAATTTGCATAGGAAGATCTCAGTTGGCCTCAACCAACGTGCCGGAGCATGTCCCGGCGTGCCTGCGCCCGGCTACAATCTCGCGAGCCCGCCGCCGGGATTCCTGGTCCACGCTCATACAATCGGATAACGTACAAGGATTCGACGGCGCGACGCGCGCGAGCGTTTCCTCGACCACTTCCGCAATATCCGTGAATCCAATCTCGCCGCGGAGAAAACACTCCACAGCGATCTCATCGGCGGCGTTGAGAGTACAGGTAGCCGAACCGCCGGCGCGCTGCGCTTCATAGGAAAGACGCAGCAGGGGAAACTTATCCCAGTCCGGCGCCGCGAAGTCCCAGTGCCGCGGCTGGCTCCAATCCAATCGCGCCACCGGAGCCGCGCCCCGTGCCGGGTAGGTCAGGGCGTATTGAATGGGCATGCGCATGTCGGTCGCCGAGACCTGGGCCATCACGCTGCCGTCGACGTACTCCACCATGGCATGCACCGAAGATTGCGGGTGAACCACCACGTCCACTTCATCCGGAGTCAGGCCGAACAGCCAGCACGCCTCGATCACCTCGAAGCCCTTGTTCATCATGGTGGCTGAGTCGATCGTAATTCGCTGCCCCATCTTCCATGTTGGATGATTCAAAGCCTGGGCCGGCGTCACCGCGGACAACATTTCTATGGGGGTCTCCCGAAACGGTCCGCCGGAGGCCGTCAGCAGCAACCTCCTCACTTCGTCGCGCCGCCCGGCCCGCAAGCACTGATGCGCTCCGTTATGCTCGCTGTCGACGGGAATAATCTCGGTACCGGATTGCCGCGCGGCTTCCGTTACCAGCCTGCCGCTAGCCACCATGACTTCCTTGTTCGCCAGGCCCAGCGCCTTGCCCATCCGGACCGCCTCATAGGTGGCCTCCAAGCCCGCCACACCCACGATGGCCGACATCACGAAGTCCACTTCCGGCGCAACGGCGGCTTCCACGCGAGCCCTGTCTCCGGTTCCCAATTCGGGCCAACGCCCGCGTTCCAGACCGGACGCCTCCAACCTCTCCCTCAGATCCTGTAACGCTTGTTCGGTTGCGACCACCGCCACCTGGGGAGTGAACAGAGCGATTTGAGCCGCCAGCAGATCCACGTTGGTGCCCGCCACCAAGGCGAAAATGCGGTACAGATCCGGGTTGCGTCCGACGACATCAAGGGTGCTGGTCCCAATGGAGCCTGTGGAGCCAAGTATGGTGAGAGTTTTCATCTAGCCAAATGCCAGAATACCACCAACAGGCTCGCCGGTTACGCCTACAATTCTCTCCAGCGGTTACTTTTTGCTTTTGGGAATCCTCTTTTTAGGGGCGCCGGGGAGGATTGCTTCAGGGGTCTTTTATGAGGTTAGTCTCGCTTTGGTGGGAGTTGCCTCCCCGGCTTAATTCCAATAATAATATATGTCTTTCAGAATTGCAACAGAAATCTGTATTATTTTTTTGCGGCCTTCACCTCAACGCCCGCGATCTCTTCTAAGACCTTGATTGTAGAGCAAATATCGTCGTCTCCGTATCCTTTGGCCAATAGCCGCCTGGAACATCTGTTGCGTCAGTCCGGTCAATGGAAGCGGTACATTCAGCTCATATCCCGAATCCAACATGAGTCCGATGTCCTTATGCATCCACTTGACGGAGAAGTTGGTGGCGAAGTCCCGGCGAAACACGTAAGGGGCCTTGAAGCTGACCAGCCCGGAGCGGCGGCGCTATTCGATAGGATGTCCAGCATGAGGTCCGGATCCACGCCCGCCTTGGCGGCCAGCACGAATCCTTCGTTGAATGCTTGCAATAAGTTACAGAGAATAAGGTTCTGTGTCAGCTTGGCATGCAGCCCCATGCCCGGCCCGCCGCAGTAGTAGAGCTGCTTGCCCATGGGCTCGAAATAGGGCCGGACGCCCTCGAATACTTGCCTGTCGCCGCCCACCATGAAGGTTAGCGTACCGCCCTCGGCGCCGGGTTTGGAGCCGGTGCAGGGCGCATCCAAAAAATGGATGCCTTTGGCGGCCAGCTTTTCGCCTACGGCGCGGCTATGGCTGGGACTCACGGTACTGGCGTCGGCGACCACCGTGCCGGGCTGGGCGCCTTCGATGATACCGCCGGGGCCCAGGATCACTTGCTCGGACATTTTGGTGTCACCCACGCACAGGAAGACGCACTCAGATTGCGCGGCAACGTCGCGCGGCGTCGCGCAGGCCGCCGCGCCCTCGGCATCGGCCAACTGCCTGGCCTTGGCTCCCGTGCGAGACCAGAGCGCGACCTGGTGTCCCCCGCGCGCCAGGTTACGCGCCATCGGATAACCCATGATGCCCAATCCAAGAAATCCTAGCTTTGCCATAGTGTTCCTCCCCAGAAAACCGGGACAGTCAGCAATTTCCCCATTAGCGCCAACAACCCCTTCGCGTGTGAAGCGAAGAGGAAAATGCGTCTGTCCCCTTTTTGAAGGGGTGCCTTCCATCGGCCATTGTACGACGTGCGCGTGCTGTGCGACAATCCGAGTTCATCCCAGTCATTATGCGTCCCAGCGTACTTGTCACCAAACGGATTTACCCGGAAGCGGTGGAGCTTCTGGGCCAGCACTTCGAGGTGGATTACGAAGCCACCGACGAAGGTCTCTCGCCGGAAGAACTGCGCCGCCGCGCGGGGTCGAAGCAGGCCATCGTGAGCCAACTCACCGACCGCATTGACGCGGCGTTTCTCGAATCGCTCGAAGGCGTGCGCGTGGTCTCGAACGTCGCCGTCGGCTTCGACAATATCGATCTGGCCGCGGCCACCCGGCGCGGCATTCAGGTCACCAACACGCCGGGCGTGCTCACGGAAACCACCGCCGACCTGGCCTTCACGCTTTTGATGGCGGCCGCGCGGCGCATTGTCGAGGCGCACAAGTTCGTGCACAGCGGGCACTGGAAGCGCTGGACCATCGACCTGTTGGCCGGACAGGACATCCATCACCAGATCCTTGGAATCTTCGGCATGGGACGCATCGGCCAGGCCATGGCACGCCGCGCCTCGGGCTTTTCGATGCGCGTGCTCTATCACGACAGCGTACGCGCCCCGGAGGCCCTGGAACGCGAACTAGGGATCGAGTTCGTAAGCGCGGAGCGACTGCTGCGAGAGGCGGATTTCGTCAGCCTGCACGTGCCCTTGACCGCCGAAACGCGCGGCCTAATCGGCGAGCGTGAATTGGAGATGATGAAGCCCACGGCGATCCTGATCAACACGTCGCGTGGCCCGGTGGTGGAGGAATCCGCCCTGGCCGAAGCGCTTCGCACCAGGCAGATTGCGGGAGCCGGCTTGGACGTCTTCGAACGCGAGCCCCAGGTGTGCCCATTACTGCTCGAACTGGACAACGTGGTGCTATCGCCTCACATTGCCAGCGCGTCGGTCGCCACGCGTCAACGCATGTCCATCATGGCTGCCGAAAATGTGATTGCCGCTCTGGCGGACGAGCGCCCGCCGAACCTGGTCAACACGGAGTTGTGGCCCTAACGGCGCGCGAAGTCAGAAATCGCAGCACGAGCAGGTCGGAGGGCTGATAGCAGGCATGCGAAAGCGCGCTGGCCTCTTCCTCCCCGTTTAGAATGTGGTCTCTCACGAGACATCTGAGTCTCTCAACCGTGATGCCCAACACTTCGGCGGCTTCCACCTCCGTGTATTGAGCTTTGTTTGGTCTTGTCGCGATCATCATGACGGCGGCCCTTTCCGGCTTCATTCGAATTCTATGGGTTCCCGGGATCGAACCCAATCGGGCAGAGTCCCTAGTTGGGTCTTGCATATCTCCTGACAAACCAGTGACCGCCCTAGAACTATCCCTGGGCGCACACGCCTGACCAAGCCCTCCGATTCACTCCAACCTGCCGCGCCTCAGCAGTTTGCCCGGCGATGCGATTCTTGCGATACGGTCAGTCTGCTTATTCCGGAGGCGCGGGGGCCTCACGCTCAAGCGCGGCGGCTGACGGAAACAATATTCCTCACGGTGCGGTAAGAGCTATCCTCGTGATTGGGCCCAATCACAACGAGGAACTCGATCCGTGCGCAATCTTCTCTTGACAGCGGCCAGTTTGCTGACGGCCACGCTTTCCAGCGCGCCCGCGCAACCACCATCACAGCCCCTCACACTGCAGGACTGCATCCGATTGGCGCAGTCGGTCCCATCGCCGGCGAGCGTGGCGCGCCAGGAGCGTGACATCGCGGCGCGTGACGATGACGCAGGCGCGCGCCGCGTTTCTCCCCCAGTCCAGCCTGGTGAACGGCTTCACTTACAACAGCCCTTCGCTCAACAACCGCGAAACCTTCAGCTTCCTTCCCCTCAATGGGATCCGCGAGTATGCGTCGCTGTTCAGCGTGAACCAGGAATTCGACACGTCGGGCCGCTTGCGCGCCGACATGGCCAGGGCGCGGGTGGCGCGGGACATTGCCGCCACCGGCGTGGCTCTCACCGAGCGCGATCTCCGGCGGGCGGTGACCACGGCGTATTATCGCGCCTTGCTCACGCGGCGGATTGTCCGGATTGTGCAGGACGCGCTGGCCGAGAGCCAGAGTTTTGAAAAACGAGCGGGATTGCTCTTCCAGGGCGGAGAGGCCGCGCGGGCCGATGTCGTCAAAGCTTCCGCACAGGTGGCCTTCCTTCAGCAGGCGCGCAACGCCGCCGACCTGGAGGCCAAGCTTGCCAACCAGGAGTTGGCCTCCTTCTGGACTCGGGATGTGACCGGCACCCTGTGGCTGGCTGATCCTCTGGAAGAGTCTCCGCCGGCGCCGGAGGCCGCAGATTCGCGAGCCGCGCCTTTCCTGAAACGGTTCGAGTTTAATCTTCTTGACGCGCAGCGGCGCGGATTCCAGGCCGACGCGCGGCGCGCGCGTTCCGCGCTGCTTCCCCAGTTGGGAGCCGCCTTCCAGTACGGGATCGACTCCAACGCCGTGCGGATCAGTGATCGTGGTTATGCGGCCTTCGTCAACCTGACCATTCCGATCTTCGACTGGAACAAAGCCCGCGCGGCAACCCAGCAGGCGCGTTTGAGAGCCCAGCAGGTGGACTCGGCGCGGGCCATCTCCGAGCGCGCGTTTTCGAAGGAGTATCAGAGCGCTCTGGTGCGGGTGAAGCAGCTTTTCGAGCAGATTTCATTGACGCGCCAGCAGGCCCAGCTCGCGGAGGAGGATTTGCGGCTAAGCCGCATCCGCTACGAAGGTGGGGAAGGTTCGGCGCTGGACGTGGTGACCGCGCAGAATCAACTCTCGCAGGCACGCAGCAACTACTACACAACCATGGCCAACTATTGGAATGCCAAAGCGGATCTGGAGGTTGCGTCCGGACGATGAAACCACATTACCTGCTGCTGGTTCCCCTGCTTGCCTCGGTGGGCTGCGGCCCGCGGGAGGCGGCTGCTCCCCCGCTGATCGTGGACGTGAAGGTCGCCAAAGCCGAATTGGCCGAGGTCAGGACTACCGTGCGCGGGCCAGCTTTCATCTTCGCTCGTGCACAGGCTAACATCGGCGCCCGGATCACGGCTCCCATCCGGAAACTGCTGGTCCGGAAAGGTGACACCGTGGCGGCCGGGCAGGTGCTCGCGCAACTCGACAATGGTGACCTGCTGGCACAGCGTGCCGAGGCCCGGGCGGCCGTGACCGATGCCGGGGCCAACCTGCGGCGCGTGACCAGCGGAACAGTGCCCACGGACATCGAGCGGGCGCGCGGACAAGCCGCCAGCACCGAGGCGGCACTGAATCAGGCCCAAAAGGTCTACGACCGGCGCCGGCAACTCTTCGAGCAGGGTGCCATTCCACAGCGCGAACTCCTGCTCAGCGAGACCGAACTGACGCAGGCCAAGGCCAACCAGGAGGTGGCGAAGAGGGCTCTCGACCTGCTTCAGAATCAATCGGGCGGCCAGGAAATCCTGATGGCCAAGAGTAAGGTGGAGCAGGCCCAGGCGCGCGGCTCACTGAGCAAGGCGCAACTGGAGTTTGCCGAGATCCGCAGCCCGTCCGCGGGAACCATCACCGAGCAGTTCCTGTTTCCAGGCGACATGGCCAAGCCCGATGCCCCCATCTTCACCGTGATGGATCTCAGCGTGGCGGTCGCCCGCGTGCAAATACCGGAGAGCGAAGCGGCGGAGCTAAGGGCCGGATTGCCGTGCACGTTTCACCCCGGCCGACGCCGCCGGCATGTCCTTCGACGGACGCATCTCGGTGGTCAATCAAGCCGTCGATCCCGCCCGGCGCACGGTCGAGACCTGGTGCGAGATTCCCAACCCGAAACGCGCGTTGCGCTCCGGCGCGTTCGGGCAGGTAGCCATCGTAACCGGAGTTACGCCCAACAGTGTGGTGGTCCCCGTGGCGGCAGTCCAGTTCGCCGAAGGCTCCCGGAAAGGTGTCGTGATGGTGGCCGGCGCAAAAGGCCTGGCCGTAAAGAAGGACGTCGAGACGGGAGAGGCATTCGACGGTAAAGTTCAGATCAAGAGTGGGCTCAAGGCGGGAGACTCCGTGATTGTTCAGGGCGCCTACGGGTTGGCTGAAGGCACCCAGATCCGGGTGCAGGGGGACCAGAAACAGTGACCGGCCGCCTGGCCCAATTTGTCCAGGCGCATGCCCGGGCGATGGCCGTCATCGTCCTGAGCTTCGCGCTCGCCGGAGTGGCGTTTCTGTTCCGGTTGCCCATCGCCATCTTCCCGCAGACGGATTTTCCGCGCATCGTCATCCTGGTGGACAACGGCATCACCCCCGTGGATATGCAGATGGTGCGCGTCACCCGTCCCATTGAGGAGACCATTCGCATTGTTCCCGGCGTCACCACCATCCGCTCGGTGACCGCGCGAGGCTCCACCGAAATCAGCGTCTTCTTCCGCTGGGACGTGGACATCCTCAACGCGCTGCACCTGGTGCAAGGCCGCATCTCGCAGATCACGCCTTCCCTGCCGCCCACCTGCCGCTTCTATATCAACCGTTTGACGTTCTCCGTTTTTCCGATGGTGGGATTCAGCATCACCTCGCCGACGCGCTCGCAATCGGAGCTCTGGGAACTGGCCTACTACAACATCGCCCCGCGTCTGTACCGCCTGCCGGGCGTGGCGGAGGCCAAGATCGTCGGCGGGCGTCCGCCCGAATATCACGTCCTGGTGGATCCGCGGAAGCTGAACAGCTACGGTATGCCGTTGACCAAGGTGGTGGATGTCTTACGGAGCAATAACATAATTTCTCCGTCGGGGATGGTGCAGGAGAACTACCACCTCTACCTGACTACGGTGACCGGCTTGTTGCGCACCCAGAAAGAGATTGAAGATACCGTTGTCGACGTCGTGCGCGGGACGCCCGTGGCCATCAAGAATCTCGCGCAAGTGGTTCCCGGGGAGAAGCCCATCTACAACATCGTGACCGCGAACGGGCGGCCCGCCGTGCTGGTCAATGTCCTCCAGCAACCCGATGGGAATGCCGTAACCATCGCGGATTCGGTGAACGCCGAACTGGCGGACATCCGCAAATCCCTCCCGCCCGATATCGCCCTGTCCACGTTTTACGACCAGTCTGTCCTGGTCCGCGAGTCGATTACGGGAGTCACCGAGAGTATTCTGATCGGCCTGGTGCTCTCGGTCCTGGTTCTGCTGGTCTTCCTGAAGAGCTGGCGCACCACCATCGTGGCCGCGGCGGTGATTCCCATCGCCGTACTCATCGCCATTGTGTTCATGAAGTTGTTCGAAATGAGCTTCAACCTGATGACGCTGGGAGGGCTGGCGGCCTGCATCGGCGTGGTCATCGACGACGCCATCGTGATGGTGGAAAACATCATCGTGCACCTGTCCGCCGGCCAGGCGCCCATGGAAGCCGCCAAAAGCGCGATCACGGAACTCACTCCGGCTTTGACTGGCTCCACCCTGACGCCCATCATGGTGTTTGCGCCGTTGGTCTTCCTGGGCGGCATCACGGGAGTGTTTTTCCGCGCACTCGCCATGACCATGGTAACGGCGCTGCTGGCCTCCTTGTTCCTGGCCATCTTCTTTACACCTGTCGTGGCGGCCTTTTTCTTCCGCCGCCCATCCGGCGCCGTAGTGGTCAATATCGAGCAGGCGGAGCAAATGGGGGAAGGCCGCATCTTACGCTGGTTCACCGCCCGGTACGAATCCGCGCTGCGCGGGTGCCTGTCCCATTCGCGGCTGGTGCTGCTGGGGAGCGCGCTGCTGCTGGTGGGCATGGTGGGCATCTACTTTCAGCTCGGCAGCGGGTTTCTGCCGGAGATGGATGAAGGAGCCTTCGTGCTGGACTACCGGATGCCCGCCGGGACGTCCCTGCTGGAGACGGACCGGGTGCTGCGGCACATCGAGAAGTTCATCAAAGAGACACCCGAGGTGGAGAGCTACTCCCGCCGGACCGGCGCGCGCCTGGCTCTGGCGATCGCGGAACCCAACACCGGCGACTTCCTCATCAAACTGAAGCGAGACCGCCAGCGCGCGTTGGAGGAAGTGACCGCGGAGCTGCGCCGCAAAGTGGTTTCTTCGGAGCCGGCCATCGAGGTGGAGTTCCCGCATATCCTGGAGGACTTGATTGGCGATCTGGCCTGGTCGCCGCAGCCCATCGAGATCAAAGTGCGGCATGACGACGCGGCGGTTTACCAGGAGGTCGCTAAGCAGATCGAAGAATGGTTGCCGAAGGTCAAGGGGGTGGTGGACATCGCCAACCAGACCATCGTGATTGGGCCGTCACTCAATTTTCGGGTTGACCAGGAGAAGGCGCGGCTGGCCGGATTCGGCGTACAGGACGTGGCCGACCTGCAGGCTGCCATGCTTGACGGCGAGGTGGCCTCGGACCTGATTCGAGGAGAACGGCTGTTCGGTATTCGCGTGCGCTATCCGGCTGAGTATCGTTCCTCGACGGAAAAGCTCAAAGCGCTGCTGTTAACCTCTCCCACCGGTCAGACCGTGCCCATGTCGAGCATCGCCAGCGTGGAAGTGGACCAAGGCACCACGGAGATACACCGCGAGAACCTTCGGGACATGTCGGCCGTGACCGCGCGCCTGGAGAAACGCGACCTGGGCTCCGCCATCCAGGAAATCCAGCAGCGTCTCCCCAAAGAGATTCGATTGCCTCCCGGCACGCACATCGAGTACGGCGGATTGTACGAAATGCAGCGCGAGTCGTTCCTGGGGCTCACGCAAGTGCTGCTGCTTTCCATCCTGCTGATTTTCGTGATTCTGGTGTTCGAGTTCCGCTCCTTCTCGCATCCCATCGCCATCCTGGCCGCCACCATCCTGTGCGGTTCCGGCGCTCTGGCGGCGCTTTGGATCACGGGAACAACCCTGAACATCTCCTCGTTCATGGGCGCCATCATGGTGATCGGCATCGTCCACAAGAACGGCATTCTGATGCTGGACTCCGAACAGTACTTCTCGGAGCAGGGCTACGAATTGCGCGAAGCCATCTTCCATGCCGGGCGGCGCCGGCTGCGGCCCATTCTGATGACCGCGCTCGCCACCATTTTCGGCATGGCGCCGCTGGCCGTGGGAGTGGGCTCGGGAGCCCAACTGCTGCAGCCGCTGGCGATCGCGGTGATCGGTGGCGTGACCGTCTCCATGGTTCTGTCGCTACTGATCACGCCCGTGATTTTCTTCCAGCTTCGTCAACGCGGGCTCTGAGGAGCGCCGCCAGCGAAGAAGAAGAGATCCAATCGAAGTGCGCGTCCAAGTACCCTGGTTCCAAACGCCGAAATCTCCATCAGATACTGGCAAGCGGTTGAGATCGCTAAAGCAAAGAATCGTTACTAACCGGCAGGCCTTGTCGCGCGCGATGACGAGCGCCGAGTCCGGCGAGCAAGGGTGTGAGCGGACACTGGCCGCTTCAGCCTGGATTTCTCCATGCCGCCAGAATTGCCCCCACTTGTTCGGCGACCCGCTGGCGGGCGCGTGTGCGATCCAAATCGGATTCGAGCAATGCATCGTAGCCGGTATGTCTGTGACGAACAGCGGCCGTCACGGCTGCTGTCAGAGCCTGCGCGTCCAGGTTCCGGCCGGCCGCGGTCCGGCCAACGCGGCCACTGCTTCGCACGGCGGTGTGGCCGGCGATAGCCGCCGCCTCCTTCGGCGGGCAGCCGGGAAACAGAGTCAGAATCTGTTGCGTCATCCGGCCAACCAGTTCGCGATCCTGTTCGAGGCGGGCGGCGGCTCCGCGCACCCTCTCGCGGGCCCGCGCGTCGGCATCGAGGGCACATTCCTGCTCCGCCTTTTCCAGCGCCGCCGTGTCGACCAGGATTCCTTGCCGTTCGTAACGCTCCCGCGACCGGCTGAAACGCACCACCACCGCGGTGCGCTCGCTGTACTTCGCGGCGCGCCGTGTCAGAGCGGCGCTGCCGGAGGGAAGGTATTCGAGGTCGCCCAGGCGCGCGCAGGGCAGGCAGAGGGGTTGTTCAGCTTCCATGAAAAGGAAACTGTCCGGCGCGATTTCGGCGCCACATTCCGTACACCGCGACTCGCGTAGGATCAGGAATACGACGGGCTTCGCCGCCCGGTCAAAGCGTTCAGCGAGCAGTTGCTGTTTGCGCTCCGAGAGCGCGGGCGATACGTAGTGAGTACGGTAGCTCTTCTCGATGGCCGGATCTCCGCTTTTACTGAATCGCAGGTCCGCGGTTCCCTCACGCGTTCGGCGGGTGTAGCGGGCTTCGCTGGGCCGGAGTCCCTTCTCTTGGGCCCACCTGCGGAACGCCGCCATCGTGGCCGTGATCCTGGGGAGATTCCCTTGTATGACGCGCTCCAGGTAGTCGACACGCCCCTTGCGCCAGGCGGCCACGTGCGTGGGCGCCTACCCGCATACGGATGAATTCGGCAAGCCGGTGGCCGGCCGGTACTGAAATCCGGGCGCGCCTCGGCACAGGTGTATGCCGCGCTCATCGAAAGGCTAGAATAGAAATTCCGGTTCAGGTAGCTCGACGGAGGTTGGGACATGTCCGCGCAAGACCACGATCCTGCCGTTTCCGAGGATGCCGCTGGCACGGTGGATGTCGTCACCGAGGTCCGGCGCGAAGAGGCTCTGCTTAAGACGGGGGCCTTGCAGAACGCGATTTTCAACAGCGCCAACTTCTCGAGTATCGCCACCGACGAGAAAGGCGTCATTCAAATATTCAATGTCGGCGCCGAGCGCATGCTGGGCTACACGGCCGCCGACGTGGTGAACAAGATCACCCCGGCCGACATCTCCGATCCGCAGGAAGTGATCGCCCGCGCCGAAGCGTTGAGCCTCGAGCTCGCCACCACGATTACGCCGGGCTTCCAGGCATTGGTCTTCAAGGCCTCGCGCGGGATCGAGGACATCTACGAATTGACCTACATCCGCAAGGATGGCAGCCGCTTTCCGGCCATCGTGTCGGTCACGGCGCTGCGCGACGATCAAGGCGCCATCATCGGCTATCTGTTGATTGGCACCGATAATACCGCGCGCAAGCAGGCGGAAGAGGCTCTGCTGAAAGCGGGGGCCTTGCAGAACGCGATTTTCAACAGCGCCAACTTCTCGAGTATCGCCACCGACGAGAAAGGCGTCATTCAAATATTCAATGTCGGCGCCGAGCGCATGCTGGGCTACACGGCCGCCGACGTGCTGAACAAGATCACCCCGGCCGACATCTCCGATCCGCAGGAAGTGATCGCCCGCGCCGAAGCATTGAGCGCTCGAGCTCGGCCACCACGATTACGCCGGGCTTCCAGGCATTGGTCTTCAAGGCCTCGCGCGGGATCGAGGACATCTACGAATTGACCTACATCCGCAAGGATGGCAGCCGCTTTCCGGCCATCGTGTCGGTCACGGCGCTGCGCGACGATCAAGATGCCATCATCGGCTATCTGTTGATCGGCACCGATAATTCCGCCCGCAAGCAGGTCGAAGAAGAACAGAAGAAGCTCGATCAGCGCCTGCGCGACCAGCAGTTCTACACGCGGTCTCTCATCGAATCCAACATCGACGCGCTGATGACCACCGATCCGGCCGGCATCATCACCGACCTCAACAAGCAGATGGAGGCCCTCACCGGTTGCACGCGCGACGAGCTGATCGGCGCGCCGTTCAAGAACTACTTCACCGATCCGGAGCGGGCCGAGGCGGCCATCAAGCTGGTGCTGCGCGAGAAGAAGGTCACCAACTACGAGCTCACCGCCCGCGCCAGGGACGGCAAGACAACCGTGGTGTCCTACAACGCCACCACCTTCTACGACCGCGACAGGAAGCTGCAAGGCGTGTGCGCCGTCGCGCGCGACGTCACCGAGCGCAAACGTCTCGACCAGGCGCTGCAGGAGAAGAACGTCGAGTTTGAGAGAGCCACGGCCGCGGCGGAAAAAGCCAACCTCGCGAAATCGGATTTCCTTTCCAGCATGAGCCATGAGCTTCGCTCGCCGCTCAATGCGATCCTCGGTTTCGCCCAGCTCATGAATTCCGATTCCCCGCCGCCAACGCCCTCCCAGATGGCAAGCATCGACCAGATTCTCCACGCGGGATGGTATCTGCTGGAGCTGATCAACGAAATCCTCGATCTCGCGCAGATCGAGTCCGGAAGGCTGGCGCTGTCGCTGGAACCGACGTCGCTGGCCGAAGTCATGTTCGAATGCCAGGCCATGATCGAGCCGCAGGGGCAAAAGCGCGGTATCAGAATGACCTTTCCCCAGTTCGACATCCCTTGCTTTGTCAATGCCGATCGGACCCGGTTGAAGCAGGTTCTCATCAACCTTCTTTCCAACGCGATCAAATACAACCAGCCGAATGGAACGGTCGTCGTGGACTGCACCGCGAGCACCCCGGAACGCATTCGCGTTAGCGTCAAGGACACCGGCGCGGGGTTGCCTCCGGACATGCTGGCGCAGCTTTTTCAGCCGTTCAACCGTCTCGGACAAGAGAGGAGCACGGAGGAAGGCACAGGCATCGGCCTGGTGATGAGCAAGCGGGTGGTTGAATTGATGGGAGGCGTGATCGGCGTGGAAAGCACGGTCGGGTTGGGAAGCGTGTTCTGGTTCGAACTGAACTCGGCTGCCGCACCACAACTTGCAGTGGACGGAGCCGAACCCGCGGCCATTGCACCAGCGCAGGTTCAGCACAGCGCGCGGCGGCGCACCCTGCTCTATGTAGAGGACAACCCGGCCAACCTGAAGCTGGTCGAGCAACTCATCGCGCGCCGCCCGGATATGCGCCTGCTGAGTGCGAGAGACGGAAATCTGGGCATCCAGCTTGCGCGCTCCGAGCGGCCGCAGGTGATCCTGATGGACATCAATCTGCCTGGCATCAGCGGTATCGAAGCCCTGAAAATCCTTCGCGAGGACCCGGCCACGGCGCACATCCCCGTGGTTGCCCTCAGTGCAAATGCCATGCCACGCGACATCGAGAAGGGCCTGCAGGCAGGATTCTTCCGGTATCTCACCAAACCAATCAAGGTCAATGAGTTCATGGATACGCTGGACGTAGCACTGGAATTCGCGGGACAAGAGGCCGATCAGGGCAAATGAATCAGGACGAAGGTCATGGTCAGCTCAGCCGATATTCTGAACGCCAGAATCCTGGTGGTTGACGATAAGGAAGCCAATGTCCGTCTGCTCGAGGGCATGCTGCGCATCGCCGGCTATACTTCCATCGAGTCTACGACTGATCCGACCGAGGTCTGCGAACTTCACCGCAAGAACCGTTACGCCCTGATCCTGCTCGATCTCCAAATGCCCGGCATGGACGGATTCCAGGTGATGGAAGGTCTGAAGGAAATCGAAAAGGACGGCTATCTTCCGGTCCTCGTGATCACCGCGCAGCCGGATCACAAGCTGCGCGCGCTGCAAGCCGGCGCTAAGGATTTCGTCAGCAAACCGTTTGATCTGGCCGAGCTGCGGGCGCGCGTTCACAACATTCTGGAGGTGCGCCTGTTGCACCTGGAAACCAAGAACTACAGCCAAGTGCTGGAGGAGACGGTACGGGAACTGGAAGCCAGCCGCGAAGTGATTCGTCTTAAAACGCCTGGAGGAGCGAAAGAGGAGCGAGCAGGAATTAGCCTTAGCGCAAGAAACTCAGGAAAGCCTGCTCCCCCGTTGCCTGCCCCAGTTTGAGAATTTTCGCATCCATGCTTTCAACAATCCCACACGCTATGTGGGAGGAGATTTCTACGATTTCCTGCAACTGAGTTCAGGGGAATGGATGGGGGTTCTGGCGGATGTCTCCGGCAAGGGGATGCCCGCGGCGCTGTTAAGCTCGATGGTGCTGGGCGCTCTCAGCATGGAATTTCGCTCACGGACTCAACCGCACGAGGTCTTGAACCGGGTTAACCAGCTCCTTTGCGAAAAATCTCTTCCCTTCCAGTTCGTTACGCTCTTTCTCTTCCTGCTGAGCCCGCAGGGCATGGGGCAATTCATCAGCGCGGGACATAATCCAGCCTATTTGTTCCGTTCCGCCACCGGAAAGATCGAAGAGCTGGCCTCTGACGCTCTTATCCTGGGGTTGTTCGATTACGCCTCTTATCAATCCCGCACGTTCCATCTCGACAAAGGAGACATTCTGGTGGTGTATTCCGACGGCCTTACGGACGCGCAAAACCAGCAGGAAGAAATGTTCGGAGAGGAAAGACTGCTACAAATCATTCAGCAAGAGGCCCCCTCGGGAAGTCACGCGATCGAGCAGAAGTTCTTGCAAGCCATTGAGGAATTCACTCAGGGCATGCCGCAAACTGACGACATCACCTTCGTGGTCGTTGAAAAATGTCAGTGAGATAATCAGGCGGGTCGCGAAAAGCGCGGAAAGCCGCGGAGCGCCACTTCACAATTACGCTTTGACGGCGTGGGCGCGCGGCCGGCGAACAGACAGGCTATTCCAGGTGAACCCGGCGGGCGGGGGACCCGCCGGGCGTTACGTGGAGTATCCTTCGAGGGGGGTCTCAACTCCTATCCGTATAGTGCGGTGTGGTGGAAGCTCCTCTCACCTAACGCCGATGGAATTGCTGGTTCAACCTGGCCAGTTGTTCTTCGAGCGTGGGCTTGCGGGGCTCGGGTTTGGGCTCGGCCTTGGGACGCGGCTCGCGCGGCGCGTCGAGCGCTTTGATGGAGAGCGCGATGCGCTTGGCCTTGGGGTCGACCGATAGCACCTTCACGCTCACGATCTGACCCGCTTTCAGGACTTCGGCCGGGTCCTTGATGTAGCGCGTGGAGATCTCGCTCACGTGCACCAGGCCGTCCTGGTGGACGCCGACGTCGACGAAGGCGCCGAAGTTGGTGACGTTGGTGACGATGCCTTCGAGCACCATGCCGGGCTGCAGGTCGGCGATCTCCTTCACGTCGTCGCGAAACTTGGGCGCCACGAACTGCTGGCGCGGATCGCGGCCCGGCTTGCGCAGTTCGTCGCGGATGTCGGTGAGCGTGTAGATGCCCACGGTCTCGGTCTGGAACTGCTCCATGCGCACCTTCTCGACCAGCTCGGGCTGGGCGATCAATTCGGGCACGCTCACGCCCAGCGAGGCGGCCATGCGCTCCACCACGGCGTAGGATTCCGGATGCACCGCGGTCATGTCGAGCGGATTGTCGCCGCCGCGAATGCGCAGAAAGCCCGCCGCCTGCTCGAAGGTCTTGGGGCCGAAGCCGGAAACGGCCTGCAGTTCGACGCGGGAGCGGAACTTCCCGTTCTGGTTGCGGTACTCGACGATCTTCAGCGCGGTGCGCTCGCTGATGCCCGCCACGTAGCGCAGCAACGCCCAGGACGCGGTGTTGAGATCCACGCCCACGCGGTTCACGCAGGATTCGACCGAGCTTTCGAGGCCCTCTTTCAGCAAACGCTGATCGACATCGTGCTGGTACTGGCCGACGCCGATGGATTTCGGATCGATCTTGACCAACTCGGCCAGCGGATCCTGCAGACGGCGCGCGATGGAGATGGCGCCGCGCACGGTCAGATCCAGATCCGGGAATTCCTGGCGCGCGATGTCGGAGGCCGAGTAGACGGATGCGCCGGACTCGCTCACCACCACGCTGAAGACGGTTTCAAGCTGGGCCTGGCGCAGAAAATCCTGCACGAACGCGGCGGACTCGCGCGAGCCGGTTCCGTTGCCGATGGCGATGGCGCGCACGTTGTAGCGCGCGATGAGCGAGGCGAGCGTCTTCACGGCGCCCACCAAATCGTTGGCGCGGTTCCAGCGGATAGATCACGGCGTGATCCAGGAACTTGCCCGTGTCGTCCACCACGGCGATCTTGCAGCCGGTGCGGATGCCGGGATCGATCGCCAGCACGCTGAGCATGCCGGCGGGCGGGGCGAGCAGCAGGTTCTCCAGGTTCTCGCGGAAGACGCGAATGGCCTCTTCGTCGGAGCGGTCCTTCAACTCCAGCCGGACCTCGGTCTGAATGGACGGATTCAACAGCCGGTCGTAGGCGTCCTCGGCGGCTGCCACCAAATGTTCCACCCAATCGCCGGGCGCATGGACCACGCGGCCGCGCAGGTAGGTGAGCGGGAGCTTCGCGGTCGAGCTCGATCTCGAAGCTCAGGATGCCTTCCTTGGAGCCGCGGCGAATGGCCAGCATGCGATGGGAAGGAATCTTGGACACCGGCTCGCTGTAGTCGGCGTACATCTTGAACTTGCCTTCGGGATCTTCGACGCCGTCGATGGCGTGGCTCACCACGCGGCCGTCCTCGATCATCATCTGGCGCACGCGCTTGCGGATTTCGGCGTTCTCGCTGATGCGTCTCGGCGAGGATGTGGCGCGCGCCTTCGAGCGCTTCCTCGATGGTGGCGACGCCTTTCTCCTCGCTGAGGAACGCGGCGGCCAATTCGGTCAAGCGGCAATTCGGCGGGCGTTTGATTCCAGAGGTAGTCGGCCAGCGGCTCGAGGCCTTTTTCGCGCGCGATGGAGGCCTTGGTGCGGCGCTTCGGCTTGTAGGGCAGGTACAAGTCCTCCAGCTCGTTCTTCTCGAGAACCGCCTCGATGCGCGCGTGCAGCTCCGGGGTGAGCTTGCCCTGCTCGCCGATGGACTCGCAGCACAGTCTAGCGGCGGTCTTCGAGTTCGCGGAAATAGTCCAGCTTCTCCTCGATGTCGCGGATCTGGACCTCGTCCAGATTCCCGGTAACCTCCTTGCGGTAGCGCGCGATGAAGGGTACGGTGGCGCCCTCATCGAACAGCGCGATGGTGGGGACGATTTTATTCAGCGGCACGCCGAGCTGCTCGGCCATACGCAGCAAACAGGCGGTCGAAATGGGGGGCTTGGCTAATTCCATGCGTGACTACTAGCCATGATAGCGGGTAAGCCACTCGATCGCCTTGTCCCCGGTCTCTTTCATGCGATGCGCGAGCGCCGCGCGCAGAGGGGCCGCGAGGGGCGCGGACGCGGGCGCCTCCAGCAGATTGTGCTCTTCGCCGAGGTCGGCGCGAATATCGTAGAGCGCTTGCTTGCCGGATTGCCAGACGATCAACTTGTGCGTACGCGTGCGCACCAGCCGGTAGGGCTCGACGGCTTGCCGCGCGTGCAGCGCTGTGACGCGAGCGTCGTCCCATACGCTGAAGCCGTACTGCGGGCCGCCGCGGCCGGAACCGAGGACCTTGGTGAGTGAACGGCTGGCCAGCGGCGACTGTGGGGAAACGTGCGCCAGATCCAGCCATGTGCGGGTGAGGTCGATGGAAGCGACCGGAGCGTCGTTCACGCGTCCGCGCAGCGACGCCGGCTCCGGCGGCCAGGAAGGGGACACGCACGGATTCTTCCCACGGGTACACTTTCCCAATCCAATTATGGGAGCCGCAGGTGTAGCCGTTGTCGCCCACGAAGAAGACCACCGTGTTCCGCCAGAGCTTGCGGTGCTCGAGCTCCGCGATCAGCCGCCCAATGCAATCGTCCATGTGCGTGATCACGGCGTAGTAGGAGTTCCAGTCGAATTTCTTGCCGCCCTGGGGATGACCGGGCGGCGCGAGGGAGGACGGGTCCTTACCGGCGTAAAGATCCGTGTAACGCTTCCCGGCGTACCAGGGCGTGTGCGGCGCGTTGTAGGCCAGCCACAAAAAGAAGGGCTGCGTGCGAGCCGTGCGTAGAACGTCCAGAGCCGCGCCGGTGAACAGGTCCGTAATATGGCCGGGCGTTTCCGCGGGCTTGGCGTGCAAGCCATGGCAGAGTTTGGGATTCCGATAGTCGCTTCCGCCGCCCGGGAGCCATAGCGGAGCGCGCGAGAATCCGCATGCCTCCGGGCCGATTCTCGATGTGCCACTTTCCGACCAGCACGGTGTCGTAGCCGGTGCGGCGCAATTGTTCGACCGCGGTGGGTCCCAGGCCTTCGCGGAAGCGGATCTGCCCGTTGCTGATCAGGCCGTTCTGGTAAGTTTCCAGGCCGGAGAGGAGCACGCCGCGGCTGGGCGCGCATTGCGATGTGCTGATCTGGGCGTTGGAAAAGTTCACGCCGCGCGCGGCCAGGCGGTCCAGGTTGGGGGTGTGTATGTGGGGGTTGCCGGCGGCGCCCAGGCACTGATAGTGATGATCGTCGCTAAAGATGAAGAGAATGTTGGCTCGCTCGCCGCGCGCGGCGGAGAGCGGCGCGGCGGCCGGCCGCGAGCCATTCCCTGCGCGTGTAGGGGCTGCTCATGGGTTCTCCTATTTGACGCGCTTGAGCCAACCTCGCGGGTTGAATGTCATGCCGAACTTCTCTCGCGTGCGGTCTACCACGAACTCCGGATGCGAAGCCAGGAACTCATTGACGGCTTCCATGGGGCCGGGGCCGAAGTGCGGCAGAATGGGATGTCCGTTGAAGTGGGTGTCCTCGACCACCAGGTACATGCCCGGTGAAACCAGGGGGCTGTAGAGCGCCAGTTCCTTGGCCACGTGCTCTTTGCGGTGATCCGAATCGAGCGCCACCATGACCTTCTCGCCCGGCTCAATGGAGGCGCGGATCTTGCGGAGAATCTCCGGGGATGTGGAGGAGCCCAGCAGGAATTTCACGCGGTCGTGCGGGGGCTTGCCCGGATAGTCTTCGATATCCACCGTGATCACGCGGCCGTGCTTCATCAGGTCGAAGATGGAAGCGAAGAAGAACGCGCTGCCGCCTTTGTAAGTGCCCGTTTCCACCAGTACGTCCGGCTTGGTTTCGTGCAGGATCTCCTGGTAGGTCCAGTTGTCGAGCGGGCACTTCTGCGTGGGAACGCCCATCCAGAACGTGTTGTTGTACGTGGTGGCGCCGTTCGCGTGATACCACCGGTGAAATGCCGCGACGATTTGCTCCGGGGTGCTGAGGCGCCTTGCGGTGGCCCAGGCGCCCAGGCCCGCTCCAGCCAACGCGGCGGCCAAGACGATCATAACCGAGGTTCTGGTCTTCATCATGACGGATGAACCATTGTAGCCGCCGGACTACAATATAGGTTTGTCCTGCCGGAACTTTACCATGAAGAAATCGCTTCTGCTGTTGACCGTCGCACTTATTATGAACGCCGCTCCGCAAACCAATCCCCTGCTCGAAAAGAGCTACCGGATCCCTTTCGACCGTATTAAGGCCGAACACGTCGAGCCCGCCATAGCGCAGTTGCTCATCGAGGCCAAGGCCAGGCGCGACGCGTACGTTTCCAGCGCCGCGCCGCGCACTTACGCCAACACCATGACCGCGTTCGAGGACATCGTCGAAGACTTGAGCCAAGCCATGAACATCGCGCGGCACCTGGAGGGCGTGGCCTCGACACCCGCGCTGCGCGCCGCCGTGAGCGCGGTTCTTCCCCAGTACACGGCTTTCACGGCGAGCATCCCGCTGGACAAACAAATCTACGCCAAGATCAAGGAATTCGCCGCGACTCCGGAGGCCCAATCCCTTACCGGCGCGCGCAAGCGTTTTCTCACCCTGACGCTGGACGAGTTCCGGCGCCGCGGCGCGGAGTTGGGCGACGCCGACAAGGATAAGCTGCGCGCCATGAGCGTGGAAATGAGCAAGCTGCGCAAGCAGTTCTCCGACAACGTGCTGGACGCGACCAACGCGTTCGAGATCGTGATCAAGGAGGACACGCTGCTGGCCGGCTTGCCGGAATCGGCGCGCGCCGCCGCCCGCGAGAGCGCCAAGCGCAAGGGCGTGGCAGGATGGCGCTTCACGCTGCAGGAGCCCAGCTTTCGCGCCGTGATGACCAACCTGGACGATGCCGGAATCCGCGAGCGCGTCTATCGCGCTTACAACACGCGCGCCGCGGGCGGCGTCCGCGACAACGTACCCCTCATGAAGCGGATTCTCGAGTTGCGGCGCGAACGCGCACGCCTGCTCGGCTACAAGAATTACGCCGATCTGATCACCGAGGATCGCATGGCGAAGAACGGCGGCCGCGTGCGCGAGTTTCTGGCGGCGCTCGATGCCAAGACGCGTGCGTTCTATGACAAGGAGACCGCCGAAATTCTGGCCTTCCGGCGCTCCCTGGAAGGCGCCAACGCTCCGGCGCTCGCGCCGTGGGACATTCTCTATTACGCCGAGAAGATGCGCAAGGCGCGTTACGATTTCGACGAGGAAATTTTGCGCCCCTACTTCCCCATGGAGAGCGTGCAGAAGGGGATGTTCGACCTGGTGCACCGCCTCTACGGCATCACGGTGACCAAGGTGGACGGCGTGCCGGTGTGGAACCCGGCGGTGCAATATTTCGAGGTGCGCGACGCGGACGGCGGCCTGCTGGGCGCTTTCTATGCCGATCTCTACCCGCGCGAAGACAAGCGCGGCGGCGCCTGGGCCGGCGGCTTGATTACCGGCGGCCCCCTCGACGGCGTTTTTAAGCCGCACCTGGGCACCATCAACGGCAACATGACGCCGCCGGTCGCGGGCCAACCCGCCCTGCTCACGCATCGCGACGTGGAGACGGTCTTCCACGAGTTCGGGCACCTGCTGCATCACGTGCTGAGCCGCGTAACCGTGCGCGGTTTGAACGACGTGGCCTGGGACTTTGTGGAACTGCCGTCGCAGATCATGGAGAATTGGACTTGGGAACGCGAATGTCTGGATCTGTTCGCGCGGCATTATCAGACCGGCGCTCCGGTGCCCGAGGATCTGTATCAGAAGATGAAGCGCGCGCGCACGTTCCGCTCCGCCTACGCGCAGATGCGGCAGTTGTCGCTGGGTGTGGTGGATATGAGCCTGCACCTGGATTACGACGAGACGCGCGATGGCGACATCCTGGCATACGCCCGCGGCGTCTTCCAGCGCTATACGCCCGCGCCGGTGCCGAACGATTACGCCATGATCGCGAGCTTCAGCCATATTTTCTCCGGCGGTTACGCTTGCGGCTACTACTCCTACAAGTGGGCGGAAGTGCTCGACGCGGACGCCTTCACCCGGTTCCAGAAGGAAGGCCTCTTCAGCCCCAAAGTGGGCATGGCGTTCCGCCGCGAGATCCTCGAGAAAGGCAACCTGGAGGACGCGGCCGTGCTGTTCCGCAACTTCATGGGGCGCGATCCGGATCCCGGCGCCCTGCTGCGCCGCAACGGGCTGGTGAAGAAATAGCCAGGGTCTTTCTGGCCGCATTCGCGCATCTTAAGTGGGGTATGATTTGCCTATCGGATCGCTCGCCCGCGTTCGGCGGTCGAGACGTGCAGGAAGATCGCAATGACGCAACTCGAGTATTGCGCCGTGCTGACCGGCGACATCATCAGGTCCAGCCGCCTCCAACGGGGCCAACTGGAATCGGTCCGTTCGTCGCTCACGGGCGCCGTCTGTGTGATAAGAGGCTGGAAAAGAGGACTGGTCAAAGGCAAGCTGGAGTTTTTTCGGGGCGACGCCTGGCAATTGCTTCTGGCCGATCCGGCCATGGCCTTGCGCGCGGGGATACTTCTTCGCGCCGCGCTGCTTTCGGGTGGACTGGCGGATAGTCGCGTCGCGATCGGATTGGGAAAAGCCGGGAAGATCTCCGCGCGGCGGATTTCCCTGTCGACGGGACAAGCGTTCATCGTTTCGGGCCGCGCGTTGGACCGGATGACCCAGTACTCGCACCTGACGGTCGAGATTCCCGAATCGTCCGGCCCGTTGACCGGCTGGCTGCCCGTCGTCGGCCATCTTTGCGATTCCCTCATCGGCCAATGGACCGCCCGTCAGGCTGAGATCGTTTGCGCGGCCATCGATCCGAAGGAACCTGACTACGAAATGGTGGCGCGATCGTTGCGGCCGGCTGTGTCGAAACAGGCCGTGGCTAAAGGGCTCAGCGGAGCCGGTTGGCACGCGATACGGGAGGCCGTTCGCCAGTTTGAGAAAACATCCTGGAAGACGGTGCTGCAGTCCAGTCGAGGCCGTCAACCTAAAAAGGTTGTCTAATATCAGACAACCAAAAAAGGTTGTCTGAAGAAAAGCGATCGGGATCGATGGTTTAAGAGCAATGATCGAGACATTCGCCGCCATCCTCACGGCGCATCTCGTCGGGGACTTCGTCTTCCAGACGGAGTGGACGATCGAGCGCAATCGCCGGATCTGGGCCCTGCTCTGGCATGCGGCCGTCGTCGCGCTGGTGTCGTACCTGTTGCTGGGGACATGGGACTGGCGAATTCTGTTGGCAATCCTGCTGATGCAAGTTGTCATGGATGCCATCCAGGTGCACTGGTCTTCCGATGCCCTCGCGCCGTTTGTGACGGATCGAGGCGTGCGTCTCGCCGTCTTGCTCGGGCTGGCCTACAGCTTCCCCGACGCGGCAAGAAGTGGCTGGTGGATGGCTGGTCTGAGCCCCGGCCTGTCGAACTGGTATTATGCGTCGATCAGTTGCATCTCGGGGATCATTCTCTGCGTTCCCGTGGGGGGGATTCTGATCGCCAAGCTGATCCGGCGTTTCACCGACGAGATGCTCGACGGCGGCATCGGGGGGCTGAAGCGGGGTGGCCAATACATCGGCTGGCTGGAGCGAAGTCTCGTCATGCTGCTGTTGCTGATCGAACAGCCCAACGGGATCGGACTGCTGATGGCCGCGAAGTCCATCCTTCGGTTCGGCGAGATCAAGAACGCCGACCAACGTAAGGTCGCCGAGTACATTATCATCGGAACGTTTCTCAGCTTCGGATGGGCTTTGTTGATCTCCGTGCTGACGCAAAAAGCGCTCAAACATTGGCTGACGTAGCGCGGATCGATGCGACCGGCTCAGATGGATCTGCCATGCGCTCCGGCGCTCGAGGCTTGTCCTCAACTCGGGGGCATACTACCCGGCGTCTTGTTCAGCTTGACCCTTGCCAAAGTCTGGTCCACCGCCGCGACGCGATCGAGGAACGTTGGGGCGCCGCACTGGGGTTGATACGTCCGATGCACCAGCTCCTCGCTAAGGTGGTCAAGAAACTCCTCCGAACCTCCCGCTTCCACTACCGGAAACGCCACCCCGTCGGTAAAGGTGGGGTAAAGGCGGGTGAGGGTGGGGTAAAGGTACCGCCACCGCTGCGCCCCCCTCGCCACCTAGCGCGGACGCGGCGATACCCTCGGAGGCGATATACTGGACGTATTGGTCAAGGTGCCAATCCGGGACTCCCGGACGAGGAGGAATGACCGTGATTCAGCTAAACCTCGAGGCGACTCCAGTTCTAGAACATGCGGAAGCTGCCGATGGGCGTGCGGAAGAGACCCCGCAGTCATCCACCACGGTTGCCACATTTGTTCCCGGCGTCGTCGACGGCGGCAAGATACTGCGGTTTTACGAATCAGAACGGATGATTCACTGGGCGATCGTCATGCCGTTCCTGGTTTGTTATCTCACCGCGCTGGTATTGGTATTGTTTTACAACCCTCATCCGCTTCGGCCTTACCGTGCCGTCTTCGCCTGGATCCACCGAATTTCCGGGATCTCCCTGGTGGTTCTTCCATTGACTGCTCTATACAAGGGCCGCCGGGAAATCCGGATGCATCTGCACAATATCAAGCAAGCATCGACGTGGGTGCTTGACGACTTCAGATGGCTCGCGCTGATGCTGCTGGCCGCTTTCAACAGCAAGATCAGGATGCCCGAGCAGGGGAAGTTCAATGCCGCCGAGAAGGTGAACTTCCTGGTGCTGCTGGGCACCTACCCCTTCTACATCGCCACCGGTATCTTGATTTGGCTGAAATACTGGATCTTCCTCGCCTGGACGGTGCATGTGCTGATGGCCTTGATCGCCACCCCCCTGATTTTTGGTCATATGTACATGGCGCTGGTGAACCGTGGCGGTCGCCCAGGATTGCAGGGCATGATCTCGGGCTTCGTTGACCGGGAGTGGGCCGAGCATCACTACGGCCACTGGTACAGGGAGCATTACGGGGCGAAAGAGGGGCCACCGATCGAGGAAAGCCCCAGCGAACCAAGCCCTCCACACGTTTCCGCTAAAGACGATGGGGCGTAAGGCAGGCCTTCCCGCTGTTCTACTGGAAGGCCGGTCGAAGGCAAACGCGTGGGTGCGGCAGTGCCTCTACCCCGGCAGCGCGAAAGTGTCGCCAGTCTTCTTCTGCCAGTCTGCGATCTTGGCTCGCAGGCGGCGGTGGTCGGCCTTGCCGTAGAGGTTGTGCATCTCGAGCGGGTCGCGGCGGCGGTCGAACAGCAGCGATTGGTCGGTGTCGTAGAGCACCAGTTTCATGCCCTCGGGCGAGATGACGGTGCGGCCGCTGGGACCCGCGCCGCTATCTTTCAAGTCGCCGGTCCATTCGAGGAAAACGTAATTGTCCGGGCGCACGGCTCCGCCGAGTTGCGGAACCAGGCTCTGGCCCGGCAACCCCGCCGCCGCTGGTTTCCGGCCCAGCAACTCCAGCAGTGTGGGCACCACGTCGATGTGACTGACGGGCTGTGGAACGTGCAGCGGGCGTTGATGGCGGAAGGGCACGCGCATGAGCAGCGGCACGCGCACGGCTTCTTCATACATCACCTGCTTGGCGAACATGCTGTGGCTGCCCATCATATCGCCGTGGTCGGAGGTGTAAACGACGATGGTGTTCCCGGCTTGTCCGGAAGCTTCCAGCGACCACAGGATGCGCGCCACGGCCTGATCCACCAGCGAGCACAGTCCCGCGTAGTTGCGGATCATACGCCGCCATCCGGCTTCGCCGCCCGGCCGCTTGCTCTGCTCGCGGCGACGCTTGTACCAGGCCGGCTCCGGCCCTTGGGGAATGCCGGGATAATTCGCGGGCAGCTCGATCTCGCTTTCCGTGTGAAGGTCGTTGAGCCGGCTGGTAAAGGGCATGTGCGGCTCCAGGGTGTTTACGAAGAGCATCCACGGCTCGGCGCGATTGTCGAGGATGAAGTGCGAGGCTTCCTGCGCCAGGTACGACGGCTTGGTGTGTTCGATGGGCAGCGACACGGCGAAGTCGCGCGAGAAATTGTTCTTCGCGTTGGGCTTGTAGCCCAAGCCGCAAAGAAAGTCGTGATAGCTGCTGCGGGCGTTGCGGTCGTGGCCAGGCGAGAAGTATGCGGTGTACTCCTCAATGGACTTCCATTGCTGGAAGCCGTGCTGCGGGAAGATCTCGTCGCCCAAGTGCCACTTACCCATGTAAGCGGTACGGTAAGCGGAATCGGAGAGGAGTTCGGGCAGCGTCCGGGTCTCGCGCCGGAGCGGAATGTTGTTCTTGACGCAACCGCTCGAGTGCGGCCACAGGCCCGTCATCACGGTGGAACGGCTGGGCGTACACACGGGCTGGCTCACATAGCAGCGGTCGAAGACCACGCTTTGGGCGCCCAGGCGGTTCATGGCGGGCACGCGGTAGCGCGTGTTGCCGTAAGCGGCCATGGTATCGGCGCGCTGTTCGTCGGTCCAAAGAAACAGCAGGTTCGGTTGGTCTCCCGGCTTACGGCGCCCGCGAAGCACGGCGGGCGCGGCGGCGGCTTGAACGAACTCCCGGCGGGTCAGCATGCCAGTCACCTCCTCAAGACAACTCGAAACACACAACCTCATGAACCGGAACGCGTGCGAGCGTCACTTCGACGCCACCCTCGGCGGCCGGCTGGAGCTTGAGATCCTCGCCCGCCACGATGGCGCGCGCGGATGCGGGCTTCACGGGCAGGTTCAAGCGAACGCGGACGTTCGAGAGCGGGATGGGATCGTCGTAGAAATCCGGATGCTTCGGGGCGCGGCGCAAGGCGGAGAAGTTGACCACGTGGACCATGTAGCGCTCGCGGCGACCGGCGCGGGCGGCCTGATGTGTGAGCGTCATCTCCGTGCTCATGGGCGCGTCGGTTTCGACCAGCGGCGCGGGGAGCAGCCGTCGCAACACATATTGGAAAGCCTGCCGGTAGACCCAGTAGCCGCGCGTGAAGTAGCTGGTTCCGAGCGGAAACGCGAACAGCGCCACCGGCCCGCCGCGCGCGATGGCGGCGTAATCGGTCGAGTGATCGAAAGGAGTTTGCGCGTGGCTGGTGTAGTGCTCCGGTGAGCGCTGGAACGCCGGTTCGCCCAGCGTAGCGAGAACTTCGGCGGGCGCTTCGGCTTTCCATTGTCCAGCGCCTTCGTAGAGCGCGTACGGGTAGGGCGGGATGTCGCCGGTGAAGCCGGCGCGCGGAATCATGTAAGCCGGTTTGAAAGGCGACGCACCCTGGTAGCGCAAGCCGAAGGGTTCGAGCCAGCTTCGCTGGGTGCCCGCGAGGACTCCCGCTTTGTTTGAAACCAGAATGGCGCCGCCCGCCGCGGCGTACTTCACCAGGCGCGCGGCGACCTTCGCGTCCACCTCCAATTCGTCCGGCAGCAAGATTGCGCCGTAGCGTTCCCAGGGCGCGTCCGGTTCCACGACGTCGAACTGAATGCGCGATTCGATCAGGAGTTTCGAGATTCCGAAATTGGCTTCCGTCGATGGGTGTTCAAGCGGCAAGCCGCCCGTGACGATGGCCGCCTCAGTCACCGGGACGGCGCCTTCCAGCCACGGCTCGAGCGCCTTGATGCGCGCGTAGGATTTGCCGATGACGTGGTAGACGGCCGGATCGAGCCGGCCATTGGGCGGCATCTGATCGCCGATGTCGCAGCGCGCGGCATTGGCTACAATGCTGGAGAGTTCGACGTCGAGTTGCACCGGCAGCTTGAGGCCGCCGAAATCCGCCCAGGAGGAATGAAAGCGGCCGGTCATGCCGTAGCTGGTCAGGCCCGAAGTGCGCGTATAGCGCACCAGGGTGGGGAAGTAGTAGTAGCCCCAGAAGGCCGTGGGCAGCGCCTCGATGTCGATGTTGTCCATGTGGGGCACGCGCTCGGCGAGCCCGTAGACGCACTGGCCGTTGTAATCCACCTGGCAGCCGGGCCGGGCCTCGCGCACCGCGCGCGTGGCGCGTTCCAAGAACGAGATGTGTAAATCCTGTTTGTGGCGCCGCTGAACTTTGGTGTCGAACGGGTCCAGGCCCTTGGCGCGCAGCATGTCGAGGCAGTGGCGGCAGAAGCATTCGCCGGCGATGGGCACGGGCATGTCGAACCAGGCGCCGTCCAATTCGTAGCGCGAGACGAACTCACGCGTATGCTTGAGCATCAACTCGACGAAGTCGTCGTGCGCCAGGCACAGCGCGGTCCAGCCGGGCGTCTGGTCGAACTTGGGCAGGTAGTTGGTGCGGTCGCGCTTCACCACCAGCCAGTCGGCGTGATGCTCGGCGAGATAGTTGTCCCAGGTGGTGCAGTAGTAGGCGTAGACGGCGATCTTTCGCTCGCGGCACGCGGCGACTTGCGCGCCGAGCAAATCGAAATTGAGGCCGGGATGCACGGGGCCGTACTGGCTGGGGTAGTAGAAGTAGCCGTGCATGTCCTTGGCGAACACCACGATCGAATCGACGCTGGCGGCTTGGAGCCGGTCGCCGAACTCGCTGGCGTTGAATTTGTCGCCGATCTTCGCGACGTACTGGGAGTTGTGAAAGTCGAGGTGGATCTTGCGCCAGGGACGATTGGGCATGGTTCGTTGCCGCGAGTCGATCCAAATCCTGCGGCCATCGAGCGTGGCGCCGCCCGCTACAGCGGCGCTCGCGAGTAGAAATTCACGACGGTCCAATCCCAGCATCCAGCCTCCTGTCCGAAGCTCGAATTATACAGCAGGGCGGCTGGTGCGCCGCCAGCGCCACCAGCCATAGCCACGCGGTGACCGTGACCGTCCAGGCGATGGCGAGGCGGATGACGACGCTGGCCACCTGCACGTTGAACCCTTCAAAGCCCGGGGCCCATTGGAAGAGCCGCCACGGCAGCCAAAAGCCTACCACTACTCCCACCGCGGCCCCCAGCCAGTAGCGCCAGCTACCGAGCGATTTCGCCGCGCCGCTCGCGCCACACCAGCGGCAGCAGCGCCACGACGCCGGCCCAAAGGAGGGCGGTCCAGAAGAAGCCCACCAGCGGGGCGAGGGTGGCCGGACTCACCGGCCGGCGTACCAGCATGGTGAGAAGCGAGGCGAGCCACGCCGCATGCCGCGGCGCGTGGGCGCCGATCCCTCCGATCAGGCCGACCCATACCGCCAGCGTGGCCAGCCACATGGCACATCGTCCAAAACGCGCGGGGGCGCCCGCGAGTGCCGCCACCGTGATCGAGGTGAGCCAGATGGCGGCGGCGGTGATGGCCAAAGCCGCCACCGCGGATGCTGCCAGGTGCCAGGTCTTTTGGTCGGGAATCCAGAACCAGCCGTAGCTCGCCGCCAGCAATCCGGCGCCACCCAGCACGTTCGCCAGCCAGATTCTCCATCTCGCGAACACCGCCTTCCATGCATCCCGCTCCGGCATCACTTCACCTCCACAATGCGTGCATCGGTCGTCGACAGATACTGAGGTTGATACATCGGTTGGATACGCGCCGGGCTCACCTGGTAGCGTCCCGGATACACGGCCTTGAGCAGATAAACGTACTGCGCCTGGCCGCGATCGAAATAGGTCTGGAAGATGGCCGCGCGGTTGTCGTGGAACTCGCGGCGGTTGAACCACCAACTCCACCACGACGGCTTGTCCTGGATCTCGTAAAGATCGTCGCGCTCGATGAATTCGAGGCCCGCCGGGATGGGGTCCTCCGTCATCAAGTAGCGCCAGTTGCCGCCGCTCACCGTCAGACGCACGGCCAACACGTCGCCGGGCTTCAGCGTGCCGTCGAAGTCCGTGAAGCGGTACACGATCTTCTCGCCGTCGCGCTCCTGGGCCAGGCGGAAGTACTCGCGGAGCAAATTCAGGCCGACGCTGCCGGTGCGCGCCAATTTTTGCGCGGTCGAAAAATACTCGCCTCGCGCGGACCAATACAGGCGTCCCGAACCGCTCCTGGTGATGCGAATCTCATTCGCGCCGGCGAGGTCGGCGGCCTTCAGACGGATGGTGGGAACCTCCGGCGAGAGCGCATCGGCTTCTCCAAACTGCTTGGCGAGCACTTGTTTACCGTTCACGGTTACGATGACGCTCAGGTTGGGTTTCAACTCGCCGCTGGCCTTGAGGTAATCGGTAAGGCCGTAGATCACCATGGCGGTTTGCTTGGTCGAATTCCAGTAGAACCCTTCGCCGCGATGCGCCACCAGCCAGAGAGCGGCCTTGGCGAGCAAGGGGCTCTGCGGCCGGGTGCGCGCAAGCAACTTCATGGCGTAGGCGGTGGCTTCCGGAGTCGCGTCGCCGTAGAAATCCATCAGGTTGTCGCGATCCACCGGCCAGGACGCTTCGCGCTCGTCGCTCTTGGCCGCGGCTTCCAGTGCCGCGGCCACCTCCATCGCGCGCGCATCGTTGAGTGCGTGCGAGCGCCAGGCCCGTAAGCGCCTGTCCGTAAGCCGTCATTTGAGTGTGTTGCGCCCAGAGTGAGTCCATCATCCCAGCGTCCTTCACGCCCGCCTGCACCAGCGCGTACGCTACGTAAGCGCGCAGATCCGCGAGCGCGCGGGGATTCTCGCGCCACTGGATGGCGAGCCAGGCGGTGGCGCGCTTGAGCACATCCTCGCGCACGGAGTATCCGGCCGCGCGCGCTTGCGCCAGGCCCGAGACCACGTAAGCGCTCATGAAAAGTTGACTGTCGTCGGTTTGCCACCAACCCCAGCCGCCGTCCTCATGCTGGAATTCGTAGAGACGGTCGAGGCCGGCCTGGATCTTCTTCTTCAGCAGGCCAGGATCGACGTTCGCCTTCACATTGAGTTGTTTCAGGGCCTCGGCCACCACCACGTTGGGCAGGAAGCTGGACATGGTCTGCTCGGTACAGCCGTAAGGGAACGTGGTCAGATATTCGAGAGCGCCGAAGACGGCTCCCGCGATCGACGGCGTCACCGAGATTTCGAGCGTATGCGACGCCGGGGACGTTTGCGCCGGGAAGGTGATGTTGGCGCGGGCCTCCTCGCTGGCCTGAGCGAGCGAACCGGCGCGCGACTCCGATAGCTTCACGCCACGCGGATGAATCGGCAGGGTGATTTCGAGCGCATCGGATTCCTCGTCGGTCAAAGCTTTGGCGAGCAGTCTGGCCTGACCCGGCGCCGTCGCGCGCACGCGCCACTCCAGGCGGGCCTCGCCGCGGCTCGCCACCTTGGACGTCGCGCGTGGTGCCTTCGATGATTTCGGCGCCCGTAACTTCGAGCGACATCCGCGCGGTCTTCTCGCTGGGCAAATAGTTGTGGACGATGCCGGCGATGGAGACCTCGTCGCCTTCGGTGAGGAAGCGCGGTGTACCCAAGCGCAGGATGAGGTTCTTGCGCACGATGGTCTTTTGCACCGCGCCGCCCACGCGCGTGTCCGCCGTGATGCCGCGCGCGGTGGCACGCCAGGTAGTCAGCGCGTCCGGGAAAGTGAGGCGCGTGCGGCCGCGGCCGCTGGCATCGGTGGTGAGATCGGCCAACCACAGGGCGGTGTCCGGGAACGCCTTGCGCACGTTCGGCTGCACCAATCGCTCGGGTTTGAGTTGCGCAAACGAGGTGGGCGGCCGCAGGCTGGCCAGCGTCATGCGCCGCTTGCCGGCTTCGCCTTGGAAGTAGTAGGAGAGCGAACTATCGGTGTTCACTACGTTCCAGATGCGGCCGTAAAAGAACCGGAAGATGTCCTGGGTCGAGTCGCGGCGAATGGAGTAGATGGCTTCATCCACCAGGCCGAGACTGAATTCGGCCGCCACGGGACGCCCCGCCGCATCCGCGGCTTCCACCGTGTATTCGGCGGACTCGCCGGGACGGAACTCGTTTTTCGATGGCTTGATCTCCACCTTCAACTGCTTGTCGGTGGCCGGCACGCGAATGCTTTTGGTGCCGTGATAGAACTGGTTATCGCGCAGGAACGAGGCCGACAGGAAGAAGTTCGGCGAATGGCTGGCGGTGATGGGGACGGATACCATGGCCGTCGGTCCCTGGGCCTTGACCACCTGATAAGAGTGTATTTCGCGGCCTTCGGAGGCTACCAGGATATCCGCCTCTGGAACTCCCGTAACCAGCAGCACGCGCGCGGTCTCGCCGGGTTGGTAGGATTTCTTATCCGGGACGATCTCGATACGCTCGCGCCGCTCGCTGAACCACTCTCCCGCGCTGCCGCCGATCCAGAGATACACGATGTCTTCCACCTGGCGGCCTTCGGGTGTTGCCGCGGTCACGACGACGCGCCAGGAGCCGCTGCGCTGGATGGGAATCTCGATGCCGGCCGAGCCTTGGGCATCCGTGCGGCCTTGTGTCTGGTAGACTTGCGGGCCCAGGCCGTCCTTGCGCCCGCGCCATTCCCGCAGCTCGGCGCGAAAGGCGGTCTGGACGGGGTTCGTGTCGTAGTCGCGCGCCTCGATCTTGATGCGCGCCATCTCGCCCGGCTGGTAGACGTACTGCTCGGGCCAGGCTCTCAACAGGAAACTTGCCCGCGTGGCGATGATCGAGCCGCTGCCGGAGATCTCGCGGTTCGCTTGATCGGCGACGCGCGCTTCAATGCGCAGCCGCGCGTCGCTCTTCCAAAGCTGCGTCGGAATACGGACGGTCAAGCGTCCTTCGCCATCGAGCTTGCCGGTTTCTTCGAGAATCTGCTCGTTCTGGCTCCAGCGATCGTCGTCGGCGCCATCCGGCTCGTCGAGATCCTCTTCGTCCATGTAATACGGGAACCAGTAGCGCGAGCGATGCACCGTGTAGGTGACCTTGGCATTGGCCACCGGTTCGCCGAAGAAATAGCGCGCGTCGATGAGCGCCTGCGCGGTCTCGCCCTGCAGGATGCGGCGCTTGTCCGCGGTTACTCGCACTTCGTATTCGGGCTTCTTGTACTCTTCCACCTCGAAGCCGCCGTGCGATCGCGACTCGCCGGCGCGCAGTTCGATCGAATAGTAGCCCAGGGGCGCCGCCCCGGCCAGATCGAACTCTCCGTGCACGGTCCCCATGGCCGAGACGGGCAGCGTTTTGCGAAACGCGCTCTGGCCCTCGGTGTCACGGATTTCCACCTGTACCTCGCGCTGAGTGGGAAGGCGGTACTCGGTGGTGGGCCGCGTGCGCAGCAGCGCCTTAAAATGCACCGTGTGGCCGGGCCGGTAGACCGGGCGGTCCGTGTAAATGTAGGCCGTCGTGGAGCGGTCCGGATCGTTACCCAGGTTCCAGCCGTAAGGCGCGTTCATGGCGAAATCGCCGTCGCGCCGCGCCATCACCAGGACGTTCTCCGGCTTGGCTTCTTCGATCTTGACCTCGACGATGCCCTGCGGATTGGTGGACGGATCGCCTACTACTTTCTTGTTGACGATCACCATGGTCGGGCAGCCTGCCAGGGGCGTTCCGTCGCGCCGCGTGAGTACGCGGGCCAGCAAGCGCCCCGGCGCGGTCTTAGTGATGACGGCGATGTCGCTGACCATGACGATGGTGTAGGCGCGATACGGTCCCTTCACCGCTTCCACCACGTAGACGCCCTTGCCGGGCACGGCGATGGGAATGCTTTGCGACTCCCAGCGGCGCCCTCGCGAAACGCTTTGCTTCCACACCGAAACCACCTGTTGCGGATTGAGCAGCGGTGCCTCGGCGAAGCTGGTGGCCAGCGGCGTGAGTTTCTCCTGGCGCCGCTCGGCCGACCAGTTGCGGATGCGCGCGCGCGCCTGGGGGCGGAACTGCGCGCGGAACAGGTCGCGCACCCGGTTGCGGCAGCGCCGCTTGAAGTTGTGGAACTTCTCGATAGGTGTGAGAGTGCGCGCCACCGGCGGCGCCTGGCCGCCATAGCGGTGCTGGTCCTCCAGCGAGCTGAAGAACGCCACGGGGTCCTTCACGCGGTAGACCCGAAAATCCAGTTGGTCCACGTTCTGCGCCCAGAGTTGGATGGCGGGCTTCTCGCCGGGTGCGTAAGTGCGCGAACTGCTCAGCGAAAAGTACGGGCGCGAGTCGCTTTGTCCACCCGTGGGAATGGAAAGCAAAACGGCCGCCATGGCCAGGACGGTTGCTTTTGCGCGCATGTTCAGTCCGAGTCCCGTAGTATATTCCACCGATACACGCCAAGGAAGTTCGAGTTTCCTTCCAGCGGCCTCCATCGGGGTTGCGGATGCGTGAGCAGTTCCGCGACCGTGGGGCGCCGTATCTCGCCTTTCGTCTTGCCCAGCGGTCCCGTGTGATAAACGATGTACTTGCGGCCGTCCTGCTCGAAGTGGCTTTCGCCAATATAGATCATGGCGTGGAAAGGCATGTTCTGATCGAGTTGGCGATAGAAAAGTAAATCGCCCGGACGCGCGGCCGCCATGCGGCGCGACACCAGATGAGTGTTGTGGCGCCAGAGCGTCTCGGCATCGGCGAATTCCCGCAAGGTGTTCCCGCCGGCCGAAAACAGGTTGGTGCCCCAGGGCCAGCGCGGGTACTGATATTGACCGATCGAGGGGAATGCCGGCGCCACAGCCAGGCCGACCTCGCCGGCCCAGGCACCATCGTGCGGCCGCAAGGATTCGCGGTAGGCGAAGCGGATGAGCGCCGCGCAGTCGTTGATTTCGCGCGGCAACTCGCGCGGCTGGCGGTAGAACTGTGCTTCGGCGAGGAACGTGAACCAACCGCGAAACGCCTCGCGGTCCGCCGGAGCATCCAGGCGCGGATAGAAGAACGCGAGCAGCGAGGCGAACGTCAAGCCCGCCAGCGAAAGTGGTGTGCCCAAGCTAGGAAGATTATATCTTGCGAGATGGGGTGCTGGGATCTTGCTTTTCGACAACACCGATGATATAGTCAACAGTGTGGATTATATGGCAAGGCGTGGATAATGGGAACCAGGGAACGCAGAGCCAGGCATAAATCCGAGCTGCGGGCGCAGATTCTGGGTGCCGCGCGCGAACTGTTTTTGACCGAAGGCGTTGATAAGGTTTCCATGCGGCGCATTGCCGAACGGATCGAATACTCGCCGAAGACCCTCTACCTTCACTTCAAGGATAAGCGCGAAATTCTTTACCACCTTTGCGAAGAGTCGTTCCGCAAGCTCGACCAGCAGACCATGTTTCTAGAGCAGTCGGAAGACGACCCGGAGGATTTGATCCGGCGGGGGCTACGGCTTTACGTGAAGTTCGGCCTGGCGAATCCTCACGACTATCGGATGGCCTTTCTCAGCGACGCGCGGGACTATCCTTACCGAACGCACCAGGAGTTGCCGCCGGATTCGGTCTCCTTGTCCCTGCATCGGCGTTTTGGTGGGCTGCTGAGGAAAGGGGTGGAGCGGGGAGTTTTCCGCGAGATGGACTACTTGCTCGCCACACACGTGTTGTGGGCCGGCGTGCATGGGTTGACGGTAGCGTTGATTTTCGATACAGAGTTTCACTGGGTGGACAAGAGCCAGGTTCATCGAGGAGACCATTGAGGCACTCATCCGAAGCTTGAAGAATTAGATTTAACTACATGAAATATATGAAATTTACCTGCATGATAGCGACCCTTTCCGGACTTGCGATTCTGCCCCTTGCCGCGCAGGTGGATAAGCCCGCTCTGACGTTGGCGGAAGCCGTGCAGATCGCCGTCAAGCACTACCCGGATATCGAAAAGGCTCGGGCGGCGGCGGATCAGTTGCAGGGAAAGATACGCGAGGTGCGCGCGCAAGCCCTGCCGGAAGTGAACTTCACCACGTTTGCGACGCGTTTGCGCGATCCCAGCCTGTTGAACGCGTCGGGCTTGGACAACTTTCCCCTGGAACTGCGCCAGGCGCTGGTGCCGGTCGGCGTTAACTTGTTCGACTACGGCGTGAGCTTTAAGCAGCCGCTCTACTCGGCAGGCAAGGTGGGCACGGCGCTGCGCTTGGCCAAGATCGAAGCCGAGGGATCCTCGGTCGACATCAGCCGGGCCGAGCAGGACCTTTCACTGGCCGTCGTGCGGGCCTTCTACGCGCTCTTGTGGGCGGAGCGGAATCAGGCGGTGGTGTCGGAGACGCACGAGCAAAAGAAAGCGCACGCCGCCATGGCGCGCGTACGATTCAAGAACGGCGTGGCGACCGAAGTGGATGCCCTGCGCAGCGAGGTGCTGGTAGCCAATTCGCTAGCCGATGTGGTGCAAGCCCGCAATGCGGTTCGACAAACCAGGGCCTTGCTGAATCATTATCTACTGCGGCCTATCGACTTTCCCACCAAGGCGTTAGGGGATTTTGTAGAGAAACCACCTGAATCGACTGATCTGGCCGAGCTAGCCAAGGAGGCCGAGCGTCGACGCCCGGAATTGATGCGTTTGCGCATCGCCGAGCGGAGCGCGCGGACGCAGTTGCAGTTGGCCCACGCCGAGAACCGCCTGAAGCTCGACTTCAACGGCGGCTACGGAGTGACCTCACGTCTGCCGGAGAACATGTTCAACAAGGAGTTCGTCCGCTGGAACATGGGAGTACAACTCACTTTGCCGATCTTCGACGGCTTCAAGCGCAGCGGCCTGGTGTGGCAAGCCACTGCCTTTGAGCGGCAGGCGCGGTTGGAACGCGAAAAAGTGGAACAGCGCGTGCAATTGGATTTGCGGCAGGCGCTCGACGATCTTTCGGCCGCCTCCGAGACGGTTATCGCCGCGCGGGCGAACGTCCAGCAGGCCGAGAAGGTCCTATCCATGATGCAGAACAATTATAAGTACGGCGCCGCGACGACGCTCGATATCGTCGACGCGCAAACGGCGCTGGCCGTGGCCCGCACCAACATGCTGCGCGGCCTGCACGATCATTCGGTGGCCCGCGCCACGCTGCGCTACGTGATGGGCTCGACGCCCTGGGAGTAAACCATAATGCGATTCATACCTTCGATTTCTCTTTTAGCCGTCGTGATCACACTCGCGGGGTGCTCGAAGCAACCGGTTGCGGTCACCAAGAGCGCGGCGCCGGCCGCGGCCCGCGTGCGCGCCGTGCCGGTGGAAGCGCAGCCGTTCACGGAGTCGCTCTCCATCACGGGTTCCCTGGTTTCGCGCTCGGTGGTGGAGTTGAAGGCCGCAACCACCGGCCGCGTGGTGCGTTTCGACAAGGAAGAAGGCGACCCGGTGAAAGTGGGCGAGGTGATCATCTGGGTGGATGACGAAAAGCCGCGGCTGGCCGTGCGCGAGGCCGCCAGCGCGGTGGACGTGGCCGACGCGGTGTGCGCGCGCGCCCGCGTGACGGACGCTTACAACAAGAGCGAACTGGAACGCGCCCGCAACCTGCTGGCCTCGGGCGGCATCACGGATAAGGATCTGAACGCCGCGCGGTTGGCCGAGCAGGATTCCCGCGCCCAGGTGTCGCTGGCCGGAGCGCAGCTCGATCAGGCCAAGGCCGCGCTGGCCAGCGCGCAGCGGCGTCTGGAGGACTGCCAGGTGAAGGCACCGGTGGGGGGTGAGATCTATCGCAAGCTGGTCAACAAGGGCTCCTATGTGGAGCCGGCCACGGCGGTCTTCACCTTGGTCGATAACCATCGCCTGGAACTCGAGAGTCCCGTTCCGGCTTCGGACCTGGGCGGAGTCCGTGAGGGGCAGATAGTGCGCTTCAACGTCAACAGCTATCCCGGCGAACAGTTCACGGGCCGCGTGGTGGATGTGAGCCCGGCCGTGGACGTCGATTCGCGCACGGCCAGAGTTCGCGTGCAGGTTCCCAATCCGGCCGGGCGCTTGAAGGCCGGCATGTTCGCGCAAGGGGAGATCCTCACCGGCGCCGCCTCGCAGGCGATTCTGATTCCACTCGCGGCCGTCTATCGCGACGATTCGTCGGTGAAAGTGTCCTACGTCTACGTGGTGGATGGCGGCAAGGCGCGGCGCCGCCAGGTGCACATCGGCCGGGAAGTGGCCCAGAAGCTCGAGATCGTCGAAGGCTTGAAGCCCGGTGACATGCTGGTTCCCGAACGCAGCATCGAACTGGCCGACGGCGTCGCGGTGAAGCTGAACTAGCACGGCCAGGAGTCATGCGATGTTTTTAAGCGATCTATCCATCAAACAACCCGTGCTGGCGACCATGCTCAGCGTGTCGCTGGTGGTGCTGGGCGTGTTCAGCTACAGCCGCCTGAGCATCGACCTGTATCCGGACGTGGAAATTCCGGTGATCACCGTTCAGACCCAATATCCCGGTGCATCGCCGGAAACTGTCGAGCGCGAAGTCTCCAAGCGCATCGAGGAAGTGGTCAACACGGTTCCCGGCGTGAAACACATTTCCTCGATCACCACGGAAGGGTTTTCGAGCATCGTGGTCGAATTCACTTTGGGCACGCGCCTGGCCAACGCGCAGCAGGATGCGCAGGCCAAGATCAACTCGATCCGCGCCGAATTTCCGCGCGAGATGAAAGAGCCCGTCATCCAGCGTTTCGACATCGGCTCGCTGCCCATCGTATCCATCGCGGTAGAGAGCGCCACCGCCGACACCAAGGCGCTCAGCTCGCTGGCGGAAAAGACCATCAAGAAACGGCTGGAAACCGTGCCTGGCGTGGGCCAGGTGAACCTGGTGGGTCTGGCGCGGCGCGAAATTCAAATCCTCGCCGACCGGGACAAATTGAAGGCTTACGGCGTGACTTACGCGGAACTCTCCGGCGCGCTGGCGCGCGAGAACATGGACGTGCCCGCCGGCAAACTCGAGCAGGGCAAGCTCGAACCACTGCTCCGCGTGGCGGGCAAGTACAAGCATGTCGACGACTTCCGCAACCTGATTGTGGCGTACCGCAAGGGCCGTCCCATTTACTTGCCGCAGGTGGCGCGCATCGTGGACGGCATCGAGGAGCGCCGCAGCGCGTCGCTCATCGACGACCAGCCCGGGTTGGCGCTGGAAGTCGTGCGGCAGAGCGGCGCGAATTCCGTGGCCGTGGCCGACGGCACCATCCAGGCCATGGAGGAACTCAACCGCCAGCTTCCGCCGCAGATCCGTTTGCGCAAGATAGTGGACAATTCGGTGTTCATTCGCGAGTCGGTCGATGACGTGCGGACCACCATCCTGTTGGGCGGCGCGCTCACGGTGCTGATCGTGTTCCTGTTTCTGAACAGTTGGCGCAGCACGGTCATCACCGGCCTGGCGCTGCCGGTGTCGGTGATCAGCACCTTCACCGTCATGTACGCGCTCAATTTCACGTTAAACATGCTTACGCTGATGGGATTGTCGCTGGCCATCGGACTGCTGATCGACGACGCCATCGTGGTGCGCGAAAACATCGTGCGCCATCTGCATCAAGGGCAGGACCACTACACGGCGGCGCGCGAGGCCACGGCGGAAATCGGCCTGGCGGTCATGGCGACCACGTTTTGCATCATCGCCGTGTTCGTGCCGGTGGCCTTCATGGGCGGCATCATGGGCCGCTTCTTCTACCAGTTCGGCATCACGGTGGGTGTGGCGGTGCTCTTGTCGTTGTACGTGAGCTTCACGCTCGACCCCATGCTGAGCTCACGCTGGTACGATCCGGCGGCCGATCCCAACGTGCCGCGCTCGTGGTTCGGCCGCAAGCTGGAATGGCTGAACGAACAACTCGACCGTTTGCAGAACGTGCTTGCCGCTGCGCTGGGCTGGTCGCTGCGGCATCGCGGGGTGGTGGTGGTGGCCGCCACGGCGGCCATCTTCGTGAGCTTCGCGCTGTTCGCAAAGCTCGGCTCGGCGTTCATGCCCGAAGCCGACCAGGGGCAATACATGGTCCGCTACAAGGCCGATTCCGGCATCAGCCTGGAGCGTTCGGTGGACATCGCGCGCCAGTTGGTGGACGAAATCCGCAAGGACCCGTCGACGGCTTACACGTACACGAGCATCGGGGCCAACGGCACGCAGCCGGTGAACGAAGGCAACATCTTCGTGAAGCTCACGCCGCGCGAAGGCCGCCGCCACGTGAACGTGGTCCGCGCCGACATCCGCGAGCGCATGGCGCGCTTCCGCGCGATCAAGGTCTCCATCGGCCGGGCCGACGAGATGAGCGCCGACACCAAGCCCATTCAGATGAGCTTTCGCGGGCCGGATTTGGCGCGCATGGCGCCCATCAGCGAGAAGCTTATGAAGATGGTGGCCGAGGTGCCGGGCGCCAAGGACATCGATACGAGCCTCGAACAGCCGCGGCCCGAAGTGCGCATCAACGTGGACCGCCGCGCCGCGGGCGACCTTGGCCTGGACCTCGGTACCATCGCTTCGACCATGAGCGGCCTGGTGGCCGGCAACGTGGTGTCGCAGTTCGAGGATCCCGACGGCGACAGTTATGACGTGCGCCTGCGCATCGATCCGCGGCAGCGCGTGCAAGGATCCGACATCCTGGGGCTCGACTTGCCGGGCCGCGGAGGCACCGTCATGGTGCCGCTCAATCAAGTGGCGCGGCTGGAAGACGGCGTGGCGCCGTCCAAGATCCGGCGCCGCGATCTGATGCGGGAGATCCGTGTGAGCGCCAACACCCAAGGGCGCTCGCTGGGCGAAGTGATAGGAGATATTAAGGCCCGTGTGGGGGAAATGAACCTGCCCGCCGGCTACACGGTGAGTTATACGGGCGAGAGCGAGGACATGGCGGAGAGTTTCGGCTACGTCTGGCAAGCGCTGGCGCTGGCCATCGTGCTGATCTACTCGATCCTGGCCAGCCAGTTCCGCAGCTTCGTGCAGCCGTTCGCCATCATGCTCTCGCTGCCGCTGTCGCTGGTGGGCGTGGCCGGGTTGCTGTATTTGACCAAGGACACGCTCAACATCATGTCGTTGATAGGCCTGATCCTGCTGATGGGACTGGTGACCAAGAACGCCATTCTGCTCATCGACTTCACCAACGTGCAGCGCCGCGACGGTGTGCCGCGTCTGGAAGCCATCATCGGAGCGGCCCGCGTGCGCCTGCGGCCCATCCTGATGACCACGCTGGCGATGATTTTCGGCATGTTGCCGCTGGCCTTCGAAATCGGAAGCGGAGCCGAAATGCGCGCACCCATGGCGCGAGCCGTCATCGGCGGCCTGGTCACGTCGACCATTCTGACGCTGGTGGTGGTGCCGGTGGTCTACACCTACTTCGACGATTTGAGCGAATGGTTCGGCCGCCTCTGGCATCGGGGAACCCCGCGCCACGCGCGCAAGGTGTTGGAAGAAGTGCGGTAGGGGGGATCGTCTTCCATTGACCATGACCGCCGCGGCGCGTCCCCCGTGGCAGCGTTGTATATGATGGTAATATACTGAACTTGTGGCGGCTGCGAACCCGTTGGACAACTGTACGGGCTTCGATTGGGACGAAGCCAATGCCCAGAAGAATTGGGAACGGCATCACGTGACACCGGGAGAAGCCGAGGACGTCTTATTTCATGAACCGCTTGTGGTCCGTGGTGATATGCGCCACTCGACAGGGGAGAAGCGGTACTACGCGCTTGGTCAGACAGGCGCAAATCGACGGTTGTTTGTCGTTTTCACCGTCCGGCGAAACCTCATAAGGGTGATTTCGGTCCGGGATATGAATCGCAACGAGGCGAGGATCTATGGCAGACGCGAAAAAGAAGCTTCCTAAGTTCCGCAGTGAGGAAGACGAGCGGAGATTCTGGGCCACTGCCGATTCCACCGAATACGTGGATTGGCCATCTGGCAAACGCCAGAAGCTCGTCAAGCTGAAGCCCTCCCTGCGGACGATCTCGCTGCGGCTGCCCGTCTCGATGATTGAGGATCTCAAAGTCCTGGCCAATCGGCGCGACGTGCCGTATCAATCCTTGCTGAAGATCTTCCTGGCCGAGCGCCTGGCGCAGGAAGGCCGGGGCAAACCTGTTTCGCGTGCTTCGTGACTCGCCGGGACAGGCGCTAGGCCGTGCTTTTGCCTGCGGCCGTGTTCCATGCTCGAAGTGAGTCATGGACTTCCGGCGCGAGATGACCGTCGCGCGTCTCTAGAACCTTTGGCGTAGAGTCCGCTCCTGGTGCTTCTGCCCGGATGGCGGGCGAGTGCCCTGATGCCATGCTAGGATGTGCCTTCATGCTGAAAGCGGTTCTGTGGGATATGGACGGCACGCTGGTGGACTCGGAAGAATTGCACTGGCTGGCCTGGAAAGAAGTGATGGACGCTGAAGGCGTGGCCGTCACCTACGATCAGTTTCGCGACACCTTCGGGCAGCGCAACGACACAATTATTCCGCTGTTGCTGGGTGGCGCGGCCACACCCGAGACCGTGGCGCGCATTAGCGATACCAAGGAAGCCGCTTACCGGCGCATGGTTCGCGAACGCGGCATTGTGACGATCGACGGCGCCGTCGGGTGGGTGAAGCGCCTGCACGAACAGGGCTGGCGCCAGGCCATCGCCTCCGCCGCGCCGCGCGCCAACATCGACGCCATCCTGGACGTGCTCGACCTGCACGCGTACATCGACGCCGCGGTGGCGGCCGAGGACGTGCTGCGCGGCAAGCCCGACCCGCAAGTGTTTCTGCTTGCGGCGGAACGTTTGGGCGCCGCACCGGCGCGCTCCATCGTGGTGGAGGACGGACGCGCGGGCGTCGAAGGCGCGCGGCGTGCCGGCATGCGCTCCATCGGCCTGGCGCGCGACGGCGGCGAATTGCCGGCCGACGTCGTTGTGCGCTCGTTCACGGATCTCGCCCGCGGACGCTTTCGAACGTCTGCTTGCGGACCTTGCCGCTCCGGACGCGATAGTGTAATAATTTACAGTATCGGGTATGTATGCGGCACGTGGTCCATTGGGATGGCGACAGCTTCTTCGCCTCCATCGAGCAGGCTTCCGACCGCCGTCTGCGCGGGCGGCCGGTGGCGGTGGGCGGGGCGCGCCGCGGCGTGGTGGTGTCGGCCAGCCGGGAGGCGCGGCGCTACGGCATACGTGCCGGCATGCCCATGGGCAAGGCGCGGCGGCGCTGCCAGCCGTTGATCGTGCTGCCCGGGCACTTCGATCTTTACGAGCAGTTCTTCCAGGACATTCTGGGGCTGTGCCAGGAAGAGACGCCGCTGGTGGAACCGGTGGCGGTGGGCGCGGCGTACCTGGACCTGACCGGCGCGCCGGCGCTGCGTAAACACGGGGCCGAGGGCGCCACCGAGCGGCTGCGGCGCACGGTGGGCGAGTGGCTGCGCGTTTCGATTTCAGCCGGCGTGGGCGCCAACAAGACCGTGGCGCGCATCGCCGCGCGCTTGCGCAAACCCGCCGCGCAGGTGGTGGTGCCGCGGGGCGGGGAAGCGGAGTTTCTCTCGCCGCTCGATCTGGCGTGGCTGCCGGGCGTCGGCGCCGCGGCGCAGTCCACGCTGGAAGTAGCTGGCATACGGCGCATCGGCGAGTTGGCGCGCGCGCCGCTGGATGCGCTGGCGTTGGTGTTGGGCCGGCAGGCGCTCGAATTGCAGCGGCGCGCGCAGGGCGTGGATGAAGAGCCCGTCGCGCCGCGGCGCAAGGGGCCGGCCGCGCTGCGCGAATCGGTCGAATTTCCGGAAGACGTTTGGGACGAAGCGCGACTGCTGGTCACGTTGCGCGAAACGCTGGAACACCTGATGGCGCGCGTGCGCGGCGAAGGCGCCGAAATCCGCCGCCTCACGCTCAAGCTGCGTTACACGGATCGCGATGAATCCGAGCGTTCGCTCACGCTGGCCGAACCGACGGGGGTGGAAAGCGAGTTTCGCGCCGGGCTCGAACGGCTGTTGCGCGCGGCCTGGCAGCGGCGTGTGCGTTTGCGCGCGGTGGGGCTGGAGGCGGGCACGCTCTATCGTCCGTCTCCGCAAATGGAACTGTTCGCGGAGACGGAAACGAAAGACCGGGAGTATCGCCTCGCGCAAGCCATGGACCGGTTGCGTGCCAGCTTCGGCACGACGGCCGTGCACTGGGGCTATCAGACGCGGGCGAAGTGCGCGGCAACCTTGTGAATGGCCGCGGCGATCTGGTCCACCTGCGCTTCGGTGTAGTTTTCGTTCCAGAGAATGGCGATCACTTCGTGCAGCACGCGCTCGGCCGTGGGACACAACCCGCGCTCGAACTTCTGCGTGCCGTAAACGCTGAACGGATAGCCGGACGCGGCGTAGGTGTTGGGGCCGGTGAACACCGGCGATAGATAGAGCGGATCGACGATGTATTCGACCCAGGCCGGGACGCCTTCGGCGACTAGCGCGTCACCGAACTCGCGCGCGGTGGCGCGGGCCGCGTCGCCATGGACGCGCAGCATGTAGAGCCAGTAGGAGTGCTTGGTGTTGGCCGGGACCACGGGTGCGCCGACGGCGGCCAGATCTTTGATCGCATTGTCGAGCCGGGCGGCCAGCGCGCGGCGCTTTATGACCGGTGCGGGCAGTTTGCGCAATTGGGCGAGCGCCACGGCGCCCTCCAACTCCGACATACGGTAGTTCTGCGCCAGGAATAAGAAGCGGCAGGTACCGAGCGAGGTGGTATCGCGCGGCCAGGCCTTGTCGGCGAACAGCGTCGCGCGGCGTGCCCAATCGGCATTGTTAGTGACAAACAGGCCTCCTTCTCCGCAAGTGATGTGCTTGCTCTGCTGCAGGCTGAAGCAGGCCATGTCGCCGAGGGTGCCGACGAGCTTGCCCGCGTACTCGGCCCAATAGGCTTGCGAACAATCCTCGATGAGCACCAGCTTGTGACGGCGCGCGATGGCGCTCAATTCGTCCAGCGCGCAAGGCTGGCCGGCCAGGTGCACGGCCACGATGGCGCGCGTTTTCGGCGTGATGCGGCGCTCGACATCGACCGGATCGAGCGTAATGGTTTGGGGATCGAGATCCGCGAATATTGGCACGGCGTTCTGCCAGAGGATGGGCGCGATGGAACCGATGTCGGTGATGGGCGGAACAATGATTTCGTCGCCGGGCGCGGGATCGAGCGCGGCGATGGCCAAGTGCACGCTGGCGGTGCCGCTGGAACAGGCCGCGGCGTGCTTTACGCCCAGGCGTTCGGCGAACTCGGCTTCGAGTTGCTGCACCATCTTGCCGCCGTTGCGCGTGAGGCAACCGGAACGCAGCGCTTCAAGAACCAGCGCTTCTTCTTCGGCGCCGAAAGTGCGGCCCGCGCTTTCCAGATACGACGGCAGGCGCGTGCCGATGGTCTTTTCGCCACCGTGAATGGCCAGCTTCCCGCTCACTTGGTTCCCTCCGGATGGTCGAGATGAATGGTGCGGCCCTCAGCCGCCGAACGATAGGCGGCTTCGGCCACGGCCACGGCCGCGCGTCCGTCTTCGCCGGTCACCGATGGAGTGCGGTCTTCGAGGATGCTGTCGATGAATTCCTGGTGCTGCGCGCGGTAAGCTTGCATGCGTACCGGAGCGAGCATGCCCTGTCCCTGCCAGTCGATGGGCTCCTGCACGGTGACCACGTTCCAGGCGCCTTGCTGGCCGAGCCGCAGCTCGCCGTAAGCGTCCAGGTCGAGGTTGCCGGTTTCGCCGGCGATCCAGGCGCCGGAAGCCGAGCGCGGGAAGAGGGGCGCGGGAATGTCCCAACTCTCCCAGAGCGTGGCCATGGCGCCGTTGGTCAATGAGAGCAGCGCCATGGTGGAAACCTCGTTGCCGGATTCCGGATCGCGTTGCACGTGTGCGGCGACGCTCGCGATCTCCGCGCCGGTGATCCAACGAATGCGGTCGATGTTGTGCACGGCGTGTCCGAGGAACGGGCCGACGTTCTCGGGTCTGCTTTGCCAGGGTGGAAGAGACTTCAAACCGCCGCTCGCCAGGATGAGTTCGAGGATCATCTTGACCTTGCCGATGGCGCCTTCACGCACCAGGCGGCGCGCTTCGATGTTGCAGATGCGGAAGCGCTGGCCGAACATGATCATGAGCTTCACACCGGCTTTACGCGTGGCGTCGAGAATGCGATCGCAATCGGCTACCGTGGTGGCCATGGGCTTGTCGAGCAAGATGTGCTTGCCGCGGTTGGCCGCCGCGACCGCCTGCCAGGTGTGCTCGGCGTGCGGCGTCGAGATGAGCACGGCGTCGATATCGGGGCGCGCCAGGAGCGTTTCCACCGAGGCTTCCGCCGTGACGCCGTATTCGGCCGCCAGCGCCGCGGCGCGCGAGCCGCCCGTGATGGCCACCAGTTCGACGTTCTTCAGATACCTGGTCGCCGTTTCCGCGTTGGTCCGGCCCATGAAACCGGAGCCGATGATGCCTAAACGAATGATCTTCATTGTTCAGGCTCCTCGACCAGCGTGTTTTCGAGAACGCCCAGCCCATCTATTTCGCCGCGCAAATGGTCGCCGGGTTTGAGTGCGATGCCGCGCGCGAAGCCGACGCCTTCGGGCGTTCCCATGGCGATGATGTCGCCGGGATCGAGCGTCGCGACGCTGCTGATGTAGGCGATGGTCTGCGGGATGTCGAAGATCATGTAAGAAGTATTCGAATCCTGCATGAGCTCGCCGTTCACCGAAAGGCGAATGTTCAAGTTATGCGGGTCGGCGATTTCGTCCTTGGTAACGATCTCGGGGCCAAGCGGCGCGTGGCCGTCGAACCACTTCCCGATGAGCCAGTCGAAGAACGGATCGAACTCGCGAACCTTGCGATTCTCGAGGCGAGCATTGAACTTGCGCTCGCTGATGTCGTTGATGATGGTGTAGCCGAAGACGTAGTCCATGGCGGCGCTGGCGGGGACGTCCTTGGCGCGCTTGCCGATGACGACGGCGAGTTCGATTTCCCAATCCACAAAGACGTTGTTCGAGCGGATGGGAATGGCACCGAAGGGCGCGTTGATGCAGGTGGGCGGTTTCCAGAAGACCTGCGGCGTGAGTACGCCTTCGGTGGTGGGATCCTGGAAGCCGCTCTCGACGATGTGCTTGCGATAGTTGCCGGCGAGCGCGAAAAGCTTGCGCGCATCGCGAATGGGCGCGTCCAGGCGCAGGCCGGCGGCCGCCAGGCGCGGCCCGTCGATAGGGGGCGCGCCGGACATCAGAGTGATGGGGCTTTTCGAGCCCAAGTCGATGACTTCATCGCGCGCGCGCACGCCGAGGTGCACACTGCCGTCGGTCGAGAAAAATCGTAGGATTCGCATAGTTCAACTCGTTAGACCAAATAGACGGCGCGCGTTGGCATGGAAAATAGCTTCGCGCGCGGCGTCCGAAATGCTGGCGTGGGCGATTTTGGCGACGCCCGCGGCGCCGTTCTGCAACGGCGATCCGCTGCCGAAGAGCAGCCGTTCGGCGCCCACCTGCTGGACGGTTTTCGCAATGGCTTCGAAGCCCATGATGCAGGAGGTTTCCAGATGCACACGCTCGAAACGGCGCATCATCGAAATGGCCATCTGCAACTCGAATAGGTAATTGATGCCGGCCAGAATCCAGGTGACTTGGCGGTGGCGCGTGATGAGCGCCGCCATCACGCCGATGTCCAGCATGGGCACGCCCCAGTTCATGATGACGCGCAAGGGCAGCATCACCGGCCATCCGCGCCGGGCGGCATCTTCGAGGATGGGCTCGATAGACGCTTCGTAGAGCGGATGGTAGCTGTGATGCTGCGGATACAGGCGCACGCCGCGAAAGCCGCGCGCCGCATAAGCGTCGAAATCGTAAGTCTTGCCGGGGAGCTTGTGCGAAAGCTCCAGCGGACCGAGGCACGCCATGGGGACCAGCGCGCCTCCGGAAGCCGCGGCTTCGCGTTCCGTCTCGACGTTGCCGTCTTCCCAATTCACGAACAGACTGCGCGTGGAGCAGACCGCCGCTTGCGCGATGCCCCATTCGGTGAGCACGGCGCGCACTTCGGCGCCGGTGTTCGCCGCGATGGGCCAATAAGGCCACTTGCCGATAAAAGCGTTCGCGTCGAAGATCATGGCTTCACCCCCATCAGCCGCAGAATGTTCGCGCCCATGATCTGTTCGAGCGCCGCGGATGGGAGGCCGCTCGAGCGCAGTTTGGCGATTTGCACGTGCGGATCGAGCAGCGGTGTGTCGGTGCCGAAGACGATGCGCTGGGGGCCCAGCGCGGCCACCGCCTTCCGGAGGAACTCCGTGTCGATGGTCGAACTCGCGGTTTCCAGATAGAGGTTGGGGCACTTCTGGGCGGCCATGATGGCGCGGTTCCAATCGCCCTTGGCGAAAGGCTGGCCGCCGGAGTGCGCCATCATGATCTTGGCCTCGGGCACGGCCGCGAGCATGTATTCGCATTCTTGCGGTGTGGTGTGGCCCAGGATCGGGAAGCCCAACTCGACGCACTTTTCGAGAATGGGGATCATGGCAGGCTCGGCGATGGACAGGTCGGGCGTGGAATAGATTTTGAGGCCCGTCATTCCATAATCGTGCCGGCAGCGCGAGAGTTCGTCGAGCGCGGCCTGGCCGAAGCGCGTGGAGGTGAGCGTGGCGTAGCCCAACATGCGGTCCGGGAACTTCTTCATCTCGCGAGAGAGAAGGTAGTTTCCTTCGTGCATGTCGTAGAACAACGCGGTAAGGTCGGTCACGCAGATCTTGTCGAAGCCGAGGGCGTCGGCGGTGCGCACCAGAAACTCGCCATCCACGTCGATTTGCAGCCGCGTGGACTTCCCGATGTGGACGTGAGCGTCGACCATCATCAGTAGGCCTCGCCATCCACGCGCGACGGCGTGGGCGTGGGCGTGAACTTGTAATTGGAAATCTTCACCTCGGCGCGCGCCTGGTCTTCCACTTCGTCGAGATGGCCAAAGAGGTCTTTTATGCCGGAGCCGCTCCAAGCCGCGGCCATCGAGTAGTGGCCGTCGACGGTTCGGCCGGCGGAGAGCCGTCCCGCGAAAACGATGGCGGCGTTGCGGTCTTCCTTGGTCACCAGCGGTTCAATGGGTGCGGCCTGATGGGAATCGTAGAACAATGCCAGGGCGATAGGGCCGATCTTCGGCGTTTGGGAGCCGGAAAGCATCAATCGGCCTTCGGCGTGTCCGAGCTTCATCTCGGGAAGATGGCGAATGCCCACGCCCACTTCGTAGACACGGTCCGCTGCCACCCAGAGCGGCGCCACGCGAAAACGGCATTCGACGTGTTCGCTGTCGGCGGCCATCGAATAAAGCGCTGTGAGCCGCACTTCGTCCTCGCCGATCTTCCACGCCTCCAGTTTCGCTTCGACCACCGCGCGTACCGGGCCATCGGCGATGACGCGGTATTGTGGCTCCACCGCGCCGCGCGGTTTATGCGCGTAATCCGGCATGTTGTAGGGTGGACGGTAGACGCGGTCACCCGAGCGCAGGAAGATGCCGCCCAGGCCCAGCGTGTCGCCGATGTGCAGGACGTCGCGTCCGGCCATGGAAGGGTGGCCCGCGCCGAAGTAGCCGGCCAGGCTGTTGTACAGACCGGGCTGACCTTCGGCGCGCGCCTGGATGTCGAGAAAGAACCCGCCGTAGGTGCGGTAGCCGATCAGTTCGCTTTCCAGCGCCACGGTGTTGTGGTTGTAGCCGTAGCTGTGCTGCGCGTGGACTTTCTTCGGATAGGCGATGGAGTCGCGCAACGCGGTCGAATAGTAGATGTGCGCCGTGCGCGTCTCACCGGCATTCAGACGTACCGGAAAGACAAACTCGTCCGGCGTGCCGTCGCCGTCCAGATCGTCGGCCTGCGATGGCACGATGGTAACCGGATAGCGGCCGGACGCGGGGTTGAGCAGGACCGCGATGGCCAGCGCACCCGGAAAACGTGGCGCTACTTGCGCGGCCGGCTGCACGGGGATCACCACCAGAGACTGCACGGCGTGGGCGGCGGGGTTCGAAATTTCCAGTTCCAGGCGTTGCGCGAAATTGGTGAGCGCCCAGTCGCCGGCAGGCTGTGCCGCCAGCGCGAGCGCGCCTGCAAGAAGCGCGAAACACAAGCGTCGCATGGTGTTTTCACAACCACTGTCGCACAATCTATTATGGTGATGCCAATGCATATCCGAATCCTCTCAGTCGTACTGATGCTCTGTCTTGCCGCGCCCTTAGCGGGCCAGCAGTGGTGGGAGAAAATCACGGCGCCCACGAACGGGAAGCTCGTGCTCACGGGCTTCAAATGGTGGCCCAAGGCGCAAAAACTGAAGCCCGGCGAGAAGTTCTTCGTCGACGTGGACAAGGACGGCCGTCCCGAAATCCTCGTGCGCCGGGAAGAGAAGAACCTGGTGGTGATCATCTCCGATGGCCGCACCATGAAGTACGGGGACACCGACGGGAACAAGATCAACGACTGCTATCTGGCCGACTACGACGCAGATGGGGTAGTCGACCGCATGGTCGACTACATCGACAACGACGGCGACGGCGTACCGGACGAAATGGATATCCGCTACTACCAGAACGGCGAGCTGCGCTACGCCTGGATGTGGGAAGACATCGACAAAGACGGCAAGATGTGGGACCTCGAGAATTACCAGTACAGCGCCAAGCCATATAAGTGCGACATGCTCGGGGACAATCACTTCTACCTGAACAAATACGACTCGCAACGCGACGCGTGGATTCCGTTCTCCGAGTGCCCCTTCTCCTTCTACGACACCGACGGCGACGGCCGCACGGAGATTGTGGTGCGGGTGAGCGCCTCACCCATCGGCTCGGACAAGGAACACGACTACGCCAATAACTACAAGTTCATGTGGGCGCCCATGGAAGACTATATGCGTAACATCGGCAACGTGAACGTGCGGCTCAGTTACTCGATCAAGAACGCCGACACCGTGGCGCGCCAGTATGCGTCCGACATGGGCTTCACCATGAACGGCGAGGTGCCCTATCAGTATCCTGATCAAGCCTACACGAACCCGAAGCGCCGCGCGCCGAAAACCGTGCAGCGCATCCCGTGGGACAAAACGGTCGAGGTGGCGCGCAATTATCCGGCGCGGCAAACCGGATACACGTGGGACGAGTACGACGACAACGACCGTTGGGAGGGCATCTTCTGGATGTGGGAACGCCGCATCATCCCCAATACCGGCGGCCCCAATCTGAAATGGAACAAACGTCGCGAGTACGACAAGAACCCCAGCCACGAGCGCAAGCTCTACTACTCAGGCGTCGACCGGCGCATTCATCTCTTCGGCGCTCAGGAGGGCTGGATCGAGGTGGGGCAGATTCGCGGCTCGGCGAAGATCGGCGAAGTACGCATGCTGGATACCGACGGGAACGGTTTCTTCGACACCTGGGAGTACGATCTGGACAATGATGGCGTGCCCGAGCGCATCACCACGGTGCGCGACGAGAAGGCGCGCATGTTGCGCCTGGATCAGAAAGAGCTGCACGACTTCTACACGCGCGAGGTGCTGCCCGCGGCGATTGCCGAAAACGAAAGTCTGGTGGCGCGGTTGAAGCCCCTGGCGCAAGACGAGCAAGCGGATATCTTCCTGACGTTGGCCAAGGATTGCGAGAGCGCCGAGCGCAAGCGATATCTGCTGGATCTGGCTCGCGAGAAGTTGTTCACCAAAGCGCTGCTGGAGTTGTATCGGCGCGCGAAGGCGCAGGAATCGAGTCCCAATATGACGAATGCGCGGTCGCCACAGCACTTGGAGAATCAAAAACGTTCGGTCGCGTGGTGGAACTACACCCGTAATGTGCAGGATTTCCGCGACGCCTATGGAGCCGGGGACTACGCGCGGGCGGCCCGTTTGCTGGAAAAGTTGGTGGCCGTCAAATGATGCGGGAGTTGTTCGAGAGCCGCTACGGCTCCCGCGCCGGCGTGCGCCTGGCTTGGGCGCCGGGCCGCGTGAACCTCATCGGCGAGCATACCGATTACAACCTGCTGCCCGTCTTCCCCACGGCGTTGCAGCGCGGCGTGGGCATTCTGTTCCGCCCGCGCGCCGACTCGATGGTGCGTCTGGCGGCGACGGCGGCGGGTTGCGAGGACCGCTGGTTCGAACTGGGCGCGGAGATTCCGGCATACCCGGCGGGCGATTGGGGCAACTACGCGAAGGCGGCCGCGCAGGCGCTGGTTCGACGCTGGAAGGTGACGCATGGCATGGACGCCGTAGTAAGTGGCGACCTGCCGATGGCCGCGGGTTTGAGCTCTTCCTCGGCCATGGTGGTGGCCTCGGCGCTGGCGCTGCTCGAGGCCAGCGGGATGGAGGTTGACCGGATCGAATTAGCGGAGTTGCTGGCCGCCGCCGAGCACTACGTCGGCACGCGCGGCGGCGGCATGGATCAGGCTATCTGCCTGGGCGGTCAGCGCGGCCATGCCGCGTTGATCGAGTTCGCGCCGCTCAAGCTTATGCCTGTGGCTGTGCCGCCGGATTGGCGCTTCCTCATCGCACATAGCATGGTGCAGGCGAGCAAGTCGGCCGGCGCGCGCGAACATTACAACCAGTGCGTCGCCGATTGCCGCGCGGCGGCGGCGATAATGGGGGACTTTCGCGCGCTGGTTCGCGCGCCCAGCGAGGCAGAAGTGCTCTCCCGCGGCCAAGCGCTTCTGGAGGACCGTTTGTTTCACCGGTTCCGCCATCAGATCACCGAAGGGCGGCGCGTGTACCAGGCACGCGATGCCATGACGGCGGGCGATGCCGAGCGGTTCGGCGCCCTGATGCTGGCCTCGCACAGGAGTATGCGCGACGACTACCTCATCAGTTGTTCCGAAGTAGACCGCCTGGTGGAGGTGGCCATGGAGTCGGGCGCGGTCGGGGCGCGCATGACCGGTGCCGGATTTGGGGGATTCATCGTGGCGCTTACCAATGCCGCGCGCGTCGATTCATTGATGGGGCAGATCGAGGAGCGCTTCTACTTGCCGCGCGGGGCGTCAGGCTTGGCTGCCGGACACCTGCTCGTCGTTGAGCCATCCGGAGGCGCAGGGATCAACCATGCCCAGCGTATTTTCAGCAAGGCCTGGGGCGCGCGCCATGCAACGGTCGTGGTGACAGGCACTCGAGGAAAGTGGTTCGCAAAAGCGGCGAAAGTTGTCGAGCCAGTCCCCATTTTCGCTGTGCCGATACCGGGCACGGGCCGTTACATCGTGCGCCACATGGAACGCGGCGAAGCTCCGCTCCAGGCTGCCCTCGCCGGGTCTCAAGGAGATCTGGTTCACCATCGTTTCGATGACGCTGTCGCTGGCGGCCGTGTTCATTCCCATTCTCTTCATGGGCGGCATTCTGGGCCGTTTGTTCCGCGAGTTCGCGGTGACCATCTGCGTGGCCATCCTGATTTCGGGTTTTGTTTCGGTGAGTCTCACGCCCATGCTCTGCTCGCGGATTCTCAAACGCGGCACGGGGCGTCACGGCGCGTTCTACCGTGCGGCGGACTACGTATTGACCAGCATGGCGCACATGTACGAGCGCAGCTTGCGCTGGGTGCTCGATCACCGCGCCGTGATGGCCTTCGTCTTTCTGGCGACGCTAGGGGTGACCGCCTGGCTCTACGTCAAAGTGCCCAAGGGATTCATTCCGGACACCGATAACGATCAGATCTACGTCACCACCGAGATGGCGCAGGGCACCTCGTTCGCCACCATGTCCAAGTATCAACAGCAGGTTGCCGAGGTACTGCGCCGCGATCCGAATATTGATGGCTTGATGTCGAGCGTGGGCGGCGGCTACGGCAGTACGTCGAACACCGGCCGCGATGTTTCTTCCAACTCAAGCCCCGCCGCCAACGGCAGTTGACCAGCGCGCAGATTCTTGAAGCGTTGCGGCCGAAGCTGGGGCGTTTCCCGGGTGTGCGGGTCTTCATGACGCTGCCGCAAGCCATTCGCATCGGGGGTCGCTCGTCGAAAAGCACCTATCAGTTCACGCTGCAGGGCGTTGACACCTCCGAGTTATATCGCGAAGCCGCCAAACTTACGCGTCAACTTACGCAACTAACGAGTATTCAGGACGTGTCGAGCGACCTGGAATTGAAGACCCCGCGCGTACGCGTGGATATCGACCGGGATCGGGCGGCGGCGCTGGGTGTGGACGCTCGCACCATTGAGCGCTCTCTCTACAGCGCCTACGGACCCAGTTGGGTGTCCACAATTTACACTCCCAACAATCAATTTCGCGTGCTGCTCGAACTGCTGCCCGATTTTCAGGCGCATGCCGACATGGTGAAAACCCTATTTCTGCGCTCTACGACCGGTCATCTGGTGCCGCTCGAATCCATCACGAAATTGCGCGAGGATGTGGGACCGCAGAGCATCAACCATTCCGGGCAACTGCCTTCGGTGACCGTCTCTTTCAACCTGCGGCCGGGCGTGGCGCTGGGCGACGCTGTCACCGAAATCGAGGAAGTCGCGGCGCACTGGTTGCCTGCCTCCGTGGGAACCAGTTTTACCGGGACCGCCAAGGCGTTTCAGGATTCGTTGAAGAACTTGGGACTGCTGCTGCTGATCGCGATCCTGGTCGTCTACATTGTGCTCGGCGTGTTGTACGAGAGCTTCATCCACCCGCTGACTATTCTCTCGGGTCTGCCTTCGGCGGGCTTCGGCGCACTGCTGACCTTGCTGATCTTCCGCGTGGATCTGAGCATCTATGCCTTCGTCGGTCTGATCATGCTGATCGGCATCGTGAAGAAGAACGCGATCATGCAAATCGATTTCGCTCTCGAAGCCGAGCGCAAGGGCGGCATGACACCGAAGGAGGCCATCTACGCCGGCTGTTTGACCAGGTTCCGGCCCATCATGATGACGACCTTGGCCGCATTGTTCGGCTCCTTGCCCATCGCGCTGGGCTTTGGCGCGGGCGGGGAAGCGCGGCGCCCCCTGGGGTTGACCGTGGTGGGCGGCCTGGCCTTCTCGCAGTTGCTCACTTTGTATTTGACGCCTGTGGTCTACACGTACATGGCCGGATTGCTGGCGCACTGGCGCGGGCATCACGCGCCCGCCGCGATTTCCGGCGGCCCAATGTTGGACGTTAAGCCGTGAACATTTCATCCACATTCATCCATCGGCCCATCGCCACTACGCTTCTGATGATGGCCATCATTCTATTCGGCACGGTGGCCTACCGCGCGCTGCCGGTGAGCGACTTGCCTAACGTGGACTTACCCACGCTGCTGGTGACGGCGAGTCTGCCGGGGGCGAGTCCCGAGACCATGGCATCCGCCGTGGCGACGCCGCTCGAAAACCAGTTCTCGATGATCGCCGGTATTGAGTCCATGACATCGGTGAACTCGCTTGGCTCCACGCAGGTAACGCTCGAGTTCGATCTGAGCCGAAACCTGGACGGGGCCGCCGTAGATGTGCAGGCCGCGATTACGCAGGCCGCGCGCACGCTTCCCACCAGTATGCCCACACCGCCGACATTCACTAAAGTGAATCCGGCCGACCAACCCGTCCTCTACCTGGTGCTGACCAGCGACGCCGTGCCGTTGTGGACGCTCAACGAATACGCCGAGACGCGTGTGGCGCAGCGTATCTCGATGGTGACCGGGTGTCGCGCAGGTGCAGGTGCTGGGCGCACAGAAGTACGCCGTGCACGTGCAGATGGATCCTTACGCGCTCGCCTCGCGGCAGGTGGGCATCAACGAGATCGAGACCGCCCTGAGCAACTGGAACGTGAACCTGCCCACCGGTACCATTAACGGTCCGCAGCGCGCCTTCACGTTGCAGGCCAGCGGGCAACTTGCCACCGCGAGCGCCTACAAGCCGCTGGTCGTGAGCTATCGCGACAACTCGCCCATCCGTCTGGAGGAGTTGGGCGAGGTGCGCGACGGCGTGGAGGACGACCGCACCGCGTCCTGGTACTTGAACAAGCGCGGCACTCAGCGCGCCGTCACGCTGGCCATCCAGCGCCAACCCGGCACCAACACCATCGAAGTGACCGACGGCGTGAAAAAGCTCCTCCCGGTCTTTCAAACCGAGTTGCCGCCATCGGTGCACATGAGCGTGCTCTACGACCGCTCGGAGACCATTCGCGACTCCTACAACGACGTGAAGTTCACCATGCTGCTCACGCTCGGGTTGATCGTGTTGGTCATCTTCTTGTTCTTGCGCAACGCCTCGGCCACCATCATCCCCAGCCTTGCGCTGCCGTTCTCCGTCATCGGCACCTTCGCCGTGATGTACCTGCTCAACTACAGCCTGGACAACCTTTCGATGATGGCGTTGATTCTGGCGGTGGGCTTCGTGGTCGACGATGCCATTGTCATGCTGGAGAACATTGTGCGGCACATCGAGATGGGAGAGCCCGTCTACGAAGCCGCGCTCACGGGATCGAAAGAGATCGGCTTCACCATCGTCTCCATGACGCTCTCGCTGGCCGCCGTCTTCATTCCGGTTCTGTTCATGGGCGGCGTGCTGGGCCGGTTGTTCAAGGAGTTCGCCGTCACCATCTGCGCCGCCATTCTAATCAGCGGCGTAGTGTCGGTGACGCTGACGCCCATGCTCTGCAGCCGTTTCCTGAGGCCGCCTTCCGAGCAGCGGCGTTCGTGGTTCTACCACGCAACCGAGAGTTTCTTCGATGGTATGTTACACATCTATGACGTCAGCCTGCAATGGGTATTGCGGTACCGCCCAGTGACCATGGTGACGTTCGTGGTGGTGCTGGCGGGCACGGCGGTCCTCTTCGTGGTCATCCCCAAAGGGTTCATCCCCGACCAGGACACCGACCAGATCGCGGTTGTTACCGAGGGAGCGCAGGGTGCTTCGTTTCAGCAGATGGTTGGCCTGCAGCGGCAAGTAGCCGACATCATTAATGCGGACCCGGACGTCGATTCCATGGTGTCAACCGTGGGCGGCGCGGCGTCATCGACATTAGGTGGCCAGAACTTCGGCCAGATTGTCGTGCATCTCAAGCCTCGCGCGGATCGCGACCTGCTGGTAGGCGGCATCATCGCGCGCTTGAAACCCAAGCTGGCGACGGTACCGGGTGTCAAGGTGTATCTGCAGAATCCGCCTACCATCCGCATCGGCGGGCAGGTGACCAAGAGCTTCTATCAGTTCTCGCTGCAGTCGCCGGACAAAGAAGAGCTTTACGCGGCTTCGCGCATGCTGCAAAGAAAGCTCGCCCAGTTACCTGAACTTGAGGACGTGACCAGTAACTTGATGGTCGAAAGCCCGCAAGTACGTTTAACCATCGACCGGGACAAGGCCGCTGCCATGCAGGTGAGCGCGCAATCCATGGAGAATGCGCTCTACGATGCCTACGGCCCACGCTGGGTCTCGACCATTTACTCGGCCACCAACGAGTACAAGGTATTACTCGAGCTGCTGCCCCAGTATCAATTGGACCCCACGGCGCTTTCCAAGCTGTACTTCAAGTCCACCGGCGGAAAGCTGATACCGCTCGACACGCTCGCGCGCGTCGCTGTCGAAAATGGACCTCAGTCGGTAAACCATTACGGCCAGTTGCCGGCCGTCACCGTTTCGTTTAACGTGAAACCGGGCGCTTCGCTGGGCAAGGCCGTGGCGGATGTGCGGCGTGTGGCGGATGAGAACCTGCCGCCCACTATCAGCACAACCTTCCAGGGCGCGGCGAAAGCGTTCGAAGGGTCGCTCACGAACCTGTGGGTGCTGCTGGCAATTGCCGTCATGGTGGTTTACATCGTGCTGGGCATCTTATACGAAGTTGCTCTTGAACGGCCCGGTAAGCTTCACAAGGTCCGAGCGCATCTTGCCGTGTTCGGTCATTCGCGCCATGAAGTACACCGAGCCGTCGTGGCCCACCGCGATTGAATTCACGTAACTGGGCCGATCGCCGTTTTCATAAAAAATGGCTCCGTGGTCCCTGTACTTTCCCGCGGGGATGTCGTAGGTAACAAGGTGCAGATCCTCGGTACCCTTCGCCTCACCCTTGGCTGTACTTTCCTTGCCTCGAACACGTTTGCCGTCCACGTAAACCGGACCGCCGGTGAGATAGTGGATGGTGCGGCCGTCGGGGCCGAGGGTGAAGCCGAGGTAGCCGTAGCTGAACTGGTCGAACATGCCGCTGCGCTGCGAAGGCTCCGAGGTCAATCGGGGGAGCACTTCCACGCGCTGGGCCTTTGGATCAAAGCGGAACAAGTAGCCTGAATTGCCGTGTACGCCGTAGATCATGTTCTCGGGCTCATACCAGAACGTCTGACGCCAGTTGTATGCCATGTGTCCGGGCGAGGTGATGTCGTAGAGTCCGAAGTAGTCCTTCTTGAGGTCGTCGCCCTCGACGGGGGTGACGGTTTCCTTTTCGTAGTCGTAGCGCAGAATGGTGCCGCTGCCCAGCGAGAAATAGGCCGAGCCGTCCCGCGGATCGATGGCCAACGAACGGCAGATGGTGCGGTAAGTGGCGCCCTTACCGTTCTCGCCCATCTCGTTGAACTTGCCAAGGTATTTCATCTCCTTCTTAGCCAAATCGTAACGGATGAAGTAACCGGTGGGCCAGGTGAGGCCGTAGAGACGGCCGCGCTTGACGTCCATATTCATGGTGAGGATGCCTTCGCCGTGCGGCTCGATGGCCAGATCCTCGAACTTGCCGGAGGCCATATCATAAGCGAGGAAGTGCCCGCCCAAATACGGTTTGACGCCCTTCGTCGGGATGCCTACCTTCTCCATGCCGTCGATGATGCTGTAATATCCGAGGTGCGTGGCGAAGTAGAGCTTACCGTTGGATTCGACGAAATTCACGTGGCTCTTGCCTTGGCTGACGACGTTCTTGCCTTTTTCTCCGCAGGCCTCGGTGAGGTCGCCGACGAACTTGGTCTTGTCCGCGGCGGGATCGTAGGCGAACATTTGGCCGGCCACATCCTGAGGCTCGGCGCTTAGTACGTAATAGATCTTTCCATCGCTGGCCGCCCGCATGCCGTTGTAAGTGTCATGTGCGAACGCGAAGCCGGAATTATAAGTCTTCGCAACCAACTTTCCGCGTGCCATGGGTCTATTAGCCTCCTGTTCGGGGGCCGGCTTCGTACAAGCGCCGAGAAAGAGGAAAGACACAATTGCGGTGAACACACCAACAGCGCAGTTCTTCATCTAAGTAGACTCCTGGTTCAGGCTTTCGCCAGTTCGCTGGCGTGCTTCTTAATCTTGCGGGTGGCCTGGACAATCAGATCCATGTCGTGGCGGGTGGCCAGCAACATGGTCTGCGTCAACCAGAGCGCTTCCGCGCAAAGCTTGTCGTTCTCGGGACACCGTGTGCGTTCCACCCAGCCATCGATGGCGTCCTTGGGATGCGCCATGCGGAACCCGCGGCCTTCGATAGTCTGCTTGATGAACGGTTCCGTGTTGAGCGGCGTGTACCCGCTTGAACAACCAATGCCCTCGGCCGCCATGGCCTTGAGGAACCTGGCGCGCGGGAGGCCGGAGAACTGTTCAGGCTGGTAGCGGAACATGTACAAGTGATAAGCGTTGCGCGTGCAGCCGTCGTACATTTTCGACGGAGGCACCCCGCCGATCTCCTTCAGCATGCCGCTCAGGTACTGTGCATTTTGCTCGCGGGTCTTGGATTGCGCTTCCAAGCGGGTCATCTGCGCCATCAGCAGAGCACCCTGGAACTCGGTCATGCGCAGGTTGAGGCCGCGTCCGCCGTAAGTGAAGTCATAACCAGCGGTCTGGCGGCCGCGGCTGTTGTTGTGGAAGGCAAAGCACTTCTCGATGAGTGCGTCGTCGTTGGTAAGAATCGCGCCGCCTTCGCCGGAATTGAGGTTCTTGGAAGCTTGGAAGCTGAAGCAACCGGTGGCTCCCCAGGTGCCGACTTTGCGGTTGCGCCATTCGGCCAGATGAGCCTGGCAAGCGTCTTCCACCACCGGGATTCCGTGCTTGTTAGCGATGGCGAGGATGGCGTCCAGGTCCGCGGCGGAGCCGCCCAAATGCACGGGCATGATCAGCTTTGTGCGGGGCGTGATGGCGGCTTCTATCTTGCGGGCGTCGATTTGCGAGGTCTCGCGATCGGAGTCCACAAACACGGGCAACGCGTTCATCATCAGGATGACGTTCAGGGTGGCCACAAAAGTGTACGGCGGCAGAATAACTTCGTCGCCCGCCTGAATGCCCAACGCGTTGAGCGAAACCAGTAACGCGCTGGTGCCGTTGGCCGTGGCCAGGCAGTGCTTAGCGCCGGTCAACTGCGCGTAAGCCGTCTCGAAGCGCTCCACTTGGTACTTGCCATAGCCGCGGTACCACTTGCCGCTACGCAGGACGCCCAGCAGTTCGTCTTCTTCCTTACGATCGAAGACCGGCCAACTCGGCCAGCGGCCTTGACGCACCGGAGTGCCGCCCAGCAAGGCGGGTTTGTCTTCGGCGCGCACAACCATGGGCCCCATGGCCACGCCCGCGACAGTGGCGGTGGATAAGAAATTACGTCGATTCATTTCAGTCTCCCTTCTTTTGGGGCAGCGTCCGCCCCGGTGGAATGTCCCAGGCGATGGCGCGCGCACGCGCGCTGCGCGGAGCATCGGCGGAGTCGTCCACTTGATAGAACATCGTCAGAATGCGGCCATCCGCGAGTTCCACGGAACTAGGATAGCCGCAATCGCCGTTCGGAGCGTCGCTCGAGAGAATCATCTTGCGGTCCTGATCCCATGTTACGCCGCCATCGCGGCTCAGCATAGCCTGCGCGCCGAGCGGCCGGTTGCGCTGTCCGAAGGTTAGCACCACTTCGCCCGCGCGCGTGACAATCAGGTCGGCCGGATGTTCGCTGTCGCGCGTCGCCACGTGAGGTTCGGACCACGTGCGCGCGCCGTCACTCGAATGCACGGTGGCGACGTGGCCGCCCTTCTCCGAGCGCATGGCGGCCAGCAGGCGTCCATCCGGAAGCTCCACAACGGAGGTTTCGTTGAAGTGCTTACCGAGAAGCGACGGCTCGCCCCACGTACGTCCTCCGTCGCGCGAGCGGAAGATGTAACTTTCATTCCCGCGCTGGTCATGGAACTCGAAATAGACGGGCATGACGATGCTGCCATCGCGCAACTGGATGATCTTGCCGTAAGGCGACACGGCGCCCTGTCCGGCGTAGAACTTATGGATGGCTTCGCTGCGTACCGGTTTCGACCACGTCGCGCCCTTGTCGGTGGACCGCATGACATAGACGCCGTCGAACAACCACTTAGCGCGGTCCGGTAGCAGGCGCCGCCCGGACGCGTCGTATCCGGACAGGACGGCGTAGGAGAGCAGCACGCTGCCGTCCTTCAGCACGCCGAGCGCCGGGTTCCGATCGTCTTCCGGACCGTCGATAGCCGTGCGCGGCGCCGACCATGTCTTGCCGCCATCTTTCGAGCGCACGATATCGAGACGGCCGGGGCGTCCGATGTGCGCGCCACCACCGCGCACGACGGCGAGCACATGGTCGCCGCCGAGGCCGATCATGACCGGGAAATAACCGCCACCGGTAGTTACGTTGATTGCCGCCGCGGAGGGCGCCAGGCCCGCATGGAACGTGATGCCGGGACGCAGCACTTCGGCGATGGCCAGGCCCACGAAGCCGGTGGTCCGCACCAGCTCCTTGACGCCGTGCGCGCGGCTGTTAGCAGGGTCAAGCAGGAAACCAATGTACTTATCGACAGCCGCGCGGACCCGATCGTCGTGATCCGCCTTCAAGTAATACCAGTTGAGCAGCGATAACGCACCCGCGCTGCGTTGCTGGTCGTCACTGCGCTTCTCCCCCCAGGTGCCGTCGGGGTTCTGCGTCTTGACAAGCCAATCGATGCTGGGCTTCACACCGCGTTCTAGCCTCCCACGCGCCACCTTGTCGTCCACCAACGTGTGCACACCGATGAAGCCCTCGCCACAGTAAGTCATCACCGCCAACGGCCAATGAACCTGGCTGGTGCCGTCGATGATGTACGGAATGCCGTTCTCGGGCGTTTGTGTGCTCATGAGCCAGGACGCCGCCGCGTAGGCATCCCGGGCGATCTCGGGCTTGCGGGTCAGCGCGAAATACTGCGAAAGGAACGCCGCGGCCGTCGTGGCCGTGGACACCGTGTAAGGTTGCGGGCTCAAATGCCCCCTGTAGTAACCCGTGCCGATGGCACCCTTAGCTGCCGGCGATGCGACGAACCACGTGGTAACCGCGCCGCGGCCCTTTCCTTGCGGATCGTCAATGGAGCCTTGGTACACGAAGCGCACATAGCGGTCCATGGCGCGCTGGTAGATCTGCTGGCGAGCGGGCGTGGCGAAGCGGCAGGCCAGCGCCAGCGCCGTGGCCGCGGTTCCGGCATCGCCGAAATAGATGTTGCCAATAGGGCCGGCGTCCGCCCAGTAGCCGCCTTCCTCTCCCTTCGACGTAATGACGATCCGCTGCTGCTGGACGAACGTATCCGCCCAACGTAGTGCCTCGTCGAGATAGGCGCGGTTGCCCGTGATCTGGTAGCCGGCCATCAGCATCCGCGCCAGGTTGCCGTTGATGAAGATGGACCAGGCGTGATCCTTGGTGTTCTTGAGTTGGCCGCTGCCCACATCCAGCGTGAGCGTCCAATCGCAGAGATCCTTCAAGTAGGCCTGAAGGTCCGCCTGGTTGGAGCGGACCTCGGCCTGAACCGAGGAAGCGAAGATCAGCAGCGCGACTGCCAGTAGGCGTCTCATGGTTCGAAGACTACCACTTCGTACTCGTCGACGCGCGGAATAACCACCACACCATCCGTGATGGGCAGCGTCCGCGGCCGCATGAGCGTGTAGGCTGCTCTGGTCGCGGCGGGCGCTTTCACACGCACGTTAATGAGAGGTAGAACCCGCGTGATGGGCCGCGTCATCTCCCCCGTGAAATTCACGAGGTGAAGCAGTTTGCGGCGGCCGTCTTGTTGCGAGCGCCAAACCACCTCGACCGACCCAGGCAGGTTTTCGACTTGGACGGGGGAGGGTGCCAGGCGGCCGGCCGCGTTCGCGGCCATATGGAGGAACTCGGGCAGGTGGAACGTAGCGACCGTGTTGCCGAAGTCGCCGGCGAAGTAGACCACGGTGCCCTTGCCGCTCTGTTGAACGGCCACGGCCGGATCGGGCGATAGCGGCGGGACACCGTCGTAGCGGCCTTTCAAGGGGACGGTGAACCGCAGCGGAACCTCGGCCCCGTTGGGTTTCACGCGCACGTGATAGATGGATGACGGCATCAACTCACGCGCAGTGCCTTCCAGCAGCCAATGCTTCGACAACGGCTTCATGAAGTCCCAGCGCGTCGGCCCGATAATCCGCTTGTCGTCGGAAACGCCGAACAGGCTGGCCAGGGCGAAATCCTGGCGCCGGATGCCGGTATCGTCGTAGAGTGAGGTCTCAAAAGTAGCGAACAGGTTGCCACCGCGCTCGACATACGCCTTCAAACGCGCGGCGGCCTGGTCGCTCATGCAGGCGACGTTCGGCAGGAAGATCGCCGCGTAGCGTTCCAGCGGCTCGCGCTCCAGCGTCACGTCGTCGATCACGTCGAACGGAACGTGCGCGCGCAGCAGCGCTTCGGAGACACCCGAGAACTCCTCATCCACGTTGCCCACGGCGCTGCGCGACGGAATGCGGTCGATATCGATCATCTGCGCCGGCGACCCGGCATAGAAGTTCGCCGTGGTCTCCGACCACACCACCGCCACCTTGGCCTCCGAACGCGTGCCCATGTAATAGGCGCCGTTCTTTTCCACGAACCGGTTCATCTCCGCGATGGCTTCGATCTCGGGTTGTTTGAAGTCGAAACTGCTCATCCCCATCCACACGCTCGCCGCATTGGCGATGGTGTCGGCGTAAAGGAGCCGCAGCTCGGGCTTGGGCAGGAGCGAAAACGTCCAGGGTTTGAGCCCAGTGGCCGAGAAGATCACCGTCGGCTTTCCGCCGGCTTGCGTCTCCAGCATTCTCGCGGTAAGACCCGGCTTCCACAGCGGCACGCGAGTCAGATCGCCGCCGAGGAAGCCGCCTTCGCTGCCCAGCAAATCCTGGTATTCGACCAGGGCGCGATTGATGCGCGCCGTGGCCCAGTTGGCGCCGCGCACGCCTCCGTTCGTATAGAAGGCGATGTCGGGGCTGATGGACTTGAGAACCTGGTTCGAGTCCTTGAAGAACTCGGCCATGCTGGCCACCTGGAAATCCAGCAGACGCTTAAACTGCGCGCCCGTGCGCAATTTCTTCGAGGGCATTTCCTCGCCGTGGAGCTTGCGGTACTTGGCGCGGCAGTGGTTGCAGTAGCAAGTGTCGGCGCGGTAGACGGGGCCGTCATAGAAGATCCCATCGACGCCGTACGCGCCCAAGTCGCGCAGGACCTGGAAGCACCATTCGCGCCACGGGGTGTTCAAACAAAAATCCGTGCCGTTGTCGTAGACACCGCTTACGGGTTTGCCCGATTCGGTGATCTGCTGCCAGTCGGGGTGCTTGGCGCCGAACGCGGTGCGGTACCAATGCACGTTGAAATAGATCATCACGCGAATCCCGCGCTTATGCGCCTCGACGATATACTGGCGCAGATAGTCCGGGTTCACGCGGCCGGCAACCTTACTCTTAAAGTAGAATTCCTGGTCGTCCAGGCCACCTTCCATCCCCATGATCTCGAGATGTTCGGCGTTGAAGCCCCGCGAGGCTTTCCATTCGGCCAGTTGCGGAGCCGGGAGCGCGTCGATACGGTCCATGCTGGTGGTGATGTCCGAGATGCGCAGGGGCGCCTTCTGCCACCAACGCAAAATGGGAACGGCGGGCTGCGCTAGCAGCCCGCCGTTCAGAAGGGTCAATAAAAGGATCGCTCTTTTCATCAGAAGAGGATCTTCAAGCCGAACTGGACCTGGCGTTGATCGCCACGGCTGGTGATCTTTCCAACCGACGAGGCTACGGAGATGTTCGATGCCGGGGCCGCCCCAGTTGGGATGGTTGGGCGCATTGAAGAGCTCACCGCGGAACTGCGCCTTGATGCGCTCGTGAATACTGAAGTCCTTCAACACACTTGCGTCGATGATGATCTCGCCCGGGGCAAAGAGCATGTTACGCGGCGCGTTGCCCCAGGTGAAGGGCGCCGGCGTATAGAAAGCGGCCGGATTGAACCACTGGTCCAAGGTCTGATTAGCCGGATAGATGTTCGCGCCCGCAACCACACTCGGACGGCTACCACGCCAGCCGGTCTGCGTGGGGCTGAAGCCGGGCGAAAACGGCGTGCCGGTGCGCATGGTCGTGATGCTGGAGATCTGCCAGCCGCCCAGCACCTGCTTCACGAAGGGATGCGCGCCCGAGAGGAATTTCTTTCCGGTTCCGAAGGGCAGATCGTAGCTGCCGGCGAAGGTCCAGATGTGACGGCGGATCTGGTCCGAGTTGCCTCGGTCGATCCGGGCGTTGTAGGGGTCCTGCGGGCCGCCGACCACCGGCACGTCGTCGAGCGAACGGTTCCAGGAGTACTCAATCTGGAAATTCAACCCGTTCGAATAGCGCTGGACGGCTTCGACCTGCCTCATTGACTACGGACACTCCAGCCGAGCTGACTACCGCGCCCGACGAATCGGTGACCGCGCCAACAATCGTGCCTGCGAAGTTCTGGGCGAGAATCGCCGACGCTCCCATCCAGTAAGGCTAACAGGCAAATCGCAAGCTGCTTAAAGCTCTTTGCTGTCACAATCGACCTGCTTCTTTCTGAAGCAATGTCCGCACCTCCCGGTGCCGTACTCCTGTCTTGGATCTAACACAGGGAGTAGGAGGGCGTCAAGGAAGTCGGACTTCATACAAAACGCCCTAAATTACCGAAACCAATCCTCCCGAGCTGCAGCTTAAGGTAGTTGGAGGGAGGATGTCAAGGGCAAGATCGAAGTTCGAACTTTTGATTGACTCCGTTCTAGTCTTGGGCTAGACTTCCGATTAGGGATATTCTTGGGAAGGGGAAAATGTACAAACTTACAAGATCTACCGTCTGCACGGCCTTCTTGGCGCTCGTTCTCTGCGCGCCAGGAGCCCTGGCACAGAACATCGCCAGTACCATTCTCGGGCTGGTGACAGACGCTTCGGGCGCCGGTGTCCCCGAAGCTCAGATCGCCGTTACCAACGAGGGTACGGGGATCTCTGTCAAAACTACTGCTGACGCTTCCGGCGCTTTCTCAGTTCCAAATTTGCAGGCCGGTGTCTACACCGTCACTGCAACCAAGTCTGGTTTTCAGACTTATCGCTCCACCGGAAATCAGGTGCTCGCCTCCCAGACCGTGCGTGTAAACGCGCAACTGCAAGTCGGCGAAATGCAGCAGAGCGTCAGCGTGACCGGTGAGGCACCGCTGATTAAGACCGACAGCCCGACCATCGGCGGCACCATCGCCGCCAAGGCGATGCGGGAGTTGCCGCTCGCGCAGCAGTCCATCGACGGCCTGATGGTCCTTATGCCAGGTGCTCAGGCGAGCGTAACGAGCCCGCAGGCCGGTGGCGCCACCCACTGGGGTTCCTTTAATTTCACCATTAACGGAACCCAGGCCAACGATTTCGGTAACGGCGCGGCCGCTTACTCCTACAACCTCGGCGCGATGAGTCTGCCGCCCATCCAGTCCTTGCAGGAGTTCAAGGTCGAGGCCTACAACACCAACGCCGAGTACAGGAGCCTGGGCACCGCAACCATGGTGACCAAGGCGGGCGCCAACGGGCTCCATGGCAACTTGTTCGCGTACAACCAGAACAAGTCACTCAACGCCAACAGCTTCATCAACAATGCCAGCGGCAAGGCGCGGCCGCCATTCGTCCGCAACCAGTTCGGCGTCGACGTTGGCGGGCCCATCAGAAAGAACCGTGCCTTTTTCTTCTTCGACTACCAGGGACTTCGCAACCGCACATACGGAACCAACCAGTTGACCATCCCCGGAACCGCCATGCGCACGGGCGATTTCTCATCTCTGTGCGCCGCCTACGATGCCAACGGTGCTTGCATCGCTTCGGGCGGCACCCAGCTCTACAACCCCTGGACCGGCAATCCGTTCCCGAACAACAAGATTCCGTCCAACCTGATCACCACCCAGGCCCAGAAGCTGAACACGTACTTGCCTCAGCCTACCCAGACCACCAACGCCGCCGGAATACCCAATGGTGGCAACAATTACTTCGCCTTGGTCGCCGCGGCCGGAACCGTGAATTCCATGGACCTCCGGCTCGACTACCAGATTGGTGAGAAAGACCAACTCTACGGCGTTTACACGCGGAACATTGGCGACCCCCTCCAGGTTGTGCAAGGCTATCCGCCCACCTATGGACAGGGCAGTAACTTCGGGTACAAGACGTTCGGCTACAGCCTGGTGGAAACCCACACCTTCAATGCGCATATGCTGAACGATTTCCGCTTCGCCTGGTTCGATCACCCCAGCATCCGCACCGGGATGAATCAGGACTTCGATCCGACCACGCTCTTCCCGCAGTTAACGAAAAGCCCCAATCGCGGTCTTCCCACCATGGCCATGAGCGGCTACACCGGCATGTTCTACGATTACGGCACCGGCCAGTACGGGCACGGTTTTGATTTTGAGTATTCCGACAACATGACCTGGGTGAAGAACCGCCACACTATCAAGTTCGGTGCCATGGCGACCACCTATAAGAGTTATGGCCCGAACCCCAACGCGCCGCTGGGCACATTCAACTTTAGTGGCCAGTGGACCGGAAACAAGGGTAATCCCTCACAGCCCCAGTCCAATGGAAACGCCTACGCGGACTTCCTGCTCGGTGTCGCCGACAAGTCGGTCACCGGCTCAGCAGGAGTCTTTAACGGCGTCTACTGGTGCTGGGACACCGAGTTTTACGCCCAAGACACCTGGCAGGCCAGCTCCAAGACGACCGTTTACTTCGGCGTGCGCTACATGTACCAGACGCCGTGGAATTGGCAGGGCAACTACTCCACCTACTGGGATCCCCAGACCAACCGGCTGGCGCTGCCGCAGGACTCCGCCACTCCCACCTTCCCGCCTATCGGCGCTTCGCTGGCCATGTTCAACGCCTACAACTTCACCACCACTCAGGCGCTGGGCCTTCCATCCCGCTACATGATCGGCGACAAGAACAACTGGGGCCCGCGCGTCGGCATCGCTTACCGTCCGTCCTCTGATAACAGGACGGTGTTGCGCGCTGGCTACGGAGTCTACTACAATTTCAACCCGGCCTTCGTCGGCTCGCGCGACGATGTGTTGAGTCCACCTTGGGCCGGCGGTCTGGGCGGTTTTTCCGGCGCGAACTACGCCTCTTTGATTCCGGGCAAGCCGACTACTCAGTATCTTCCCGACATCACCTTCGCCGACCCCTTCCCCGCCAAGCTCCAAGGGGCGACCGGCGCGTCGCCGAACCCCAACGTCTATGCCATGCAGCGGGACTTCAAGAACGCGGCCATCCAGCAGTGGAATGCCACCCTGGAACATCAGTTCAGCAACAACTGGGCGGCACGCTTCACCTATGCAGGCAGCCAGACGCATCACCTCCAGTGGATGTTCAGCGATCTGAATGTGCCCGCCAAGCAGACTCCCAATGTTCCGCTGCAGCAACAGCGTCCCTACCAGCCGTGGGCAACCATTTACTCCACGCGCAGCGGCGCCTCGGCGAACTTCAACCAGCTCCAGGTGGAGGCCACCAAGAACTTCTCGAATGGCTTCTATTTCCAGCTTGAGTACCAGTGGACACGCAGCTTGGACAATGCGGAGTACATCTACGGACCAATGGTCCCGTCCAACCCGGGTCTGGATTACGGTAACAGCACCGGCATCCGCCGGCACGTCCTGGTGTTCAACTACGTGTACGAGTTGCCCTTCGGCCGCGGCAAGCACTTTCTCGGCGACGCCAACAAGTTCGCCGATGCCGTTATCGGCGGCTGGCAAGTCTCCGGCATCACCAACTATTCGACAGGCGTACCCTTCTCGGTGGGCTTCTCGATCCCCTCGGCGTACTCCAGCAGTTGGTGGGCGCCTACCGGCGTCACCAACCGCGCAGACCTGGTGGCCGGACTCCACTCTCTACGCCCAGGGTAGCGGCCACGACATCATCAATGGCGTGCCGTGGTTCAATACCGCTGCGTACGCTCCTCCGCAGCCCTGGAACTGGGGCAACTCCTCCCGCAACATGCTATTTGCACCGGGCATGTATAATTGGGACGTCAGTCTGGCCAAGAACTTCCACATCTGGGAGAGGACGGCCTTGCAACTACGATCCGATTTCTTCGACGCTACCAACCACTTCAACCTGGGTGGTCCGAGTAGTACCATTGCCGACACCCGCGACGGCGGCCTGCCCAACGCACAGTCCGGCAAGATCTACGGCGGCAGCGGCAGCCGCACCATCCAGGTCGGCGCCAAGCTGACCTTCTGATTCTCACGGCACCATCAGCTCCGGGGACGCTCTCAGCGTCCCCGGAGCTTCGTTCTCCCGGTTCTATTCGGAAATTCACCCCCACTTCCCATGCGCGAGTACCGGTATTCCACGCCCTCGGTTATCGATGAAGCGCTTCCGCCCGGTGCGCAGGCGAGTGAAGTGGTCTTGCTACGGCAGGGACTTCACCGGGATGTGATGCGCGGTCCGCGGATAGGGTCAGGGCGCCGAACTGAGCCGCCAGCCGATGGCGCTGTCCGGTCTTGGTCCGGATCTGGCTGTCGAGTCTGCGCCGCTCCGGATTGACTACTTGAATCGCATCAGAAATTGGTTCCGTTCCATCTGGCGAACAGCGACACTGCCAGCGTCGTCAGAATCGAAGTCTGATGCTCGTTATCGGTGAGCTTGCGGACCTCGCGGGACTGCTGGTTCTCGACAGACTGTACGAGATTCCCGCCTTGAAGCCCCCCGGCTTTCTGACGGATCCTTCCGCGGTGGAAACTTTCCGCGCACGGCGGGCGCGGCGGACCCCTGGCTGCAACTGAACGGTATCCGACGTTATCATTTAATTCTTATGTCAATACGCGCGGTTGTGGCCGCTCTTTTCCTGGTCGTCTCCGGTCTTTGCGCCGGGGAGGTCGTATTCAAGAAACGGTGTCTGGACGACTTGATCGGCCAAGTGCCCAGTGTTCTGGCCTCGCAGGACGCTCGGACGGGACGCTTCGGCTCCGGTATCTGGATCGTCACCGATCAGAACGTCATGCTGGCGTTGGCGGCCGCGTGGTCGACCGAGTCGGCGAGTAACCACTACTACCATGACCCCAAGGTTCTGGAGGCCATTATGACCGGCGGCGACGCGTTGATTGATGACGCCGATGCCGAAGGCAAGTGGGTCTTCCGAAAGAAAGATGGCTCGACCTGGGGCAAGATCTACATGCCTTGGACTTACTCGCGCTGGATCCGCGCTTATGGCATTGTGCGCGACGCGATGCCCCAGCGCGCCGCGCCAGATGGGAGAAGGCTCTTCGGCTGGGCTACGCAGGCATCTCGCGCGAACTGCGCAGAGCGCGGCTGGTGAACATCCCCGCGCACCACGCCATGGGGCTGTACTTCGCCGGGCGGTTGTTGAACGAGCCGGCATGGAGCAAGCAGGCGGCGGAGTTCCTGCATCGTGTGGTGGCCCAGCAACACGCCGATGGCTACTGGTCTGAGCACGTTGGTCCGGTGGTGCTGTACAACACCGTGTATTGCGATGCGTTGGGAGTGTATCTGGCCGCCTCGGGCGACGAAACGGTGCTCGCCGCGCTGCGAAAGGCCGCCACGTTCCATGCGCACTTCACCTATCCGGACGGTACCCTGGTCGAAACTATCGACGAGCGCAACCCGTATCACGATGAGATCTGGCTTCCCAGCGCCGGCTTCACGATGAGCCCGGAAGGGCGCACGTACACCGCGCGGCTGCTCAGACTCTACAAGAAACCTCTGCCCGCCGATGCCGCTGCGTTGCTGCTGTTCTACGGTAAAGAGGGCCCCGGGTTAGTGCGGGACCCGATGGAATCAAATTTCGATTTCGTCTTGGGCAAAGGCGACGCCGCCGTGCGTCGTCGAGGACCGTGGTTCCTGGCGGCATCGGCGCTGACCGCTCCACTGTCCACGGTGCGCTGGATTCAAGACCGGCAGAACTTTTTCAGCGTGTATCACGACCGCACCGGCTTGATCTTTGGAGGCGGTAATACCAAGTTACAGCCGCGCTGGAGCACCTTCACCATCGGCGACTTGAATCTGCTGCGGCACCGCGCCGGCGACGAGAACCCGAACTTCGTGCCCGGGGCCGGCTTGGTGCACATTCCGAAATCCGCGCGATTGCTGGTTGGTAAGAGCTTCGGTGTGGAACTCGATTACGGCGGCAAGCGTGGCACCGTTCGGTTGAAAACGTCCGGTAAGGATCGCCTGGAGATAACCTATTCGGGCGACACGGCGATGATGGCGCACTTGCAGCTTCTACCGCGCATGGGCAAGGAACTCGTGTCGGCCTCGGGCAAACGTAAGGTGCTGGATGAGACGCCTTTAAGCTGGACGGCGGCCGAGGCGGGCGAGTGGATCGAGCTTGCCGGCGTGCGCGTGCGAATTCCGAAAGATGCCACCATCGTGTGGCCTGTGCTACCACACGATCCTTATAAGAAGGACGGCCGCGCCGAAGCTAGCCAGGGGCGCATTGTCATCGATATGCCGCTCGCGACGGGCCAGGCGCGAGTGGCGGTCGAGATCCGCTGAGGATTATTGCGATGACAAAACCATCTGGTTTCGCAGCTGGCGCGTCTTCGATTCTGGTTCTTCTGGCGCTGGTGTGCGCATCCCGCCCGGCAGGCGGCGCCGAACTCACACTGGTTCGGGAAGGTGTTTCGGGCTATTCCATCTGTTTGTCCGCTTCCGCTTCACCTTCGGAGCGCCGCGGCGCCGCCGAACTGCAGAAATTCCTACAGAAGATGTCCGGCACGCGGTTGGCGATCATCGACGACAAAACCACTCCACCCGGCCCGTTGATCCTGGTGGGCCGGAACCGTATCACGGACTCCTTGCAACAGCCGATACCGTACCAGGCGCTGGGTGACGAAGGTTTCGTCTTGAAGACCGCGGGCGAACACCGATCATCGCCGGTGGCCGGCGGCGCGGCTCCATGTACGGCGTCTATACCTTCCTCGAGAAGTTGGGTTGCCGGTGGTTCACGCCCGATCTCAGCCGCATTCCCAGGAAGCGCACCATCGCCATCGCAGCGCTGAATGAACGGCACGCACCGGCTTTCGAATATCGCGAACCCTACTTCAGCGAGGCATTCAATAAGGACTGGGCCGCGCGCAACAAGATGAACGGCGGCTCGCTCCAATTAGACGAATCCACCGGCGGCAGTTTGAAATACTATCCCTTCGTCCACTCCTTCTACGCGCTCATTCCGCCCGAAGAACATTTCCAGCGGCACCCGGAGTATTTCTCGTTGATCGACGGCCGGCGGCGGGAACGCGGCGGCCAGTTGTGCCTCACCAATCCGGACGTGCTGCGGTTGTCGGTCAAGAAGGTTCTCGATTGGAGCAGGGAACATCCGGAAGCCCAGATTTGCTCCGTGTCGCAGAACGATTGGGACGGCTGGTGCGAGTGCGATCGCTGCCGCCAGGTGGAGGCGGAAGAAGGCGGTGCGCACTCCGGCCCGCTGTTGCGCTTTGTCAACGCCTTGGCCGCCGAGGTGGAAAAGCACTACCCGGATAAGCTGATCGACACCCTGGCTTACACCTACACAGAACTCCACCTCTGCGGGTACGCCCACGCCACAACGTTCGCATCAGGCTCTGCCCCATCGGAGCGTGCGAAGCGCACCCTTATGAGCAGTGCCCTTACAATGCGTACGTCGTGAACAACCTGCGGGCCTGGTCGAAGATTACCAGCCAACTCTACGTTTGGCACTACAACACGAACTTCCGCCACTATCTTCAGCCCTTCCCGGATTTCGACGAACTGGCCGCCGACATTCCCATGTACAAGCGGCACGGTGTGGTGGGCTTGTTCATGCAGGGCGGAGCGGCGGCCGGCGGTGGTGCCGAGAACGCGGCGCTGAAGTCCTGGGTGCTCTCGCGTCTGCTGTGGGATTCCAAGGCGGACGTAAAGCAGGCCGTGAACGAATTCATGGAAGTGGCCTACGGCGCCGCCGCGCCCCTCATGCGGCAGTACTTCG